>DATMGU010000077.1:0-35667 GCA_035555315.1 Allostellaceae bacterium
TCTTCGACCGCCTGGCTTGCCCGAAAGATCAGGTCCTCGCGGAATTTGGCGGCGACGATTTGCAGACCGATCGGCAAGCCACCCGTCGTGAAGCCGCAGGGGATCGAGGCGGCCGGTTGGCCGGTCAGGTTGAACGGCCAGGTGAAGGGCGTCCAATCGAACCAATGCGGATAGGCGGCCGGGTCAGGCGTGTTGATGCCGACCTCGAAAGCCGGGATCGGGATGGTCGGCGTGACCAGCAGGTCGTAATCCTGGTGGAGCGCCTGCATGCGGGTGCCGAGGGCGCGGCATTCGTCATGGGCCCATTGCAGATCCTCGGCGCCGAGGGCCCGCGCCGACAGCACCACGTCGAGCAGGTCCGGCTCCAGGAGCTGCCGCGCCGCCTCGGACAGATGTCTCAGCATGCCGCTAAAGCCCGCCTGCCAGATGATCTCGATGACGCGCCGCGCGCCCGAGAGGTCGAGCGACACCTCCTCGACGCGGGCGCCGGCCCGCGACAGATGCTCGACGCCGGCCGCGACGGCGGCGGCCACCTCCGGATGGACGATCGGAAAGCCCAGATCGTGTGAATAGGCGACCCGCAGCCCGGCGACGCCGCCGGCAAGCGAGGCGGTATAGTCGATGTCGCGAAACGGGATCGCGAAGGCGTCGCGCGGATCCGGCCGGCTGATGATCCGCAGGAAGACGGCGCTGTCCATCACGCTGCGCGACAGCCCGCCGAACACGGGGAGCGAGCCGAGGTTGGCGGCGAAACTCGGAACCAGGCCGAAACTCGGCTTTACGGTGTAAACGCCGGAGAACGAGGCCGGGATGCGCAGCGAGCCGCCGCCGTCACCGCCGGTCGCCAGCGGAACGATGCCGGTGGCCACCGCGATCGCGGCGCCGCCGCTCGATCCGCCGGGGGTTTTCGAGGCGTCCCAGGGGTTACGGCTGATGCCGGTCAACGGCCCATGGGTCAGGCCCTTCCAGCCGAATTCCGGCGTGGTGGTCTTGCCGAAGAAGACGGCCCCCGCTTCGCGCAGACGGGCGATGCCGGGCGCATCCACCGTGCTGGGATCGATCGATGTCGTGCGTGAGCCGATGCGTGTGGGCCATCCGATCGCGTGCGCGGTATCCTTGAGCGCGATCGGCACGCCGTCGAGCGGGCTCAGCGGCTCGCCCCGGTGCCAGCGCGCCTCGGCGGCCTTGGCCATGTGCCGGCCGGTCGTCTCGTCGACCAGGCAGAAGGCGTTCAGGGCGGGGTCGACGGCGGCGAGCCGGTCGAGTGAGGCGTCGAGCACCTCGACCGGCGACAGACGGCGCGCCTCGAAGGCCTGTGCCAACTCCACCGCCGACATTCCATTGATCGTCGAGGCCATGTCGCGCCGTGCTCCGCTGTGGTCGATGCCAAGCTGGATGATAGGCTGCGCGATTAATGTTTTGCCAGAGCGCCGGCTGCCGTAGCGTCGGTGCCGTGGTTTTGGCGGGGGAGAGGAAAGTATGATCACGACATCGATCGCGGTGATCGGCGCCGGGTTCAGCGGCACCCTGCTGGCGTGGCACCTTGCGCACCGATGTCCGCCCGCCACCCGTATTCACCTGATCGAACGCCAAGCGAAGGTCGGGAGCGGCGTGGCCTATGGCACGGAGAATTCCAGCCACCTGCTCAACGTCCGGGCCGGCCGGATGAGCGCTTTCGAAGACCGGCCCGACGATTTTCTGGACTGGCTTCGGGCGTTGCCCGAGGCGGAGTGTCTAGGCGCCGCGCCAACCGCCGACAGCTTCGTGCCGCGCCGCCTCTACGGCACCTATCTTAGAAACCGGCTGGACGAGGCTCTGAGTACCGGCGGGCGCTTGACGCTGCTCCGGGGCGATGTCGTGTCGCTGGCGGCCAATGGTGAGGGCTGCACCCTTAAGATCGAGGGCGGCGATCGGGTGCGTGCCGATCTTGTCGTCCTCGCCACGGGTAATTTCCCGCCGCAGCCTTTGCCGCTGACCAATCCCGCGGGCTACGCGACCGGTTCTTACCGGGCCGATCCTTGGGCGACCGATGCGCTGAGCGCGCTCGACCGCGCCGCGCCGGTCCTGCTGATCGGTACCGGGCTGACCACCATCGATGTGGTGATCAGCCTGCTCGATCAGGGCCATACCGGCCCGATCCACGCGATCTCCCGCCGTGGTTTGCTACCCCGCCGGCATGCCGATGGGGCCGTGCCGGTAGCCGACGTGACCGATCCGCTGCCGACCGGGGTCGTGGCGCTGGCCCATGACCTCCGCCATGCGGCCAGGCGACATATGGCTGGTGGGGGCGATTGGCGGTCGCTCCTCGATGGGATGCGCCCCTTCATCCAGGATATCTGGCAGGCGATGTCGCCGACGGATCGCAGCCGCTTTCTGCGGCACGGACGGCCATGGTGGGACGTGCACCGGCATCGCATCGCCGGCCCGGTCGCCGATCGGATCGACGCGGCCCGGGCGAGCGGCCAGTTCCAGCTTCATGCCGGAAACCTCGACGCCTACGCGCCGGCGGGCGAGGGGATCGAGGCGACATATCGCCCGCGCGGCAGCGACCGGGTGGAGCGGCTGCGTGTCGCCCGGGCGATCAATTGCACCGGCCCCGGATCGGACTACACGCGCCTCGCCGATCCGCTGATCAGCGGTTTGCTGGCTGCCGGAACCGTGCGGCCCGATACGCATCGCCTGGGCCTGGACGTGACCACGGGCTGCGCCCTCGTGGATCGCGCCGGCGCCATCTCGCGCCGCCTGTTCGCGGTCGGCCCGGTCACCAGGGGCGCCTTCTGGGAGATGACCTCGGTACCGGATCTGCGCCGTCAATGCGCCTATCTAGCCGGCCGCCTGGCGTCGCTGGCGACGGCCTGAATTCAGCCGGCTAAAATCAGTTGGCCATCGGTCCCACGGGGCGCCGCCCCAATCCCGCCCGCACGCCGCTCGCCGCCAGGTAGATCGCGGCGCTGAGCGCCGTGATCCAGAAACTGGTCGGCCAGTCGGTATAGAAGGCGAGGGTGATGCCGAGCCAGGCTTCGGCGAGCGCCAGGGCGACCGAGATGGCGAGCCCCTTGGCGATGGAACTGGTCAGCTGCTGCGCCGCGGCGGCCGGGCCGACCATCAGGCTGAACACCAGCAGGACGCCGACGATCTGCACGCATTCCGCGGTCGCCAGGGCGACGATCGCCAGGAACAGCACGGAGAACAGCCGCAACGACACGCCCTTGGCCTCGGCCAGCTCCGGCTGCAGGCTGGCGAACAGCAAGGGCCGGGAGATGATCGCGAGGGCCACGACGCAGACGATGCCGAGGCCGAGCAGGACCCAGATCGTGTCGGTATCGACCGCCAGCACATTGCCGAACAGCAGCGCGGTCGCCTGGGTGGCATAGGCCACGAAGAAATGCAGGAACAGCAAGCCGAGGCCCAGCGCCAGGGACAGCACGATGCCGATCGCCACGTCGCGGTTCTGCAGCCGATCGCCGAGCAAGCCCATGCCGACCCCGCCGGCGATCGTCACCAGGATCAGCCCCGAGAGCGGCGTGACGCCGAGCAGGATCGCGGCAGTGGCCCCGGTGAAGCCGACATGCGACAGGGCATGGCCGGCGAAGGTTTGGCCGCGCAGAACCAGGAAATAGCCGGCCAGACCGGCGACCACCGCGACGATCGTCGCCGCCATGAAGGCGTTCCGCATGAAATCATAGTCAAGCATCGTGGCGGTGCTCGTGACGTTCCAGATCATGCTCGCCGGACATGACGAAGATCCGCCCGTTGAGGTGGACGACGTCGATCTCGGAACCATAAAGCCGGGACAGGACCGGGCCGGTGATGACCTCGTCGACCGTACCGAGCGCGGCCTGGCCCCGGCCCAGATAGAGCACGCGGTCGATCGCACCCAGCAGCGGGTTGAGCTCGTGGGTGCTGAACAGCACCGTGATGCCGAGTTCGACCTGAAGCGACTTCACCAGATCGACGACGGCGCGCTGATGGTGGGGATCGAGACTGATCAGCGGTTCGTCGAGCAGCAGCAGGCGCGGCCGGCCGATGAGGGCCTGTGCCAGCAGCAGGCGCTGCCGTTCGCCCCCCGACAGCTCGCTCAAGGGGCGGCGCGCCAGATCGCGGCCGCCGACCATCTCCAACGCCCAATCGACCTCCCGCCGGCCGGCCTCGTCGAGGAAGGGCAGGCCGAGGCGGTGGCCGTCGCACACCCGGGCGACGAAGTCCCAGCCGCTGAGCCGCAGGGCGCCGGCGGCGTTGCGCGTCTGGGGCATATAGCCCACCGACGGGTTGCCCCGCGCCGCCGGCTTGCCCAGCACCCGGATGGTGCCGCGGCTCGCCGGCACCAGCCCCAATATCCCGCGCATCAGCGTCGTCTTGCCGGCGCCGTTCGGGCCGAGCACGCCGACGAATTCCCGCGCGCCGATCGCCAGGGTGACGCCGGCCAGCACCGCGCGCCCGCCCAAGGTCAAGGTAACGTCGTCAAGCTCCAGCGATGTCACGATGCGGGAAGCGCCCGATCGATCGCATCCAACTCGCCCGACAGCCAGGCCTGATAGGTCTTGCCGGCGGGTTCGGTCTCGGTGGCGCCGACCACCGGGACATGGGACTTCTTCGCGATCTGCTCCATGCGCTTGGCCATCGGGCTGCTCGCCTGGCTGTTATAGACCAGCAGCTTCACCTGATGGGTCTTCAGGTCGTTCTCGAAAGCCGCGATGTCGGAGGCGCTCGGCTCCGTGTCGTTCATGACCGAGAGCTGAAACGACTGGTTCCTGACCTGCATGCCCAACGCGTCGAACACATAGCCGAACACCGGCTCGGTCGCGGTGACCGGGGTGCCCGAGAGCCGCTGGCGCAGGGCGGCGATCTTCGCCTGTACCGGCTTGAGGGAGTCCTGAAAGCGTCCCAACCGCTGCTCGAACCCGGCTTTATGCGCGGGGTCGCGGGCGGCGAGCGCCTCGGTCAGCGATGTCGCGAGGGCCAGCATGGTGTCCGGACCGTACCAGATATGCGGATTGTCGCCGGGTTTTTTCCCCACGAGGTCAGCGACGACGATGGTCTTGCGGTCGGTCGAGCGGGCGGCGCCAAGCAGTTTTTCCATCCAGGGATCGTAGTCGATGCCGTTATAGATCGCGATTTGCGCCCCCGATAGGGCGCGCGCGACGGAGGGGCTCGCCTCGAACAGATGGGGATCCTGATCGGGGTTGCTGAGGATGCTGGCGACCTCGACATCCGGCCCGCCGATCTGCTTGGCGATGTCGCCGTAGAAATTCTCGGCCGCGACGATCTTGACCGGCTGTCCCGCCGCCTGCGCCGCCAAAGGGGCGATCAGCAGAGCTGCGAGAGTGGCGAGGCGGGGAAGTGGCTTCATGGGGTTCTCCGGTAACGCGGCCGCAAAATTGTGCTCGACAGATAATGTTATAATGTATCTTTAATCGATCCGCGGGACGGTGACCAGCCGTCGCAACGCGCAGGGAAATGCATGGGTGACACCCCAGGCATGCGGATAAAATTTAATATTATAACATTCTATTAGGAGAGATTATGAGGTGGTTTTCCCTATCGGCGGCGCTCGGCGCGGCTGTGATGACGGCTATCCCGGCGCTGGCCGCCGATCTCTCGGGTCGTGTCCTCGACGCGGCGGGCAAGCCGGCCGCCAAGGCATCGGTCACCTTGCAGGCCCAGGATGGAAAGCAGGTTGCCGAGACGACCACCGACGCCACAGGCGCCTATCGGCTGACCGGCATTCCGGCGGGCGACTATTCGGTGCTGGGGGCGAGCGACGAGGCGGGGCGGGACGGCGTCCCGGTGACCATCGGTGCCACGGCGGTGGAGGCCGATCTGCATCTGGTGCCGACCGAAATTCAGGAAATCACCATCACCGCCCGCCACCTGACGGCCGCGCGGACCGGCATCCAAACTCAGACCGGTGCGTCGACCTATTCGATCGGCGGCGCCGCCATCGAGGCGCAGCCTGGCGGGGCCAATACCCCCTTGAACCAGGTCATGCTGCAGGCGCCGGGCGTCGCCCAGGATTCATTCGGGCAACTGCATATCCGCGGCGAGCACAACAACCTGCAATACCGCCTCAACGGGATCATCCTGCCCGAGGGGATCAGCGTCTTCGGGCAGACGCTCAACCCGCGCCTGGCCGACAAGGTGGAATTGATCACCGGCGCCCTGCCGGCGGAATACGGGCTGCGCACCGCCGGCATCATCGACATCACCACCAAGACCGGCATGTTCGAGAACGGCGGAGAGGTCGGGATCTATGGTGGCAGCCATGGCACGCTGCAGCAAAACGCCGAGTACGGTGGTTCGGCCGGCGGCATCAATTACTTCGTCAGCGGCTCTTACCTGCAAAGCGGCCTTGGCATCGAATCGCCGGATGGCCGATCGGATCCGCTGCACGACCGGACCGATCAGGGGCAGGGCTTCGCTTATTTCGAGGATATCCTCGACACCCACAGCAAGCTGTCGCTGATCTTCGGCACGTCGCGGGAGCAGTTCCAGATCCCGAACAAGTCCGGGGCGCAACCCCAGCTCGGCTTGACGGTAAACGGCCAGACCACGTTCCCGAGCGAGCAGTTGAATGAAAACCAGCGCGAACTCACCCATTACGGCGTCGCGAGCTACCTCTATTCCAGCGACCGGTTCGATGTCCAGGTCTCGGGGTTCGGGCGGTATTCCAGCCTGTATTTCACGCCCGATGCGACCGGCGACCTGCTCTATAACGGCATCGCCCAGACTGCGTACAAGCGGGATATCGCCGGCGGGGTGCAGACCGAGGGCACCTATCGGCTGAATGTCGCCCATACTCTGCGGGCGGGCATCGTCGTCCAGGCGGATCGCGGGACCAGCACCACGTCGTCCCTGGTGCTGCCGACCGACCAGACCGGCGCGCAGACAAGCGACCAACCGATCACCATCGGCGATACCAGCGCCAAAACCGCCTGGCAATACAGCGTCTATCTGCAGGATGAGTGGAAACTGACGCCGACTCTGATCGTCAATTACGGCGGCCGATTCGATCTGGTCGACGGCTACGACCATGAGAGTCAGGCAAGCCCCCGGATCAACGTGATCTGGCAGCCGACCGATACGACGACCATCCATGGCGGCTATGCGCGCTATTTCACGCCACCGCCCTTCGAGCTGGTCGGTAGTGCTACGGTGAGCAAGTTCGCCAACACGACCGCCGCTTCCACGGTCACCACCAACACCACGCCGCGCGCCGAGAAGGCGCATTACTTCGATCTCGGCGTCTCGCAGAAGGTGATCCCCGGCCTCACCATCGGGCTCGATACCTATTACAAGCTGTCGCGCAACCTGATCGACGAAGGCCAATTCGGCGCGCCGATCGTGCTGACGCCGTTCAACTACGCCAGCGGCAAGCAATACGGCGCCGAACTCAGCGCCAGCTACCGGGACGGTCCGTTCTCCGCCTACGGCAATTTTGCCTGGAGCGTCGCCGAGGGCAAGGGTATCTCATCGTCGCAATTCAATTTCTCGGCCGAGGATCTCGCCTATATCGCGCAGCACTACATCCATCTGGATCACGACCAGACCTATACCGCGTCGGCCGGCGCGTCCTATCTCTGGCACCAGACCCGCTTCAGCACCGACCTGGTGTTCGGCAGCGGCCTGCGCTCCTCGACCGACCACCCCAACAGCGGTAGCCTGCCGGATTACGTGACGGTCAATCTGGGCGTGGCGCAGAGCCTGGACCTGCCCTATGCCGGGAAACTGAAACTGCGCTTCGACGTGATCAACGTCTTCGACGAGATATACGAAATCCGCAATGGTTCGGGCGTCGGCGTCGGAGCGCCGCAATACGGGGCCAGACGCGGTTTCTTCGGAGGGGTGTCGAAGGTTTTTTGAGGGGAGGGGGCTTTGCCGGTCAGGCGGCTTGCTGCGGCCGGTAGTGAAGGACCAAGAGTTGACTGTCGCGGAGGGCGAGCTGAGCGTAGGCGCGGCCCTCGTCATCGGAGAACTCTACTTCGAAGACGTTGGGGGCGAGCGTCTCGACGACGGTTCCGACCTGGCCGCGCAGAAGACCCCTATCCGGCAGATCGGCGGTAACGGCCACAACATCCAGCAGTCGAATAGCGTCGCTATGCGGCATCAAAGCAGCCCTCCGCAAAATGCAAGTCCTTCGCTACAGCACATAACAACTGATCAATCGTAGCACGCCCTGTCCGGCCGGAACAATCCAAGCGGAGCGGATCGTCGCGCTGCCGATGGCGGTGGTCATCGGGAAATCCAGGACGTATCGCTGACCGTACTCGTCGTTATCAGTCGCTTGTAACTCTTTCTGACGATCCCGTGCCGCATCGAGGAGTGTCTGTCGAAGTAACTCAGCTTCGTCGGCTGTCAGTCCCAGACGAGACCGGAAGAGGCGAGATTTGTGCCGTCCACGCGGATGCGCGTCGCTGAGGCAATAGTCCCGCAACTTGGCGATCTCCACCAAGATGATGTCGAAGCGCCGGGTCAGCTGCTTACCCTCTTTTTTGCCGTCGACCCTACGCGCATGTTGGTTTGATCCGTTCGCGAACCTCGAAAGTGTACCGGAACGCCGACGCTCTCGAAACCAGGTTAGGGGCCATCGCGATGTGTTGCCGTCTTCGGTGTTGAGCCGCCGTGCGTCACATCTGGCCGACAAGCTCCGGCGCGGGCTCCGCCTCGTGCTCATGCGCCACATGCTTCGCCGCGACCACCAGGTAGACCGCCGGCAGCACGAAGAGGGTGAACAGCGTGCCGATCGACAGGCCGGTCGCGATCACCAGGCCCATGTTGAAGCGTGAGGCCGCACCGGCGCCCGAGGCCAGGATCAGCGGCACGACGCCCAGCACCATGGCCGCCGTGGTCATCAAGATCGGCCGCAAGCGGATGCCGGCGGCGGCCACGATGGCCTCGCGCTTGGTCTTGCCGGCCTGCTGCTGCTCGTTGGCGACCTCGACCATCAGAATGCCGTGCTTGCTGATCAGTCCCATCAGGGTCACCAGCCCGACCTCGGTATAGATGTTGATCGAGGCGCCGCCGATGCCGAGGCTGATGAACACCAGCGCCCCGGCCAGCGACATCGGCACCGAGATCAGGATGATCAGCGGGTCGCGGAAGCTTTCGAACAAGGCCGCCAAGGCCAGGAAGATGATGATCAGGGCGAAAGCGAAGATGGTGACGAAGCCGCTCGATTCCTGGACGAATTGGCGCAGCTGCCCGCCGTAATCCACCGATACGTTGGACGGCAGCGTCGCCGTCGCGAGCGCCTGCAGGGTTTTCAACGCATCGGCCTGGGCCACACCCGGTGCCGTCACCCCGGCGATCGTCGCCGAGTTGATCTGCTGAAAATGGTTCAGCGTTTCCGGCACGGTCGTCCGGTGCGCCGTGGCGATCGATGACAGCGGGATGGGCACGTTATTCACCGTCGCGATCTGATAGTTCATCACCTGGTCCATGGTCAGGCGGGAGCGCTGCTCGACCTGGGGGATGACCTTGTACGAGCGGGACGACAGGCTGAAATAATTGACATAGCCGCCGCCCAGCAGACCGCTTAGCGCGGTGCCCACCTGGTTCATGTTGAGGCCCAGCTGCGCCGCCTTGTCCCGGTCGATCTCGATGTCCTGGGACGACAGATCGAATTTCATGTCGCTGTCGAGGAAGATGAACTGCCCGGTCTTGAGGGCGGCCGCGAGAAACGCCTGGGCCTGCGGGAAGAGCTGCTCCACCGGCTCGGTCGATTTCAGGACGAATTGAATCGGCAGGCCCTGCGCGCCGGGCAGGGCGGGCGGTTGGAAGGCCACGATCCGCTGCCCCGCCACCGTGGCGAACTGCGCCTGCAAGGCGCGCTGGATGGTCGTGGCGTTGCGGTTGCGCTTGTCCCAGGGCGTCAGGGTGATGCCGGCGATCGATTGCGACGGGCTCTCGACCTGGAAGCTGTGCTGGGCTTCGGGCAGCGGCTGCATGATGCCCTGCACCTGCTGCCCGAACATCTGCTTTTGCTGCAGGGTGGCGTCGGGTGCCGAGGTCGGCTGCAGGATGATGACGCCCTGATCCTCCTGCGGCGCGAGTTCGCTATCGGCGCTGGTGTAGAGGAAATACAGGCTGCCCAGCACCAAGGCGGTGAACACCAGCGTCACCGGCACCGTGTCGAGGCTGCCGCGCAGCGCCCGCTCGTAGCCGCGTCGCAAGCCGCCGAACACCCGATCGAGCCAGGTCACCAGCCGGTCTTGCCAGCCGCGCCCCTCGACCTGGTGGGGCTTCAGGAATACCGAACACATCATAGGCGACAAAGTGAGGGCGACGATCGCCGAGATCGTGACGGCGCCGACCAGGGTGAAGGCGAATTCGGTGAACAGCGCGCCGGTCAGCCCGCTCTGAAAGCCGATCGGCACATAGACCGCGACCAGGACGACGGTCATGGCGATGATCGGATTGGCCAATTCTCGGGCCGCCTGGAGGGCGGCCGCCATGGGCGTCTTGCCCTCCTCCAGATGGCGGTTGACGCTTTCGACGACGATGATCGCATCGTCGACCACCAGCCCGATCGCCAGCACGAGGGAGAGCAGGGTCAGCAGATTCACGGAGAAACCGAAGATCAGCATCATCGCGAAGGTGCCGACCAGCGAGAGCGGGATCGCCACGACCGGAATGAACACCGAGCGCGGCGAGCCCAGGAACGCGAAGACCACCAGGGTGACGATCGCCAGGGCCTCCACCAGGGTCGTGCCGACCTCCTGGATCGAACTGTTCACGAAATCGGTCGAATCATAGATCACGGCGCTGGTGAGCCCGGAAGGCAATTGCGCCTGGATGTCTGGCAAGACCGCCTTCACCCCGCTGATAACGTTCAGCAGATTGGCCGACGGCACGGTCTGGATGCCGATATAGACGCCCGGCTTGCCGTCGAACGACACGCCTGAATCGTAGCTATCGGCGCCGAGCGTCACATTGGCCACGTCGCCCAGCCGGATGATGCCGCCATTGACCTGCTTGACCACCAGGTTGCGGAACTCGGCGACGCTATGCAGGTTGGTCGACGCCGTGAGGTTGAGCTGGACCATCTGGCCCTTGGTCGTCCCGATACCGGCGATGTAGTCGTTGTTGGTCAGCGCCGTCGAAACGTCGCTCGCGGTCAGGCCATAGGCCGCGAGCTTTTGCGGATCGAGCCAGGCGCGCAGGGCGAAGTTCTGGCCGCCGAGCAGTTCCGCCGTCTGGACGCCCTCGATCGCCTGCAGGCGGGGCTGGACGTTGCGCACCAGATAGTCGGTGATCTGGTTGGCCGACAGCACGTCGCTGGCGAAGCCGATGATCGCCGCGTCGAGCGACTGGCCGACCTTGACCGACATGACCGGCTGCTGCACGGCGCTCGGCAGTTGGTTCAGCACCGAGTTGATCTTGGCGTTGACCTCGGTCATGGCCCGGTTGGAATCGTAATTCAGCAGCAGATTCAGGGTGATGGTGCTGGTGCCCTGCTGGCTGACCGAGGTCATGTAGTCGATGCCGTTCGCCTGGGCGATGGCATTCTCCAGCGGTGTCGTGACGAACCCGGCCACGGTGTTGGCGTCGGCACCGTAATAGGTCGTGGAAACCGTGATCACGGCGTTCTCGGTCTTCGGGTATTCCAGGATCGGCAGGGACGAGAAGGCGCGCAGGCCGACCACCAGGATCATCAGGCTGACGACGCAGGCCAGCACCGGCCGGCGCACGAAGATATCGGTGAATTTCATGATCCGGTCCTGCCTATTGGTCGATCGGTGCCGGGTTGGCGTCGTTCGTCGGCTGGACTTTGTCGTCGACCAGGACGGCGACGTCGTTGCGCAGCTTGATCTGGCCGGCGGTCACCACCGTGTCGCCCTCCGCGATGCCTTTCAGGATCGCCACCTGATCGCCCCGGGCGGCGCCGGTCGTGACGAATTGCTGCTTGGCGATCAGCTTCGGCTTGCCGCCTGCGTCGACGCCGTCCGGGCGCAGCAGATAGACCAGGCTGCCATAGGGGTTGTAGCTGACCGCGCTCTGCGGGATCGTGATCAGCTTTTGCGGCGCGCCGGAGGCGACGGTGGCCGTCGCGTACATGCCGGGCAACAGCGCGTGGTCGGGGTTTTTCAGCGTGGCCCGGATCTGCACCATGCGGCTGCTGCTATCGGCTTGGGCGTTGATGGCGGTGACTTCGCCGGGAAAGCTTTGGCCGGACAGCCCATCGGCGCGGACGGTTACGGGGCTGCCGGGGTGGATTTGGCCGAGAGTTTGCTGCGGCACGTAAAAATCGATGTAGATCGGGTCGAGCGATTGCAGCGTCACGATCTTGGTCCCGGCGCTGAGGTACTGGCCGAGATCGACTTGACGCAGGCCGAGCTTGCCGGCGAACGGCGCACGCACGAATTTCTCGGCCATCACGGCCTGCTGGGCGGCGACCTGCGCCCGGGCGCTTCTGAGGGTGCCGGCATCCGTGTCGACGGTCGCCTGCGACACGCCCTGAGCGCTGAGCTGCTTCAGGTCGCGCTGATAGGTGATGTTGTCGAGGTCGGCGGTCGCCTGAAGCTGTTGCAGCTTGGCGTCGTCGTCGTTCGGCCGCAGACGCAGCAGCAGGGTCCCGGCCGCCACCTCGTCGCCTGACTCGAAATGCAATTCGTCGACGATGCCGCTGACCTCCGCCGAGAGGTCGGCGCCGTTTATCGCGCGCAGCGTCCCCGTCGCATTCAGTTGCGGCTGCCAGTCCCGCAGGCTCGCCTTGGCGGTCGCCACCGTGGGCAGCTGCGCGATGATGCTGGCGGAAACCTGCTTCAGGATGCCGCTCTTGAAGCGATGCATCGCGATCAGCCCACCGCCCACCAGCCCGACCAGCGCCAGGACGAGGATCAGGCGCAGCCAAACGCGCGGGCGTCTGGGGTGGGGCGCTTCGCGGTTGGCGGTGAGGGAGGTCGCAGCGTTCATTTCAGGATTCCACAGCAAGTGGCGACCGTCTGGTCGACATCGGTTCGGTTCCACCAGCCGCCGCCGAGCGCTTGGTATAGCGCCACCGTATCGGTGAAGCGGGCAGCCTGCGCGCTGACCAGGGAGAGGCGCGCGTTCTGGTAAGTCTGTTCGGCCTGCAGCACGGAGACATAGGTGACGCTGCCCGCCTGGTACTGGGCGCGGGACACCTGAAGGCTGGCCAAGGCGGTCTGCTCGTAATCGAGATCGGCGCGCAGGGTTTCGGCATCCCGCTGCAGGGCGACGATGGCGTTCGCGACGTTCTGGAACGCCGAGTTCACCGTGCTGCTGTATTGGGCGGCGGCGACTTGCAAGGCGGCTACGGCCGAGCGGCGCTTGTGAAGCAGGGTACCGCCCTCGAAGATCGGCTGGGTCAGCGTATTGGCCAGGCTCCAGACCACGCCGCCGGGTGAGAACAGATTGCCGAGATTCGCGGCGTCGCGCCCATAGCTCGCGGTCAGCGTAACCTGGGGCAGCATGTTGGATATCGCGACGCCGACGGCGGCGGTGGCGGAATGCAGCAGCGCCTCATAGGCCTTGATATCCGGTCGCTGCTCGACGAGCTGCGACGGGATCGATACCGGCAGATCGTCGGGTAGCTGTAGGGCCGCGAGATCGAGCGTCGGGCCGGCGAACTGGCTGGGTGTCACACCCAGATAGACCGCGAGCTGATTGCGCTCCTGCTCCAGCTGCTTCTGCAAGGGCGGCAGCGTCGCCACGGCGGAGGCGAGGTTGGCTTGCTGCGACAGCACATCCGCCCGGCTGACCCCACCCAGCGCGAAGCGACGCTGTGTCACGTCCAGTTCCTCGCGATAGAGCCGGATGATTTCCTGGGTGGCGTCGATTTGCGCTTGGATCGAGGCCTCGGTCAGCGCCGCGGTCACGACATTCGCGGTCAGGCTGAGATAGGCGGCCTCCAGCTCGTATTGTTGGTAATCCGCCTGGGCGCCCAACTCCTCGACCTGTCGGCTGATGCCACCGAACACGTCGAAGGTATAGGAGAGGCTCGCCGAGGCGTCGTAGCTGCTGGACAGGTATTTGGTGCCGGCAAGCGAGGCTTTCTGCCGGGTGCGCGAGGCCGAGGCGCTGATCGACGGGAAAAACGCCCCTTCCTCGGCCCGCATGGTCTCCTTCGCCTCCAGCAGCGTCGCTTGGGCGGCGGCCAGATCGGGATTGGCCTTCAAAGCTTGGGTGACCAGCGCCTCGATGCGGGGGGACCGGAAGAGGGTCCACCAGTCGCCGGGAATGTCGCGGCCGACGCCCAGATGCTGGGCGGTACCGCCCGTGGTCTCGGATGCCACGGTCACCGCCGGGGTCGGTCCGGCTGTGACGCGGTCGACCGGCGGGGACGCGGGTTTGGCGAAATCCGGTCCGACGGTGCATCCCCCCAGCAGCATCGACAGGGTCAGCATCGAAAGGGTCGCCACCGCCGGCCAAATCCGCGGCTTGGGCCGCTGGTGCGGCCGATCCCGTATGTCTGTGTTCAATGCCAAGGTGTTACCGTTCATCGTCGTTGCTAGCCGCGCCCACATTTCTAGACTCATGAGTCTGATATATGATAATCTATACCCATCAGTCCAGTATCTCGACGAGAAAGATGTATCGCGCATGACGCAACCCAGACCCGAGCGAACCCTCGGCCGGCCGAAAGACCAGGAGAAGCGGACCGCCATCATCGTGGCGGCGCGCGAGCTGTTCATGGAGCGCGGCTATGATGGGGTGACGATGGAAGCGGTGGCGGTCGCGGCC
This sequence comes from Allostellaceae bacterium, assembly GCA_035555315.1. Taxonomy (GTDB): domain Bacteria; phylum Pseudomonadota; class Alphaproteobacteria; order ATCC43930; family CGMCC-115725; genus DATMGU01. The sequence goes on from DATMGU010000077.1 coordinate 14,701, forward strand.
GGCGTCGCGAAGATGACCGTTTATGGCCATTTCCACGACAAGGACTCGCTGTTCGAGGCGAGCGTCAGAGAGACCACGGATATGGTGATGGCGGGTCTCACCGGTCTGCAAGGGGTCGATGGCCAGCTGGAGGCATCGCTCATCGCCTTCGGCCGATCTTTTCTCGGCTTTATGCTCAGTCCGAAGATCGCATCCACCTGCCATGCCCTGATGGGGGTGCTGGCGAAGAATCCGATCCTGGCCCGCCGGTTCTACGCGGCCGGTCCAGGGCATGTGCGGGAAACCCTGTGCGCCATCATCGCCGCCGCCGCCGAGCGCGGCGACATCGCAGTGGGGGACGCGGCGCAGGCGGCCGAGGACTTGATCAGTTTGTGGATCGGCGAGATGCCCCTGCATCTCACGCTCGGCTTGGTGGATCCGCCGACATCCACGGAGATCGACCACCGGGCACGCCATGGCACGTCGGTGTTTCTGCGCGCGTATCGGCCGGGCAATCCCATGGCTTCGTGACGATGGCATCTGCGTTTTTTGCCGTTTCGCCGCCGTGCGATTTCCCCTGATACTGCGACCTCGTTCCTCTGGCACTCCCCCCGCGAACCTGACGAAGGGTCCTCCATGTCCACAGCCGCGCCGACCATCAGCCGTGCCGATTTCGAGGCGTTGCTCGCCCGCAACGGCGCCAAGCCGCTGCCCGAAGACATGGACGAGCTCTATGCCGTCTATGCCCAGGTCGAATGGATGAGGGAGGCGGTGCGGCAGCCGGCGCCAGGCGGTGGCTTCGATCGGGAGCCCGCGCATGTCTTCGACCTGACGCTGCCGATCTATGCATCCCCGGCGCGGGGTTGACGGGATGAGTGCCACGGATCTCCACACTTTGACGATCGCCGAGGCGTCGCGGTCGTTGCGTGACCGGGTGCTGTCGCCGGTCGATCTGGTCGAGGCGTGCCTTGCCCGGATCGATGCGCTGAACGACCGGTTGCACGCCTATCTGGTGGTGACCGCCGACCAGGCCCGAAGCGAGGCGAAAGCCGCCGAGGCCGAGATCGCCGCCGGGAAGTATCGCGGCCCGCTGCACGGCATTCCGATCGGCCTCAAGGACATCTTCGATACCGCCGGCATCCGCACGACGGGCAATTCCCGGCTGCTCGAACACCGGGTACCCCGCAAGGACGCCGAGTCCGTCGCCCGATTGAAGGCGGCCGGTGCCATCGTGCTGGGCAAGCTCGCGACCCATGAATTCGCCATCGGCGGGCCGTCCTTCGACCTGTTCGCGCCGCCGGCCGATAATCCCTGGAAATCCGGTCATTTCACCGGCGGTTCGTCGAGCGGCTCGGGTGCCGCCGTCGCCGCCGGTCTGTGCATCGCGGCGACCGGCAGCGATACCGGCGGCTCGATCCGCCTGCCGGCCTCCTATTGCGGGCTGGCGGGGCTGAAGCCGACCTATGGCCGGGTCAGCCGGATGGGTGTGCTGCCGCTATCGCAGAGCTTCGACCATGTCGGCCCGATGGCCTGGACCTCGGAGGATTGCGCCCATCTGATGCAGGTCCTGGCGGGCTACGACCCGGCCGACCCGGCCTCGGCCGATCGTCCGGTGCCGAATTTCGCCGCCGCCCTGGGCAGCGATCTCAAGGGCAAGCGCCTCGGTATCGTGCGGCATTTCTATACGGTCGAGAACGAGGCCCAGCCGGCGGTGATCGCGGCACTCGACGAGGCCTACGCGGTGCTGCGCGGCCTGGGCGCCGAACTGGTCGAGGTCGAGCTGCCGTCGTTGCGCGCCTTCACCGCCTGCGGCAGCCTGCTCTACACCGCCGATGCCTATGCGATCCACGAGCGGGATCTGGCGGCGACCCCGCATCTCTATGGCAAGCGGGCACGGCTGCGCATGACGGTCGGCGCCATGATCACCGCGGCGGATTACCATCACGCCCTGCACCGTCGGCGGGAACTTACCCAGGCGGTGCTGGCGGCCATGGCGGGCGTCGATGCGCTGCTGACCGCGACGACGATGAACACGGCTCCGCGCTTCGAGGATGTGCGGACCTACGGGCTGCTGGAAAAGCCCGGCGCCACGCTGCCGTTCAACGTCACCGGTCAGCCGGCCTTGAGCGTGTGTTGCGGCTTCGACGCGGCAGGCCTGCCGATCGCCCTGCAGATCGTCGGCCGGCCGTTCGATGACGATCTGGTGCTGGGCGTCGGGCACGCCTACGAGCGGGCGACCGCTTGGCGGGAGCGGCGGCCGGCGGTGTGATTTGGCGCCGTATTTCTCCTCTCCGCCCCGTTGGGGCGGAGAGGAACTTTAGGTCACCGCGGTCTGTGCATGTCGAAGCGGTTTTCCGGACCGATCTCGGCGTAGGCTGATGGGCCGCCGGCGCGCAGGATGATGTGGGCGCCGAAGGTATCGAAGATGCCGTCCTTCAGCAGGTGCCGGGCGATGTGCACGGCGATCACCTCGCCCAGTACCAGCCAGGCCTCGGCGGGCGTGCCGGTGTGGCTCTTCAACCGCAGGATCTCCGTGACCTTGCATTCGAAGGCGACCGGGCTTTCGGCGACGCGCGGCACGGAGACCAGCCGGGAGGGCAGGGGGGTCAGCCCCGCCAAGGCGAACTCATCGGTCTCGTAGGGGACGGCGGCGCAGGTCGCATTCATCTGCTCGGCAAGCTCGCGCGTTGCCAGGTTCCACACGAATTCGCTCGTTTCCTGCACATTGCGCAGGCTGTCTTTGGCACCGGTGCTGGAAAAGCCGATGATCGGCGGGGTGTAGTTGAAGGCGTTGAAGAAGCTGTAGGGGGCGAGGTTCAGGCCGCCGGCGCTGCCGCGCGTCGATACCCAGCCGATCGGCCGTGGCCCGACGATGGCATTGAACGGGTTGTGCGGCAGGCCGTGGCCTTTTGACGGCTCGTAGAAATAATCGTCCCGCTGATCGGTCATGCGTCCCGGCTTTCCCGTGATTGGTCCTGGATCGGTCGAGTGTGCATGATTCCGCTCACCGCCGCGACGGCCAAGATCGCCGCGGGAGCCGGTCAGGTTAACAATTCAGCAATATGGCCGCAGGTAGATTGGGAAGGTTTCCCCTGCATAGATTCGAGTGGCGGATCAAGAACATTGTCGAGATGAACTGACTAAAAATGTTCCAGATCTATAGCTGCATCACCGAGCAACACGATCTGAGATTGGTTGTTCTCGCGGCCCTCATTGGCCTTATCGGCTGCCATACCGCCTTGAGTCTCACGGCGAGGGCGCACCGGACTTCAGGAAAAGTAAGCTGGTTCGGGGTGAGCGCCGCGGCGCTGGTCGCCGGTTCGGGTGTGTGGGCGACGCATTTCGTCGCCATGCTGGCCTTTCAACCGGGTTTCTCCGTCGGATACGACATCGGCTTGACGGCGGTGTCGATCGCCCTCTCGATCGGGATGGTCTGGGTCAGCTTCGTCGTCGCCTTCCGCGCCGGGGCGCCGCTGCGCGGCGGTGCGTTGTTCGGCATCGCGGTCGGGGCCATGCATTTTACCGGCATGGTGGCGCTGAGCGTGCCGGCTCGATTGCATTGGGATCCTTCTCTGACGCTTGCCTCGCTCGGCATCGGCGTGGTCTTCGGCGGGCTGGCGCTTCGCGTCCACGCGCGCGATGCCGATCTTCGCGATCGGATCGGCGCCGCATTTCTGCTGATCGTGGCGATCGCCGGACTGCACTTCACGGCGATGGCGGCTGTGCGCTTCGAACTCGATCCGCTCATCGCTCCCTCCGATCTGCTCATCGCCCCGGAAAGGCTCGCGATCGCCATCGCGGTCGTCATGATGATGATCGTCATGCTGGGCCTGTCGGGCTCGATCGTCGACCAGCGCCGGGCCGAGCGCGCCACACTGGAAGCGGCGCGGCTCCGCGCCTATGTGGCCGAACTCGAGGCAACGAAACGCGACCTCCAAGCGACCTCGAAGGACCTTGAGATGGCGCTCGAGGCGGTGGCGTCGACCAGCCAGGTGAAGTCGCAATTCCTCGCGACCATGAGCCACGAGCTGCGCACGCCGCTCAACGCGATCATCGGTTTTTCGGAGATCCTCGCCAACGGCTTGTTCGGTCCCCTGGGCGACCAGCGCTACACCGGCTACGCCGCCGACATCCTGCGGAGCGGCCACCACCTTCTCGGTCTCATCAACGACATCCTCGACTTTTCCAAGATCGATACCGGGCATCTGGAATTGGAGGATGAGGAGGTCGATCTTAATGCGTTGGTCGACGAGGCCATTCGCATGATCGCGGGGCAGGCTGCCAAGGCCGGCGTGACGATGAGCGGCGAAGTCGACCAGAACCTGCCCATCGTGAGGGCCGACAGCCGGCGTCTGCGTCAAATCCTGCTCAATCTCCTGTCGAACGCGGTGAAGTTCACCCCTGCCGGCGGCGTGGCGATCGTCACCGCATATCGATGCGAGGCGGGGATCGCTCTGACGGTCGCCGATACCGGCATCGGCATCGCCGCCGAAGACATTCCGATGGCGCTGGAGCGGTTCGGCCAAGTGGACAGCGAACTGAACCGGAAATACGAAGGCACCGGCCTCGGGTTGCCGCTATCCAAGCGTCTGGTTGAGCTTCACGGCGGGGGGCTCAGCATCGCCAGCACCGTCGGGCAAGGCACCGCCGTCACCATCACCCTCCCGGCCGAACGCCTGTTGCCGGACCTGCGGGCCGCGTAACTAGCTGCGCGCCGCCAGATAGGCACGCCAGCCGCCATACCGGGTGATGTCTTGGGCGGCGGCGAGTGCCGTGCCCTCGCAGATGAAGCCCTTAACCCGCCTTCCATCGGCCAGTTCCAGCGTGCCGATGCCGAGCGGCGGCGGGATCTCCGCGACGAACGAGCCGAACGCGGCGAGCGGCATGTCCCAGAGCTCGACCTCGATGGCGGCACCCTCCTCGGCGCGGGCGAGGCCGGGCTTCGGCGGCGTGGTGCCGGCCAACGCGTAGAGTCGATAGGTGGCGGCCGTCCTGGTGGTCTCTATCAGCCGGGCCTGCCGGTCGGTCAGCTGGTGGTTGAGCGGCATGCCGCTGAGATGCGCGCCGACCACGGCGAGGCGGATATGGTCCCCGGGGGTAACCGGTGGCGTTGGGGCGACTGGTGGCGTTGGGGCGGCCGATGGCGGCATGAAGGGCCGGCCCGTGGCACCCAGGGACAGCGCCACCGCCGCTTGCCAGCCCAGGCCGAACCGGGCCAGCGCCACCTCACCCCAGGCGGGGGCGATCAGCGTGATGCCGAAGGGCAGCCCGTCGCCGCGGAAACCGGCGGGCAGCGCCAGGGCGCTCCAATCCAGCAAATTGACGAAGTTGGTGTATTTGCCTAGGCGGCTGTTGAGGCGGATAGGGTCGGCCTCGACCTCGGCGATCGACGGATGGAGCGGCGCTGTCGGCACCAGCAGCGCATCCACGCCGGCGATCAGCGCGTCGGCGGCGCGTTTCAGCTCCGCCAGCCGATAAATCCCGTTGAAGGCATCGGCTGCCGAGAAGCCATCCGCGCGCAGGATGATCTCACGCACCACCGGGTGGACGTCGTCGGGCCTCGCCCTGGCGAAGGGTTCGATGGCGGCCAGCCGCTCCGCCACCCAAGGCCCGTCATACAACAGGGCCGCGACCCGGTCGAACGGCTCGAAATCGAGCGGCACCAGTATGGCGCCGAACCCGACCAGCCGGTCGAGCGCCGCGGCCCATGCGGCCTCGGCCGCCGTATCGCCGAAGAATTCCGGGGCGGCGGGTACGCCCAGGCGTGGCCGGTCGGGCAGGTGCCGCGCCGCCTGGTCCGACGGTGCCGGGCGCGACAATCCATCCGCCGCGTCGAAGCCGGCGGCGATCCCGTAGATCGTCGCCGCATCCGCGACAGTGAGGGTCATGATCGAGACGCAATCCAGCGTGCGGCAGGCCGGCACCACGCCGACACCGCTGAGGGCGCCGCGCGTCGGCTTCAGCCCGACGATGTTGTTGAGCCCGGCGGGCACCCGGCCGGATCCAGCCGTATCGGTGCCGAGTGCCACGGGGACCAGCCCGCGCGCCACGACCGACGCCGATCCCGAACTGGAACCGCCGCTGATCCGGGCCGGATCGAAGCTGTTCGGCACCGCGCCATAGGGCGAGCGCACGCCGACCAGCCCGGTCGCGAACTGGTCCAGATTGGTCTTGCCGATCGGCACGGCGCCGGCCGCCACCAGCCGCCGGACCACGGCCGCGTCGGCCGATGGCGCATAGGCGAAGGCCGGGCAGGCCGCCGTGGTCGGCAGGCCCGCGACGTCGATATTGTCCTTGACCGCGAAAGGGATGCCGTAGAGCGGCAGCGACAGAGGATCGCCCGCCGCGCGCAGGGCGAGCAGCCGCTCCGCCAGGTGGGCCGGGTCGATCCGGCTGATCCAGGCCGGATCGACCGCCGGCAACGCCGCGAGCAGTTGCGCGAGCAAGTTTTCCGGCGTGGCCCCCGCGCGATATGCCGCCTGCCACTCGCCTAATGTCCAACCGATCATCTGATTACGCCATCCCGTGTCCGGGGGCATTCCAGCAGGTTGCGTGCCACGCCGATTAAGCAGCGTGTTCGGCGATGAAGCGGCTGAAAGCCCGCAGGGTTTCCTCGCTGACGTGATGCTCGATCCCCTCGGCATCGATGCGCGCGGTATCGGCACTCACGCCCAGGGCCAGCAGGAAAAATTCGACGGTCTGATGCCGGGCGCGGCTGTCGCGGGCGACGCGTTTGCCGGCCTCGGTGAGAAACACCCCGCGATAGGGCTTCTGCACCACCAACCCCTCCGCGGTCAGCCGGCGGAACATCTTGGCGACGGTCGGCTGCGCCACGCCCAGGCGCGAGGCGATATCGACTTGCCGCGCCTCGCCGCCATCCTCGATCAGATCGGCGATCAGCTCGACGTAATCTTCCAGCAGCGCGTTGCGGCGCGCTTCGCGGGTCCGGCGAAACCCTTCCGAATGCTTGTCCGCATCGGGTAGGGGCACCTCCCGGGGTGGCGATCGACGGATGCTTGGCAATCGGGGGCTTGGCACGGGGATGGTTCCTCAGTTCGGCTCGGTTGTACCGCAACCGAAGGAACGATTTATAGCATAGGCTTTAATTTTGTTCCATTAGCATAAGGTAATGACCGATCGCCGGCCTCGGGGGCAGCGTCGATATGTCCCCGTCTTTGAAATATAGCCTATTGTATATTGATTAGCAGGTGGTGTAATTTGGCTTTCATGCCGATCTCCTCCTCAGAGTTGAAAGCTCCGCCCTTCGTCGAACGGCAAAGCGCCTGGCGCTTCGCCGGACCCGAAGCCGATCGTCGGCCCAGCCTGCCGGAGGTTCACGGCAGCATCGCCGTGCCTAAGGGCGGCCTGTGGATACGTCGCCTGCTGGCCTTCGCCGGCCCCGGCTACATGATTTCCGTGGGCTATATGGATCCGGGCAATTGGGCGACGGATATCGCCGGCGGCTCCCGGTTCGGCTATACGCTGCTGTCGGTGATCGTGCTGGCGAATTTGATGGCGATCCTGTTGCAGGCGCTGGCGGCGCGGTTGGGTATCGTCACCGGCCGCGATCTGGCGCAGGCCTGCCGCGAGAGCTATTCGCGGCCGGTCAACATCACCCTGTGGCTGATCTGCGAGGCGGCGATCATCGCCTGCGACCTCGCCGAGGTGATCGGCACGGCGATCGCGCTCAATCTGCTGTTCGGCATTCCGTTGATCGGCGGCGCGCTGATCACGGCGCTCGATGCCTTCCTCGTCCTGTTGCTGATGAACCGGGGTTTCCGGTTTCTGGAAGCCTTCATCATCGCCTTGCTGGTCGTCATCGCCGGCTGCTTCGCGGTCGAGATCGCCGTGGCGGCACCGCCGATCGCGGCTGTGCTGGCCGGCCTGGTGCCGTCGCGGCAGATCGTCGCCGATCCGGACATGTTGTACGTCGCCATCGGCATCATCGGGGCGACGGTGATGCCGCATAACCTCTATCTGCATTCCTCGATCGTCCAGACGCGCGCGATCGAGCCGACCGATGAGGGCCGGCGGCAAGCGATCCGCTGGGCCACGACGGACAGCACCATCGCGTTGATGCTGGCGGTATTCGTCAACGCGGCCATTCTGATCGTCGCCGCCGCGGCCTTCAACCAAAGCGGTCACGCGGATGTCGCGGAGATCGGCCAGGCCTATGAGCTGCTATCGCCGCTGCTCGGCCTGGGCATCGCCTCGACCCTGTTCGCGGTGGCGCTGCTCGCCTCGGGGTTGAATTCCACGGTGACCGCGACCCTGGCGGGACAGATCGTCATGGAGGGGTTTCTGCGGCTGCGCATCCCGAACTGGGCGCGCCGCCTGCTGACCCGCGGCCTCGCCATCATTCCCGTGGTGGTGGTCACCGCGCTCTATGGCGAAAAGGGCACGGCCGATCTCTTGGTGCTGAGCCAGGTCATCCTGTCGATGCAACTGCCCTTCGCCGTCATCCCGCTGGTGCTGTTCGTTTCCGACCGGCGCAAGATGGGGCGGTTCGTCGTGCCGCGTTCGGTCGCCGCCCTGTCCTGGGTCGTCTCCGGGATCATTCTGCTGCTCAACATCAAGCTGCTGTACGACACCGTGATGAGAAGCTGACGCGATGAAGGCCGGCTCCCGAGGCCTCGCGCTTGGATGTTTCGCGCTTGGATGTTTCGCGCTGCTCATGACGCGTCCGGCCTGGGCTGAAACCGTGAAGGTGCTGACCGCGGGGGCGTTCAAGCAGGTCGTCGTGGCGCTGGTGCCGTCCTTCGAAGCGGCGCGGCCGGGCGACCACATCGTCGTCGATAACGACACGGTGGGCGCGCTCGTTCGCCGCGTCGATGGTAGGGAGACCTTCGATCTGCTGGTGCTGAGCCCGGCGGCGATCGAGGAACTCACCGGTCGCGGACGGCTCGTACCGGGCAGCCGGATCGACCTCGCCCGGGTCGGGATCGGCGTCGCGGTCAAGGCCGGAGCGCCGGTCCCTGATATCGGCACGGCGGCTTCGTTCACGAAAACCCTGCTGGCGGCACCGTCGATCGCCTATCTGGACCCCGCCGCCGGCGGATCGAGCGGCATCTATGTGGCGCAGATGCTGGGCCGGCTGGGTATCGCCGAGGCGGTCGCCCCCAAGACGGTGCTGGTGCCCGGCGGGCTGGTCGCCCAGCAGGTGGCCAATGGCACGGCAGCACTCGGCATCCATCAGATCAGCGAGTTGCTGCCGGTGCCGGGCATCACCTATGTGGGGCCGCTGCCGGCGGAACTCCAAAGCTACACGGCCTATGCCGGCGCCGTCGCCAGCAAAGCCGCCGATCCCGCCGCGGCCTCGGCCTTCCTGGTCTTCCTCGCCGGATCGGAGGGTATCCGGGTCATGCACGAGAAGGGCATGGAGCCGGCCGGCCGGTGAGGCGCCGGCGTTAGCGGCGAATTATTGTGTCTGACGATCGTGACCGAGCCTACCCGACCTCGATGCGAGGGGCGACCTTCTGCCTGATGTATGATATACAAATGAACTGTGTATCTACAGTGGGTGGAAGCATGCAGGTCGCAAAATGGGGAAATAGCCTCGCGGTCCGGCTGCCGGCCGCGGTCGTGAAGGCACTCGACCTCAAAGAGGGGGACGACATCGAGATCCGTATCGCCGGTTCTCGGGAATTCGAGCTCGGCCGGGATCGCAGCCGCGAGGAGGCGTTGAGCCAGATCCGCAAGCTGCGCCGCCCCCTGCCGCCCGGCTTCACGTTCGACCGGGAGGAGGAGCATGAGCGATAAGGCGTTCTTCGATACGAACGTCGTGCTCTACGCCTTCGCGCAGGACGATCCCCGCATGGGCAGCGCGGAACTGTTGCTGGCAGCCGGTGGCGTGATCAGTGTCCAGGTGTTGAACGAGTTCTGCGCCGTCGCCCGGCGCAAGCTCGGCATGTCTTGGGACGAGGTTTTAAAAGGCCTCGCCGCCATTCGTGCCCTCTGTCGCGAGACTGTGCCGATAACCATCGATATGCATGACGCGGCGGTGACGATCGCCCAGCGATATGGCTACGTCATCTATGAAGCGCAGATCATCGCCGCCGCGCTCAAGAGCGGTTGCGCGATCCTCTATACCGAGGACATGCGCCACGGACAGGTCATTGACGGCCTCACGATCCGGAATCCGTTCGGTGAGCTGGCGCCGAAATCGGCATCGTGACGGGAGCGATCAAATGTCGATCTGCAGCCCGACTTCCATGACCTGGGGGGGCGGCAGGCGCAGATAGTCGGAGAGGTGCAGCGCGTTGCGGCTCATAAAGTGGAAGACGAGCCAGACGGGCGTCGACAGGATGGGCCGCTCGATCCGGCGGATCAGCATCTCGCGGGGCACGTAATAATTGACGTAGCCACAGAAATTCATGCCGAGCTGCGCGCAGGCTTGCATCGCGGCCGGCACGTCGACGGTTTCCATGAAGCCGATGCGCACGAACACCCGATGAAACCCATGTCCCAGATCCTTGATTTCCAACCGATCGCCCGGCGGCACGATCGGTCGCGCCGTGGGCTCGACGGTCAACAGGATGACGTTTTCATGGAGCACACGGTTATGGGCCACGTGGGTCAGCAGGAAGGGCGAGGTGGTATCGGAAGCTCGGGCCAGGAACACCCCGCATCCGGGAATGCGCGTGGCGACGCGGTCGTCGATGGTGGCGATGAAATCGCTGAGCGGCAGGCCGTTCTCCTGCAGGCGCCGCTGCACCGCGACCGAGCCGCGATTCCAGGCGGCCATCAGGAAGACGATCCCGCCGCCGACCGCCAGCGGCAGCCAGCCGCCTTCGAGGATCTTGAGGCTATTGGCGGCGAGGAAGGTGGCGTCGATCGCGGCGAACGGGACGATGACGGAGAGGGCGGCCGGCAGCGACCAGCGCCACCGGTCGACCAGCACGCGGAACAGCAGGATGGTGGTGATCAGCATGGTGCCCGACACGGCGATGCCATATGCCGATGCCAGGTGGTCGGAGCTGCGAAATGTCAGCACGATCAGGAGGGTGCCGATCATCAAGGCCCAGTTCACCGTGCCGATATAGATCTGTCCGGCCTCCTGGCGGGAGGTCTGCTTGACCGCCAGCCGGGGGCATAGCCGCATTTGAATGGCCTGCCGGGTCATCGAGAAGGCGCCGCTGATGAGCGCCTGGCTGGCGATGATCGTGGCCGCCGCGGCCAAGGCGACCAGGGGCAGGGACGCCCAGGCGGGCGCCAGTTTATAGAAGGGGTTGTCGGCGGCATCGGGATGCGCCAGTACCAAGGCACCTTGCCCGAAATAGCACAGCAGCAAGGCCGGCAGCACGATGCCGAACCATGCTCGGCGGATGGCCGGGGCGCCGACATGGCCCATATCGGCGTAAAGCGCCTCCGCCCCCGTCAGCGCCAGAAACACGCTGCCGAAGACACCGAAGCTGACCATCGGGTCCGCCGCCAGAAAGCGCGCGGCGTGGCGGGGATCGATCGCCAGCAGAATACCGGGGGACTGGGCGATGCCGTGAATCCCCAGCAGGCCGATCGCGACGAACCACAGGATCATCACCGGGCCGAAAAACTGGCCGATCCGGCCTGTGCCGCGTGACTGAATGAGGAACAGCCCGACCAGGATGGCGCAGGTCAGCGGCACGATCCACTGCTCCAGCCCCGGCGTCGCGACCTTCAACCCCTCCATCGCCGACAGCACGGAGATCGCCGGCGTGATGAGGCCGTCGCCATAGAGCAGGGCGGCGCCCAGCATGCCCAGGAACATCAGAAAGGGAATTCCGCCGCCGAGCGGCCGCCGCGCGGGGATGACGAGCGACAGCAGGGCCAGGATGCCGCCTTCGCCTTCGTTATCGGCGCGCAGCACAAGGACGACGTATTTGAGCGCCACGATGATGATCAGCGCCCAGACGATCAGGCTGACGATGCCCATCACCGCGAGCGGCCGCACGACGGCTTCGCCGGTCGCCTGCAGGGCCACTTGAAAGGCGTAGAGCGGCGAGGTGCCGATATCGCCGTAGACGACGCCCAGCGCGGTGATGGTCAGGACCCACCACGGCCTGTTATGCGCATCCGGCACCGGCCTGACCACCGGGTGCGCCGCGTCGATAGTCTGGCCCCGGCCGGCGGGCTGTCGCGACGGCGCAGGCTTCGCTATGCCCAAGTGATTACCTTCCAGAGGGAGAGACGGTCGGGATGGCGGCGCGATCCATGTCGCTTGGGGAAATTCCAGTGGCGGCAGTCTCCCATCAAACCGAGGGGGATTGTCAACCGCACCATCATGGTGATCGGTCTGCCATGGGGGTCCTGCCGGCTATAGGGAGATCGCCTTTCGCGGCCGATCTCGCGCTATCGAACCACCTCGCTCGCTCGGGGTTTTTCCGGATCTTCCTCGAGAAACCCGCGGACTAGGTGTCGTTACGACGGAAATGACGCTCCAGGCCGTCCCAACAATCGGGATAGGCTTCATCGAGGAGGTCCAGCGTCGAAGCATATCGAGTGGACGCGAGCGGGTACCGGCTCTCGAACATGAAGGCCAGCGTGCCGGAAAGGCGCTGCGGCCGGAGTTCCGCCTGCGAGGCCTTTCTGAAGGCCTCGGCATCGGGGCCGTGGGCGATGAGGCCGTTGTGCAAGCTCATGGCGCCGGGGATGAAGCCATCCGGCTTGGCATCATAGACGCCGTAGATGAGCCCCATGAACTCGCTCATCACATTCATGTGGTACCAAGGCGGCCGGAACGAATCCTCCATGACCAGCCATCGCTCGGGGAAGATGACGAAGTCGACGTTCGCGGTTCCGGGCACCGGCGACAGCGAGGTCAGCACGGTGTAGATCGAGGGATCCGGATGGTCGAAGAGGACGGATCCGACAGGCGAGAAACGACGCAAATCATATTTCACCGGAACATAGTTCCCGTGCCAGGCGACGACATCCAGGGGGGAGTGGGCCAAGGTGGATTTGTAGAGCTTGCCCTGGGCTTTCACGAACAGCTCGCAGGGGCTGTCATCATCCTCGTAGGCGGCGACGGGCGTCAGAAAATCCCGAGGATTTGCCAAACAATTGGCCCCGATCGGTCCGCGTTCGGGAAGAGTGAAGTACGCGCCGTAGTTTTCACAGACATAGCCGCGCGCGGTGCCGTCGGGCAAATCCACCTTGAATTTCATGCCTTTCGGCAGAAGCAGAATGTCACCCGGCGCGACGGATAGGCGCCCGCACTCGGTGAAGACATCGAGGCGACCTTCTTGAGGCACCACGAGCATTTCGCCGTCGGCGTTGTAAAAGTATCGCCGGTCCATCGAGCGGTTGGCGACGTAGACGTGGCTCGCCATGCCGTCCTGCATATAGGCATCGCCACAGGCCGCCATCGTGCGCAAGCCATCGAGGAAGTCACAAGGTTCCGTTGGGATCGCCACGGGCTTCCAGCGCAGTTGGCTTATCGGCATGCGGCTTTCGTCACGGCAAGGAGCCGTACGCAGCAGTTCCTGATCCACGGCCTGGAAGCCGCGAGCATTCTTGACGGACGGCCGGATGCGGTAAAACCAGATGCGCTTGTTCAGATGACGCGGGGCGGTGAACGCCGTTCCCGAAAGCTGTTCGGCGTATAGACCGAGCGGGGGCTGCTGTGGCGAGTTTCGGCCGATGGGGAGCGCGCCGATCACTGCTTCGGTCGAGAACGTGTTTCCGAACCCCGTCATATAGGCCAGCGAACCGTCGTCGGGTGCCAGTACAGCCTCGCTGTAGCTGCCATGATGAACATCGGTCATTGAAGCTTCCTCGAAATCTCAGGATAGATGGCCGCTATCGGATGATTTTGGTTCGGGCTGGCGCCCCGATGATGACCAGAGCAGTCGCAAACAAGCGCATGTCCCCCACCGAATGCCTTTTGGGCTATCACGGGGTATTCTATCCGACGGCTTCGTCGGGGACTGTCACACGCGCTTGGGACGGGTCAGCGTCGGTACGGAGCTCGTTTATCCGTCCATCAGGAGACGCAGCAGTTCGTTCTGACTGCTGATGACGAGGCGGCGATACGCTCGCTTGCGGAAGGTCAGGACGGTGTTGAGGCTGATGCCGAGTTTGAGCGAAATGGCCTCGGATCCGTACCCGGCCGCTATCATGGCGCAAACTTCACGCTCGCGCGGCGATAGCGACGGCGCGATGCGTGCCAGTCGCGTGTGGAAGTCCATCAACTCGCCTTCCGGCGAACGCTCCAGAAGATCGCGGGCCTGACGCCAAAGCAACGGCATCAGCAGATCCATCGTCTCCGCGATGGCACTCTTCTGCGCGGGCAGAAATTCCGTATCACGATAGAAATTCAATCGGATCGCGTTGCCGTTCCGGGCCTCGCACACGGAGACACGGGCGCCGAGCTTGGCTGTCGTGTAGCAATCGGACCGGTAGTCGGCATATTGGATGTCCTGCGCGCCGATCTCGATCATATGACACCCGCCGGGACCGGAGATGCTGGCGGGACCGGAGATGCCGGCGTCGTTGACCGGATCCATGCGCCAATAGCGATCGACATACCGGCCCCCGATTTCGCGAGCAATGGCTGCCGGGCCGTCGTTCTCGGCAAAGATCATCGCCGGCCCTTTGCTCCCGGAGAAAGCAAAGGCGCTCATATGAGCGCACCCGGTCGCCTCATGCGCCACGCGAAATAATAAGCTTGGAAAGCGGTCTTGGCCGACGCACTCGATCAACGGCGCCGCCGGACTGCCGATAACAGTGGGGGCGTGCCTTCCCGGCAGAACCAAATGGATTTGCACTTCCCGGCGCTCCCTGTGCGTGCGGACCTGTCTCAGCCCTTATCCGGATCATAGCTTTACCGGCTTTGGAGGGCCAGGGACTAGGCAGGTAACGGTTGTCGATGCCTTGACGCCGCACCGGCATGGCCCTTGTCATTCACCGTCGACATGCCATCGCCATTGTCACCAGCGGAGGTGACAGACACCCGGCCAATCCAGCTGCTACCCCTATGCGATCGTTGGACGCAAAAAAAAGCTCGGGTCGACTGGCTGTCCAACAAAAGCCGGTGCCTTGTCTTGAGTGGCATGGAAGAGCGGCCAATAGGTAGAGGGCGCGATGGGTCAGCATTTGGAGCTTGAGGGACGGGTCGCGGTCGTCGCCGGAGGAACCGGCGGCATCGGGGCCGCGACCGCGCGGCTTCTTGCCGATCTGGGTGCCCAGGTGGCCGTCGGCTTCAATAAGGGAGCCGCAGCCGCGCAGGAGCTCGCGGCCTCCTTGGTCGGTGGTCTCGACCGCCACACGACGGTGCACATGGCGATGGACGATACAGCGACGCTCAATGCAGCCGCGGTATCCGTCGAAGGACGTTATGGTCGTTGTGACGTTCTGGTGAATGCCGCCGGCTTCACTGACTCAATTCCGCATCGTGACCTGGACCGGTTGGACGATGCGATCTTCGACCGAATTATGGTCGCCAATGTGCGAGGGCCTTTCGCCTGCATTCGGGCTTTCACGCCGCTCATGCGACGCACCGGTGACGCGACCGTGGTCAATGTCTCGTCGATCTCGGGCTTCACGGGGTCGGGAAGCAACATCGCTTACTGCGCGTCGAAGGCGGCGCTCGATACCATGGGCATGTCGCTTGCCCGTGTCCTGGGCCCTGAGATCCGTGTGTTGTCCGTATCGCCCGCCGCGGTGAATACGGGGTTCGTGCCGGGGCGGGATCACGCGACCCTACGCAAGGTCGCAGATACGACGCCGCTGAAGAAGATCGTCGAACCGGGTGACGTGGCGCGGACCATCCTGGCCTGTATCACCCATCTCACCGCCGCCACGGGCACGGTCATCGTGATCGATGGCGGGCGCCATCTTTGATCACGCGTTCGACCATTGTCGCTCTGGCTTGGCCGGGCCGAAGGGCGGCAACATTCAAGCGTTGGCCGGGCCGAGGGGCGGCAACATCAAGCAAATGTGCCTCAGGTATTTCAAAGGGATTTGATCCTCATGGATAGTCGGCATGACATGGGACCTGAGGGCGCGACGGTCGACAGCCCGCAGATCTTGATCTCGAAGCTGGGCAAGTCCTTCGGATCGGTCACGGCTCTCGCCGATGTGAACCTCCGAATTGACCGGGGACAGTTCTGCTGCATCGTCGGGCCGTCCGGCTGCGGCAAGACCACATTGTTGCGCATCGTCGCGGGGCTTGAGCAGCACACCTCGGGTAGCCTGGAGATCCTGCACTACGATCGGCGGAAGCCCCTCAATTCGATGATCTTCCAGGAGCAGTCGATCTTTCCCTGGATGACGGTACGGGAAAACGTCGGCTTCGGTCTCGCGATGCGCGGACAGCAGGGCGCCGAGGCCGACGATGTCATCCAATATTACATCGATAAGGTAGGTCTTTCCGCTTTTCACACCTTCTATCCGCACCAACTTTCCGGGGGCATGAAGCAGCGGGTTTCGATCGCGCGCGCGTTCGCCAACGATCCGGAAATCCTCCTGATGGACGAGCCTTTCGCCGCGCTTGACGAGCAGAACAAGGCACTGCTTCAGGAAGAGCTGCTGCGCATCTGGGAAGAGTCCAAGAAGACGGTTCTGTTCATCACGCACTCGATCGATGAGGCGATCGTGCTCAGCGACCGCGCGCTCATCATGACAGCGCGACCCGGCACCCTGAAATGCGACCTGGCGGTGGACTTGCCGAGACCCAGGCAGGTCATCGCCATGAAGGGGCTTCCGGCCTATGGGCAGCTCAGCGCGAAGCTCTGGCAGGAACTGCATGACGAAGTCGTGGGTGCGCAGTCCTTGGAGAAAATCCAATGACGGCGACCTTGCAAGCTGCGACGCCCGACCAGCCAATCCGCGAACCGGCCTCAAAGGTCCGGGGTATGGGGATATCGCAACGCAATCAGGAACGGATAGTCAGCCTACTTGCGCCTGTGGCGCTGCTGCTGGTGTGGGAGGCCGTCGTCCGTATCGGGCTGATGGATCACCGTTTTTTCCCAGCACCGTCCTCCATCGTCGAGACCTTCTACTACCTGCTGTTTCAGGTTTCCTGGGATGATTCGCTCGTCCATCAGGTGCTGATCAGCCTAGGGCGGGTCGCCATCGGCTTCGTGATCGGCGCCATACCAGCGGTATTGCTGGGCATCATCATGGGCTTGGTTCCATTGGTGCGTGCCGCGATCCAACCCCTCATCGGCGCCATTCTTCCGATACCGAAGGTCGCCATCCTGCCGATCATCATGCTGATTTTCGGCATCGGCGAAGAGTCGAAATGGGTGATCATCGCCATCGGCGTTTTCTTCCAGGTGCTGGTGGCGACGGCGACCGGCGTCTCTAACATCGATAAGATCTATTTCGACGTCGGCCGGAACTTCAAGGCGGGGAGGCTTGCGACCTATCGCAAGATCGCCCTGCCGGGCGCCTTGCCGACGATCTTCGCCGGTCTCCGCCTCGGCTGGGGAATGGCGCTGCTCCTTCTCGTGACCGCTGAAATGGTCTCGAGCGATGGCGGCATCGGCTTCCTCATCTGGAAGGCATGGCAGACGCTGTCCGTCGAGGAGATGTATGTCGGCCTCGTCACCATCGCCGCCGTGGGCATTCTGTCGTTCTGGTTGTTCGATTTCATGGAAAGAAAGTTTCTGCCCTGGCGTAATCGCTTCTAAACCGGGCCGCCCATCATAATTGGGGAAGAAGAAATGTTGAAAATCGGGTGGAAACGTCGTGCCTTGGCCGTGTCTATGCTTATCATGGCGGCGTCTGCTACCCAGGCACGGGCCGAGCCCGACAAGGTTCGGTTGGGCATTATTTCGGCATTGTTCGATGCCGGTTCCCTTATCGCCCTCGAAAAAGGGTACTTCGCCAGTCAAAGCATCGCTGTCGAGGTGCGGACGTTTCCGACGTCGGCCGACGCCAATCAGGCCTTGTCCATCGGCGTGATCGACGTGCTGGGCAACTCGATCAGCACGGCGATGTTCAATGCCAAGCTCCGCGACATCGATATGAGCATTGTCGCGGGGGCTGGACAAAACGCACCCGGGCACGGCGCGATCAGTGTCGTGCTCCGCAAAGACTTGATTGCCAGCGGTCGATACAAGGGCCCCGCCGATCTCAAGGGTCTTCGTCTCGCGACAGGACTGACCGCCCCCACCCATTGGCTTCCGGTAATGATGGCCACCGAAGCGGGGGTGAGCGAGAAGAGCATCACGTTCGTCGGGTTGGGCATCGCCAATGCCCTCGCGGCGATGAACAATGGCGCGATCGATGGCGGCAGCGTCAACGAGCCCTTCGCGACGTTGCTTGTCGAAAAGGGAAACGGCGTCCGCATCGCCTCGATCGACCAGAAGTATCCCAATTTCCCCGCCGGATACCTGATCTATGGGCCACGGTTGACCAAGCAGAACGTCGACCTCGGCAATCGCTATATGGTCGCGTACCTGAAGGGCATGCACGACTACAAAATGGCGTTTGGCCCGCAACAGCAATCCGCTGACCAAATTGTCGATATCCTGCGCAAGTACAATATCCCTGTCACGAAGGACACGCCCGCGCCGGACATCTCCGATGACGCCGCACCATCTTTCGCGTGGGTCGACGCCTATCTCGACTGGCAGATGAAAAGCGGCAACGTCCGGCGCAAGGTCGATATCACGTCCCTCGTCGATGACCGCTTCCGCCAATTTGCGCTGAAGCAGCTACAAGGGGGGTTCTGAGCCATGCCCTTCATGAACGTCGCGGGGGTTCGTCTTCATTATCAGGATACGGGAGGGCCGGGCCAGGCTGTCATCTTCAGCCATGGGTTGCTCATGGATGGCGGGATGTTCGTCGAGCAAGTCGAGGCCTTCGTGCCGGAATACCGTTGCATCACCTGGGACCAAAGAGGGTTTGGCGGGACAGGTCCGGCGGCCGAGCCTTTCGACTATTGGGACTCCGCACGCGACCTGCTTGGGTTGATGTCCGGCCTGGGCATTGCCTCGGCCAGTCTGGTCGGTCTGTCGCAGGGAGGGTTTCTTTCCATGCGCGCCGCGTTGCTTGAACCCGAGCGGGTGAACTCGCTGGTGCTGCTGGCGACGCGGGCCGCGACGGATTCCGCCGAGACGGTCGAGAATTTCCGGCAGCTCCGGGACGAGTGGCGGCGCAATGGGGCCAAGAACGTCTCCGGCCCCCTGGCGGAGGTCTTGCTCGGACCGGAT
Source organism: Allostellaceae bacterium (assembly GCA_035555315.1). Taxonomy (GTDB): domain Bacteria; phylum Pseudomonadota; class Alphaproteobacteria; order ATCC43930; family CGMCC-115725; genus DATMGU01. Next base: position 33,819 of record DATMGU010000077.1, read on the forward strand.
GTCGATCCCGTTCCCTGGGTCGAAAGATGGGCGCGGATGGGGCTTGGCGATATGGACCTGCCACTGCGCGCCTTGATGGAGCGGGACGATCTGACCTCGAAACTGCCCGATATCGCCTGCCCGTCGATCGTCGTTCACGGCACGGCCGACAAGGCCATCGATATCGAGCATGGCAAACACCTCGCGCAAAACCTGCCGGGATGTTCGGGATTGCATCCGCAGGAGGGTGCCGGTCATGCGGTCAATCTGGCCCGTCCGGCGGCGGTGAACGCGATCATGACGCGGTTCCTCGGTGAGATGCGATCCAAGTTTCCGACACGCTAGTTCCCCGGCCGACCGGCCAAATCACTTTCGAGGTTGATCCAATGCTTTCAGATCCCGAGCGCCTGCGTCGTGGCGAGGAGAAGATTGGCGAAATCCTGGGACAGACGGGAGACCGGGTTCGCGGCAATCTGGCCGATATCGCGCCAGATTTCGCGACCTACGTGCTCGAGGTCGTCTATGGCGACATTTACCAGAACGCGACGCTGGATGCCAAAACCCGCCAGCTCGTGACGGTCGTCACCGTGGCCGCTCTGGGGCATGCCCAGCCGCAGCTCGTCACGCACCTCAACGGTGCGCTCCGTGTCGGATGGACCCGGGACGAGCTGATCCAGGTGCTCTTGCAAGTGGCTGTCTTCGCGGGGCTGCCTGCTGGACTGAACGCGGTCGACACGGCGCGAACGGTCTTCGCGCGCTTGGACGCGGAGACAAAGACGAATGGCTGATGCGTCGGGGGTCCGGCTGGTTTCCTGGCTCGATTGCCGGGGGGGTGGGCAGGTCGTCGTCGACGGGGACTTCGCCTATATCGGGCATATCAAACCCGAGCACGGCACGAGCATCGTCGACGTCAGCGACCCGAAACACCCGACGATCGTCGCGGAGATACCCGTCGAGCGCGGCTTTCACTCACACAAGGTACGCGCCGGAAATGGCCTGATGCTGGTCAACCGGGAGATGGTCGACAGCACGGCCGTCCGACCGGGCGTGCGCGGGGGCCTTGGCATCTTCGACGTGTCCAATCCGCGCCAGCCGAGGGAAATCAATCATTGGAGCTGCGATGGAACCGGTGTCCATCGGTTCACCTTCGACGGACGCTACGCGTATCTCTCCCCGGAGATCGACGGATACGTCGGCAACATCGTCATGATCGTCGATCTCGTCGATCCGGCCCAGCCGCGCGAGGTGTGTCGCTGGTGGTTGCCCGGTCAATGGATCGCCGGGGGCGAGACGCCGAGCTGGGAGGGCAAAGCCCATCGGTGTCATCACCCGATCCGGTTCGGTGACCGCCTGTTCGTCAGCTATTGGCATGGCGGCATCATCATTCTCGACATCAGCGACATGGCCAGGCCGAAGATGGTCTCGCGGCTCAACTGGAGCCCGCCCTTCCCGTGGCCGTCCCATTCCGCGGTCCTGATTCCGCAGCTGATTCACGGTCGGCGTTGGATGATCGTCGCCGACGAGGACGTGGATCGGCTCTCGCCCGATCCGGCTCCCGAGATGTCGGCGTTCCTATGGTTCGTCGACATCACGGACGAGACCAGGCCGATCCCCATGTCCACTTTCCAGGTGGAAGGGCTGCACGGTAAGCGAAATCCCGACATGACCGGCTGCCACCAGCCCGTGGAGGCGATCGTCGGGACCGATGTCCCGGTCGCATGGTTTTCGCAGGGCCTGCGTATCGTCGATTTCTCGGATCCGATGCGTCCGCGAGAGGCGGCGCATTATGTGCCCGATCAAAGTCCCGATGGCCGCCGTGTGTCCAGCAACGATGTTTTCGTTGACGAGAGAGGCCTCATCTACCTCATCG
>DATMGU010000078.1:0-184338 GCA_035555315.1 Allostellaceae bacterium
TCACGTTCGACGCCACAAGATGATCCAGACCCGGCTCGAAGATCGGCATCTCCCCCCGGTTCAGCCGCGCGATCTTCCCGGAATCCTGGTCAACGCACACCACGTTGACCCCAAACTCCGAAAAACACGCCCCAGACACCAAACCGACATAGCCCGTCCCAATAACCGCTATCCGCATGTTCATTCACTCCGAGGTGCGGACCAGCCCTCCAGGGGCTGGACTCCCGATCAAATAAGCTTCTTGAGAATTGCCCTGAAGCCGTCGGAGAGATCCGGACGTGCCAGACCGAACGCGACATTCGCCTCGAGATATCCCAGCTTGTCGCCGCAATCGAAGCGCTCACCTTCAAAGCGCAAGCCGTGGAAAGGCTTGTGGCCGAGCAGCTTGACCAGCCCGTCGGTCAATTGAATCTCGTTGCCGGCGCCCCGCTCGGTCCGCTCCAAATGGGCGAAAATCTCGGGTTGCAGAATGTAGCGCCCGATGATCGAAAGCGTGGAGGGTGCTACCTCCGGCTCGGGCTTTTCGACCAGTCCCTTCACTGAGACCAAACGACCGTCGTCGCTCTCCACATCCAAAATACCGTACCGCTTGGTCTGCTCGCGCGGGACATCCATGATCGCCACCACGCTGCCTTCGGTTTCGGCATGAACCTCGACCATCTGCTTGAGGCAGGACTTTTGCGCCAGGATAAGATCGTCAGCCAACAGGACGGCGAAGGGCTCGTCGCCGACCACATCCTTGGCGCACAGCACCGCGTGACCGAGACCCAGCGGCTGCTGCTGACGGGTAAAGACCATCTGGCCCGGCTTGGGCAGCCAAGCTTCCAACGCCGCCATATCGCGGGTCTTGCCGCGGGCCTTCAAGGTATCCAGAAGCTCGTAGGCGTAGTCGAAATGATCTTCCATCGACGCCTTGCCGCGGCTCGTCACCATGATGAATTGTTCGATCCCGGCGGCTTTCGCCTCCTCGAACGCATAATGGATCAGCGGCTTGTCGACGACGGTCAGCATCTCCTTTGGCATCGCCTTGGTGGCAGGCAGGAACCGAGTCCCCAAGCCACCCACTGGAAACACTGCCTTGCGAACGCGCTGCACCATTAGTCATCCCTCTCGCATCAATTCCCGGCCACCGTCGGGCCGTTTCAGAAAATGTACGTTTTTAAAATCAAGGCGGTAGACGAGCGGGTTATTGATCCCGTGTTCCAAACGACGCCAAGCAGTCGTGCACAAGTGCCATATTAGAGGGCCTGCTGACAATAACAGGCAGATGACAATCCCGCCTCATACCACCCCGCGACGCCCATCGGTCAAGCCAAGCGGATCCAAATCGCCGTATCGTGGAACACCGCGCCGCCGAAAGGCGGGCCGGCCTCGGCGCTGGTCAGAGCATTGATGCCGATGCCTTCCTCGAACGCCGCGTTCGGCCAGATGCTCTCGACGATGACGACGCCACGCTGCACGCCATCGAAAGCGGCGGCATGCAGGACGATGCTCGCCCGGTCGTTGCCCATCCGCAGCCGACCGCCATCGACGGCGGATAGGCTGGCCAGATCCTGGGGATGGATCATCACCGTCGGCCGCCGTTCCCGCTGGCGGCTCGATGGCGTCTCGGTGAAGGTCGAATTGAGGTAGGAGCGCGCGGGTGCCGCGATCAGCCTGAACGGTTTGTCCGGGGTCGCGGTATCGATGATCGCGCAATGATCCGGCAGCGGCGGCAGCCGAGCCGGATCGGCGCCCAGCGCCGCCCAATCGGCCTTGAAGTGGAAGCGCCCATCCGCATGGCCGAACCGATCGAGGAAATGCATGCTTTCGAAGGATTTGGCGCGGTCGAGCCAATGACCGGCGACCAGCGCCTCGCCGGTGCCGAGGCCGGTATCGGCCAAGGTCCGCTCGATCAGCTGCCACTCCGTCATGTGGAAGCCTTCATGCTGATCGCAGTCGAGCCGGCGCGCCAAGGCGCACTGCACGAAGTGGTTGGTGCGCGCCTCGCCGGTCGGTTCGACCACCTTGCGGCCGATCTGCAGATGGGTATGGCCGCTTGCCGTGTAGATGTCGTCATGTTCGAGGAAAGTCGTCGCCGGCAGCACGATATCGGCCATCGCCGCCGTCTCGGTCATGAACTGCTCGTGCACGCAAACGAACAAATCGTCCCGCTCGAACCCCTGGCGTACCAGCATGCTTTCCGGGGCCACCACCATGGGATTGGTGTTCTGGATCAGGAGCGCCGTGACCGGCGGCCCGTCGCCCAAGTCACGGCGATCGCCGGTCAGGATCGGCCCGATGCGCGACTGGTCGAGTTCCCGCGTCGTGGGGTCGAGCAGGTCGAGCCCCTCGATCACCCGCTTGTCGAGGTTATAGAGGGCGGAACCGGAATAGAGCGCCCCACCACCCCGATACTGCCAGGCGCCGGTCACCGCCGGCAGGCAAGTGACCGCATGGACCTGCGCCGCCCCGTTGCGGCTGCGGGAAAAGCCATAGCCGACACGGATGAAGCTGCGTTGGGTGGCACCGTACAGCCGGGCGAAGGCCAGGATCTCGGCCTCGTCGAGACCGGTGATGGCGGCGGCCCAAGCGGGATCGCGGCTCGCCAGATGTGCCTCCAGCAGATCGGGCACATCGGTATAGCGCGCCATATAGGCCCGATCGGCATAGCCTTCCTTGAACAGCACATGCATCACGGCGCAGGCGAGTGCGCCATCGGTGCCGGGCCGGAGGCACAGATGCATATCGGCCTGGACGGCGGTTCCCGTGCGATAGGGGTCGATCACAACGAGCTTCGCCCCGCGGGTTTTCCGGGCGCGGCTGATATGGGTCATCACATTGACCTGGGTCGATACCGGGTTGCCGCCCCAGACGACGATCAGATCGCTGTCACCGATCTCCCGGCTGTCGACGCCGCGCTTGACGCCGACCCCGGCGTTCCAGCCGCTGTCGGCCAAGCCCACACAGATCGTGGAATGCTGCCGCGACCAGCGCATCGCATGACGCAACCGTTGCAGGCCGTCGCGCTGCACGTGGCCCATAGTCCCGGCATAGTAATACGGCCAGACCGCCTCGCTGCCATGACGCCGGCCGGCGTCCGCCAGCCGTTCGGCGACCTCGTCCAACGCCGCGTCCCACGAGACCGGTTCGAACGCCGCGAGGCCGACGCCCTTGCGCCCGACGCGCCGCAACGGCTGTGTCAGCCGATCCGGGTGATGCTGCCGCTCGGCATAGCGCGCGACCTTGGCGCACAGCACCCCCGCCGTGTATTCATTGTCCTTAGCGCCGTGAATCCGCCCGATGCGATGTTCATCCAACCGCTCGACTTCCAGCGCACAGGTGCTGGGACAATCATGCGGACAGACGGAATGGACGATGTCGAGCGGCATAGCGGTCCAATCGGGCAGGTCAACGTCTGATAGAGTGTAGCCGGCCTCGACCCCGAGACGCTACGATTTCATGCTGCGACGCACAATCAAGACCAATTCGGTCCCGCCGCCACCAGTGAGATCCTTGATGCTGAAGCTGTTCTACTATCCTGGCAATGCCAGTCTAGCGCCACACCTGATCCTCGAAGAAATCGGCGCACCCTACGAACTGACGCTGATCGACCGGACCAAGGCGGCGCATAAAAGTGCCGAGTATCTGCGGCTCAATCCGACCGGGCGGATCCCGACCCTGATCGATGGCGACCTCGTGGTCTTCGAGACCGCGGCGATCGCCCTGCATATCCTGGACAAATACCCGCGGAGCGGCCTCGCCCCGGCGGTCGGCACGCCGGAACGGGCGATCTTCTATCAATGGATCATCCATCTGACCAACACGCTCCAGACCGAATTCCGGCCGTATTTCTATCCGCACGAGCACACCGACGAGGCCTCCGCCGTGGCTGGGGTGAAGGCCAAGGCCGAGGCGCGTCTCGACACGATGTTCGATCTCATCGAGCGTCATCTGGAAGCCGGCCCCTACCTATTGGGGGCGACGGTCTCCGCCGCCGATCTCTACCTGCTGATGCTGATCCGCTGGAGCCGCGGCATGCGGCGGCCGGCACGCGAATTGCGGAACCTGAAGCGGCTGGCCGACCTGCTGCTCGCCCGACCGGCGGTGCGGCGCTGCCTCGATCAGGAAGGCATCGGCGCCCCGTTCATCTAGGAAACGGGTCAAGGAGGGAACGATAGTGGCAGATACCGTGGTGGCAGACGGCGTGGTGGCAGACAGCGTGGTGGACGAGTTCGAGCGCGACGGTGTCGTCTGTCTGCGTCAAGTCTTCGAGCCAAAGTGGATCGACGTCCTGGCCGCCGGGATCGAGCGCAACCTGGCCGAACCGAGCGCGCTCGCCAAACGCTACACGCCGGACGGCAAGCCGGGGCTGTTCCTGGGTGACTATTGCAGTTGGCGGCGCATCCCCGAATATCGGGATTTTCTGTTCGGCTCGCCGGCGGCGGCGATCGCCGGACGGTTCATGCGCTCGGCCAAGGTCAACCTGTTCCACGAGCATGTGCTGGTCAAGGAACCGGGGACGCTGGAGCCGACGCCGTGGCATCACGATCTGCCCTATTGGACGCTCGATGCCAGCCAGGTGTGCAGCCTGTGGATCCCGCTCGATCCGATCGACCGGGCGACCTCGGTCGAATACGTCGTCGGCTCGCATCGCTGGGGCAAGTGGTATACGCCCAAACGCTTCAGCGACAGCCAGGACCACGAGAGCCGCGAGGCCAAGCTCGAGGCCGTGCCCGACATCGACGGCGCGCGCGACCGCTACGCCTTGGCGGGCTGGGACATGGCGCCGGGCGACTGCATCGTGTTCCACGCCCTGACGCTGCACGGCGCACCGGGCAACGGTTCCGCCAATCGACGCCGCGCCTTCGCCGCGCGCTTCACCGGCGACGACGCCCGTTATGCCCTGCGCGACGGCTACATGTCGCCCCCGCCGCACGGCTTTCCGGGTGCCCCCGAGCCCGGCTCACCGATGGACAGCGAAGCATTCCCGGTGGTGTGGCGACGCTAAGCGGGTCGCTAAGGCCCCACCGAGCCTGCCGCGAAGTCGAACGCACGGTAGAGGCAATTCGCCCGATACCCGAGCCGCTGATAGATCGCGTTCGAGATCGGGTTGGCCGCATCGGCGAAGAGCGCGCACCAGGCCCGGCCCTCATCCAGAACATGGTGGCTGAGGGCGGCCACACAGGCGCTGGCATAGCCGTGTCCACGCTCGTCCGGCAGGGTATAGACGCCGCCGATGCGGGCGCCGACCACGCCGATTGACACCACCGCCGCGATCGCCACCGGCCGGCCGGCCGCCTCCCAGATGAATTGCTGTCGGGCGGCGATGCGGCGCGCGACCGCGGCCTGCATGTGATCATGCCGACGTTCGCCGGGCGATAGACCGGCCTCGACCGCGAAGGCGACCAGCCAGTCGCTGATCCAGCCCGCCTCCAGTGCCGATGCCAGTCTCAGCCGCCCGGCCGCCGGCCGCGCCGGATCGATCACAGCGCGCAAGGCATAGAGCCGCGTCGCCACCCGGCTGGTGATCGCGCGGCCGGTCGCCTTGCCGAACGCGGCGGCGAAGGGTTCGGCACTTGCCGCCGGACCCGTGACGCCCTGGACATCGAGCAGATGCACCGCGGCGGCCTGCGCGAGCGGCTCGGCCGCCTCGGCGGCTCCGATCGAGAGCGAAAACGGAAAGCCGCCAAACCGGGCCAGCGCCAGCGCTGGACGGCCGCCCTCATAGGCCGCCGCGAGCCAACCCGGCACATCCTCGGCCAGCGACCGGCCGAACGCCCCCAGCAGCAGATTATTGCCTATGGGATCGGCATACAGCATCGGCAGCACGTCCCGCTGGAATGTCGCGGAATCGTCGAACAGACGGATGTCGAAGCCCGCCGTCCCCGACATCACGGGGCCGTCATAGCGGCGATGTCATCGCGGATGGGAGCATCACGCGGCCCCGTCATCGAGCGACATCAGGCTGGCATTGCCCCCGGCGGCCGTGGTGTCGATCGAGACGGAACGCTCGGTCGCGAAGCGTGCCAGATAGCGCGGCCCGCCCGCCTTGGGTCCCGTGCCGCTCAACCCCTCGCCGCCGAACGGCTGAACCCCGACCACGGCGCCGACCATGTTGCGGTTGACATAAAGGTTGCCGACCCGCGCCGCGGCGGTGACCCGGCGCACCGTCTCGTCGATCCGGCTATGAATCCCCAATGTCAGGCCATAGCCGGAAGCCTGGATCTCGGCCAGCACGTCATCCAGCCGATCGCCGCGCCAGCGCACCACATGCAGGATCGGGCCGAACACCTCGTCGGGCAGTTGCGACAGCCGCTCGATCTCGAAGATGCGCGGCGCGAAGAAAGTGCCATGCTCCGTCCCCGGCGGCAGCGGCGCCTCGACCACCAGCCGTGCCTCGGCGGCCATGCGGCGGGCATGGTCGTCCAGCACCGCCCGGGCCGCCTCGTCGATCACCGGCCCGACATCCGTCGCGAGATCGGCCGGATCGCCGAGTGTCAGTTCCGCCAATCCCCCCGCCAGCATGCCCAACACGCGATCGGCGATGTCGGTCTGCACAAAAAGCACGCGCAACGCCGAGCAGCGCTGCCCCGCCGAATTGAAGGCCGAGCGGAAGATGTCGGCGACGACCTGTTCGACGAGGGCCGAGCTATCGGCGATCATGACGTTGAGACCGCCGGTTTCGGCGATCAGCGGGACGATCGGGCCGTCCCGACCCGCCAGCACCCGGTTGATCGTCCGGGCGGTCGCGGTCGACCCGGTGAAGACGACGCCGGCGATCCGGCGATCGGCGACCAGGGCCGCGCCCACCCGGCCATCGCCGGGGACCAATTGCAGCGCATCGGCCGGCACGCCGGCACGGTGCAGCAGGCGAACAGCCTCGGCCGCGATCAACGGCGTCTGCTCCGCCGGCTTGGCCACCACCGTGTTGCCGGCGGCGAGCGCCGCGGCGACCTGCCCGACAAAGATCGCCAAGGGGAAGTTCCACGGGCTGATGCAGGCGAATACGCCGCGGCCGGCCAACCGATAGGTATTGCGCTCACCCGTCGGCCCGGGCAGGACCACCTCGCCGAAGTCGCGGCGCGCCAGGCCGGCGTAATAGCGGCAGAAATCGATGGCCTCGCGAACCTCGTCCTGCGCATCGGACACGGTGCGGCCGCCCTCCCGCACGATCAGGGTCATCAGCTCCGGCGCCTCGGCCTCCATGAGATCGGCGGCGCGCTCCAGCGGCTCGGCACGGACGGCACCGCCGGCCGCATCCCAGGCGGTGGCGGCCCGGCTCGCCCGGGCGACCGCCCGATCGACCTCCGCCGTCCCGGCCACGACCACCGATCCCACGACGCGCCGCCGGTCCGCCGGATCGGTCACCGGGGCCGCGGCGCCGGTTGCTTCGACCCCGCCGAGGATCGACGCCGCCGTCCGGGATCGCGCCGCGGCCTTCGCCATGCGCTGATCGAGCTCGACCAGACTCGGCACGTCGGCGAGGTCTCGGCCCTGGCTGTTCAGCCGCTCGGGCGCGTCTTGGCCGGCCATGTAGAGCTGTCTCGGCAAGGGAATGCCCGGGTGCGGCTTGACCCGCAAGGCGCGCACCCGGGCGATCGGGTCGGCGACGATCTCGTCGATCGGCGCCCGCTCGTCGACCAGCCGGTTGACGAACGAGCTGTTGGCACCGTTTTCCAGCAGGCGCCGGACCAGATAGGCCAATAGATCCTCATGGCTGCCGACCGGGGCATAGACGCGGCACGGCCGGTCCAGCTTGCCCGGTCCGACGATCTGCTCATACAGCGCCTCGCCCATGCCATGCAGCCGCTGAAACTCATAGATGCCCGAATTGCCGCCGATCTCGATGATCGCCGAGACGGTCTGGGCGTTATGCGTCGCGAACTGGGCGTAGAACGCGTCCGATGCCGCCAGCAGCCGCTTGGCGCAGGCGAGGTAGGAGACGTCGGTGGTCGCCTTGCGGGTATAGACCGGGTAGGTCGCCAGCCCCCACTCCTGCGCGCGCTTGATCTCGGTATCCCAATAGGCACCCTTGACCAGCCGCACCATCAACCGGCGCCGCCCGCGCCGCGCCAGATCGGCCAGCCAGTCGATCAGCGGCAGCGCACGGGTCTGGTAGGCCTGCACGGCGAGACCGAAACCGTCCCAGCCGGCGAGATCGGGATCGAGCGCCAGCGCCTCGATGAGGTCGAGCGACAGATCCAGCCGGTCCGCCTCCTCCGCATCGATGGTGAAACCGATGCCGACGCGCTTGGCCTCCAGTGCCAGTTGCTTGATGCGCGGCAGCAATTCCGCCAGCACGCGACGGCGCTTGGCGACCTCGTAGCGCGGGTGGAGGGCGGAGAGCTTGACCGAAATGCTGGGCACGTCGGCGATCGGCCGGCCGGCGGCGGCCCCACCGATCGAGGCGATCGCGTCGCGGTAACTGTCGAAATACCGGCTGGCATCGGCGGCGGTCCGCGCCGCCTCGCCCAGCATGTCGTAGGAATGGCGATAGCCCTGCTTTTCCGGACTCCGCGCGCGGTCGAGCGCCTCGCCGATCGTCCGCCCCATGACGAATTGCCGCCCCAGGATGCGCATCGCCGCGGTGACCGCCTGGCGGATCACCGGCTCGCCCGATCGGGTGATCAGCCGTTTCAGGATGCTGGACGCCTCGCCCGTCTGTCCTTCGAGCTTGACCACCCGGCCGGTCAGCATCAACGCCCAGGTCGAGGCGTTGACGAACAGCGAGGAGGATTGGCCGACATGACGTTGCCAATCGGCCGGCCCGATCTTGTCGCGGATCAGCCGATCGACGGTATCGCTGTCGGGAATCCGCAACAGCGCCTCGGCGAGGCACATCAGCACGACGCCCTCCTGCGAGGAAAGTTCGTATTCATGTAGAAACGCGTCGACGCCGCCCTTCCCGACCCGCGCCGCGCGCACCGTGGCGACCAAGGCCCGCGCCCGCGCGCCGATCCGATCGAGCATCTCGGAAGGCAGTTCGGCCGCCGCCAGGATCGCCTCGACCCGGCTGGTCTCGTCCTGATGGTAAGCCTCCCGAACCGACGCGCGCAGAGGGATCGGCGTCGGCACGGAGTCGGACAAGATCATGACGAGGTACTCATCGTATCGGGGTTGCGGGTCTTGAGTGGGGAGCAGCGGTGAACCGTAGCCGGATCGCGGGGGCAACCTCAACAATCACACGAGATCGATCGACTTTATCCGATCGGCCGCCTCTATCGCATCGGTCGCACGGTGGTCCCGATCCTGCAGCGGCGGGGGCTGGCTGCTGCGCACGCGCTATGAGCGCGCCATATTGCACCAGTGACGTGACGACGACCAGACTGGGGGAAAGAATGGGTGTGACGCGACCGGTCATCGGCTTTGTCGGCTTCGGCGAGGCGGCGCGGTGCTTTACCCGCCATCTGGTCGGCCAGGGCGTCCCGGAAGTGCTGGTCTTCTGCGGGGGCGGCACCAACCACCCGCCCTATACGGCGGCCTTTCGCGACCAGGCGGCGGAGCATGGCGCGACCCTGGTCGACACGCAGGCCGAGTTGGTCCAACGCTGCGACGTGGTGTTCTCCGCCGTGGTGGTGTCGACGGCGGCCAGGGTTGGCGCCGATATCGCCGGACAATTGCGTCCCGGCACGCTGGTCGTCGATGTCAACGCCTCCACCCCCTCGACCAAGCGGGCGATCGCCGAGGCGGTCATCAGTCGGGGCGGCGCCTATGTCGATGCCAATTTGATGGGTGCCGTCAGCATCTATGGCGCGACGGTGGCGCTCTATTGTTCGGGCGATGGCGCTGAGCGGTTCGCGGCCGACTTCGCGCCGCTGGGTCTGTCGATCGAACTGGCCGGCCCGGTGGCGGGTACCGCCGCGGCGGTGAAAATGCTGCGCAGCGTCGTCACCAAGGGCATCGAGGCCTTGGTGATCGAGGCGTTGACCGCCGCCTCGCTCGCCGGGGTAAGGGAAGCGGCGATGCGCGGCATCTGCGGCCCGATGGATGCGACCCCGTTCAGCACATTCGTCGATATGTGCATCCGAACCGACGTGCTACATGCCGAACGCCGCGCGGTGGAGATGGAGGGCGTGGCGGAAGGTATCCGGGAACTGGGGTTGAGCGCCGTGATGACCGAGGCCGCCGCCGCCCGATTGCACGCCTCGGCCGCCTTGGGATTGCGCGAGGATTTCGCCAAGACCGCGCAGTACACCGCCGATCAGGTCCTCGATGCCTACGCCGCCCGAAGCCGGCAGGCCCGGCAAACAGGCTGAACGGAACGACCCGATGAAACGGCCCCGGTCGATCTCGACACGCCCTACCCCAGAGCCATATCGCTCGCCCGTTGCGCGAACCGCCGGCTGCACTTATATCTGTCCTGTCGGGAAACCGACTATGGCGATAAACGGCGTATGGAATAGGCGTCACGGACCCGGGGGCAGTGCCCGGCGCCTCCACCAACCTCGGTTCCGGCGGAACTCCGCCGGGACGGCATCAAGGGGGCGATCCAGTCTCGACGTGCGTAGTAAAGATACTTCTTTCGCTCGGCATGGTACCGCCGTTATCGGGCTAAATCCTAAGTGCGAACGATAACTCCGTAGCACTCGCTGCCTAATTAGTTAGGTAAGCGCGGTTCGGGGGGCACCGGGCAACAGAAGCCCCCCACTTACGTTCCAGCCCCTCCGGCGTCGACAGCTCCACGAGACCAGCCTATGGCCAAACCCACCCTGCGATACGACAAGATGGTCGAGACCGCCCTGCGCGGCGTGGTTCAGCAAGCGCTGGCGCTGGCCGCCGAGCACGGCCTGCCGCCGGGCCACCATTTCTACATCACGTTCCGGACTGGCTTTCCGGGCGTCGTCATGCCCGAGTTTTTGCGGACGGAGTATCCCGACGAAATGACGGTGGTGCTGGAGCATCAATTCTGGGGCCTCGAAGTCGACGATATGAAATTCGAGGTCACGCTGAGCTTCCGCAGCCAGGGCGAACGCCTGACCATCCCACTAGCGGCGATCAGCGCCTTCGCCGATCCTTCGGTGAAATTCGGCCTGGAATTCCCCGCCCAGCCGACGGACCCCTCCGCGGTAGCACCGGCTAAAGCCAAACCCCGCGCAGCCGGCCCCAAAATGGTCGCCGCCGCGACCGACGAGAAGCAGCCGTCAGCCGATCGGCCCGACGAGGCGGCCGGCGACGGGGCCGCCGCCAAGCCCGGCGAGGTCGTCAGGCTCGACACCTTCCGTAAGAAGTAATCCAGCGCCCCGCGCAGGGCGCGGGAGCCCCGGAGACGCTTCGAGGGGATGTTTCGCCGTGAGGGAGCGTATTTCGAAAGCTTTGGTCTCCCGGCGAGTGCCCCTTCCTTGAGTTCGGATCAGCAGAACCTTGCGCGATTGCTGGCGGGTGACAACACCGCTTGGAGCGCTTTCGTCGAGCGGTATGCCGGGCTGATCCTCTCGGCGGTGCACCGGGTCATCGGCCTGCAGGGCGATGCCGAGGACGCCGCCCAAGACGTGTTCGTCCGGCTGTGCAAGGATGATTTCCGCCTGCTGCGCCAATATGATCCGACACGCGCCGGCCTCGGCACGTGGTTGACCATCGTGGCACGGTCGGTCGCGCATGACGGGATCCGGCGGCGCCGCGCGCCGACCGTTCCGATCGATGACGCGCCGGAAAGCGCCCTCGCCGTGCAGCCGCCGGTGCTGCCCGAGAAGCTCAAGATCCCGCCCGATCTGCTGTCGCCGCGTCAGCAGCTGGTGCTAACCATGCTGTACGATCAGGACATGGACGTGGCGGAAATATCCACCATTTTGAAGGTCGATGCGCAGACCGTGCGCAGCACCCATCACAAGGCGATGCTGAAGCTTCGAGCACATTTCAAGGAATCCGGGGAGCGATGACGAATCCTGGGGATATCCGCCCTAAAATCGGCGTAATACCACCGACTGAGGAAAGCAGGCAGATGGACGAGATCATTCCTTTCGAAACCGGTCGGCGGTTCTGGCAAAAAGTCGCGCATGGCGCTGGTGAGACCAGTGTCGGCAAAAGCGGGGCTGGCGAAGGCGGCATCGAACCGCTCGACCCGATGGTGCTCGCAGCCTATGCGGAGGGGCGACTCGACCCGGCGGCGGCCGAGGCTGTCGAAATTCACCTCCTGACCGATAGCGAAGCACTCGAAACCCTCGCGGCGATCGCCTCGCCCGGGCATCGCGCGATCGACGCCGATCGGTTGATCGCCCGTGCCACGGCGCTGGTGCCGAACGTGCCTTCCCGCCCGGCCGATCGGATCGTCCCGTTGCCGGCCCGTACCTCAGGCTTGCGTGCCTATGCTGCCTGGGGAGCCATGGCGGCGAGCCTGCTGGTGGTGTCGCTGGTCGGCTTTAACGTGGGACGCAGCGCCGAGCACGCGCTCGACCCGGCACGCTATCAAGCGGCCACCGACCTCCCGGATCCGACACTGACGTTGTTCCCCAATGATGTGCTTGGTTGACGTGATCCGCTTGGTTCAGACGGCTCGCCGGTCCAGACGCTCATGAGAATGCCCCGCCTGATCGAAGTCGTCGTGGTGCTGTCGCTCGGGCTGAATTGCTTCGTGCTCGGCGGCTATGCCTATAGCCGCTTGCAGCCGCCGGCAGCCGCCTTCCAGCCGCCCGATCGCCGCCTTGAACAATTGGTCGGCGGTATTGGCGTTGATACGACATCGAAGCCCTTCCTGGAGTTACGCCAGACGTTCGGCCGCGCCCAACGGCAATTCTATGCGCAAAACTCGCTGCTGCTGGATGACGCGTTTGAAGAGTTGGGAAAGACCCCACCGTCTCAGGAGCGTCTGGACAGCGTCGCTCAGCAGATGACGGCGAACCGACAAGTCCTGCATCAGACCATCAGCGTGGCCATGGTCAAGTTCATCGCGACCCTAACCCCGGAGCAGCACAAGGCGATGGTCGAGGCGCTGGCCGATCGGACGAATGGGCTCGGACAGCCGCTGCGCAACGGTCTCGGCAACTAACGAATACCAAGCCTTCCGGGCGCCTTAGTTGATGCATGATCCGGCGAAGTTTCTATAATCCGCCGCCATCATCAGATCAGTGCCCGAGAGGAACCGTTATGAGCGAGGTTGCGACCCGCATCGAAACCGACAGCATGGGCGAGGTCGCCGTGCGCGCCGACCGCTATTGGGGTGCCCAAACCCAGCGGTCGCTGCAGAATTTCAAGATCGGCGGCGAGCGCATGCCACCGGCGCTGATCCGCGCCCTGGGTATTCAGAAGAAGGCCTCGGCGCTGGCCAATGTGGCGCTGGGCGCCCTCGACGCCAAATTGGGCGAGGCGATCGCCAAGGCCGCCGACGAGGTCATCTCCGGCGCGCTGCTCGACCATTTCCCGCTGGTCGTCTGGCAGACCGGCTCCGGTACCCAGACCAACATGAACGCGAACGAGGTGATCTCGAACCGCGCCATCGAGATGCTGGGCGGTGTCGTCGGCTCCAAGAAGCCGGTCCACCCGAATGACCATGTGAATTACGGCCAGTCCTCGAACGACAGCTTTCCGACCGCGATGCATATCGCCGCGGTTGAGGAGATCGCCAACCGGCTGAAGCCGGCGCTGCAGCACCTGCACAAGGCATTGGCCGACAAGGCGAAGGCGTTCGACGGCATCGTCAAGATCGGCCGGACGCATTTGCAGGATGCGACACCGATCACGCTCGGCCAGGAATTTTCCGGCTATGCCAAGCAGATCGAATACGGCATCGCGCGGGTCGACACGGCCTTGCCACGGCTCTACCCGCTGGCGCAAGGCGGCACCGCGGTCGGCACCGGGCTGAACGCGCTCAAGGGTTTCGATACCGCCTTCGCCAGCCAGGTCGCCGGTCTGACCGGGCTGCCGTTCAGCGCCGCCGACAATAAGTTCGAGGCGCTGGCGAGCCATGACGCGCTGGTCGAGGCGTCGGGCGCGCTCAACACGCTGGCCGCCTCGCTGATGAAGATCGCCAATGATATCCGGCTGCTCGGCTCCGGCCCGCGCTGCGGCTTCGGCGAGATCCACTTGCCGGAGAACGAGCCGGGCTCGTCGATCATGCCGGGCAAGGTCAACCCGACCCAGGCGGAGGCGATGACCATGGTCGCGGCCCAGGTCATGGGCAACCACGTCACCGTGACCGTCGCCGGCAGCCAGGGGCATTTCGAGCTCAACGTGTTCAAGCCGGTGATCATCTTCAACGTGCTGCAGTCGATCCGGCTGATCGCCGATGCTTGCGAAAGCTTTGCCGATAATTGCGTCGTCGGCATCGAGCCGAATCTCGATCGGATCGAGAAGCTGCTCCACGACAGCCTGATGCTGGTGACCGCCCTCAACCCGCATATCGGCTACGACAAGGCGGCCAAGGTCGCCAAGAAGGCGCATGCCGAAGGCACCACGCTGAAGGAAGCCGCCGTGGCCTTGGGCTTCCTCACCGCGGACGAGTTCGACAAATGGGTGCTACCCGAAAGCATGTTGGGCCCGCGCTGACAAACCTGGACAAGGACGGGCTGCCAGGTAAGGACGGACCGCTGGGCAAGCGGTCCGTCCTCATCGCCGGTCATCGCACCAGCGTCTCGCTGGAGCCGGAATTCTGGGCGGCGTTGAAGGATCTCGCCGAATCGCGCCGTCTGTCGATCAACCAGGTGATCGAACAAATCGACGCCAGCCGGACCCGTAATCTGTCGAGCGCCATCCGGGTCTTCGTGCTGGCGCAGTATCGTTCCGCGAGCCCCCTCAGTGACCCGGCAGCAGGCTCTTGAGCGTATCGTCGAACGAGCGGGTCGGCTTCGGGATCGACGGGACTATGCGGCCGAGGTTGGGGGTGGCGCCCTCGATCGCCCGACCGACCGCGCCCGGCACCGCCAGCAGCGTTTGAAACGGCCTGGCATCGACCGTGAAGGCCGGCTTGTCCAGACTGCCCTCGACCGCGACATCGACCGGCGGCAGCGATGGGGCGGCGCTGGGTTGGACCCGCATATGCCCCGCGACCGTATAGGCCGGCAGATCGACCGTCACGGCGCCATGTCCCTCGCCGACCGTCGACAGCAGATGCAGATCCTCGGCGCGGACGATGCCTTTGTCGATCCGCGCGGTCGCCTCGATGGTCGAGAACGGCGTGGTGCTGTCGCCGGCGACCAATGTCGCGGGCAGGCCCAGCAGATCCTGCGGACCGTGCAAATTGGTCAGCTGCGCGATGACCGCCGCCAGACCCAGCCCGTATAAGACGCCATCATGCGCGGTAGCATTGACCATACCGGACAGGGTCTGGACCATGTCGGCCTCGCTCGCCCCCGTGGCGGTCACGGCGATCGTCCCGGCGAGGCGGCCGTCGAGCGGTGCGCGGCTGGTGCTGCCCGCCGACAACGCGCCGAGCCGCACATCCTTCAGCGTGAGGTTCAGCGCCGCCTGGGGAACGCCAGTAGCATCCAACGTGAGGGTGCCCTCGACCGGCCCATCGTCGACGCGACCGGCCAGGCTGCCGACCGTCAGCCGTCGGTCTTCCAGCGTCGCGCTGATGTCCGGCTGGTCCAGCCCCCACCGGCGGTAACCGACCCGGCCACCGACAAGATGCACCGTGCCGTCGATCGCGCTCAGCACGGCCAGATCGAACGGATCGGTCGTCCATTCCGCCGGATTGGGGATGCCGCCGGCGACTGGACTAGGGATGCCGCCGGCGGCATTGGCCACGCGATAGTCCGGACCGGCGGAAGCGACCCGGTGTGGCCGCAGGAACCGCTCGATCGCGATCGAGCCGACCGTGAGATTCGCGGCGACGCGCGGGCGGACGCCACCCAGCGTCACCGTCGCCGTGCCCTTCAGGGTCTGCGGGCCCGCCGCCACCGATAGGTCATCGAGCGTCACTTGGCCGGTTCCCGCGGTAAGATCGCCGGTGGCATGCAGATCGAGGGCAGCCGGCCCAAGCTCGCCACCGGCCAGTCGATAGGTCGGCCGGATCAGCGCCGCCAATGCCGTGGCGCTGGGCGCTCGCAGCGTCAGGCGGCCGTCGAACCGGCCGGTGCCGCCGAGCCACGCCTCGGCCGCTTGATCGCTGTGGAGGATAAGGTGCGCCGATCCGCCAATCGCCGCGAGATCGGCATCGAGCGCCGTCCCGGTACCGGCCGCCATGACCAGGTGACCGGCCAGGCGGAAGGCGCCCGCATCGGTGTCGACGGTGGCCCGTGTCGGATCGATCCACCGCAACAAGCGGGCGAGTTCCTTGCCCGTAACCTCGATCGTCCCGTCGACGTTTGGCGGACCGGATTGCGTCCGCGCCAGCGTCCCGGCGAGGGTGACGGCGGCACCGGCGACGTCACCCGCCTTGGCCTCGCGCAGCGTAACGATGTCATCCTGCAGCGCGCCGGCGAGATGGACCGCCTGGATCGGCTCGCCCCGCAGGATCATGGTACCGGCCGTGAGGTCGAGATTGAGGTCGAGCGCGGGCAGCACTGGTAGCGTGGTCAGCCGATCGGCACCGGCGGCGCCGAGGTAGGCGTCCAGATTCACCTGATCGACCGTCAAGCGCAGCCCGACCGCCGGCCGGTCGCGCAGTGCCACGGTCGCAGCACCCCGGAACCGACTGCCATCGAGTTGCAGATCGAGACCGGCGATTTCGACGGTGGTCCGATCCACCTTGATCTGGCTGGACAAGGACGCCTTGCGCAGCCGGTCAGGCGATACCGTGCCGGTGTCGACATGCAGCCAGTCGAGGATCGCCCGCAGATTATCCGCCTCCGCCTCGACATCGCCATCGAAGACCGGATCGCTGTCGAGCCCGCCGATACGGCCCGCGACCATCACATCGGCGCCGCCCGGCAAGAGGCTGGTGGCTTGGTTGACCTCGATCACGCCATGATCGAGGACCGCGTTGAGGCGGCTCTGACTGGCGAGCGCACCGCGCCAGGAGACGATCTGCGCGCCGAGATCGAGGTTGACCCTGAGCGAGGGCGGCAAGGGTGGGAGCGCGCCCGGCGTCGTCTGATCGATGGTCCCGGATGGCGGCGCCAACCAGCGGTCGAGATCGATCCGATTGACCTGCAGGGCGAGATCGATCGCGGGTCCCGCCACGGTATCCACCGTCATCCGCCCCGTGCCATGCGTGGCGCCGAAATCGATCGAGAGCCCGGCGAACTCTACCAACCGCGTCGTGGCCTTGAGATCGGCGGCGAGTTCCAGCCGCTGACCCAGCGCTGCCGGAGCCTTGATGCCCAGCCCGTCGAGCAACCGCCCGACCTCGCCGACCACGGCGGTGAGTTTGCCGCTCAAGCCGTAACCATCCGCCTGTTCTGCGATCTCGCCATTAAGCACGAGCCGTGCCGCGGCGGTCGGCTGCTCGATGGTCAGCTGAAAGGGCACCGGGCGGCCCGGCGACGCAGCACCGATCGTCGCTCTAACCGCCATCGGCCGACCGTCGATGCGCGCGCCGCCATCCAACGTGAAGGGGCCGTTCAAACTGCCCAGGCCGAGCGTGGCCTCGATCGCATCGGCGGTCTCGGTCGCCGTCAGCGTGCGATAGAGGATCCGGCCACCCCGGATCGTCGCCCGGGGGATCGAGAGACCGATCCGGCGCCCGGCGATCGACAGTTTCACCTCCCCGCCTTGCTGATCGGCGCTACGCAGCCCTGCGCCTGGCTGATCGGCGATCAAGCTCGACAGGTCCGGCCAGTTGTGGCGCCCATCGGCGAGGACCGTCAGCTCGACGACCGGCTCGTTCAGGGTCAGCCGGGTGATCCGCAGATTGCCGCTCAACAGCGCCAGCGGATCGAGCGCCAGTGACACGCGCTGGATACGCGCGAGGTCCGGCTGATTGGCTCCAGGCGGGATCGATGCCACCGGATTGATGACGCGGACGCGTGTCAACACGACAGCCGGCCGGGGCAGAAGCCGCAGCTGGATATCGCCGTCGACGGCCATCCGCAGCCCGGCCCCGATGCCGATCGGCTCAGCCGGCTTGAGGAAGTTCCAATCGATCAGCATCGGCGCCACGAGCAGACCGCCGATGCACAGCACCAGTACGACGAGGCCGCCGATCAGAACGGCGCGCATGGGGTGCCTCCACCCAGTCTCACGCCGCCCTTTGCCGATCCGGCGCGGTGATCTAAGTTATTGGGGTTCCAGGTCGCGGGACCGGCCGAACGGCGATACGGCCGCCCCCGCGCAAAAGACGAAAGGTCCACCATGGGCGAAATCGTTAACTTGAACAAATTTCGCAAGGCCCAGTCCAAACAGCGCGAAACCGCCACAGCCGACGAGAACCGCGTGCGCTTCGGCCAAAGCAAGGAAACCAAGGCCGACCTGCGCCGCACGATCGAAAAGGCCAAGGCGGACCTCGACGGAAAACAGGTGGACTGACGGCTGGACCGAATGTGTGCCATGGGTGAGAGCGCGGGCGTCGGCAGGGCTCTAACCCGGTCAGATCGTGAAGATCTTACCGGGATTCATCAGATTTTGAGGGTCCAGCGCGCGTTTGACGGCACGCATGACGTCGACCGCCTCGCCGTGTTCGGCTTCGACATAGGCCATCTTGCCATAGCCGACGCCATGCTCGCCGGTGCAGGTACCGTCCATCCGCAAGGCCCGCTCGACCAAGCGCCTGTTCAGTTTCTCGGCCTCGGCGTATTCGGCGGGGTTGTTCGGATCGAGCACCAGGCACAGGTGGAAATTGCCGTCGCCGACATGGCCGACGATCGGCGACAGCAGCGACGTCGCATCGAGGTCGGTCTTGGTCTCGACGATGCATTCGGCCAAGCGGGAGATCGGCACGCAGACATCCGTCGTCCAGCCGGCTGAACCGGGTCTCAACGCCAGGGCCGCGTAATAGGCGTTATGCCGGGCCGTCCACAGCTTGGCGCGTTCCTCGGGCGAGCTGGTCCATTTGAAGTCGGTCCCGCCGAATTCGGCGGCGAATTCCTGAACCATCGTCGCCTGCTCCTCGACGCCGCGTTCGGTGCCGTGGAATTCGAAGAACAGGGTCGGCGCCACGGTGTAGTCGAGCTTCGAATATTTGTTGCAAGCGTCCATCTGGACGTCGTCCATCAACTCGATCCGCGCCACCGGCACGCCCGACTGAATGGTCATGATCACCGTATTGACCGCATCGGCGATGCTGGGGAAGGCGCAGACCGCCGAGGAGGTCGCTTCGGGGATGCCGTAGAGCTTCAGGGTCACTTCGGTGATGATGCCGAGCGTGCCTTCCGATCCGACGAACAACCGGGTGAGGTCATAGCCGGCGGCGGATTTGCGCGCACGGCTGGAAGTCCGGATAATGCGCCCATCCGCGAGGACGACCTGCAGCGAGATGACGTTCTCGCGCATCGTGCCGTAGCGCACCGCATTGGTGCCGGAGGCGCGGGTCGCCGCCATGCCGCCGATCGAGGCATCGGCGCCGGGATCGATCGGAAAGAACAGACCCGTCGCCCGCAGATGTTCGTTCAACTGCTTACGGGTGACGCCCGGCTGCACGACCACGTCCAGATCCTCGACATGGACCTCCAGGACCTGGTTCATCTGGCTGACATCGATCGAGATGCCGCCGCGCCGCGCCGCGAGATGACCTTCGAGCGAGGTGCCGGTGCCGAATGGGATGACCGGGATGCCGTATTGCGCGCAGAGTGTGACGACCTCGGACACTTCCTCGGTCGATTGCGCGAAGAACACCGCGTCGGGCGCCTGCACCGGGTGATAGGATTCACCCCTGCCATGCTGCGTGAGGATGGCAGGAGCGGTCGACAGCCGGTTGTCGAACCGAGCCTTCAGCGTCGCCATCAACGCCTCGTTGGGCGGCACCCGTTCGAGCAGTTGAGCGACCATCCTGGAACTCCCTCGAAATTTGCGACTTTACCGACGGTAATATGTCACGAAACATACGGCGGTGCGGCCATCGCCACAACCCTGGCCACCCATTCCAACGTACCGGTTCCGATTGACGCCTGGGCGCGGTTGTCGGTATCGGTGGGGTTCAGGAGCCCTCCCTTCCATGCCTATCCGATTTTCCCGCCCTCCCGTCCCTTCGGACGGACGCCTATTTTGCGACCGGCCGCCGCCCGGCGGCCCCCATGAGTGCACGCCATGAGCATCTGGTCGCGCATCCGCGACGGCGTTACCGAACTGAGCTGGGGCAACCTGTTCGGCCAGCCGGACGGCTCCACCGACACGCAGCTGCCCGAAACGATCGGGCGGGCCGGGGCGGCACGGCCGGCGGGCACCAAGGCGGTCGATTTCACCATCGCGGTGATCGCCCTAAGCGCCAAGATGGCGAAAGCCGACGGCGTCGTCAGTCCCGAGGAGATAACGGCGTTCCGCGAGGTTTTCCATGCCGCCCCCGAGGACATGGCGAACGTCACCTATTTCTTCAATCTGGCGCGGCGCCATGCCAGCGGTGCCGAATCCTATGCGCGGCAGATCGTGCGCCTGCTCGACGGCAATAAAGCCGTGCTGGAGGATCTGCTGGGCGCGCTGTTCCACATCGCCATGGCGGATGGCAGGCTGGACCCAGCGGAAGATGAGTATCTGGCGCGGATCGCCCGGATTTTCGGTTTCGACGACGCGGCATACCGGCGCATGCGCGGCTGCCAGGTCAGCGGCATGGGCTGCAATGGCCTCGAGGGTGGCGGGACCGAAGCCGACGAGCCGTTCCTGGTGCTGGGCGTCCCCCCCTCGGCGAGCGACGCCGAGGTGAAGGCGCGGCATCGCGCGCTGGTTCGCGAGAACCATCCCGACGCCATGCTGGCACGCGGCCTGCCCAGCGAATTCATCACGATCGGCAACCGCAAGCTTGCCCGGATCAACGCCGCGTACGACCAGATCCTGGCTTCCCGGCGCCGCGCCGCGCCGATCGAGGTCCCCGGCTGATGGCCGTGTCACCCCCGTTGCTGGCGCTGCGCGACGCCGAGATCACCTTCGGCGGCCGCCCGACCTTCACCGAGGCAAGCGTGCCGGTCGTCAGGGGCGAGCGCACCTGCCTGGTCGGCCGCAACGGCAGCGGCAAATCGACTCTGTTGAAGGCCCTGGCGGGATTGATCGAGCTGGATCACGGCGAACGCTTCGTCCAGCCCGGAACCCATGTCGCCTATATGCCGCAGGATCCGGTGTTCGATCCCAAGATGACCATCGCCGAGTATGTCGCGACCGGTTTGGCCTTTCATGCCGGCCTCGGCCATGCGGGCGACGCCGAACCGACCCATCGGGTGGATGCCGCCCTGGCCGAGGTCGGCATGGCGGGCGATCGGCTCTTGGCCAATCTCTCGGGTGGCGAAGGCCGCCGGGTCTCGCTCGCCCAAGTGCTGGTCGGCGATCCCGACGTCCTGCTGCTGGACGAGCCGACCAACCACCTGGACATCCCGGCGATCGAATGGCTGGAGGCCCGGCTGGCGACGTTCCGCGGCGCGCTCCTCATGATCAGCCATGACCGAGCGTTCCTGACCCGGCTGTCGCGCCGCACGCTGTGGCTGGATCGCGGCCGGCTGCGCGCGACGGACAAGGGCTTTTCGGCGTTCGACGACTGGGCGGAGGGCATCCTCGCCGCGGAGGCGGCCGAAGGCGCCCGGCTCGACAAAAAGATCCAGACCGAAACCCAGTGGTCGCGCCAAGGCATCTCCGCCCGGCGTACCCGCAACCAGGGACGGCTGCGGTCCTTGGCGAAGCTGCGCCAGGAGCGCGCGCAACGGGTTGGACTGCGCCAGGCGCGGCTCGGCACGGCGATGACCGAGGGCAGCGGCCAATTGGTCGTCGAGGCCGAGCATGTCACCAAGCGGTTCGCCAGCATCGCCGGCGCCGATCGGACGGTGATCGAGGATTTCTCGACCCGGGTGCTGCGCGGCGACCGGATCGGCATCATCGGCCCGAACGGCGCCGGCAAATCGACACTGCTCAAGCTGCTGATCGGCGAGTTGCAACCGGATGGCGGCAAGATTCGGCTGGGTTCGGGACTGCAGCCGGCGATCCTCGACCAGCGACGCGCCCGGCTCGATCCCGATGCCACACCCTGGACGACCCTGACCGGCGGCAAGGGCGACACCGTCTTCGTCCATGGCCAGCCCCGCCACGTGGTGTCGTATCTGCGCGATTTCCTGTTCGAGGACCGGCAGATGCAGGCGCAGATCAAGGGCCTGTCCGGCGGCGAGCGCAACCGGCTGCTGCTGGCCAAGGTGCTGGCCGAGCCATCCAATCTGCTGGTGCTCGACGAGCCGACCAACGATCTCGACATGGAGACGCTGGAACTCCTGGAAGAGCTGCTGGCCGATTATAAGGGCACCTTGTTCCTGGTCAGCCACGACCGGGATTTCCTGGACCGCCTGGTCACCAGCACCATCGCAGTCGAGGGCGATGGCCGGATCGACGAATATGTCGGCGGCTATACGGATTACGTGCGCCAGCGGCCGCCGCGCGAGCTGCCCGGCACATCGGTGGGCAAGCCGGCGGGTAAAGCAGCACCTCGTGCCGCGCGTGCCGCGTCCGGCAAGCTCGGCTTCAAGGAGCAGCACGAGCTCGATACGCTGCCGCGCCGGATCGCGGCATTGGAGACCGAGCGGGCCGAACTGGGACGCCGGCTCGACGATCCATCGCTTTACGCCCGCGATCGGCCGGCGTTCGAGGCCGCGAGCAGCCGCCTCGACACGCTCGCCGCCGAACTTGCCGCGGTCGAGGATCGGTGGCTGGAACTCGAAGCGAAACGAGAAGATTTGGCCGCGTCTTGACCGCTTTAGATCCATCTTGACTGCTTTAGATACCGCGACGGCGGTCCTGATCATGCTGATCTGGGGCATCAATTTCGCGATCGCCAAGATCGGCCTCACCGAGTTGCCGCCGATCTTGCTGGTCGCGTTCCGGTTCTCGCTGGTCGCGGCTTTGCTGTGCCCGTTCTATCGACTGCCGTGGCGGGCGATACCCGGCGTCATCGGCCTCGCGATCACCCTGGGCGGCATCCATTTCAGCCTGATGTTCAGCGGCGTCGCCCGGCTGGACGCCGCGACCTCGGCGATCCTCAACCAATCCCAGGTGGTGTTCGCGGCGATCCTGGCCGCGACCCTCTATAACGACCGAATGGGCTGGCGGCGGCTGTTGGGCCTCGGCATGGCGCTGCTCGGCCTGGTGCTGGTGGTTGGCACGCCCGCGATTCGCCCGGACATGCTGGGCGTCATCCTGGTCCTGCTCGCTTCGTTGGTCTGGGCCATCGCCAATATCCAGATCAAGCGGATCGGCCCGATCAATGGTCTGGCGTTGAGCGGCTGGATGGCCTTTTTCGCGGCCCCCGAACTCTTCGTCGTCTCATACTTCACCGAGCACACGCGACCGACTGAGATCGTGGATATCGGTTGGCGCAGCGGCGGGACGATCGTCTACATGGCGGTGTTCGTCAGCATCATCAGCTATACCCTGTGGTATCCGCTGATGCGGAAATACTCGGTCAACCAGATCATGCCGTTCACCTTGCTGGTGCCGGTGTTCGGCGTGCTGGGCGGGGTACTGCTGTTGGGCGATTCGATCCACGTCAACACCCTGCTGGGCGGGATCGCCACGATCATCGGCGTCGGCATCATCGTGGTCCGTCGGCCGCAATTGGCCGAACCGAAACCCGATAGGCTCTAAGCCATGACCGATCCGCTTTCGGTGATCGACCATCCCTCCCCCAATCACGGGCTGCGACGCGGCGGTGGTCCGATCGATCTGCTGATCCTGCATTATACCGGGATGCTGACCGGTGCCGCCGCCCTCGCCCGGCTCTGCGATCCGGCGGCCGAGGTCAGCGCCCATTACCTGATCGAGGAGGATGGCCGGATCTTTCGCCTGGTGGCCGAGGCGGAGCGGGCCTGGCATGCCGGTGCCGGCGGCTGGCGCGACATCACCGACATCAACAGCCGCTCGATCGGCATCGAGTTGGTCAATCCCGGGCACGAGCATGGCTATCGCGGCTTTCCGCCGGCGCAGATGGCGGCGCTGATCCGGCTGGCGCGCGGCATCATCGCGCGCCAGCCGATCGCTCCCATGGGCGTGCTCGGACATTCCGACGTCGCCCCCGCGCGCAAACAAGATCCGGGCGAGTTGTTCGACTGGCCGGGCCTGGCCGCCGCCGGCATCGGCTTCTGGCCGGATTTCGACGCGCCGACCACCCCACCCGATCTCGACGCGGCCGACGCGCTACGCCGGATCGGCTACGTCCTGCCGTCGAACGGCATCTCCGCGACGGGGCCGGATATGGTGGTCACGGCGTTCCAGCGCCGGTTCCGCCCGGCATTGTTCGACGGGCTGATCGATGCCGAGACGCTGCGCCGCCTGTGCATCGTGGCTCAGTATGGGATGCAGCATGGTTGTAGTACGGCACCCGGAACCCTATAACGCCGCGACACCAGACGGCTGGATGACCGCTCCCGATCGCAAGGTTGGGGGAGGAAAGTCCGGGCTCCACGGAAAACACGGTGCCGGGTAACGCCCGGCGGGGGCGACCCTAGGGAAAGTGCCACAGAGAGCAAACCGCCGAACCCCGTCACGGCACTTCGGTGCCGCGGCTTCGGGGTGGTAAGGGTGAAAGGGTGCGGTAAGAGCGCACCGCGGGTCCGGTAACGGAACCGGCATGGTAAACCCCACCGGGAGCAAGACCAAATAGGGATGGCTGGCCGGCGCCCCGGTTTCGACCGAGGCGACCGGCAGGCGGGTTTTCCGCGCCGTCATCCGGGTCGGTCGCGCGAGGCGTTCGGCAACGAACGTCCCAGAGGAATGGTCATCCACCGGGATCTTAAGGATCCCGCGGACAGAACCCGGCTTACAGGCCGTCTGGTGTTTTTATATTACCGCTTGTTCGATCGACCGTGCATCGGGTGCCGGCAGATCTTGTCTTAGCCCGTTAACTCCCCATTAACCATAGATACGGTCAAAACCCGTCGTTTCAAATAAGAACATAAGAAGAACGATCGCTTTGTCGTCCAATCTCAAGAAGTCCACGCCGCCGAGGCCGGCGAACCGGGTGCGATGATTGGGGCGGGTGGCATCGCGGCGGAAACGGAGGGGTTCAAGCCGGGTGAATAACCAAGGTTTGGGGTATTTTGACTGAGGTTATACTTCTCAGAACCATTGACGCCCATTTTTTCCCATGTTATCCCATCTCATCCCAAAGCGGAGGGAGTTGGCTAAGGCGGGGGTGCAGGAGCCGACTTCCGGGGCGAGAGGCCCTGGACCGTGGTTGGGATGCTTGGGGGACCACCGTGGCGCTGTTCTTGTCCACAATCGTGAACAAGGTTGATCGGAAGGGGCGGGTCTCGGTACCCGCCCCTTTCCGCTCGGCGCTGGCGGGGCAAAGCTTCAACGGCATCGTTGCTTTCCGGTCGTTCAAGCTCGACGCCATCGAATGCCGCGACATGGCGACGATGGAAGAGATGGCGGCGCGGCTCGATACGCTCGAGCAATTCTCCGAAGACTACGACAGCCTGGCAACGTTGTTCGCCGATTCCCAGCAGCTGGGTTTCGACGGCGAAGGGCGTATCATGCTGTCGCAGGACCTGATCGCCCATGCCGGCATCGGCGAATCCGCGGCTTTCGTGGGCCTGGGCAGCACTTTCCAGATCTGGGAACCCGTCGCCTTCGAGCGGCACAAGCAGGCGCAGCGCGAACGTGCCCGGCGCACCGGCATGACCTTGCCGCCGCGCCGCGCGGGACTCGGATCCGGCCCGGCCGCGTCCGGGACAACCGGCGGTAGCCCGGCGGTGACGCCATGAACGCCGAGATACCCGAGGATCGCTTCGCCCATGTTCCGGTCCTGCTCGACGAAATCGTCCAGGCGCTGCGGCCGATGGATGGCGGCATCATCGTCGACGGCACCTTCGGGTTGGGCGGCTATACATCGGCCTTGCTGGCGGCGGCCCCCTGCACCGTTTGGGGCATCGATCGGGACCCCTCGGCGATCGCCCGAGGCGACGCCCTGGTAACCTCCGCGAATGGCCGGCTGAACCTGCTGCAAGCGCGGTTCGGCGACATGGAGCAACGGCTGGCCGAGGGTGGCGTCACCGCGGTCGACGGGGTGGTCCTGGATCTCGGCGTATCATCGCCGCAGATCGACGATGCGAGGCGCGGTTTCTCGTTCCGCTTCGACGGGCCGCTCGACATGCGGATGGGCGAAGACGGTCCCGACGCCGCGAGTGTGGTGAACGGCATGGCGGAGGACGATCTCGCCGACGTTCTTTATCAATACGGCGAGGAGCGTTTGTCGCGGCGCATCGCGCGGGCGATCGTCGCGGCGCGGCGGGAAGCCGCGATCGAGCGGACCTCGGCGCTCGCCGCGATCGTGCGCAAGGTCGTGCCGGCCGGCCGCGATGGCATCGACCCGGCGACGCGCACCTTCCAGGCGCTGCGGATCTATGTGAATGACGAGTTGGGCGAATTGGATCGCGGCCTGGTCGCGGCGGAGCATTTGCTGCGCGAGGGCGGCCGGTTGGCGGTCGTATCGTTCCATTCCCTCGAAGATCGGGCGATCAAGGGTTTCCTGAAGGCGCGCAGCGGTGGCACGCCGGCGCAGTCACGCCATCTGCCGGTCGGCCCCGACGATCGCCGGGCGCCGAGTTTCACCCTGATCTCGAAAAAGCCGATCACCGCCAGCCCGGCCGAGCTGAGGCGCAACCCGCGCGCCCGTTCGGCGAAGCTGCGCGTCGCCGAACGCACCGGAGCCCCCTCCTGGCCGGTGAGCACCACGACCTCTTTCGCCCCAATCTCGTTCACCCCGACCTCGTTCACCCCCACCTCATTCACCAAGGACACTGCCTATCGGGCAGGGGAGCTACCAGCATGATGCGCGCGCCTACGTTGCTCTCTCTGATGCTCGTGGTCTGCCTCGGCTTCGGCCTGTTCAAGGTGAAGTACGAGGTTCAGTCGCTGGAAGACGAACTCGGGCGCATCAACCGCCAGATCAATGCCGATCAGGCCAGCATCCACGTCTTGAAGGCGGAATGGAGTTCGCTCGCCCAGCCGGGCCGTGTCGGCGAACTGGCGCGGCGGCACCTGCCCTTGGCGCCCTTGACCTCGGGTCAGCTCGGCTCGCTCGCCACCCTCGACACGCTGCCGCAGCGCGCCACCGCCGGCGATGCCGCTCCCATCGGGACTGCGCTGGCGCAGGCGACGCAGCCGACGAGCCGCGGCAAGCCGACCCATGTGATCGCCGTCAAGGCCGGGGGGATGCCGTGAGAACAGATCCGCTGCTCGACGACGACAATCCCTGCCGGCCGCGTCATTTCAAACCATCGCCGATCGCCGAGACCGCCGTCGAAGGCGACCGGCCCGGTTCGCTTGAGGTCAGCCGCAATCGGCTGCTGATCACCGGGATCGCCTTTTCGCTGGCCTTCGCGGTGGTGGGCGTGCGGCTGGTCGCCGTGACCCTGACCAATGGCGGCGCCGGCGGCGAGTCCAAGCTCGGCCGCATCACCGCCGTGGCGCCCGTGGTGCCCGGACGGGCGGACATCCTCGACCGCAACGGCTCGGTCATGGCGACGACGCTGACCAGCCCTTCCCTGTTCGCCAACCCGCAGGTGATCAGCGACCCGGCCGATGCGGCGAAGCAGCTCGCCAAGATCCTGCCGAACGCGTCGCAGGCCGACCTCCTCGCCAAGCTCAATTCCGACAAGAGCTTTGTCTGGCTGCAGCGTCGACTGACGGCGCCGCAGCAGGAAGCGGTCAATCGGCTGGGCATCCCCGGCCTCGAATTCCAGCGCGAAGACCGGCGGATCTATCCCGACGGCCCCCTCGCCGCCCATGTGGTGGGCTATAGCGGCTTGGACAATAAGGGCCTCGCCGGGATGGAGCGGTCGTTCGACGGCGCGCTCAGCGGCCAGACCCAACCGCTGCAGTTGTCGATCGACATCCGCCTGCAGAACATCGTGCGCGAAGAGCTGGCCAACGCGGTGACCGAATTCAGCGCGATCGGCGCCACCGGAATCGTCATGGACGTGAAGTCCGGCGAAGTTCTCTCGATGGTCTCGCTGCCGGATTTCGACCCGAACAAGCTCAACACCGTGGTCCCGGCGACGATCTTCAACCGGGCGACCCTCGGCACCTACGAGATGGGCTCGACCTTCAAGATCTTTAACACGGCCCTCGCCCTGGAAAACCGCAAGGCGACGCTGACCTCCATGTTCGACGCGACCCACCCGATCAGCTATGGGCGCTTCACGATCCACGACGACGAACCGAAAAACCGGTATCTGAGCGTCGCCGAAATCTTCATGTATTCGTCGAATATCGGCTCGGTCCGCATGGTGCAGGAGAGCGGGATCGAGGCTCAAAAAGACTTCCTGGGTCGGCTCGGCCTGTTGAAGCCCGCGGTCGTCGAGCTGCCCGAGATCGGCACACCGCTGGTGCCGTCGCCCTGGCGCGACATCAACAGCTATACCATCGCCTTCGGCCATGGCTTGTCGGTGAGCCCGATCCAGATGGCGACCGCCGTCAGCGCTATCGTGAATGGCGGCATCTTGCGGCCGGCAACCCTGATCAAGCAGCCGCTGGGGGCGGACGTGCCGGGTCAGCGGGTTATCTCGGCCAAGACGTCGGAGGAAATGCGCCGGCTGCTGCGGTTGGTCGTGACCGACGGTACCGGCAAATCGGTCGATGTCCCCGGCTATCTGGTCGGCGGCAAGACCGGCAGCGCCGAAAAAAGCGCCAATCACGGCTACGCCAAGCACGCGCTGCTGACCTCGTTCATCGCGGCCTTCCCGATCAACGATCCGAAATACCTGGTCATGGTCATGCTGGACGAGCCGAAGGGCACCAAAAAGACCTTCGGCTTTGCCCTGGCCGCCTGGAATGCCGGGCCGACCGCGGGCCGCGTTATTGCCCGAATGGCGCCACTATTCGGCCTTAAGCCGGTCGACGAGACGCCCGAAATCCACCGGGCGATCAGCGTCGACATCCCCGGTCTAGGCAAGAAGATTGCGGCTAATTGAGCTCATGGCAGACATATTCTCCCCCGCCGAGACGGGACGCTTCGCGCGTGACGTGGAGATTCTCGACATCACGGCGGATAGCCGGCGCGTAAAGCCCGGCTCGCTGTTCGCCGCCTTGCCGGGCAGCGCCCCCGGGAGCCTCAATGACGGCCGCCGCTTCATCGGCGAAGCGATCGCCCGCGGGGCCGTCGCGGTCCTGACCGATCCGGCCGTCGGTGCCGGGACAGCCCCCGCCCCGGCCTTCGATATCCCGCCGGGCTTCCCGGTCATCACCGACACCAACCCGCGCCGGCGCCTGGCACTGCTGGCCGCGCGGTTCCATGGGGCGCAACCCCGGGTGATCAGCGCCGTCACCGGTACCAACGGCAAGACGTCGACCGCCGTGTTCACCCGCCAGATCTGGTCGCTCATAGGCTACCGCGCCGCCAGCCTCGGCACGCTGGGCGTCGAAGGCCCGGATCTGGACGGCTTCACACCGGACCTCGCCGGCAGCATGACGACGCCGGACCCGATCAACCTGCACAAGCTGCTGGCCCTGCTCGCCGGAAACGGCGTCGACCATCTGGCGCTGGAAGCGTCGTCCCATGGCCTCGACCAATATCGGCTCGACGGGGTGCGGATCGCGGCGGCGGCCTTCACCAACCTCACCCAGGATCACCTGGATTACCACGGCGACATGGCGGCGTATCTGGCGGCCAAGCTGCGGCTGTTCGAGGCGGTGATGCCGCGCGACGGCGTCGCGGTGCTGAACGCCGACGCCCCGCACTTCGAGGCGGTCGCCAAGGTGGCGCGCGCCGCCGGTCAGCGCATCATCGATTTCGGCGCGGCGGCGGCGGTGCTGCGCCTGGCCGATCGCCGGATCACCCCCACCGGCCAACATCTGTCGCTCGAAATCGATGGCCAGGCGATCGAGATCGAGCTGCCGCTGATCGGTCCGTTCCAGGCGATGAACGTGCTCGCCGCCCTCGGCCTGGTACTCGGCACCGGCGGCGACAAGGCCGCGGCGATCGGGGCGCTGGGCCATCTGCGCGGCGTGCCCGGACGGCTGCAGCATGTCGCCACCCTGCCCAACGGCGCCAGCGTGTTTGTCGATTTCGCCCATACGCCGGATGGTTTGGAACAGGTGCTGAGCGCGGTGCGGCCGCATACCGCCGGCCGGGTTTGGGCGGTATTCGGCGCCGGCGGCGACCGGGACCGGGCGAAACGGCCGCTGATGGGGGCCGTGGTCGCCCGGCTGGCGGACCGGGCCATCATCACCGACGACAACCCGCGCAGCGAGAAGCCGGAGACGATCCGCGCCGCGATCCGCGCCGCCTGCCCGGATGCCGCCGAGATCGGCGATCGGGCGATGGCGATCGAGACGGCGATGCGCGCGCTGGAGGCGGGCGACACGCTGGTCATCGCCGGCAAGGGCCATGAACGCGGCCAGACGATCGCCGGGGCCACCCTGCCCTTCGAGGACGCGGCGGTCGCGCGCGCGGTTGCAAGCCGCCTCACCGACCGAGACATCGCATGACCGAGGCACCCCTCTGGACCCCGGCGGAAGTGGTGGCGGCGATCGACGGCCACGCCACCGCCATCGCTGGCGACAGCTTCCCGGGCGTATCGATCGACAGCCGCACGGTCCTGCGGGGCGAGCTGTTCGTGGCCTTGGTTGGGCCCAGTTTCGACGGCCATGATTTCGTCGCCGACGCGCTGAAGCGCGGGGCCGGCGCGGCGATCGTGGCGCGACGCCCTGCTGGATTACCCGGCGATGCATCCCTGATCGAAGTCGGCGACACGCTGGAGGCCCTCACGCGGCTGGGCGACGCCGCGCGGCGCCGGTCGAACGCCAAGATCATCGCGGTCACCGGCAGCGTCGGCAAGACGGGCACCAAGGAGGCGCTGCGCCACGCGCTGGCGGCGACCGCGCCCTGCCACGCCTCCGTCGGCAGCTTCAACAATCAATGGGGCGTGCCGTTGAGCCTCGCCCGGATGCCGCGTGAGGTGCGCTTCGCGGTGTTCGAGATCGGCATGAACCACGCCGGCGAGATCGCCGAGTTGACCCGGCTGGTACGACCGGAGATCGCCATCATCACCACCATCGAAGCCGCCCATCTGGAATTCTTCGACAGCGTCGGCGACATCGCCGATGCCAAGGCCGAGATCTTCCTGGGCATGCCTGGATTCGGTACCGCGATCTTGAACCGCGACAACCCGTTCTTCCCGTCCCTCGCGATCGCCGCGGCCGATCGGGGCATCGGCACCGTGATCGGCTTCGGGGCGCATCCCGAAGCCACGGCGCGGCTGCTGACCTACCACCCGGACGGCGAGGGCGGCGCCGTCACCGCGCTGATCGACGGGCAGGAGGTCGCCTATCGCATGGCCTTGCCCGGCCGACATCTGGCGATGAACAGCCTGGCCGTCCTGGCGGCGGTCAAGGCCGCCGGCGCGGATCTCGCGGCCGGCATCGCGGCATTGTCCACCCTGCCCGGTCTCGCCGGACGCGGCCGTCGCACGACCTTGCCGGTGACCGGCGGCACGGCGATTTTGATCGACGAAAGCTACAATGCCAGCCCCGCCGCGATGCGCGCCGCTTTCGCCGTCCTCGCCGGCATGGAACCCGGCGCCGGCGGCCGGCGCATCGCCGTGGTCGGCGATATGCGCGAATTGGGGGCGGAAGCCGACAGTCTGCATCGCGGCCTGGCCGGGCCGCTCGCGGCGGCCGGCGCCGACCTCGTCTTCGCCGCCGGCCCCCATATGGCGGCCCTGATCGACGCCCTGCCCCATGGGATCGCCGCCACCCACCGGCCGACCGCCGCGGAACTGGCCCCCCTGGTCGCGGACGCCCTGCGTCCCGGCGACGTGATCATGGTCAAAGGCTCGCTCGGCACGCGCATGGCCGATATCGTGCGGCCGCTGCTTAGCAAGACACCTCAAGAAACCGCCGTAGGATCCTGAAGAACCACCATGCTCAACCTATTGGCGATGTTCAGCGACACCATCAGCCCGCTCAATCTGTTCCGCTACATCACCTTCCGGGCCGGCGGCGCCGTCGTGACGGCCTTGCTGATCAGCTTCCTGCTTGGGCCCCGCATCATCACCTGGCTGAAGAGCAAACAGGGCGAAGGCCAGCCGATTCGCCTCGATGGACCCGAAGGACACCTCATTCGCAAGAAGGGGACGCCCACCATGGGCGGTTTTTTGATCCTTTTGGCGATCATCATCTCGACCCTTTTATGGATGGATCTCAGCAACGGATTCACCTGGACGGTGCTGCTGGTCACGATTGGATTCGGCGGCATCGGCTTCTTCGACGACTATCAGAAACTGACCAAGCGATCGAGCAACGGGCTGTCGGGAAAGCGCAAGCTTTTGGCGGAAATCCTCGTCTCCGTGATCGCCGGCCTGATCATTCAGCGGCTCACAAACGACGATCTCGCGACCAAATTGGCGGTACCGTTCTTCAAGAACGTGCTGCTCGAACTGGGGTGGTTCTTCCTGCCGCTGGCGATCTTCACGATCGTCGGCGCCTCGAACTCGGTCAACCTGACCGACGGACTCGATGGGCTGGCGATCGTTCCCTCGATGATAGCCGCTGCAAGCTTCGGTTTGATCGCGTATCTTGCGGGTAATGTCATCCTCTCTAACTACCTGCAGATTCACCATGTCCCGGGAGCGGGTGAACTCGCGGTTTTTTGCGGTGCCCTCGTGGGTGCCAGCCTGGGTTTTCTATGGTTCAACGCGCCGCCTGCGATGGTCTTCATGGGGGATACCGGATCGCTCTCGATCGGGGCCGCCCTCGGCTGCATCGCGGTCATCACCAAGAACGAGATCGTGCTCGGCATCATCGGCGGGTTGTTCGTGCTGGAGACCGTTTCGGTGATCGTCCAGGTCGCCAGCTTCAAGCTGACCGGCCGGCGCGTCTTCCGCATGGCGCCGCTGCACCATCACTTCGAAAAAAAGGGCTGGGCCGAGCCGACCATCGTTATCCGTTTCTGGATCATCGCCTCGATTCTGGCGATCGCCGGCTTGTCGACGTTGAAGCTCAGATGATCGCAACCCTGCCATACCGCGACCGCACGGTCGGCGTCCTCGGTCTCGGCCGCTCCGGGCGGGTCGCGGCCGAGGCCTTGCTGGCCAGCGGCGCACGCGTGCTGGCCTGGGACGACGACGCGGCACAGCGTGACGCGGCGAAGGCGGCACGGATCCCGCTGGCCGATCTCGGCACCGCCGAGCCGCTCGATTGGGCGGCCTTGGTGATGAGCCCCGGCATCCCGCTGACCCATCCGACGCCGCATCCCGTCGCCGCCCGCGCCCAGCGCGCCGGCATCGAGGTGATCGGCGACATCGAGTTGCTGGGCCGTGCCGGCACGGGGGCCGGCTTCATCGGCATCACCGGCACCAACGGCAAATCGACGACGACGGCGCTGATCCACCACGTGCTGCGGCTCGCCGGGCAGCCGGTCGCGGTCGGCGGCAATCTGGGCATTCCCGCCCTGTCCCTGCCGCGGCTTGGCAGCGATGGCCGCTATGTCCTTGAGATGAGTTCGTTCCAGCTCGACCTCACGACCAGCCTGGCGTTCGATATCGCGGTGCTGCTGAACGTTACCCCCGACCATCTCGACCGCCATGGCGATATGGCCGGTTATATCGCTGCGAAAAAAGCGATTTTTCGTGCGCAATCGACGGCTTCGACGGCGGTGGTCGGGATCGACGACGCGATCTGCCGCGATCTCCATGCCGAGCTTGTGGCCCAAGATGTCGCGCGGGTCATCGCGATCTCGGCGGAACAGCCGGTGCCCGGCGGTATCGCCGCCATCGACGGGCAACTGGTCGACGCGCTGGACGGCGTGGCGCGCTCGGTGCTGGATCTCACCAAAATCGCGACCCTGCCCGGCCGGCATAATTGGCAGAACGCCGCCGCCGCCTATGCGGTGTGCCGGGTCGCGGGATTGGCCGCCGAGACGATCGCCGCCGGGATCGCGAGCTATCCCGGCCTCGCCCACCGGCAGGAACTGGTCGCGACCCTCGACGGCGTTCGCTTCGTCAACGACAGCAAGGCGACCAACGCGGACGCGGCGTCGAAAGCGCTCGGCTGCTACGACGACATCTATTGGATCGCCGGCGGCACGCCCAAGGCCGGCGGGATCGTGCCGCTGGCACCGTGGTTCGACCGGATCCGCCACGCCTTCCTGATCGGCGACGCCGCCGAGGCGTTCGCCGGAACTTTGACCGATCGGGTGCCGTTCACCCGGTCCGGCACGCTCGACGTCGCGGTGCGCCAAGCCGCCGACCGCGCCGTCGCCGAGGGGCGGCCGGGTGCCGTCGTGCTGTTGTCGCCGGCCTGCGCCAGCTACGACCAATTCGCCAATTTCGAGGCACGCGGCGACGCGTTCCGCGGCTTGACCGGCACCCTCCAGACGGCCGCAGCGCGGGAGGCCGCCCGATGATGAACATCGCGCGCACCGATCAAAGCGCCATCGGCCGCTGGTGGTGGACGGTCGACCGCTGGACCATCGTCGCCCTGACCGCCCTGATCGGCTTCGGCGCCCTGCTGTCGCTCGCCGCCAGCCCGGCGGTGGCCGAACGGATCGGCTTCGACGCGTTCCATTTCGTGCGGCGCCAGCTCGGCATGCTGCCGATCGCCGTGGTCATCATGTTCGTGGTCTCGCTGCAACCGCCGAGGGATATCAGGCGCATCGCGGTGATCGCGTTCATCATCGCCCTGGCACTCCTGGCGCTCACCTTCATGGTCGGCGTCGAGATCAAGGGTGCCCGGCGCTGGATCAATTTCGCCGGCCTGTCGCTGCAGCCGTCGGAGTTCATCAAGCCGACCTTCGCCGTCGTCACCGCCTGGATGTTCGCCGAGCAGAAAACCCGCTCGGGCATTCCCGGCAATCTGATCGCGATCGTGCTCTACCTGGTGGTGACGGCGTTGCTGCTGCTGCAGCCCGATCTGGGGCAGGCGGTGGTGATCAGCGCCATCTGGTTCGCGCAATTCTTCCTGGCCGGGCTGCCGCTGATCCTAGTCGGCTGTCTGGGGCTGATGGGTGGCGCGGGGCTGGTCGGCGCCTATTACACGTTTCCCCATGTGGCGAGCCGCATCAACCGGTTCATCGACCCGGCCAGCGGCGACAGCTATCAGGTCAACCGGTCGATGGAAGCCTTCACCAATGGCGGGCTCTGGGGCCGCGGCCCGGGCGAGGGCACGGTCAAGGATTACCTGCCCGACGCCCATGCGGATTTCGTGTTCGCCGTCGCCGGCGAGGAGATGGGCCTGATCGCCTGCCTGATCATCGTCCTGCTGTTCGCCTTCGTGGTGCTGCGCGGTTTCCACCGACTGCGCCAGGAAGGGAGCCTGTTCATCGTGCTGGCCGGCACCGGGCTACTGGTGCAGTTCGGCCTGCAGGCGATCATCAACATGGCGTCGTCGCTGCATCTGATGCCGACCAAGGGCATGACTCTGCCCTTCCTGTCCTATGGCGGCTCGTCGCTGCTGGCGCTCGGCCTCGGCATGGGCATGGTGCTGGCACTGACCCGGCGGCGCTATGGCGCGGGAGACGGCGCATGACCGCGCTGCCCCTCGTGGTGTTGGCGGCCGGCGGGACCGGTGGCCACATGTTCCCGGCCGAGGCGTTGGCCCGGGAACTGGTCGGCCGCGGCCACGGCGTGGCGCTGGTGACCGATGCGCGCGGTCAGGTCTGGGGTGATCGGATGGCCGGCGTGGCGACCTACCGCATCCGCGCCGGCCGGTTCGGCCGCGGCTTGCTGGGCAACCTCAAAGGCATCGTCGATATCGCGCGCGGCACGCTGGAAGCCGGGCGGCTGCTGCGCCGGCTCGGCCCCGGCACCGCCGTTGGTTTCGGCGGCTATCCGTCGGTGCCGACCATGCTGGCGGCGGCGCGGCTGCGTGTGCCGACCATGATCCACGACCAGAACGCCGTGTTGGGCCGCGCCAATCGCCTGCTAGCCGGTCGCGTCCGCGCGATCGCCACCGCCTTCGACACGGTGCAGGGCCTGAAACCGGCCGATCGCGGCAAGATCGTCCGCACGGGCAACCCGGTCCGTCCGGCGATCGCCGCCTTGCGCGACCAGCCCTATGCGGCGCCGGAGCCCGATGGCGAGATCCGCCTGCTGGTGACCGGCGGCAGCCAGGGGGCCAGAATCCTCTCCCAGGTCATCCCGGCCGCGCTCAAGGCTTTGCCCGAGGCGCTGCGCCGGCGCCTGAACGTTAGCCAGCAGGTCCGGCCCGAAGATCTGGCGACGGTCGAGGCCGCCTATCGCGATAGCGGGAT
Source organism: Allostellaceae bacterium (assembly GCA_035555315.1). Classification (GTDB taxonomy): domain Bacteria; phylum Pseudomonadota; class Alphaproteobacteria; order ATCC43930; family CGMCC-115725; genus DATMGU01. Next base: position 36,164 of record DATMGU010000078.1, read on the forward strand.
CATCGTCGACCTCAAAGCCTTCTTCGACGACATTCCGGCGCGGCTGGGTGCTGCGCATCTGGTGATCGCGCGCGCCGGAGGGTCGACCGTGGCGGAGCTGACGGTCGCCGGACGGCCGGCTGTTTTGGTGCCGCTGGCGAGCGCCCTCGCCGACGAGCAGACCGCCAATGCGCAAATCCTGGTCGAGCGCGGCGGCGCCTGGCTGTTGGCCGAGAAGGACTTTGCCTCGGCGGCGCTGGCGGAGCTGCTGGAACGCGTGCTGGGTGACTCGGCATTGCTCGATCGTAGCGCGGCCGCGGCCCATTCCCTGGGCGAGCCCGCGGCGGCCAGCTTACTGGCCGACCTGGTGGCGACCCTGCAGCGGGGGGTGCCATCATGAGGGCGCTGCCGCTCACCATCGGGACATTGCACTTCATCGGCATCGGCGGCATCGGCATGAGTGGGATCGCCGAGATCCTGCACAATCTCGGCTATTCGGTGCAGGGCAGCGACGTCGCCGACAATCCCAATGTGCAGCGCATCCGGCGGCTGGGCATCCCGGTCGAGGTCGGCCATCGCGGCGAGAATATCGGCCACGCCCAGGTCGTCGTCGTCTCCTCGGCGATCCGCCCGGACAATCCCGAACTCGTGGCGGCGCGGGCCCGGCTGCTGCCGATCGTCCGCCGTGCGGAGATGCTGGGCGAGTTGATGCGCCTCAAATGGTCGATCGCCGTCGCCGGCACCCATGGCAAGACGACGACGACCTCGCTGGTCGGCGCCTTGCTGGACGCGGCGTCGCTCGACCCCACCGTGATCAATGGCGGCATAATCAACGCCTATGGCACCAATGCGCGGCTGGGGGCCGGCGACTGGATGGTGGTCGAGGCGGATGAGAGCGACGGCACTTTCACCCGGCTGCCGGCGACGATTGGGATCGTCACCAACATCGATCCGGAGCATCTGGATTTCTACGGCAGCTTCGAGGTCGCCCAGAAGGCGTTCGAGAGCTTCGTCACCAATATTCCGTTCTATGGCTTCGCCGCCCTGTGCATCGATCATCCGGTGGTGCAGGGCATGATCCCGCGCGTCTCCGACCGGCGCATCGTCACCTATGGCCTGAGTCCGCAGGCCGATGTGCGGGCGATCAACGTCGAGATGGATCGGGATGGCGCGACCTATGACGTGGTCATCGCCGACCGGATCGCCGAGACCAGCCGGACGGTGTCGGCCGTGCGGCTGCCGATGCTGGGCCACCACAATGTGCTGAATTCGCTGGCGGCGATCGCTGTCGCCAGCGAGATGGGCATCGAGGACGAGGTGGTTCGCCAGGCCCTGGCCGGCTTCAAGGGCGTCAAGCGACGTTTCACCAAGACCGGCGTGTCGAACGGCGTCACGGTGATCGACGATTACGGCCATCATCCGGTCGAGATCTCCGCGGTTTTGCGCGCGGCGCGCCAGGCGACCGCCGGCACGGTGATCGCGGTATTCCAGCCGCACCGCTACAGTCGGGTGTCCGATCTGTTCGACGAGTTTTGCCGCTGCTTCAACGATGCCGATATCGTGCTGGTCGCCGATATCTACGCGGCGGGCGAGGCCCCGATCGAGGGGATCGATCGGGACGCGCTGGTCGCCGGACTGACCGCGCGCGGCCATCGCCACGCCCAGCCCTTGCCGGCGCCGTCGGCGCTCGCCGAGCTGGTGCATGGCTTTGCCAAGCCCGGCGATTTCGTCGTCTGCCTGGGCGCCGGATCGATCACCAATTGGGCCAACGCCCTGCCGGCGGAGCTCGATACCTTAGCGGCCGGGACAACCGGCCCCTCCTCAAGCATGAGGATCGGCGCATGATGATGATGATGGCCGCCTTGCGCGAACAACGCCGCTTGATCGAGCGCCTGCCGACCGTGCGCGGCCGGTTGACCGCCAACGCGCCGCTGGCGCCGATCACCTGGTTCCGGGTCGGCGGCGCCGCGGAGGTTCTGTTCCGGCCGGCCGACGTGCAAGACCTGACGGATTTCCTGTCGGCCAAGCCGACCGACGTGCCGGTCACCGTGCTGGGTGTCGCCTCCAACGTACTGGTGCGCGACGGCGGCGTGCCGGGCGTGGTGATCCGGCTGGGCCGGCCCTTCGCCGAAGTCGCGGTCGACGGTACCGAGGTCTATGCCGGTGCCGGCGCGCTCGACAGCAACCTGGCGATGGCGGCGATGCAGGCCGGGCTGGGCGGGCTGGAATTTCTCTCCGGCGTCCCCGGCACGGTCGGCGGTGCCTTGCGCATGAATGCCGGTGCCTATGGTGCCGAGCTCAGCGACGTCGTGCTGGCGGCGACCGCGATCGATGGCGACGGCCGGCATCACGAACTCGACCTCGCGGATCTGCGGCTTGGCTATCGCCATTCCGGCGTGCCGGCCGATTGGATCTTCCTGCACGCCACGCTGCAAGGTGTCCCGACCGATCAGGGTCTCATCGCCGAGCGCATGGCCAAGATCCGGGCGCAGCGCAGCGCCACCCAGCCGGTCCATTCCCGTACCGGCGGCTCGACATTCGCCAACCCGGCCGGCCGCAAGGCATGGCAGCTGATCGATCAGGCCGGCTGCCGTGGCTTGCGCCGGGGCGACGCCATGGTGTCCGAGCTGCATGCGAATTTCCTGATCAATCTGGGCGCCGCGACCGCCGCCGATCTCGAAGGGTTGGGCGAGGAAGTGCGCCGCCGGGTGCTGGAGACCAGCGGCATCGTGCTGGACTGGGAAATCAAGCGCATCGGCGTCCCGGCCGCCCCCCTCATGGCGCCGATCATCGAGGGGACGCCATGAGCGCCGGATCGGCGAAACACGTCGCCGTGCTGATGGGCGGCTGGTCGGCGGAGCGGGAGGTCTCGCTGTCGAGCGGCCGCGATTGCGCCGCGGCGTTGCGCGATGGCGGCTATCGGGTGACCGAGATCGACGTGACGCGGGACATCGACACGCTGGTCGCGGCCCTGACGCCGCGACCCGACGTCGTGTTCAACGCGCTGCACGGCCGTGGCGGCGAAGACGGCACGATCCAGGGTCTGCTCGAGATCCTGCGCCTGCCCTACACCCATTCCGGGGTGACCGCCTCGGCGCTAGCGATGGATAAGCCGTTGGCCAAGCAGATCTTCGCGCAGGCCGGCCTGCCGGTCGTCGAAGGCAAAGTGCTGAGCCGGGACGCGCTGTTGGCGGGCGATCCGATGCCGGCCCCCTTCGTCGTGAAGCCGCCCAATGAAGGGTCCAGCGTCGGCGTGGTGATCGTGCGCGACCGCGACAATCATCCACCGCTCTCGGCCGCCACTTGGCCGTTCGGCGAGCGTGTCCTGGTCGAGAAATTCATCCCCGGCCGCGAGATCACCGTCGCCGTGATGGGCGACCGGGCTCTGGGTGCGCTGGAGATCCAGAGCAACGGCTCCTTCTACGATTACACCGCCAAATATTCCGAAGGCGGATCGATCCATATTTTCCCGGCGTCGATCCCCCAGGCGGCGCGCGACGAGGCCTGCCGGATCGCGCTCGTGGCACATCAGGCGCTCGGCTGCCGCGGTGTCAGCCGGGCGGATCTGCGCTACGACGACACGCAGGATGGCCCTGGGCGCTTCTACCTGCTGGAGGTCAATACCCAGCCGGGGATGACGCCGACCTCGCTCGTCCCGGATATCGCACGGCATGTCGGCATCAGCTTTGTCGAGCTGGTGAGCTGGATGGTGGAGAACGCCCGATGCGACGCGTAAGCCTGGACGTCCCCCGCCACAAGATGACCCGTGCCGCTTCGGTCCTGCTGCTACGCCGGCGGATCCAGCGGCTGATGCCGTTGGCCCTGCGCTGGAGCGCCATGGCCTTGGCCGGCGGTTGCGCGATCGCCCTGTTCATGATGCTGCATACCGGCGACATGCCGACCGTCCAGACGGCCGCGCTCCGGGCGACCGCGGCGCTGGGCTTCACCGTCGACAACGTGCTGGTCGAGGGTCGCGAGATGACCAGCCCGGAAGCGGTGTTGGCGGCGATCGACGCCGGCCGCGGCACGCCGATCTTCGGCGTCAGCCCGACCAAGGCGAAGCAGCAATTGGAGACCCTGCCCTGGGTACGCTCCGCCTCGGTCGAGCGCCGTTTGCCCGGCACGCTCTATGTCCGGCTGGTCGAACGGCACCCGCTGGCGCTGTGGCAGCGGCATGGCAAGATCGTGCTGATCGACGCCGAGGGCGTGGTGGTGACGACCGAACGGCTGGACCGGTATGCCAATCTGCTGCTGGTGGTGGGCGACGGCGCGCAGACCAACGCCCAGGCGCTGCTCACCGTGCTCGCCACGCAGCCCGATCTGCAACACCGCATCGCCGCCGCCGTCTGGGTCGGCGAGCGCCGCTGGAATCTCAAGCTGGATAACGGCATCGATGTCGAGCTGCCGGAGGGCGACATCAGCAACGCCTGGGCGCAGCTCGCCGATCTCGACCGCAGCCATGGCTTGCTCGATCGAAACATCCAGAAGGTCGACCTGCGGCTGAACGATCGCCTGGTGGTTCGCGTCACGCCCGACCCGTCGAAAGACCAGCCACCGGCCAAACCGCGTGCCAAATCCTCGGCGAAGAACACCTGATGCCGTATTTCACCGCCCTATCCGCCGACACGGCTGCCTCTGCCCCGGGCCCTCTCGTAGGGAGGGCCGGCGCATGAGGAAGACGCCCACGCGCCCGCGCGGCAGCCTGGTCGCCGCCGCCGATATCGGCACCACCAAGATCTGCTGCTTCATCGCGCGGGCCGAGGCGGATGCGCCGCGCGTGATCGGCATCGGCCACCAGGTGTCGCGCGGCGTGCGCAACGGCCAGATCGTCGATCTCGACCTCGCCGCGACCTCGCTGCTGAACGCGGTGCATGCCGCCGAACAGATGGCCGGCGAGACGATCTCCGAGGTCGTGGTCAACCTATCCGGCGGGTTCCCGGGATCGCGCATCGTGCCGGTGGAGATCACGATCCCGGCGCGCGACATCACCGACGCGGATATGCGCCGGGTGCTGAATCACGGCCACGCCTATCGCGAGCCACCCGGCCGGCAGATCATCCATTCGATCCCGGTCGGCTTCTCGATCGATGGCAGCCGCGGCATCCGCGACCCGCGCGGCATGTTCGGCGAGCGCCTGGGCGTCAACATGCATGTCGTCTCCGCCTCGTCCGCCGCGGTGCGCAACGTCGCGACCGCCGTCGGCCGCTGCCATCTGGAAGCGGTCGGGCTGGTCGTGTCGCCCTATGCGTCCGGCCTGTCCTGCCTGGTCGAGGACGAGATCGACCTCGGCGTCACGGTCATCGACATGGGCGGCGGCACCACCAGCATCGCGGTGTTCTTCGACGGCAGCGTGGTCTATGCCGACACGGTACCGGTCGGCGGCCATCACGTGACCAACGACATCGCCCGCGGGTTGTCGACGCCGGTGGTCCATGCCGAACGCATGAAGACGCTGTACGGCTCGGCCATCCCATCGCCCGCCGACGAACGCGAGACGATCAGCGTCCCGCAAGTCGGCGAGGACGAGGAAGGCAGCACCAACCACATTCCGAAATCGCACCTGATCGGCATCATTTCGCCGCGCCTGGAGGAAACCTTCGAGCTGGTGCGCAACCGGCTGGAGGAATCCGGTTTCGACAAGCTGGCCGGACGGCGGATCGTGCTGACCGGCGGGGCCTGCCAATTGCCGGGGACGCGCGAACTGGCCGGCATGATTCTCGACAAGCAGGTGCGCATCGGCCGGCCGATGCGGGTCACCGGCCTCGCCGAGGCGACCGAGGGACCGGCCTTCGCCACCGCCGCGGGCCTGCTGCGCTTCGCCGTGTCGGAGCGCGCCGAAACCCGGCGCCGCGACACCGGTCTCATCGACGAGCCGCACGGGCTCTTCGGCAAATTCGGGAGTTGGCTTCGTGAGAACCTCTGACCCGCCCGATCCACGCCCCTGCCCGGTCACGGCTGAACCGGGCAGGGGCCACGCCGAATTGCCAGCCGACCGCGCCAACACGACATGCCCGACCCGGAGGACAACACGATGATAAACCTGAGCATTCCTAAGGAAGCCGCTGATCTGAAGCCGCGTATCACCGTGGTCGGTGTCGGTGGCGCCGGCGGCAACGCCGTCAACAACATGATTCGGTCGAACCTGATCGGCTGCGAGTTCATCGTCTGCAACACCGACGCGCAGGCGATGACCCATTCGCTGGCCGACCGCAAGGTTCAACTGGGCCAGGCGACGACGCGCGGCCTGGGCGCCGGCTCCCGCCCGGATGTCGGCCGTGCCGCCGCGGAGGAAGCGCTGGAGGAGATCCTGCAGCACCTCGCCGGCTCCAACATGGTGTTCATCACCGCCGGAATGGGCGGTGGCACCGGCACCGGTGCCGCGCCGGTGATCGCCCGGGCGGCGCGCGAGAACGGCATCCTGACCGTGGGCGTCGTCACCAAGCCGTTCCATTTCGAGGGCACGCACCGCATGCGGCTCGCCGAATCCGGCATCGAGGAGATGCAGAAATTCGTCGATACGCTGATCATCATCCCGAACCAGAACCTGTTCCGCATCGCCAATGAGCGGACGACCTTCGCCGATGCCTTCAAGATGGCGGATGACGTGCTGCATTCGGGCGTGCGCGGCGTCACCGATCTCATGGTGATGCCCGGCCTCATTAACCTCGACTTCGCGGATATCCGCGCGGTCATGAGCGAGATGGGCAAGGCGATGATGGGCACCGGCGAGGCGTCGGGCGACAAGCGCGCGCTCGATGCCGCCGAGGCCGCGATCTCGAACCCGCTGCTCGACGATGTGTCGATGAAGGGGGCCAAGGGCGTCCTGATCAACATCACCGGCGGCCTGGACATGACGCTGTTCGAGGTCGACGAGGCGGCGAACCGGATCCGCGACGAGGTCGATCCGGAAGCCAACATCATCTTCGGCTCGACCTTCGACGAAAAGCTGGAAGGCAAGATGCGCATCTCGGTGGTCGCCACCGGCATCGATGTCGAGGAAGCCGCCCTGCTGAAGCCGCATGTGACGCTGGTCAGCGATCGCAGCCGACCGGTCGCCGCCCCCGAACCGGCGCCGGTGCCGGAGCTGTTCACGGGATATCGCCACAGCGACGCGGCGAACGGCCCCGCCTCGATCCCACCCTTCGCCAGAAAGGTCGCGGAGTCGGCCCCCGTTCAGCCGGCCGAACGGGCGAGCGACACGGGTGCCGGGGCACAGGTCGCGGCGAGCGTGTCGAACGGCTCGTTCATCGCCCCGCGCCCGATGGTTGCCGAACGGACCGACCCGGTCCTGGCGGCACCGCCGGCGGAACAGCAGCCGGCCGGCCGGCCGGTCCACCCCCAACGGGAGCCGGCGCAACGGGATATGGCCCAAAGGGAGCCGGCACAACGGGACATGGCTCAACGGGACCTGCCGCCGCCAGCCCGGCCGGCCGCCAAGCCCAAGGCGCCGAGCCTGTTCCAGCGGATCGTCGGCCGGTCGCTAAGCTCGACGCCGGAGCCGACCTATACCCGCGCCGGCCCGACCGTCGGCGGCCCCGGCCGGGTGCCGCCACCGCCCCAGGGCACCCACGCCTCCCCTCGCCTCGGCGCCGCCGATCCGGCGGACCGCCTGGGCACGCCGAAATCGGAAGAGGATTTCCTTGACATCCCCGCCTTCCTGCGCCGGCAAGCCAACTGATCAAGACCCTCCGGAGGCCCTCATGGCCTCCGGAGGCCTTCGCGACCGTCCTTCCGCACTTTGAAGCGGCTTGTGCGCCGCAACACACCCGCACATAAAAGCCGTGTAAAAGTCCTTGTAACCATTTGATTACACGGCGCTTTTTGCCTCTGCGGACTGAAACATTCGGAAACAAAGAGTGATTTGGTAATGCGGGCGGAGGTTGTTATCCATTAACCAGTGCGGAAAGCACTAGCGTTGTTGGATGGCATAATGTTGAAACCGGCCGCGGCCCTGCAAAAGACCGTGAAAGCGTCGATCCCGTGTACGGGGGTCGGCTTGCATACCGGCGTCAAGACGACGATGACCTTGCTGCCGGCGGCCGAGGGGACCGGTATCGTGTTTCGCCGGATCGATGGCCCGGTGCCGATCGAGATCCCGGCGCTCTGGAACAACGCGATCGAATCCGCCTTGTGCACCACGCTGCGCGATACCCGCGGCAATTCGATCATGACCATCGAACATCTGATGGCGGCCCTCTCCGGTTGCGGCATCGACAATGTCATCGTCGAGCTGGACGGCCCGGAAGTGCCGATCATGGATGGCAGCGCCGAACCCTTCGTGTTCCTGATCGAATGCGCCGGCATCGCGGTGCAGACGGCCCCCCGCCTCGCCATCAAGGTGCTGAAGACGGTATCGGTCGGCGATGGGTTGAAATCGGCATCGCTCGAGGCTGATCATGTGTTCGCGGTCGACATGGATATCGATTTTCCGAATCGGATCATCGCCCAGCAATCGACCAGCCTGGTGCTGGATCCGATGGTCTTCAAGGAAGAGGTCAGCCGCGCGCGGACCTTCGGCTTCCTGAACGAGGTCGATCAGATGCGGGCGGCCGGTCTCGCCCGTGGCGGGTCGCTGGAAAACGCGATCGTGGTGAGCGGCGACGTCGTCCTCAACAAGGATGGGCTGCGCTACGTCGATGAATTCGTCCGGCACAAGGCGCTCGACGCGATCGGCGATCTGTACCTCGCCGGCGGGCCGATTCTCGGCCGGTTCCGCGGTGTGCGGTCGAGCCATGCGCTGAACCGCCGGCTGCTCGAAGCGCTGTTCGCCGATCGCGACGCCTGGTGCTATGCCCACGTCACCGAAGCCGCCGACTTCTCCCAGCCCTGGGAACAGCCGCTGGAAGCCCTGTCGGCCTAAGGCAAACACCGCCTGGTATCCAGCCTGATATAATGTCCCCGCGGTAGGTACCCTGCCGCGGGGCAAAGGCTCGATCACAGCTGGGCTTTCGTGTTATACGCGCCATCCTGGACTTGGAGCTGTTCCGCACTCTATGCGGAACGCCGCTCGGATCTTCGATGATGGGTCCCGTGCGGGTGAATAGAGGCTGAAAACGGGTATGACGATGGCTTGGAACAGCGCACGGGACGACCGCGACAAATGCCTTGGCGCGCGGCGCGTGAACCGGATATTGCCGCTCTTGGCCCTGATCATCGGTTGGGGTTTGGCCGGCTGCGCCTCGACTCCGAAAGATACCTATGTCGAGAAGCCGGTGGAGGAGCTGTATAACAGCGCCATCGACACCATGCTGGACAGAAATTATGTGGACGCGCTGAAGCAGTTCGAAGAAGTCGAGCGGCAGCATCCCTATTCGGTCTGGGCTACCAAGGCGCAGTTGATGGAAGCCTACGTCAACTACGAGGCCAATAAATATGACGAGGCGGTCAGCGCCGCCGATCGCTTCATCCAGCTGCACCCGGGCAACCGCGACACCGCCTATGCCTATTACATCAAGGCGATCTCGTATTACGAGCAGATCACCGATGTCGAACGCGATCAGCGCAATACCGAACGGGCGTTGACCGCCCTGCAGGATGTCGTGAACCGCTATCCGGACACGCAATACGCCCGAGACGCCCGGCTGAAGATCGATCTGACGCGGGATCATCTGGCCGGCAAGGAAATGGAAATCGGCCGGTATTACCAGCGCCGCAACGATTATCTGGCGGCGATCAACCGGTACAAGCAGGTGCTCAGCGAATACCAGACGACGACCCATGTACCCGAAGCGCTGGCCCGGTTGACCGAGTGCTATCTGGCCCTGGGCGTCGTCGACGAAGCGAAGGCATCGGCGGCGGTCCTGGGATATAATTTCCCGAACAGCGATTGGTACAAAGACAGCTATGCGCTGATCGGCGGCACTTATGAGGCGCCGGACCAGCCGGGCTGGGTCGGGCGGATCGTCAACTCGATATTTTAAGGCGCTGCTGGCTGCCCGATGCTGCTCGGCCTGACCATTCGCGACGTTGTCCTGATCGACCGGCTGGATTTGGCCTTCGAGGGCGGCCTATCGGTGCTGACCGGCGAAACGGGTGCCGGCAAATCGATCCTGCTCGACGCGCTCGGCTTGGTGCTGGGCGGCCGGGGCGATAGCGCCCTGGTACGGGCCGGTGCGACGCAGGCGATCGTCGGCGCCGAGTTCGACCTGCCGGCCGACCATCCGGCCCGCCCGCTGCTGACCGACCAAGGCATCGAGGTCGAGGACAGCCTGCTGCTGCGCCGCGTGCTGGGTGTCGATGGTCGCAGCCGCGCCTTCGTCAACGATCAGCCGGCCAGCATCGGCCTGCTGCGTCAGCTGGGCGAGACCCTGGTCGAGATCCAGGGCCAGTTCGAACAGCGCGGCCTGCTCGATCCCTCGACCCATGGCGGCGTCCTCGACAGCTATGGCGGCCACTACCCGTACCTTGAGGCGACGCGCGCCCGCTGGGCGGAATGGACTGCCGCCCGTCGCAGCTTGGCGGCGGCGCAAGCGGCGCTGGCGGAGTCGCTGCGGGACGAGGAATGGCTGCGTCACGCCCTGGCGGAGTTCGACGCCTTGGCCCCCGTCGAAGATGAGGAAGACAGCTTGGCCGAACGGCGTGCGCTGCTGATGCATCGCGAGCAGGTCGGCGAGGCGACCGAGACCGCCTATGCCGAACTCGCCGGCGAGCGCGGCGCCGAGCGCGCCATGAACGCGGCGGCGCGGGCCTTGGATCGGGTGCGCGACAAGTCGGGCAGCAGGTTGGACACGACGATCGCGGCGCTGGAGCGCGGCCTGGTCGAACTCGCCGAGGCGATCGCCCTGCTGCAGGCGGCGACGGCCGAGACCGAGGCCGGCGGCGAGCGGCTGGAGAAAGTCGAGGAAAGGCTGTTCGCGCTGCGTGCCTTGGCGCGCAAGCACGGCATCGCCGTCGACCAACTGCCGGCGCTGCATCGCGACCTCGCCGCCCGCCTCGCCGCCTTGGATGACGGCGCCGGCGGGATCGGTCGGCTGGAACAGGCGGCCAAGGCGGCCCGCGATGCCTATGGCCAGGCGGCCGAAAACCTGGCGGCCGCGCGGCGCGGCGCTGCCAAGCGGCTCGATTCCGCCGTGCAGGCGGAATTGGCGCCGCTGAAGCTGGAGCGCGCCCGGTTCACCACCGCGATCGCCCCGCTACCCGATACCGACTGGGGACCGGACGGAAGCGAGCGGGTCACCTTCGAAGTCGCCACCAATCCCGGCACGCCGGCCGGCCCGCTGGCCAAGATCGCTTCCGGCGGCGAGCTCAGCCGCTTCATGCTCGCCTTGAAGGTCGTGCTGGCTCGCGTCTCGTCGGTGCCGACCATCGTGTTCGACGAGGTCGATAGCGGCATCGGCGGCGCCGTCGCAGCCGCGGTCGGCGACCGGTTGCAAAAGCTGGGCGACGATCTGCAGGTGCTGGTGGTGACGCATAGCCCGCAAGTGGCGGCACGCGGCGCCCATCACTGGCGCGTCGCCAAGCTGCAGGCCTCGCAGCACACGGTCACCCGCGTCGAGCCACTCTCCGATACGGAACGGCGCGAGGAAATCGCCCGCATGCTATCCGGCGAGACGATCACCGCCGAGGCGCGCGCCGCCGCCGATAGCCTGCTCTTGGCCGGCGCCGCGCTATGAGCCCGGCCCCATCAGAATTGCCGATCGATGCCTTGCCCGTCGACGCATTGTCACCCGATGCCGCCGCCGCAGAATTGGCCCGGCTGGCCCGCGAGATCGCCGATCATGATCGGCACTATCACCAAGACGACGCGCCGATCATTTCGGATGCGGAATATGATGCTTTAAGGCTGCGTAACACCGAGATCGAGACTCGGTTTCCGGAGTTGGTCCGCGCCGATAGCCCCAACAAGCGGGTCGGTGCCGCACCGGCGTCGGGGTTCGCCAAGGTGCGACACAGCCGGCCGATGCTGTCGCTGGAAAACGCCTTCGACGGCGACGACGTTCGGGAATTCTTCGGCGGCGTGCGCAATTTCTTCAAGCGTCCGGAAGATCTGGCGCTGGTCGAGCCGGAGACGATCGAGCTTTGCGCCGAACCCAAGATCGATGGGCTATCGGCCTCCCTGCGCTATGAGGCTGGCCGGCTGACCTTGGCCGCGACCCGTGGCGATGGCGTCATCGGCGAGGACATCACCGCGAATATCCGATCGATCGCGAGCGTGCCGCACACACTCGCCGGCAGCGGCTGGCCCTCGGTGATCGAGGTGCGCGGCGAGGTCTACATGGAGCGGCCAGGCTTCCTGCGCTTGAACGAGGAACGTGAAGCCGCCGGCGAGCCGGCCTTCGCCAATCCGCGCAACGCCGCCGCGGGCTCGCTGCGCCAACTCGATCCGTCGATCACGGCGAGCCGCCCCCTCGCCTTCTTCGCCTATGCCTGGGGCGAGGCGACCGGGCGGTTCGCCGAGAGCCATTGGGACGCCCTCACCTGCTTCAAGGCATGGGGCTTCACCATCAACCCTCTGTCGCAGCTCTGCCGGGGCATAGAGGCGGCGTTGGCGTTCCAGGCCCGTGTCGGCGCCGAGCGGGCGACGCTGCCCTATGACATCGACGGCGTGGTCTACAAGGTCAACGACCTCAAGTTGGAGGAACGGCTGGGCTTCGTCGGCCGGGCGCCGCGTTGGGCGGTCGCCCATAAATTCCCGGCACAACAGGCGCGGACCCGGCTCGCCGATATCATCATCCAGGTCGGCCGGCAGGGCTCGCTCACCCCGGTCGCCGTCCTCGACCCGATCACCGTCGGCGGCGTGGTGGTGCAGCGGGCGACGCTGCACAACGAGGACGAGATCCAGCGCAAGGATGTGCGGATCGGCGATACCGTGATCGTCCAGCGGGCCGGCGACGTGATCCCGCAGGTCGTCGGCCCGGTGCCCGCCCTGCGTCCGTCCGATGCGGTGCCGTTCCAGTTTCCGACGCATTGCCCGGTCTGTGGCAGCCTGGCCGTGCGCGAGGAAGGCGAGGTCGTGCGGCGCTGCACCGGCGGCTTGATCTGCGAGGCGCAAGCGGTCGAGCGGTTGCGCCATTTCGTGTCGCGCGATGCCTTCGATATTGAAGGGCTGGGCGCCAAGACCATCGCCGCGTTCTGGGCCGATGGTCTGATCCGCCGCCCCGGCGACATCTTTCGCCTGGAGGCGGCGGCGATCGAAACCCGCGAAGGCTGGGGCAAGCAGAGCGCGCAGAACCTGATCGACGGCATCAATGCGCGTCGAGAAATCCCGCTGGAGCGGTTCATCCACGCGCTGGGCATCCGGCAGGTCGGCCAGCAGACGGCCCGACTGCTTGCCCGCAATTACCGCAGCCTCGCCGCCTGGCGTACGGCGATGACCGAGTCGGCCGACGCCGAGAGCGAGGCAGCCAAGGCGTTGCTGAACATCAACGGCATCGGCGGCGAGATGGCGGCCGACCTGATCGCGTTCTTCGAGGAGCCACACAATCAGGAGATCCTCGACGATCTGACCGCCCAGGTGACGGTGCTGGATTTCAGCGCGCCCGCGGTCGACGCGGATGCCGTGTTCGCCGGCAAGACCATCGTGTTCACCGGCACCCTCACCGAGATGTCGCGGGGCGAGGCGAAGGTGCGCGCCGAAGCGCTCGGCGCCAACGTCACCAGCTCCGTCTCGGCCAAGACGGATTTCCTGGTGGTCGGCGCCGATGCCGGCTCCAAGGCCGCGAAGGCCGCGGCGCTGGGCGTAAAGACGCTGACCGAAGCCGAATGGCTGGACCTGATCGGCCGGTAGTCCGCCCATTACCCCAACAGCGGCGCCGTCGCTCGCTCCAGCCAGGCTGCCACGTCCGGCTCCTCGATCAGGGGCGCCAGGCTGGCCCGCACGCGCGCGTGATAGGCGTCGAGCCAGGCGATCTCATCTCGGGTCAGTAGCGACGGCTCGATCGGCGTCTTGTCGATCGGCGCCAGCGTGATCGTCTCGAAACCCAGCATGTCGCGATCGCCACCCTCCAGGGCGCCGAGTTCGGTCACCACGATCAGGTTCTCGATGCGAATGCCGAACGCGCCGGGTTTGTAGTAGCCGGGCTCGTTCGAGATGATCATGCCGGGGATCAGCGCCTGGGTATCGGCGAATTGCGCGATGCGCTGCGGCCCCTCATGCACCGACAGATAGCTGCCGACGCCATGGCCGGTGCCGTGATCGAAATTGAGCCCGGCCTGCCAGAGCGGCAACCGCGCCAGCACGTCGAGCGCCGCCCCGGTGGTGCCCTTCGGGAAGATCGCCGTGCCGAGGGCGATATGCCCTTTCAACACGCGGGTATAGCGGTCCTTCATCTCCGGCGTCGGCGTGCCGATCGCGATCGTGCGGGTGATGTCGGTGGTGCCGTCCAGATACTGCGCGCCGGAATCCACCAGATAGAGCGAATCCGGCAACAGCGTGCCTTCGGTCTCGGCGGTGGCGCGGTAATGCGGCAAGGCGGCGTTCGGGCCGGCGGCGGAGATCGTCGTGAAGCTGAGATCTCGGAACAAGGCACCACCCGCTCGGCAGGCTTCGAGCTTGGCCGCGACGTCGAGTTCGGTCAGCTCGCCGCTGGGCGACGCCCCATCGAACCAGGCGAGGAAGCGAGTCACGGCGACGGCGTCGCGGCGATGGGCGCGACGCGCGCCGTCGAGTTCGACCGGGTTCTTCACCGCCTTGGGCAGGCGGCACGGATCGGCCCCGGCCTGTACCTCGGCACCGGCCGCGGTCAGCCGGTCGACCAGCCAGGCGGCACTCGCCGCCGGATCGATCCGCACCCGCTTGCCGGCAAGCGCGTCGATCGCGGGTCCGAGATCGCTCATCGGGCGCACCGCGACACCATTGCCCAGATAGGCGTCGAGCCCAGGAACAAGCTTGCGCCGATCGATGAACAGGTCGACGGAGCCATCCGCCGCAACCGTCGCGAAACCCAGCGCCAAGGGTGTGTGCGGCACGTCGCCGCCGCGGATGTTGAGCAGCCAGGCGAGGCTGTCTGGGGCGGTGATGACCGCCGCGTCGATCTTGTCGCGGGCCAACGCCGCGCCGATCTCCGCCCGCTTATCCGCCGCCGATTTACCGGCATAATCGAGGTCATGCGGCCGGGCCGGCGAGATCGGCGCCGGCGGGCGCTCCGGCCAGATCGCGTCGACCGGGTTGGCCGCGACCGCGCGCAATTCGCCGCCCGCTTTCTCCGCGGCGGCGCGGAACCGGTCGACCGTCGCCGGGGTCAGCAGCCAGGGATCGTAGCCCAGCACCTCGCCGGGACGCAGCGTCTCGGCGATCCAGTCGGTCGCCGGCTCGGTCGTGATATGGCGCTGGAGATAATCGCCGGCATCGACTTCGGCCACCGCCTGCACGGTGTAGCGCCCATCGACGAACAAGGCGGCCTGCCGCCGCAGCACGACCGCGAGACCGGCCGAGCCGGTGAAGCCGGTCACCCAGCTCAGCCGCTCCGCGTTGGCCGGGATATACTCGCCCTGATGCACGTCGGCGCGGCCGATGATAAAGCCGTCGAAGCCCTGGCGGTCGAGTTCACCGCGCAACGCGGCCAGCCGCGCATGCCGATCCACGGCACCGGGTTTCGTGACTGCGAGTTCCGCTTTCAACGCATCCAGTTGCACCGCCAGAGACGGCGACGGCTCGGCCGCCACCAGGACCATCCATGCAACCGGATCGCGCGCCGGCGGTGCCGCCAGCACACCCAGGATCAGCGCCCGCACCGCCACCGGATCATAAGGCGACCCCGCCTCCGCCAGCAGCTCGCCGAGGACGGCATCGCCCCGATATCCCGTCTGCCCTAGGGTGTTCCGCATCCTGCCCGATCCTCGCTACGTCACCGATCCGACGCAGGCTAGGGCAAGCCACGCGGTTTCGGCAAGGCGAGCGGGGTCTCCACAGCGCGAATGTCAATCCACCCCCAAGGCCCGCCACTCTTTTTGAGAAATGCGGTAGAGCACTTGTCGGCGCAACGGATGACCTTCCGGGATAAGGGGATGTTCAAAATCGTCCATAGAAGAGCGAGACATGCCCAATTTCAGCATCACTTTCTGCGAGTTGAGATTGCCGGCGACGGTATTGGCGACAATCTCGGGCAATCGCAGCTTCTCAAAGCCGAACTGAAGCGACACCGCCGCGGCTTCCGGAGCATAGCCACGCCCCCAATGGTTTTGAGAGAGACGCCAGGCAACTTCAACCGCTGGTGTAAAATGGGCCTTATAGCTGACGCGCAGGAGGCCGACCGCTCCGATAAATTCGCTCGTTTCAGCCAATTCGACGGCCCACACGCCAAAGCCATGTTCCTCGAGATGGCTACGCTGCCGGTCAATCCAGGCATCCGCGGCTTCTCGAGAAGGAAGGGGCATAAGATGTTCCATGACCCGTCGATCGGCGGAGAGCCGTGTGAAGGGCTCCCGGTCGGCATCACGCCACAAGCGAAGGATCAGGCGCTTCGACGACAGTCGTAGGTCATTCATGACGAGCAACCTCCAGCCTTATGGTGCGCGGGTATGAATCATGTTCCGCCGTGGAGAGTTGGATTATTTTCAATGTAATAGTCGTCATCCTCGCGAAAGCGGGGATGACGAAGCTAGATGATTATGTATTTGATTTAATTATCATTCTTTCCGGACGGATCCCCAGGGTTACTCCACTCAGCCGTTGCGGAACGCGTAGCCATAGCCGTTGAGTGCCGGCGCGCCGCCGAGATGGGCGTAGAGCACCTTCGATCCTTCGGGGAAATAGCCCTTCCGCACCAGATCGATCATGCCTTGCATGGATTTCCCCTCATAGACGGGGTCGGTGATCATGCCTTCCAGGCGCGCGCAGAGGCGGATCGCCTCCTTCGTCTCCTCCGAGGGAACGCCGTAGACCGGATAGGCATAATCCTCGATCAGGATGACGTCATCCTCGACGAGTTCCTTGCCGAGGTCGACCAGTTCCGCCGTATTCCGGGCGATCTGGAGTACCTGCGCCCTAGTCTGGGCCGGGGTGAAGGACGCGTCGATGCCGATGACCTTGCGCTCGCGGCCGTCCTTGGCGAAGCCGACGAGCATGCCGGCATGGGTCGAGCCCGTGACCGTGCAGACGACGATATAGTCGAAGGCGAAGCCCAGTTCCTTTTCCTGCGCACGCACTTCCTCGGCGAAGCCGACATAGCCGAGGCCGCCGAATTTATGGACGGAGGCGCCGGCCGGAATCGCGTAGGGCTTGCCGCCCTTGGCCTTCACATCGGCGATCGCCTCCTCCCAGCTCTGCCGGATGCCAATGTCGAAGCCCTCATCGACGAGGCGGACATCGGCGCCCAAGATGCGGCTGAGCTGGATATTGCCGACGCGGTCGTAGACGGCGTCCTCATGCGGCACCCAGCTTTCTTGGACGAGCCGGCACTTCATGCCGATCTTCGCCGCGACGGCGGCGACCATGCGCGTGTGGTTGGACTGCACGCCGCCGATAGAAACCAGCGTATCGGCGTTGGAGGCGATCGCGTCGGGGATGATGTATTCGAGCTTACGCAGCTTGTTGCCGCCAAAGGCCAGCCCCGAATTGCAATCTTCCCGCTTGGCGTAAAGCTCGACCTTGCCGCCGAGATGGGCGCCGAGCCGCTCCAGCTTTTCGATATGCGTGGGCCCGAAAGTGAGCGGATAGCGCTCGAATTTCTCTAGCATGACGTCGCCCTTCCCTTGCGATGGAACCGGTGGGGAACATAAGCCAAAATGCCGGGAATTTGCTTTTGATATAGAGTGCCTAAGGCAGAGATAATTTCGAGAAAATCGCTTCTAGCACGATAGTCTTTCAAAAATACCGCATTATACGAAAGACTCATCCGCCTGAGCTTTCTCTCCGTCAGAAGGACCTTCCCGGCATGGACCCCGAGACACCGTTTCCCGACCTCACCGCCCCTGACCGGCGGATTCTGAAGGCCCTGCAGGACGATGGCAGGCTCAGCAATGCCGAGTTGGCGAAGCAGGTGGGGTTGAGCGCGTCGGCCTGCTGGAACCATACGCGACGGCTATTCGACACGAAGATCATCAAGGGCGTGCGTGCCTTGATCGATCCCAAGGCCGTTCAGCGGGAGACGGCGGTTCTCGTCGGCATCGTGCTCGACCGCTCGACGCAGGAGAGCTTCGCGCAGTTCGCCAAGGCCGCCCGCGCGCTTCCGCAGGTGCTGGAATGTTTCCTGGTGGCCGGCGAGGTCGATTATTTCCTGAAGATCCGCGTGCGGGACCTCAACGCCTTCAATCGGTTCCACAGCGAGACGATCCTGGCGCTTCCAGGCGTCCGGCAGGTGCGGACCTTCTTCGTGCTCGACGAGGTCAAGACCGACGGCCCGCTCGCCTTTTGACGTCTCGCCCATCCCGATCGGATGTCGTAAGGGACGTCTTAGCCGCCTAAAAGTTGCAGCTTTGCTAACGGATGATATGCGCGATGCGAGACTCTGGCGTGCATAGAAACGTCTAGTTTATCAGCAGCACATGCCCAAATATTGCGCTGCGGGATAAATCGAACCCGCAGGTTTCCTCAGGAGTTAAGAAATGTACGACGTCTTTATCACGCTGCGCAACGCGGCCGGCCGGCTGGTTGCCTGGCGGGAGCGGCAGCGGGTCATCAACGAGTTGCATGCGCTCGATGATCGTTCGTTGGCCGATATCGGTCTCAGCCGTGGCGACATCGCCTATGTGTTCGACGCCCCGGCGCAGATCGCCTCGATCGGTGCCCCGGCCCAGACGGCCCCGGCGAACGTCAACATCCGTCACGCCGCCTAACGACCCGTCGCTCCACGCGCCAATCGGCGCGTGAACCCAAAGGACGAGTGACAGGTGGCTCGTGTAGCTGGACCGGGTGACCGGTCGGCGAATACGAGGCCCACTCGGCAGACCCGGCATCGCTTATGACGCGATCGCCCGGATGGTGGTTGACCCGGCATCTTTCCCCGAGGGGACAGCGCCGGGCCCCACCGCCGTAGTCCCCCGCCCTTATTGAACGATCTGCTCCGCCTGGCCTCTCCGGCCCGTCCGGATCCAAGAAGAAAATCAGGACCCTCGATGACCGCGTTCACGACGTTTCAAAGCTCCAGCATCCTCGACGTGCTGCTGCGCGATCTGCTTACCCTGGCCTTTCCTCTGCTGTTGATCGGTATCGCCCTCGGCGATGTCATCGTAAAGCAGGGGCTGCGCCCGATCCGGACCTGGTACCGCCGATCGCATCTGGCAACCGAACTCGGCGGGCTGGACGAACGCTTGCTGGCGGATATCGGTCTCGATCGCATCGCGGTAGCACAGCTCAAGAGCGGCATGCCCGTGACGAAAACGGCTCCTGCGACGACCTGGTCGGTAACGCCGACCTTCGGCGAACGCCACCGACATCCGCCGATGGCCGCCTGATTCGTCAGGCAACTCCGGTCAGACCTGCGCCTCGTCGAGGGCGACGGCGAGGGCCGCCAGAACCGCATCGGTGTCGTCATGCGTGCCGATCGAGATGCGGATCATCTTTTCATAGCCCGCCTCCCGAAAGCCGTTGATCAGAATGCCTTGGCGGCGGAACGAGGCGATGACCGACGCCGCCTCTCCGGGCACAGCCATGGCGATGAAGTTCGCCACGGTCGGCAAGGGTGCCAAGCCGAGCCGCCGGGCGCCCGCGTCGAGCCGCCGACGCTCCTCGGCGCAATTATCCAGCACGCGCGCCAGATGATCCTCATCGCCCAGGGCCGCCACCGCCGCCGCTTGGGCGAGGGCACCGACGTTGAAAGTGGCCTTGAGCTTGGCCAAAGCCCCGATCACTTCCGGCGCGCTGGCCAGCGTATAACCGAGGCGCAAGCCGGCCAGGCAATACGCCTTGGAGAAGGTCCGCAACACCACCCAGGGACAACGCGCCCGCCGCAGCAGGCTCAAGACATCCGGGCCGCCCGCATGCCGGCCGAACTCGAAATACGCCTCGTCGACGACCAGCAGGACGTTGGACGGCACGCCGGCGATCAGCCGCGCGAGTTCCTCGGCGTCGTTCATCTGACCGGTCGGGTTGTTCGGCGTGGCACACCACACCAGCCGCGTGCGCGGCGTGATCGCCGCCAGCAGCGCGTCGACATCGTTGCGGCCGTCATCGGTGAGCGCCGTGCGCACCGGCATCGCTTCGGCGAGGGCCGCCGCCTTGGCATAGCGCGGGAAGGACGGGGTCGGCAGTACGACCTCGTCGCCCGGATCGAGGGCCGCCATCGACACCAGGCCGATCAACTCCTCGCTGCCGTTGGACAGCATGATCCGTTCGGCCGGAATACCGGTCCGCTCGGCCAGCATGGCCAGCAGGCGGCGGCCCCGGGGATCCGGATAGCGATTGCCGGCGGCGGCGGCTTCGGCGATCGCGGCCACGACATGCGGGCTCGGCGGCAACGGACATTCATTGAGATGCAGCGCCCGCAGTTTCTCGTCGAAGTCCAAAATATGCTGCGGCGGAACGCCCGGCGGCATCGCGGCCAGGATCGAGCGTTCGAAAGCGGGACGGGTGTTCATAGGTTGGGTTTCTCGATCATTAGGGTATGCCAGCCGTCGCGGGCGATCCGGCGACGGAAACGCAGGCCGTCGCGCCGATGGGCGGCACGGACGTAACTTTCTTGCCAGGAGAGCAGGCCGGACAGGATCGCCACACCACCCGGCGCCAGGTTGCGGGCGAGGCTGCCGGCCATGGCGGCGAGCGGGCGGGCCAGGATATTGGCGAAGATCAGATCGAAGGGTGCCGCCTGGCGCAGGATGCGCGCGCGATAGCCATCGCCGGCATAGGTGCGCACCAGATGTCCGACTCCGTTGGCGACGGCATTCTCGCCGGCCACCCGCGCCGAATTGGGATCGATGTCGCAGGCCAGCACCGGCACGCCCCAGGTCTTCGCCGCCGCGATCGCGAGGATGCCGGTACCGGTTCCCATATCGAGCACGCGCGGCCGCCGGCCGTCATGCCGGCGCACCAGGGCGTCGAGGGCGAGCAGGCAACCCTGGGTCGTCGCATGCTCCCCCGTCCCGAACGCCGTCGCCGCGTCGATCTCCAGACCGATCGAGCCAGCCGGCACCGGCCCGGCGTGATGCGAGCCATGGATGAAATAGCGGCCGGCACAGATCGGCGGGAAACTCCGCTGATTCTCGGTCACCCAGTCGGAATCCGGCAAGCCTTCGACCGTGATAGCCGGAAGAGCGATGCCGAAGGCCGCGACGATCAGCGCCGCCGCCCGGTCGAGGGTAGCCTGCTCCGGCTTTTCCTGGGTAAAGCCGGTCACCTGCCACGGCCCCGCCGGCGTGGTCTCGAAGGCCGAAACGGCATCGGCCACCTCGCCCAACGCAGCCGCCATCGCCTCGGCGATCGGCTCGTCGGGGAGGTCGGTCGCGATGCGCCACACCGTCACGGCAGTTTCTCCACGAAGCTGTCCATCACCTTCTTCTCACCCGCCTTGTCGAACTCGATCGTCAGCTTGTTATCCTCGACATCACGCACCGTGCCGGGACCGAATTTCTGGTGGAAGACGCGCGCGCCCTGGGCGAAGCCGCCGACCTTGCGGATCTCCCGCCCCTCGGCCGGCACGGCGCCGCCCCCCGCATAACCGACACCCAGCCGTGTGACGCCGCCGGATCGGAAGCCCGGGCGAGGACTCATGTCGAACAACCCGCCGGGACGACCGGCCGGCGCCTGCAACCCGCCATAGAGGCCGGCAGCGGTCTCGCTCTCGATCATCTCGCGGGGCAATTCATCGACGAAGCGCGACGGAATGGCGCTCTGCCATTGGCCGTGGATCCGCCGATTGGCGGCGAAGGATATCGCCGCCCGGCGCCGCGCTCGGGTGATGCCGACATAGGCGAGCCGCCGCTCCTCCTCCAGACCCGCCTGGCCGCTCTCATCCATCGCGCGCTGATGCGGGAACAACCCTTCCTCCCAGCCGGGCAGGAACACCGAGTCGAACTCCAGCCCCTTGGCTGAATGCAGGGTCATCAGGCTGACCATCTCACCATCGGCCTGGGAGGCGTTGTCCATCACCAGACCGACATGCTCCAGGAAACCACCGATGTTTTCAAATTCGGCCATGGCGACGATCAGCTCGCGCAGGTTTTCCAGCCGGCCGGGTGCGTCGGCCGATTTGTCGGCCTGCCACATCGCGGTGTATCCCGACTCGTCCAAGAGGATCTGCGCCACCTCCGGATGTGGCAGCTCGGCCAGCTTGTCGGCCCAGCGGTCGACATCGCGCGCCAGCGTACCGAGCGCCTTGCGCGCCGCGGGCTTCAGCTCATCGGTGGTAACGACACGCCGTGCCGCCTCCAGCAGCGGCACGCCCTGGCCGCGGCCGATGCCGTGCAGGACCTGCATGGTCGCATCGCCGATACCTCGGCGCGGTGTGTTGACGATCCGCTCGAACGCCAGATCGTCATCCGGTTGATGGACGATCCTGAGATAGGCGAGGGCGTCGCGGATCTCCTGCCGTTCGTAGAAGCGCGGTCCGCCGATCACCCGATAGGGGATGCCGAGCTGGATGAAGCGTTCCTCGAATTCGCGGGTCTGGAAGCCGGCGCGCACCAGGATCGCCATGCCGGCCGGGCTGTCGCCCCGGCGCTGCGCCGTCTCGATCTCGTCGGCGACCCAGCGCGCCTCCTCCTCGCCATCCCACACACCGCGCAGCTTCAGCTTTTCGCCACCATTGCTCTCGGTCCACAGGGTCTTGCCGAGCCGCCCCTTGTTGTGGGCGATGAGGCCGGAGGCGGCGGCGAGGATTTCCGGCGTCGAGCGGTAATTCTGCTCTAGCCGGATCACCGTGGCGCCGGGGAAATCCGCCTCGAAGCGCAGGATGTTGCCGACCTCCGCCCCGCGCCAGCCGTAGATCGACTGGTCGTCATCGCCGACGCAACAGATGTTGCGATGCCCCTGGGCCAGCAACCGCAGCCAGAGGTACTGGGAAACGTTGGTGTCCTGATACTCGTCGACCAGGATGTAGCGGAACCGCCGATGATATTCCGCCAGCACCTCCGGGTGCCCCAGGAAGATCGTCAGATTATGCAGCAGCAGATCGCCGAAATCGGCCGCGTTCAGCACCCGCAACCGGTCCTGATAGGCGCGATAGAGCTCGATCGTCCGGCCGCCGGCGATGTCGCCGACCTCGGCCGCGTCGATCTTGTCGGGAGTGAGGCCGCGATCCTTCCAGCGTTCGATCACGCCCAGCACGGCGCGCGCCGGCCACCGCTTGTCGTCGATGTTCTCGGCCGCCAGCAGCTGCTTGATCAACCTGATCTGGTCGTCCGTATCGAGAATCGTGAAATTCGGCTTGAGACCGACCAGCTCGGCATGGCGGCGCAGGATACGGGCGGCGATCGAGTGGAAGGTGCCGAGCCATAGCCCGTCCGTCGCCCGGCCGATCATCCGCTCCAGCCGGTCGCGCATCTCGCGCGCCGCCTTGTTGGTGAAGGTCACCGCCAGCAACTGGCCGGGAAACGCCCGGCCGCGCACCAGGATATGGGCGAGCCTGGTGGTCAGCACGCGGGTCTTGCCGGTCCCGGCACCAGCCAGCACCAGAACCGGACCGTCGATCGCCTCGACGGCCTGCCGCTGCGCCTGATTCAGCCCGGCGAGATGCGCCTCGGGGTCGAGCCCAGCCGGCGATTGAGGAACGATTGAGGAGGAAGAGGTCATACGCACGGACCTTAACCGTGGATCGACCGGGTTAGAAGCGCCACGCGACGCGGCCAATCGCCCGGAGGATGCAAAACGGCCGGCGACCGTGTCCCCCGGGTCATATCGAGCCGGTTTCGAGCGTGTTACCTTGCATCCCAAGGTCGCAATCCGGCGACCGATTCCTCAACCAAGCCGACGAGCTCGATCGTCGCCGACGAGCCATGCCCGCCCGTGCTTGATACCCCGATCATCATCGCCGTGTTCGTGCTGACCTATATCGGCATGGCCGCCGGCCGGCTGCCCTGGCTGCAGGTCGACCGCACCGGCATCGCCCTGCTCGGCGTCATCGCCCTGTTGGCGACCCGGACGCGCACGCTCGACGAGATCGCGGCGCGCGTCGACATGCCGACACTGGTCCTGCTGTTCGCGCTGATGATCATCTCGGCGCAATTCGTCACCTCCGGCTTCTTCGAACAGGCGGCGCACCGGATCACCCGGCTGGGGGGCACCCCGGTGCGGACGCTGGCGCTCACCGTGGCCACGGCCGGCGCCATTTCGGCGGTGCTGGCCAACGACATCGTGATCTTCGCGCTGACGCCGCTGGTCGCGGCGGCGGTGCGGGAGCGCGGCCTCGATCCCCGGCCCTACCTCATCGCGATGGCCTGCGCCTGCAATGCCGGATCGGCGGCCACGATCATCGGCGCGCCGCAGACCATCCTGATCGGCGAGCTGGGCGATCTCAGGCTATCCACTTATGTACTGGCCTGCGGCATGCCGGCGCTGGTGGCACTGGTCTTGGTGTTCGGCGTCATCGCCTTGGTCTGGCGCAATCGCCTGGCCCTGCCGGAGGGCGGTTTCACACCGGAGACGCCCCTCGCTCCCCCCATCGGGGAAGCGCATCCGCATGACCGCAACCAGACCAATAAGGGGTTGATCGCGCTCGCCGCCTTGCTCGCCCTGTTCTCGACCGATCTGCCGCGCGATGTCGGCGGGCTGCTGATCGCGGCCCTCTTGTTGGCCAACCGGAAATTCACCAGCCGCACCATGATCGCGGCGGTCGATTGGCCGCTGCTGCTGCTGTTCGCCTGCCTGTTCGGCGTTACCGGAGCGCTGGGCACCACACCGCTGATGGGGTTGCTGACCAACGCGCTCGACCAGGCCAATCTGCTGCCCGAGAGCCTGGTCGTGATGGCGCCGCTGACGCTGTTGATGAGCAACACGATCGGCAACGTGCCCTCGGTGATCCTGCTGCTGCAGATCTGGCAGACGCCGTCGCCGGGGGCCCTCTACGGCCTGGCGCTGCTCTCCTCGCTCGCCGGCAATCTGCTGCTGGTCGGCAGCCTGTCCAACATCATCATGGTGGAGCAGGCGGAGCGTCTCGGCATCACCATCAAATTCGCCGATTTCGCGCGGACCGGCATTCCGATCACCGTGCTATCGATGGCGTTCGGTATCCTGTGGCTGATCGTCACCGGCTTCATGCCGTGGTGGCCGCACCCATAGAGCAATATGGTTTTAGGTTGAACCGCTTCGTTCAATCTAAAACCATGAAATTGCTCGACAAACAAAGCCAGAGCGCGATGCATCGCGCTCTAACACGATCGAAAGGCAAAGCATGACCCTGGTTCTTCGCACCGCCACCGCGACCGACGTGCCGACCATCCTGCGCATGGTCCATGACCTCGCCACCTTCGAGCGCGAACCCGATGCGGTGCACGCGACCGAGGCCGACCTGCTGCGCGACGGCTTCGGCGCCGAACCCAAATTCCATGTGCAATTGGCCGAGATCGACGGCAAGCCGGCCGGCTTCGCGCTGTGGTATTTCAACTATTCGACCTGGGAGGGCCGGGCCGGGATCCATCTGGAGGATCTCTGGGTCGCCGAATTCGCGCGTGGCCAAAATGTCGGCAAGCGCTTGGTCGCGGAACTGGCCAAGATCGCGATCGGCTTGGGCGCCCGCCGGCTGGATCTCAATGTGCTGACCTGGAACCCGGCGCGGAACTTCTACGAAAAGCTCGGCATCACCGATCGAGAAGACTGGCGCGGCTATCGGATCAGCGGCGACAAGCTCAAGGCACTCGCGGCGCAGGCCGGGTGATCACATATTAATACGCCGGCCGATGCCGGCCGAATCACATATTAATACGCCGGCCGATGCCGGCCGGTAGGGGCAGTGCCCGGTGGCTGGCCACCACCGCCGCCAGCAGATCCCGCTGCGCATCGTCGAATGGCGCCGTCCGACGCAGCGTCAAATCGACATGCAGGGCCATCAACTCAGTCGACGCGGCACGCCAGCCGCCCTCCGCATGGAACATCTCGTGAAACAGGTGAATCCGCTTGTGATCGGCACCCAGCACGCGGCTGACGATGCGCACCGTGTCGCCCAGCCGGACCTCCCGCTCGTAGGTGATATGCGCCTCGGCGATGAACAGCGAGCGGTCGGTACGGGCGACATAGCCGGCGCCGAGATCCAGCGCATCGCACAGGGCATCAGTGCCGTGATCGAACACCAGCACGTAGTAGGCGACATTCATATGGCCGTTATAGTCGATCCAGCCTGGCTGGATGGCTTCGGCATGGCGCTCGAACGGGGCTGGGAAAGACATGATGCGGGACTATAAACCATCGCCGTCCTGCGGAGAAACGGTGTGGCGGATCATCGGCGCGTGCCCTTGACCATGCAGCTTCGACATCTGATCGCAGAGCACGGCACCAGCTTGATGGTAGCGGGCATCGTCATCGGCTTGGCGGCGCCGCCGCTGGCGAGCGCGTTGCATCCAGCCCTGCCCGTCTTCACCTTCCTCACGACCATGGCGACGATGCTGCGGCTCGATTGGCGGCAGGTCGCAGCACAGATCCGGCGCCCGACCCGCGTGGCCCTGGTCCTTGGTTGGACATTGTTCGGCACGCCCCTGTTGATGGCGCTGGCTCTACGGATGATCGACCTCCCGTCGGGGCTGAGCCAGTCTCTGGTGCTTTGGTCGGGCTGCGCGCCCTTGTCGAGCGCCGCGGCGATCGCACTGCTGTTGGATCTCGACGCCGCGCTGGCGCTTGTCGCGGCCATGCTGGGCATCCTGGTCATGCCGGTGAGCCTGCCGCTGATCGGCGGCGTGCTGGGCGGCCTGCCACTCGATCTCGGCATCGCCGACATGATGCGCCGATTGGTCGAGTTCGTCGGGGGCGCGGCCCTCGCCGCCGCCATCCTCAGCCGGGTGGCGGGATCGGAGCGGCTGCGGCGCCACCGTCCGACGCTGGATAGCAGCATGGTCATCCTGTTGGTGCTGTTCGCCATCGCCGCCATGGACGGGGTGACCGCGACGGCTCTCACACAACCGGCCAAGGTGGCCGGTTTCGTCGGCGCCGCCTTCGTCGCCAGCCTGGGCATGCAGGCGGCGAACACCCTGGTCTTCGGCAAGTTGGGATGGCGCGGCGCCCTGACGGCCGGGTTGCTGGGCGGCAATCGCAACATGGCCGTCGTCATCGCCGCCCTGGGTGCCGCGGCGTCACCGGATCTGCTGCTGTTCTTCGCGGCGGCGCAATTCCCGATCTATATCCTGCCCGCGGCGCTGGCCCCGCTCTATCGCGTGGCACTGCGACGGACGGATACGCTATCGGGTGCCGTTTGACGTGGCACGCCGCGTGCTGTACTTGCCCGCATTATGCTCGTCGTTCGTCGCCCGGCCTTAACGGCGAGACAGCAACGAGATACCCCGCCGAACGCCCGCTCGAACGGGCGAACACCAAATTTTGACAGGAGCTAACGCCGCAATGAGAGTCCCCAACTTTGCCGCTGCCTGCGCGTTGCTGGTCTTCGGGACCGCCGCCGGCATCGCCGCCGCCCCGACCGAGGCCGCCGCAAAAACCCTGGTCTATTGCTCGGAAGGCTCGCCCGAGAACTTCAACCCGCAGATCAACACCACCGGCACCTCGTTCGACGCCAGCAAGCCGATCTACAACCGCCTGGTCGAGTTCAAGCTCGGATCGACGGAAGTGGGACCGGGCCTGGCGGAATCCTGGACCGTCTCGCCCGACGGCAAGACCTTCACCTTCAAGCTGCGCAAGGGCGTGAAGTGGCAGAGCAATGCCAATTTCAAGCCGACGCGCGACTTCGACGCCGATGACGTGCTGTTCTCGTTCAACCGCATGTGGAAGGACGACAACCCGTATCACAAGGTCTCCGGCGGCGCTTACGACTACTTCAGCGACATGAGCATGCCGGCCTTGCTGGAATCGATCGACAAGGTCGACGCCTATACGGTGAAGTTCGTGCTGAAGGAGCCGCAGGCGCCGTTCATCGCCAATATGGCGATGGATTTCGCGACGATCTTGTCGGGCGAATACGCCGACGTCCTGCTCAAGAAGGGCAAGCCCGAGCTGATCGATCAGGACCCTATCGGTACCGGCCCGTTCTCGTTCGTGCAGTACCAGAAGGATGCGACGATCCGCTATAAGGCGTTCCCGGGCTATTGGGGCAAGAAGCCGAAGATCGACGGCCTGGTGTTCTCGATCACCAAGGATCCGGCGGTTCGTCTGGCCAAGCTGCGCGCCAATGAATGCCAGATCATTCCCTTCCCGAACCTGGCCGACCTGCCTTCCATCAAGGAAGACAAAAGCCTGACGATGCAGTCACAGGCGGGCCTCAACATTGGCTACATGGCGTTCAACACCCAGAAGAAGCCGTTCGACGACAAGCGCGTGCGTCAGGCGATCAACATGGCGATCGACAAGAAGGCGATCCTCGACGCGGTCTATCAGGGTGCCGGAACCCCGGCCAAGAACCTGATCCCGCCGACGATGTGGAGCTACAACGACACGATCAAGGATTATCCCTACGACCCGGCCGCGGCGAAGAAATTGCTGGCCGAGGCGGGCGTGCCGGACGGCTTCGAGACCGATCTTTGGGCCATGCCGGTGCAGCGTCCGTACAACCCGAACGCCAAGCGTATCGGCGAACTGATGCAATCCGACCTCGCCAAGATTGGCATCAAGGCGAACATCGTGTCCTTTGAGTGGGGCGAGTACCGCAAGCGCGCCCAGGCGGGCGAGCACCAGATGGCACAGCTGGGCTGGACCGGTGACAACGGCGATCCGGACAACTTCTTCAACGTGCTGGCAGGCTGCACCTCGGCGCGGGCCGGCGGCAGCAACATCGCCAAGTGGTGCAACAAGGACTTCGACAAGCTGGTGACCGACGCGGTCAAGATCAGCGACCAAAAGGAGCGCGCCAAGCTCTACAGCCAAGCCCAGGTCATCATGCATGACGAGGCGCCGTTCTTCCTGATCGCCCATTCGCAGGTCTTCCTGCCGATGCGCAAGGAAGTCACGGGCTATAAGATGAGCCCGTTCGGTACCCATCAGTTCGACGAAGTCGAGCTGAAGTAGCAAGAGAGAGCATAGCGACGGCTAGCGGGGTCAGTCCCTCGCTGGCCGCCGTGGCTCGACCATCATGTTCCGTTTCATCATCAAACGCGCCAGCCTGATCATCCCGACCTTTCTGGGGGTGACCTTCCTCAGCTTCATGCTGATCCGCCTGGTGCCCGGCGACCCGATCGAAGTGCGCGTGGGCGAACGCGGCATCTCGCCCGAACGGCTGGCCGAGTTGCGCCACGAATACGGCCTCGATCAGCCGCTCTGGAAGCAGTTCCTCGATTACGAGGGCGATGTCGTCACGGGCAATCTGGGCGTGTCGGTCGTCACCAAGGAAACGGTCTGGAACGAATTCACCACCCTGTTCCCGGCCACCCTCGAACTAGCCCTCGCCGCGATCGTCTTCGCCACCGCCATCGGCCTGCCACTCGGCGTCATCGCCGCCGTGCGGCGCGGCTCGCCGCTGGATTACGGGTTGATGGGCGTATCGGTGACCGGCGCCTCCATGCCCATCTTCTGGTGGGGGCTGATGCTGATCCTGATCTTCTCGGTCTCGCTGGGGTGGACGCCGGTCTCCGGCCGGATCTCGGCGCAATACTACATCGAGCCGACGACCGGGTTCCTGCTCATAGACAGCCTGATGTCGGACGACGAAGGTGCCTTCTGGTCCGCGCTCCGCTACCTGATCCTGCCGACGGTCGTACTGGGCACCATCCCGCTGGCGGTGATCGCGCGCATGACCCGGTCGGCGATGCTGGAAGTGCTGAACGAGGATTACATCCGCACCGCCCGCGCCAAGGGCCTCAGCGTCGCCCGCGTGGTCGGCGTCCACGCCCTGCGCAACGCCCTCATCCCCGTGGTGACGGTGATCGGCCTGCAGGTCGGCGCGCTGCTGAGCGGCGCCATCCTGACCGAACGGATCTTCTCCTGGCCCGGCGTCGGCAGTTGGCTGCTGGCCTCGATCGAGCGGCGGGATTACCCGGTGCTGCAGGGCGGCGTGCTGCTGATCGCCTCGCTGGTCATGCTGGTCAACTTCTCGGTCGACCTCACCTATGGCCTGCTCAACCCCCGTATCCGGCGATAATCATCCATGGCCATAACCGAAACCGCCGCGACCGCCCCACGGCTTGCCCCCGCCCCCAGTAGCGCACGGCTGCTGTGGCGTGCCTTCGCGGAGAACCGAGGTGCCGTCGGCGGGTTGGTGATCATGCTGGTGCTGATCGTCGTCGCCGTCTTCGCCGAATTGGTGGCGCCGCATTCGCCGATCGAACAATTCCGCGAGGCGCTGCTGCGGCCGCCCTTCTGGGTCGAGGGCGGTTCCTGGCGCTTTCCGATGGGCACCGACGATATCGGCCGCGACGTGCTGTCGCGCGTGATCTATGGCGCCAGACTGTCGCTGATCATCGGCAGCTCGGTCGTGACATTGTCGCTGGCGCTCGGCACCGCCCTCGGCCTGACCGCCGCGTTCTGCGGCGGGACGGTCGATATCGGGTTGATGCGCCTGATGGATGTGCTGCTGGTATTCCCCAGCCTGCTGCTGGCGATCGTCATCGTCGCCATTTTGGGCCCCGGATTGTTCAACGCGATGATGGCGGTTTCACTGGTGACCCTGCCGCATTTCACACGGCTGGCTCGGGCGGCGGCACTGACCGAATTGTCGCGCGACTATGTCACCGCGTCGCGCTGCGCCGGTGCCGGCGTGTTGCGCCTGATGTTCATCACGGTGCTGCCGAACTGCCTGGCGCCACTGATCGTCCAGGGTACGCTGGGCTTTTCGTCCTCGATCCTCGACGCGGCCGCCCTAGGCTTCCTCGGTCTCGGCGCCCAGCCGCCGACGCCGGAATGGGGCACCATGCTGTCGAGCTCGATGGAATTCGTCACCCGCGCCTGGTGGATGGTGCTGTTCCCCGGGCTTGCCATCCTGATCACCGTGCTGGCCTTCAACCTGTTCGGCGACGGGTTGCGCGACGCCCTCGACCCGAAACTGAAGCGCTGACCCATGGCTCTGCTTGAAATCCGCAACCTGTCGGTCGAATTCGCCACCGCCCGCGGACCGTTCCGCGCGGTCGACGGCGTCGACCTCACGCTCGATGCCGGCGAGGTACTGGGCGTCGTCGGCGAATCCGGCTCCGGCAAATCGGTCTCGATGCTGGCGGTGATGGGCCTGATCGGCTATCCGGGCAAGGTCACCGCCGACCGGATGCGGTTCGGCGATGTCGACCTGCAGAACCTGTCCACCGGCGATCGGCGCAAGCTGGTCGGCAAGGACATGGCGATGGTGTTCCAGGAGCCGATGTCGAGCCTGAACCCCTGCTTCACCGTCGGCTGGCAGATCGGCGAGGCGCTGAAGGTGCACAACATGGGCGACCGGTCGACACGCCGGCGGCGGGTCATCGAGCTGCTGCACCAGGTCGGCATCCCGGCACCCGAGACGCGGCTGGGCAGCTTTCCCCATCAGCTGTCGGGTGGCATGAACCAGCGCGTGATGATCGCCATGGCGCTCGCCTGCGATCCCAAGCTGATCATCGCCGACGAGCCGACGACCGCGCTGGACGTCACCATCCAGAAGCAGATCCTGGACCTGCTGGTGAGCCTGCAGCGCGATCGCGGGATGGCGCTGGTGCTGATCACCCACGACATGGGCGTCATCGCCGAGACCGCTCAACGGGTTCAGGTCATGTATGCCGGCCAGATGGTCGAGGAACAGGCGGCCGATCAACTGTTCGCCGCCCCCCGACACCCCTATACCGCCGCCCTGCTGGATGCCTTGCCGGAACGGGCGCTCGGCAAACGTCGGCTGCCGACCATTCCCGGCATGGTGCCCGGCATCGACGATCGGCCGCGCGGCTGCCTGTTCAGCCCGCGCTGCCGGTTCGTCACCGAGCATTGCGTCGAGGTTCGTCCGGGGCTCGACCGCACCGCCACCGATCGGCCGGGCGGCGCCCCCTCGCGCTGCCATTACCCGCTCGATCCGGCCGGGCATCCACGACAGGCCGAACCCCAGCGAGCCGGCGCATGACGCCCCCCTTGCCCAGCGCGGATCCTTTACCCAGCGCGGATCCTTTGCCCAGCACTGGCGCCGTGATGCTCGAAGCGCGCGATCTCAAGCGCCGCTATACCGTCGGCGGCGGGATATTCTCCCGTGGCGCCGAGATCAGGGCGGTCGACGGCGCCTCCTTCACCCTGGCCGTGGGCAAGACCCTGGCGGTGGTCGGCGAATCCGGCTGTGGCAAGTCGACCCTGGCGCGGATGGTGGCACTGCTGGAGCCACCGAGCGACGGCGAGTTGCTGATCGACGGCGCGCCGGTCGGGGAAAGCGATCCCGCGACCCGCCGGCGGCTGCGCCTCGCCGTGCAGATGGTGTTCCAGAACCCCTATGCCTCGCTGAATCCACGCCAGACCGTTGGTGCCGCCCTCGAAGAACCGCTGATCATCAACCATCGCGGCGATGCCCGCGCGCGGGGCGAGACGGCGCGGGCGATGATGGCCAAGGTCGGGCTGCGGCCGGAGCATTACGGCCGGTATCCGCACATGTTCTCCGGTGGGCAGCGGCAGCGCGTCGCGATCGCCCGGGCCTTGATGCTGAACCCGCGCGTCGTCGTCGCGGACGAGCCGGTCTCCGCCCTCGACATCTCGATCCAGGCGCAGGTGCTGAACCTGATGATGGACCTGCAGGACGAGTTCAAGCTCGCCTATCTGTTCATCAGCCACGATCTGGGCGTGGTGCGGCACATCGCCGATGACGTCATGGTGATGTATCTGGGCCGGCCGGTCGAACAGGCCCCCAAGACCAGCCTGTTCGCGACGCCGCGCCACCCCTATACCAAGGTGCTGCTGGCGGCGACGCCCAGCCTCGATCACAGACTGGCGAAGACGGATAAGCCCGGCATCGTCGCTGTCAAGGGCGAGCTGCCCTCTCCGCTCAACCCGCCGAGCGGCTGCGCGTTCCACAAACGCTGCCCCTTCGCCAAAGATCGCTGCGCCGTCGACCGGCCGGAGCTGCGCCCGATCGACGGCCATCAGGTCGCCTGTCATTTCGCCGAGGAAATCGGCTGAATGGCGGTCCCCGCTCCAACCCGGCCCGCTCCGACGCCGGTGCTGATCTTCGATATCGGCAATGTCTTCGTCCGCCACGACAACAACCTGCTCTTCGACCGGCTCGCGGCATGCTGCGCCGACCCGGTCGGGGTCCGGCCACGGCTGGCGGCGGGACTGCATGACAATGTGATCGCCACCGGAAGGCTGGGCATCGACGCGCTGCACGGCCAATTGGTCGCGGAGCACGGCTTCAGCCAGCCCTATGGCCATTTCCTCGACCTCTGGAGCAGCCATTTCAGCGAAGAGCCGGGCATGGAGGCGCTGGTCCGTGTGCTCGCCCAGCGCCATCGCATAGCCCTGTTCTCGAACATCAACGCGCCGCATTGGGAGCATGTCTCGGCGCGGTACACAGCGCTGGCCCATGCCCATGCCGCCTATCTCTCCTATCAGCTGGGCCTGGTAAAACCCGATCCGGCCTCGTTTCGCCGGGTGCTGGAGCTAGAGGGCTGCGCGCCCGAAGACAGCATCTTCATCGACGACCGCGCCGAGAACACCGCCGCCGCCACATCGATCGGCATGCGCAGCGTGACCTTCACCGACCGCGCGGCCCTGGTGACGGCATTGGCGGCGTATGGGGTGGCGACCGAGGGCCTCTGATAGCCTGAAGGGCCGTTTCTAGACGAGGAACTGCCGATGACCGATCGGGCGCCGAACACGCCAGCCAATGAGGCGTCGGACACGCGGGCTGCTGCTTCCCTGTCGGTGGGAGATGCGTCCCACCCACCCAACCCAAAGACAGTGATCCGCCACGCCATACTGCACGACTCGGTGCTCCCAACGATGCTGCGGCTGGCCCTGCCGATGATCGTCGTGATGGTCGTGCAGACGGCCGTCGGTATCGCCGAGACGATCTATATCGGCTTGCTCGGCACGGACTCGCTTGCGGGCGTGGCGCTGGTTTTCCCGGTGCTGATGCTGATGACGATGATGTCGAGCGGAGGCATTGGCGGTGGCGTTTCGGGTTCGGTCGCACGTGCGATCGGCGCCGGACGGCAGGCGGATGCTGACGCACTCGTGCTGCATGCCCTGGTACTGGCGGTTGGCTTCGGGCTGACATTTACCGTCGGCGCCCTGGCGGCCGGACCTCGTCTCTACCGCGCCCTCGGCGGCGATGGTGCCACACTTGACGCGGCCCTGACTTATTCCGAGTTCACTTTCGCGGGTGCCATCCCGATCTGGATAGTCAACCTGCTCACGGCGGCGCTGCGCGGTGCCGGGAATGTACGCATCCCGGCGCTAGTCATCCTCGTCGGCGCGGCAGTTGTGATCCCTTTATCTCCCGCGCTGATCTTCGGTATCGGACCGTTGCCACGGTTCGGCATCGGAGGCGCAGGAGCGGCGCTGACCCTCTATTATGTCGGCGCCGCGGCGGTACTGCTGCGTTATATGGCATCAGGCCGGGGCGGCCTCTCACTCCGTCTCGGGAGCTTGCGGGCGAGCCTGTTCCGCAACATCCTCGGCGTTGGTCTACTCTCGGCGTTCGCCACGGCGCAGCTCAACCTTACTGTCGTGCTCGTCACCGGCGCGGTTGGCCTGTTTGGCGCGGACGCCGTGGCAGGATATGGCTTGGCGTCGCGGCTAGATTACCTGCTGATCCCACTGCTGTTCGGGTTGGGTACCGCTGTCGTCACGATGGTCGGGACAAGTGCCGGCGCTGGGGCGCATGCCCGTGCCCGGCGCATCGCCTGGACTGGCGCGTTGCTGGCGGCCGCAGTGACCGAAGCCGTCGGGTTAACGGTTGCGGCCGCACCGAACATCTGGCTCGGCCTGTTCAGTCGCGAGCCGGCCGTACTGGCCATCGGCGCCCTCTATCTGCAACGGATCGGACCGGCCTATGGCGCCGTCGGATTTGGGATATTGTGCTCCTTCGCGGCCCAAGGCTTTGGACGCGTGCTACCGCAGACGCTCGCAGGGACGATACGCTCGCTCGTCGCAGCAGGCATCGGCTGGCTAGTTGTCGCGCGTTTCGACGCCGGCCCGGCAACTCTGTTCACGATCATAGCCCTCTCCTCTGTACTGTTCGGTGGCATGAACCTTGTCATTGCCGTGGGAGCCGGGAAGGAGCGGTAGATCGAGGGGCATTCGGTGATCAACCATCCGGTTGCGTCGCAATCCGGGATAAGCTATCTCGCCCGTAAAACGGCGGATGGTGCGATCATGACCTTACCGACCCTCGACCGAACACGCTCTCGCCTTTCTTGGCGTATCGCGGCCCTTCTCGCCGTGGCCGGTGCGCCGGCGGTTGCACTGGCCGCCAGCGTCGTGACGCCGCCGCCGGACTCCATCATGATCGACGGCCAGTCCTATACGGTGAAGACACTCGCCTCGCCGCAGCGGGAGGCCCGGACCGGGTCCTTCGATCGGGATGCGCAGAGCAACCATCTGCGGGGCCACGTGACATCCTGCGCGGAGGTCATCGCGATCCCCGTCGGCGTGGCCGGCGGCGATGTCAGCTACGGCGGCACCTGCCTGCTGGACCAGGATGGTCAGACGAGTTCGGCCGAGGTCTGCAACGACGAGAAGCTCGGCCTGTTCAAGCTGGTTCCCGTCCAGGGCGCAAAACCGACGCACAAGGACCTCACAGCCTTCGTCGCCGCCAATTGCTTTGGCGGATAGGTCCCGGTTTCCTGGCCTTAACGCACCCAGACGCGCTTGCAGCTGCGCGCGGGGACCAGGTGGCGGCCATGCGGGCCGTTCCGGTAAACGCGGATCGTGCGGCACTGATTGACCCAGCGGACATCCTGGATAGCGCTCTGAGCGGCCGATGGCGACACGGCGGAGTTGCCTGACATCAACGGCACCGCGCCCGCCGGCAGCGCCGATAGCGTCAGCAGCGCCGTACCGGCGATACCGAAGGCACCGAAAACCCAATTACGCGCTGAACCCACGGCCATATAAAATCTCCTGTCGCTTCCCGCGCCGGCAGACCCGCACGCCTCTTCTATACTAACGCGGCGACGGCAAGCTTGGCCCGTCGCGATACGTTAAACCGAGAAATATTTCGCCTGGGGGTGGTGTACGACGATCGCACTGGTCGATTGCTCGGGATCCAGCTGATCCTCGTCGGTCAAATGGAGGCCGATCTGATCGGCGCCGAGCAGCTCCAGCAATTGCTTCTGATCGGCGACGTTCGGGCAGGCCGGATAACCGAACGAATAGCGCGAACCGCGATAACCCTGGTTCAGCATGCCTTCCAGATCGCGCGCCTCATCCCCGGCGAAACCCAGCTCCGCTCGGATCCGCTTGTGCAGATACTCGGCCATCGCCTCGGCCATCTCGACCGACAAGCCATGCAGGTAGAGGTAGTCCTGGTAGCGGTCCTGGGCGAACCAGTCACGCGCCACGCTCGAGGCGCGCTCGCCCATCGTCACGACCTGCAAGCCGATCACGTCGCGCTCGTCGGAGCTCACATCCCGGAAGAAATCCGAGATGCACAGCCCACCCTCCTTATTCTGGCGCGGGAAGCTGAACCGGGTGCGTTCGGTCGTGCCATCCTCGTCGAACAAGATGACGTCGTTACCGTCGGCGGCGCATTTCCAGAAGCCGTAAGCCGCCTGCGGCACCAGGATATCGTCGGCCAGCACGAGTTGCAGCATGCGGTGCAAGGTCGGCCGCAACTCCTTCTGCGCCCAGATCTTGAACTCCTCCAAACTGCGGCCGTCTTTGCGATAGCCCCACTGGAATTGGTAGAGCATGCGTTCGTTGAGGAACGGCACCAGCGCCTTGACCGGAACGCGCGCGATGGTCCGGCTCCCCCAGAAGGGCGGCACCGGTACCGGCACGCCGCGTGACAATTCGGTCCGGCGCAGGCGGATCTCCTCGACATCGACGGGACGCAGCGGCTTCGCATCGGCCGCCTGGCCGAGCTTGCGCCGATCATTCGACGGCTTGCCCAGGCGCTTTTCCTGCACAGTCATAAAATGCGTGTCGATCTTGCCGTCGACCACCTTCTGCATGAAATCCAGCCCGTCGAAGGCATCGCGCGCATAGGCCACCCGGCCGCAGCCATAAGCGCGCACACAATCTTCCTCGACATAGCGTCGGGTCAGAGCGGCACCGC
Source organism: Allostellaceae bacterium (assembly GCA_035555315.1). GTDB lineage: Bacteria > Pseudomonadota > Alphaproteobacteria > ATCC43930 > CGMCC-115725 > DATMGU01. Next base: position 73,252 of record DATMGU010000078.1, read on the forward strand.
CCAGTACGACTGGAACCTCGATCCCGGCGCGGGTCATCTCCGCCAGATTCTCGCGCATCACCACGGTCGACTTCACCAGCAGCCCGGACATGCCGACGGCGTTGGCCTTGTGCTCGACCGCCGCCTGCATGATCGAGGCGATCGGTTGCTTGATGCCCAGATTGACGACCTTGTAGCCATTGTTGGTGAGGATGATGTCGACCAGGTTCTTGCCGATGTCGTGAACGTCGCCCTTCACCGTGGCGAGCACGATCGTGCCCTTCTGCTGGCCCTCGACCCGCTCCATATGCGGTTCCAGATAGCCCACGGCACCCTTCATGGTTTCGGCGGATTGCAGCACGAACGGAAGCTGCATCTTGCCGGCGCCGAACAGTTCGCCGACCACCTTCATGCCGTCGAGCAGGAAGGTGTTGATGATGTCGAGCGGCGGATGGGACTGCATGGCGAGCGCCAGATCGTCTTCGAGGCCGATCCGATCGCCATCGACGATGCGCTGCTTCAGCCTGTCCTCCACGGCTTCGGGCCGCGACTTCTTCGCCGTCTTCTCGACGGTGCGGCCCTCGAACAGCGCCATGAAGGCATGCAGCGGCTCATAGCCCTCACGGCGACGGTCGAAGATCAGATCCTCGGCGACCCGCACCTCCTCCTCGGGGATCTTATGCAGCGGCATGATCTTGGAGACATGGACGATCGCGCCGGTCAGCCCGCGCTTCAGGGCGTGATCCAGGTATACCGAGTTCAGCACGTGCCGCGCCGCCGGGTTGAGGCCGAACGAGATGTTCGACAGGCCGAGGATGATCTGGCATTCCGGCAGTTCCTTGGCGATCCGCTCGATCGCCTCCAGGGTCCAGAGCCCGAGCTTGCGGTCATCCTCGTTGCCGGTGCAGATGGTGAAGGTCAGCGGGTCGAACATGAGATCGGCGGGCGGCAGGCCATGCTTGACGCAGGCGAACTCGTAGAGCCGCTTGGCGACTTCGATCTTGCGATCGACATCCTTGGCCATACCCTCCTCGTCGATGGTGAGGGCGATCACCGCCGTGCCGAAGCGCCGGGCCAGCACCATGCGATGCTCGGCCGCCTCCTCGCCATCCTCGAAATTGATCGAGTTCAGGATCGGCTTGCCGCCATAGAGCTTGAGGGCGGCTTCGAGCACCGGCAGTTCGGTGGAATCGATCACCAGCGGGGCCGCGACCGAACCGCGCATCCGGCTCACCACCTCGGTCATGTCGGCGATCTCGTCACGGCCGACGAAGGCGGTGCAGATATCGAGGGTATGCGACCCCTCCTTGAGCTGCTCCCGGCCCATTTCGACACAGCCGTCCCAGTCGCCCTGTTCCTGCAGCAGCTTGAATTTACGGCTGCCATTGGCGTTGCAACGCTCGCCGATCGACAGATACGCGTTCTCCTGGCGCAACGGCACCTGGCCGTAGAGCGAGGCGACGGACGGGATCCAGACCGAGCTGCGCCGCACCGGCGCCGGGCGCGCCGCCGAACCGCCCAGGTCGCGCAGCATGGCGTCGAGCGCCTGGATATGCGGCACGTCGGTACCGCAGCAACCGCCGATCAGATTGATGCCGTCCTCGACGATGAAGCGCTTCAGCCACTGCGCCAGCTCGTTCGGGGTCAGCGGGTAGCGGGTCTTGCCGTCGACCAATTCCGGCAGACCGGCATTTGGCTGCAGCGAGATCAGCCCCGGCCAGGCCTCGCTGAGATACTTCACATGCTCGGCCATCTCCTGCGGGCCGGTGGCGCAGTTGAGACCGATCACCGGCACGTCGAGGGAATGGATGATGGTCGCCGCGGCGGCGATATCGGCGCCGACCAGCAGCGTACCAGTCGTCTCGACCGTCACCTGCACCATGATCGGCGTATCGGTGCCGGCCGCGAGACGTGCCCGCTTCGCCCCGTTGACCGCCGCCTTGATCTGCAACGGATCCTGGCAGGTCTCGATCAGGAAGGCGTCGATGCCGCCCTCGATCAGCCCGGCGCATTGCTGCGCCAGGGCATCCTCCAGCGGCTGGTAGGGAATATGGCCCAATGTCGGCAGACGGGTGCCCGGGCCGACCGAGCCCAGCACGAAGCGCGGACGCCCATCATGCCGAAACTCCTCGACCGCCTCGCGCGCCAGCTCCGCCGCCCGCTTGTTCAGCTCATGCGTCCGGTCCTGCAGCCCGAATTCCGCGAGCGTGATCGGCGAACCGCCGAAGGTGTTGGTCTCGACCATATCGGCGCCGGCTTCGATGTAGCCCATATGGATCGAGCGGACGAGGTCCGGGCGGCTGACCGTCAGGATCTCGGTGCAGTTCTCGTTGCCGAGATAATCCCGTTCGACATCGAGATCCGTCGCCTGCACGCGGCTGCCCATACCGCCATCGCACAGCAGAACCCGGGACGCGAGCACATCGAGAAAATCGGCCATAAACGGTTTATCCCAAACTTGAAAACGTGATCGAAAAACACAGCGAGATCGAAAAATACCGGTGGTTGCCGGTTGTCCCTCAGACGGAAGCCGGCTCCGGTTGCAGGAGACGCGCGGTGCCGGACACCCGAATAGTCGCCCCCTGCGTGGACGGGATTTCCGCCCGGAGGCGCGACCGCATTCCCATGTCCTCACCCTGCACGATGTCGATGGCGCCCCCATGGGGCCAGTCGAGGTCGCGCAGGTAACCGGCGAAAGCGGCCGTCGCGGCCCCGGTCGCCGGATCCTCGTAGACGCCCCCCGAAGCGAAGGGATTGCGTGTGTGAAAGAGCCGCGGCGTTTCGGCGTAAGCCAAGATGATCGTCACGAGACCAGCCTCGTTCATGAGTCTCCGGCCCGCGGCAAGATCATAAGTCATTGCGCTCAGCCGTTCACGACTCTTGAGCGCCAGCACCAAATGCCGAGCCCCGGCATTGGCGATCGCCGGCGGTATTCTCCGGTCCAAATCCTCCTGAGCGTAGGAGAACAGCGCCAGGGCTTCAGCCACCAGCCGAGCGTCGGCCGGATCACTGCGCGTCGGCGGCGATTGCAGCGCCGCGGCGATCATGGTTCCGTCCCGCCGCCCCTCCACGGTGATGGTCGCATGGTTGAGCGTAAGCGGAAAAACGCCGTCGCCATGCTTCAACGCAAGGGCGGCACCCAAGGCGATCGTGGCATGCCCGCAGAACGGGACCTCCGTCTCCGGTGAGAAATAACGCACACGCCAGCCGCCATCGATCGGCGCGGCGAACGCCGTTTCAGAATACCCAACCTGTGCCGCGACGGCCTGCATCACCGAGGCCTCCGGCAACTCCCCGCCAATCACCACACCAGCGGGGTTGCCGCCGACCTCGCCATCGGAAAAGGCGGATATTTTCTGGACGTTCATTTTGGCTCCGTTAGGCAGCATGCTTTGGGTCGGCCGGCCGGGGTGCCGCACCGCGCACCCCCAGCATGTGGCAGATCGCAACGGTGAGGTCCGCCCGGTTCAGCGTATAGAAATGAAACTCGTCGACGCCGTTCGCCTGCAAATGCCGGCATTGCTCGACCGCCACCGATGCCGCGACCAGACGACGCGTGTCCGGATCGTCATCCAACCCCTCGAACAACTCCCCCATCCAGACCGGCACGTTGGTGCCGCAAGGAGCTGCGAATTTCTTCACCTGGCCGAAATTGGTGACCGGCAGGATGCCCGGCACGATCGGCACGGTGATGCCCGCCGCGCGCACCCGGTCCATGAAGCGAAAATAGACATCCACGTCGAAAAAGAACTGGGTGATCGCCCGGGTGGCACCGGCGTCGATCTTGCGCTTCAAATTGTCGAGATCGGCGGCGGGGCTGGTCGCCTCCGGATGGGTTTCCGGATAGGCGCCGACGCTGATCTCGAAACCACCGAGGCGATGCAGGCCGGCCACCAGATCGGCCGCCGAGGCATAGCCCTCGGGATGCGCCACATAGCCCGCGGCACCGGCCGGCGGGTCGCCACGCAGCGCCACGATGTGGCGGATGCCCGCCTCGCCATAGGCGCGGACCACCGCATCGATCTCGTCGACCGAGGCACCGACACAGGTCAGATGGGCTGCCGGCTCCAAGCTGGTCTCGGTACGGATGCGCCGCACCGTGGCATGGGTGCGTTCGCGCGTCGTCCCGCCGGCGCCATAGGTCACCGAGACAAAGCGCGGCTTCAGCGGCGCCAGGCGCTGCACCGCCGCCCACAGCTTTTCCTCCATCTCGGCGGTCTTGGGCGGAAAGAACTCGAACGACACCTGGCATGGGGCCGCGCCGCCTCGATCGCCCAAACTCTGATCGCCCAGACGCTCGACAGCAGCGGCCTTGGCGCGGCTGGCGGAGGGGGAGGCAAACGGGGTGGACATGGTCACGATAGGTATTCCCTTACCATAGTCGCGCCAACGGCGCGCTCGATTGAAGCTGTGGGCATATCGGAGATTCCGTCGGCGACCCCCGGGGCAAGCCCCGGTTTCACGGCCGACCAAATCGTCACGGTCAAGGGGTCGCCGGGCAATTGCGCCGTTGGCTCGACCGCGAAACCGGCTTCGGTCAGCCAACCGGCGATCTCCTGCGTGGCGAAACCCAACCGGCGATGCGCCTGCTCGTCGCGCAGCACCTCCAGGGTGTGAGGCGCGAAATCGACGATCAACAATCGTCCGTGAGGCCGCAGGATCCGTGCCGCCTCCGCCACCACAGCCTGAGGCCGGTCGGCGTAATGCAGCACCTGGTGGATCACCACCAGATCGAATTGCGGCGCGGCGAAGGGCAAATGATACATATCCGCGTGCCGGACCGAACAATTCCGCAGCGCCGCCGCCTCGAGATTGACGCGGGCCACCGCCAGCATCTCCCGCGAGGCATCGATACCGATCGCCCGCGTGACCCGGGGGCCCAGGATTTCCAGCATGCGGCCGGTACCGGTCCCGATATCCAACAGGTCCTGCGCCGGGGCGGGGCCGACACGGCGCAGAATTTCGGCCTCGACCTGTTCATCGGCCACGTGCAGCCGCCTGATCTCGTTCCATTGCCGGGCATTCTTGTCGAAATACGCCACCGCGAGCCGGGCGCGCTCGTGCTTGATCTCGGCCAGCCTGGCGCGGTCGCGCGACAATACCGGATCGTCCATCGGCAGCAAATCGGCCAGCCGCTCGCCCAAGGTGCGATGCACCGGGGCACGGGACAGGCGGTAAAATACCCAATTCCCCTCGCGCAGCCGGTCGAGCACGCCGCCATCGCAGAGCAGCTTCAGATGACGCGACACCCGTGGCTGGCTTTGCCCAAGAATCTGGGTCAGTTCGCTGACCGTGAGTTCGTTCTCACGGCACAGCGCCAACAGCCGCAGCCGTGTCGGCTCAGCCACCGCGCGCAATCCCGTGAGCACTCTCTCCACACGCCCTCCAAAACTAACAGAACGATATAAATATATCTTTATGTCTTTTGGCAAGTGAATTCGACCGGCCCCCCACCCGTATCGGGCGAGCTCTTGTGCCACGCGTGTTGCACGATTGTCCTTGGCCCCGGCTGGCGTTGCTGCGACATAGCTGCTCGCCCGCAACGACCACCCTGGGGCGTGTCCCAAGGGGCATCGTTGCCAAACGATGGTTTTTCAACGAACTTGTGCTATAGCCGCGGGGTAGGATTTTCATCGCACCGTAACGATTGCCTCCTTACTATCGGGTTCGACTGGTCGATACGACCTGCCGGCGATCCGCGCTCGACGGCGCGGAGAAACCAGCTACCTTGGTTGAACCGATACGGCCACTTCCTCAAAATAGGCGGGCGTTCTGAATGCTTCCCCGATTGAATCAAGGCTTTGTTCAAGCCGCGTTGATCTGTGGCTTGTTGATGCTTGGCGCCTGCGCCAGCACCCCTCCGAAAACCTCGGCGACGGACACCGCCGCGGCGGACATGGAAGAGGGTCCCAACGATCCGTTCGAGAACGTCAACCGCGCGGTGTTCGACTTTAACATCACGCTGGACGACTATGTCCTGAAGCCTGTCGCCAAGGGCTATCGGACCGTGACGCCCCTGCCGATCCGCAAGGGGGTCAGCAATTTCCTGAGCAACCTCGGCACGCCGGTCCGGCTTGCCAATGACGCTCTCCAAGGCAATGGCGAGCGCGCCGGGCAGACCTTCCTGCGCTTCTGGTACAACACGTTCCTCGGCGTCGGCGGCCTTATCGATGTCGGCACCGCGCTGGGCGTGCCGTATCATGACGCCGATTTCGGCCAGACCTTGGGCGTCTATGGGATGGGCACCGGCCCGTATCTGATGCTGCCGCTGCTTGGGCCGTCGAACCCGCGCGACGCCGTCGGCTACGGTGTCGACAGCTTTGCCGATCCGTTCACGCAAGGCATGTCCGCCGCCAATCACGACATCGCGAATTATGTGCGGGCCGGCGTCAGCATCGTCAGCAATCGGGCGCAAAACATCGACGAACTCGATGAACTCCGCCGCGGCTCGCTCGATTTTTACGCCACGGTTCGCAGCTTATATCAGCAGAAGCGCGCAGGGGATGTGCGGGCGGCGGGCGGCAAGTCGCCGCAACCCTCCATCTCCTACAATCCAGATGATGCCGGCAAATCCGAAAATGCCGCGCAAGTCACTCCCTCCGTCGCTCCACAAAAGGCGTTCTAAGGCATGTCGGCTGCTCGTTTGACAAGGATCGTTCCGCTTGGCCGGATCATACTGGCCTTCTGCCTGCTGGCGGCCCTCACCGCCTCGGCACTCTCTCCCGCGCGGGCGGCAGCCAGCGATCCGACGGCTTTCATCCAGGGATTGGGCGACCAGGCGATCAAGCTGATCACCGATAAGTCGCTTACCCGAGAGGCCAGGCGCGAGCAGTTCACCAAGCTGTTCACGGCCAGCTTCGACGTCCCGTCGATCGGTAGGTTCGTGCTCGGCCGCTATTGGCGGACCGCCACGCCCCAGCAGCAGAGCGAGTATCTGCAGCTGTTCGGGGAATATGTCGTATCCGTCTATTCGGACCGCTTCACCGATTATTCGGGCGAAAAGTTCAAGGTGACCGGCACCCGCAAGGATGACGACACCAACAACACGGTCAGCTCGGAGATCGACCGCCCGAACGGCGGGCCGCCGATCAAGATCGACTGGCGGGTGACCAATGGCGCCGATGGCTACAAGATCACGGATGTCATCGTGGAAAACCTCAGCATGGCCATCACCCAGCGTTCGGAATTCTCGTCGATCATCGAGCGCGGCGGCGGAAACGTCGATGCCCTGATCGCCCTGCTGAAGCAAAAGCTCGGCAAGAGCTAACCTCGGTTCATCGCCGACATTCCATAGCATCGATAAAACGGCGACGAGCCGACGCTCTTGACGAGCGTCGGCTCGCTCGTCGCGATCTCAACAACAGGTCGACGCGATCGATCTGAAAAATAATAGGATTGAGGTCGCCGATGGGGGAGACCGCTGTCTTCACGGGCGCTGGGGTGCTCCGCGGCGCCCGTGCTTCCGGTCCGATCGTCATCGCGACCATACCGTTCGGCCTGGTCGCCGGCATCGCGGCACAAGGCCAGGGCCTGAGCCTCACCGATGCGGTGCTGATGAGCGTGATCGTCTTCGCCGGCTCGGCGCAGCTTCTGGTCCTGGCGGCCTGGACACACCCGGCGCCGATCCTCGCCGCCAGCTTCGCCGCCTTTGTGGTCAATCTGCGCCTGGCCTTGATGGGACCGGTCCTGGCCCCTTGGCTCGACCGTCTGCGCGGCTGGCGGCTGTGGGGCAGCCTGTTCTTTCTAACCGATCAAAACTGGGCGTTGTCGGTGACCGACATGCGGTCCGGCGGCAGGGATGCCGCCTTTCTCATGGGCAGCGGCCTGACCCTGTGGGTCGTCTGGGTATCCGGCACGGCACTGGGGCATTTGGTGGGTGCCACCCTGCATCCATCGCCGGGGCATCCCCTGTTCTTCGCCGCCCTCGCGGTGTTCGTGGCGATGCTGGTCGGCATGTGGCGCGGGTACGGCGATGCGATGCCCTGGATGGTCGCCGCCCTGGTCGCGGTCGGCGTGGCCTGGCTGCTGCCCGGAACCTCGTGGCACATCATCGCCGGCGCCCTGGCAGGCAGTCTGGCGGGCGCCCTCCGTGACCGGTATCGAGACGGGCCAGATGTTGCCGTCGACCAAAGCATCCCCGGGGATAGGGCATGACCGGCCTGACTCTCGGCATCGATGCACCCACCCTGGCGGTGATCATCGGCATGGCGCTCGCCACCTATGCCTGCCGTGCCGGCGGTTACTGGCTGTTCCGCCAGATCCGGCCCACGCCGTTCATGCGCACCCTGTTGGGCTACGTGCCCGGAACGCTGTTCGCGGCATATGTGGTGCCGGCACTGGTCCGCGGCGGGTTGCAGCAATGGGTCGGCGCCGCCGCCGCCGTGGCGGCGATGCTGGCGATGCGCAGCTTGAGTGCCGCCATCTTCGCCGGCACAGCCGCCGCCTGGGCGGTTTGGCAGTTCGGCTGAGACCTGCCGGAAATTTCCCTTACTGGACCAGGAAATTCGTGAACTGCCACGGATCGCCATGATCCAGATGCGGTTCGCGGAACATCGGACTGCGGCCCTTCAGCGGCGTCCAATCGGTGCGGACGCTGGCCAGTGCGCCGAGATACGGCTTGGCGATCGCCAGAATTTCCTCATGGGGCAGATGCTCGGGCTCGCGATAACCGGCGCGCGGATTGCGCACCGCCCAGACCGCCGCCGAGATCACGCCGGCGCAAACCTGAACCGCCGTCGCGTTTTGACCCGGGATGATCTCCCGCGCCTCGGCGATCGACAGCTGCGAACCGTGCCACAAGCCGTTCAGGCCATGCCCCAGCAGCAACACGCCCAACTCGTCGATACCGTCGACGATGTCGTCCTGCATGATCCGCATCTCGGTCGGCGGCTGCCAATTGCGCATCATCAACTCGCGCAGCGAGACGATCGCATCGGTCGTCGGGTGATAGGCGTAATGCACGGTCGGCCGATAGACCGCCCGGCCATCCTCGTAATCAGTGAAATAATCGCTGAGCGTCACGCTCTCCGAATGGGAGATGACGAAGCCATAGATCGGGCCACCCTTCGGCACCCAGGACCGGACCTCGGTGGCACCGCCCGGCTGTTGCAGATAGATGCAATTGCCCGGGCCATAGGTGTAATGCTGGCCGCGCGGCGGCAGCGCCTTTTCATGGGTGCCCCAGCCGAGCTCCGCCGGGTAATACGCCTCGCCCCAATAGCCCAGCACGCTCCAGGTATTGACGAACTCGTTCGGCCCCTTCGGGATCGAGGAGCGCTGGGTGTCGCGTTCGGCGATATGGATGACCTTGGTGCCGGTCGCATGGGCGAGTGCCGCCCACTCCGCCTGGGTGGCGGGCGACCGATCGGCCAGCCCCATGGCGCGGCCGACTTCGAGCAGCGCGCTTTTGACGAAGTGGTTGACCATGCCGGGGTTGGCGCCATGGGTCACGATCGTGGTCGGACCATCCGGGTGCCAGCGCGTGCGCGCCATCTTGCGCGTGACCTCGTGACTTTCGTAATGGGTGCGGGCCCAGACCGGCAGGTTGGTGTCTTCGTACTTGTCGGCCCAAGGCTCCAACGACGTGTCCACATAGAGGACTCCGTGGCTCTGGCACCAATCCATGATCGAGATCGCATCGACACCGGCGGTCAGGTTCAGCACCAGGTCACCCGCGGCAAGATATTTGCCCAGCACCTCCGTCAGATTCTCGGGCGTCAGGCGCTGCCGGACATAGCTCATCCCCATCTCGGCGAAGGGTTTGAACTGCCTGGGGTGGTCATCGAGTTCCAGCACGGTCACGCGGGATAACGACATATCGAAATGCCGTGGAATGACCGGCAGAACACATTGCCCGACGCTGCCATATCCCAGCATCACGATCCGGCCGGCAAAGGGAACTTTCTCAATCATCTCGACACCTCATCGACTACCGCCTTGAAGCGAGCGCTCTCGCTCGAGGCGCGGCTTTTCAGCCCTCGCTATCGAACGGGATCCCTTCCTTCGAAGTGACGGGGCGGCCTCGGTACCTTGGCAAGATACCGGCCTGTCTCTCTAGCTTAACGCAAAAAGCCGCGAAAGGGACTCGCCCCGGCCGGCAATCTGCCGACCGGGGGTCAAATCAGGCCGATACCAGAGGGCGGTCGGCTCAGACGCAGTAGGTCTTCAGCGGCTCGAAGCCGTTGAAGGCGACCGACGAATAGGTCGAGGTATAGGCACCGGTCGACAGGATCTCGACCTTGTCGCCGACATCGAGATCGAGCGGCAGGCGGTAATCCGTCTTTTCGTACAGGATATCGGCGCTGTCGCAGGTCGGCCCGGCGATCACCGTCGGACCGAGTGCGCCGCCATCGCGCGGCGTTCGGATGACGTATTTGATGCTCTCGTCCTGGGTTTCCGCCAGGCCGCTGAACTTGCCGATATCGAGATAGACCCAGCGCTTCTCCTCGTCGACGCCCTTCTTGGAGATCAGCACGACCTCGCTCTGGATCACGCCGGCATCGCCGACCATCGACCGGCCCGGCTCGATGATGATCTCGGGCAGGTCGTTGCCGAAATGCCGCGTGATGGCCCCCATCACGGCCGCGGCATAGCGCTCGACCGGCTCGATCGCGGCGCGGTACTGCGCCGGGAAGCCGCCGCCGATATTGACCATGCGCAGGCTGATATTGCTTTCCGCCAGCACCGAGAACATCCGCGCGGCGCGACCGACGGCGCTGTCCCATTGATTGACGTCGGTCTGCTGCGAGCCGACATGGAACGACACGCCATAGGGGTCGAGACCGTAATCCTTCGCCTGGCGCAGGAGGTCGGTCGCCATCTCGGGCGAGCAGCCGAATTTGCGCGACAGAGGCCATTCAGCCCCCTCGCTATCCACCAGGATACGGCAGAACACCTTGGCGCCCGGCGCCGACTGGGCGAGCTTTTGCAGCTCGGCGACGCTGTCGAACGCGAACAGGCGCACACCCTGCTCATAGGCATAGGCGATGTCGCGCTGCTTCTTGATCGTGTTGCCGAACGAGATGCGATCGGGCGTGGCGCCGGCGGACAGGGCCATGTCGATCTCGCCGCGGCTGGCGGTATCGAAGCTGGAGCCCAGCAGGGTCAGCCGATCGAGCACCGGCATCGCCGGGTTCGCCTTCACGGCATAGAAAATCCGCGCGAGCGGCAGGACATGCCGCAGCATGGTGTAATTTTCCTCGACCACGTCGAGATCAATCACCAGGCACGGCGTCGCGGGCTGGGTATCGGCGAGGAAGCGCTCGATCTTGGTGGTCATCGCGAAAGTCCTTCCCTGCGGTACCCCACGCGGGGGTTACCGATTTTGGTGAGCAGAGTTTTTTTGAGGGTAACGAAGGCCTGAGTTTAGGCGGCGATGCGGCGAGGCGGCCGGGCGGGCATGCGAAGCGGCGGCCCCGCGAGGTCGAGGTGGCCCGGGGTCTCCAGCAGCGGCTGATCGGCGACCTCGACGATCAACGCGCGATCGAAGCCGTTGAACGCGGTCCGCAGGCAGGCGCTATAGGCGCCGAGCTGACCGATCTCGATCCAATCGCCGACCTTGATATCGGACGGCAGATCGAACGGGCCGGCCATGAAATCAGCGCTGTCGCAGGTCGGGCCATAAAATGCGAAGCCGGTGAGCTCGGCGGGGCCATCGCCCAACTCGGCACGAGCCGGCTCGGCGCGGATCACCCGAGCCGGAAAGCGGAAGGCCGGAACGCCCGCATCGGACAGGCTGCCGTAGATGCCGTCATTGATGTAGAGCACATCGCCGCCCCCGACTTTCCGGCGCGCTTCGACCTGGACCACGAGCGAGCCGCCCTGCGCCACCAGCGCACGGCCGGGCTCGCACCACAGCTGGCAACCGGCCGGCAAGCCGAGTGCCGCCACGCCACGCGAGATCGCGGCGAAATAGAGATCGAGATCCGGCGGGGTGACGCCCGGATAGCTGACCGGGAAACCGCCGCCGACATCCAGGCTGTCGAGGTCGACGCCGGCGGCGGCGAGGACCGTGCCGGCCAGAGCCAGCGCCCGCTCATAGACCATGGGATCAAGGCATTGCGAGCCGACATGGAAGCACAGCCCCAGATGGGCGGCGACCGCGTCGGCGCGGCGCAGCAACTCGGCCGCCTGCTCGGGAGCGGCGCCGAACTTGCCGGAAAGATCATAGACCGCCTGGCCCTTGGGCATGGCGAGGCGCACATGCAGGCCGAGATCGGCCGCGTGGTCCGTGGCCTCCAGGATCTTGTCGATCTCTTCGATCGAATCGAGCGAGAAATCGCGCACACCATGATCGAAATACGCGGCGCGGATGGCGCTCGGCGCCTTGATCGGGTGCATGTAATGGATCGCCGCCTCCGGGAACAACTGCCGGATCAGGCGGATTTCGCCGGGCGAGGCCGCATCGAAATGCCGGATGCCGCCCCGATGGAGGGCGCGCAGCACGGCCGGCTCGGGATTGCACTTCACCGCGTAGAGGACATGGCCCGGAAAGCCGGAAACGAAACGCTCGGCGGTGGTGCGGAGGGTCGACGGGCGGATGCAATGCATCGGCTCGGTCGGGCGCTGCGCCGCCACCATGTCGGCGACGCGCGGCAAGGCGCCCAGGCGCGGCAAGACCGCTCCTGGAGGGATGGATTGGTGACGGCGCAGCGGAGTCACCGCGCCGCGGGAACGAACCTTGGTCATGACGCACCCTTTCCGTCAGCACGGCTCGCCAGAAACAGCGACGGCTGAGAGACGTGAACCCCCCGGTCAAACGATCGACCGGAGCAGTATATTCGGAAGTTAGTTAAGCGAGCCTAAGCTCAAGCGGTCTTCGAGATGAAAACCGGGTCCCGGGACTAATCCGGCCCGAGAACATCGGACCGTCCAATCGTTGGGCGCAGGACCGCTCGGCCCCGTACCAGGTAGCAACCATATCGACCTCCCTCTCGGGACCGGCCCACAAGACCGGATCTGCCAAAAAGGACGCGTTACGTCGTTGCATAACCACCAAGGGCCATAGGCACGTGCGAGTGCGTCAGAACACGCGTTACATACGCCACATTCAGGGTGATGCAAGTGAATTTTTGGGCACCCAACCCATTTTTTATGCGTTTTCGATACCTCTGTGCGAAGTTTGCAGCGCAGCTTTTATTTTTGAGCAAAGCCTCGGATTTCATTAACCTTTTTTTGACTCTCCCGAGGCCGCTCAAACGCTCGGAATGGGCCGTCCGGTGATCGGATAGCGCGGGTCGTTGTAGCCTGGCGTGGAGGGGTGGCCGCTCGGCACCAGACTGTCGATCAACGCCTCGTCGTCGGCGTCGAACGGCTCGTTCAGTCCGTCGAGATAGGCCTGCCATTGAGCCTCGGTGCGCGGCCCGCCGATCACCGAGGTGACGAGCGGATTGGCCAGCACCCAGCGCATGGCGAACCCGACGGCGGTGCCACCCTTGGCCTCGGCATGCCGCTTGATGGTCTCCGCCATGGCGATCGATTCGGCGCGGAACTCCGTCTCCATCATCCGCTGATCGCCCTTGCCGGCGCGGCTTTCCGGATCTGGATCCGCATCCGGCCGGTACTTGCCGGTCAACACGCCGCGCGCGAGCGGGCTATAGGGCACCACGCCGATGCCGTAATGCGCGCAGGCCGGCAGATATTCCACCTCGGGCATGCGGTTCATGGCGTTGTAATAGGGCTGCGCCACGACCGGGTTCGGCACGCCGAGTTCGCCGCAGAGCCGGATCATCTCGGCGATCTTCCAAGCCCGGAAATTGCTGAAACCCCAATAGCGGATCTTGCCCTGGCGGATGAGATCGCCCATCACCCCCACCGTCTCGGCGAGCGGCGTCGCCGGATCGTCCAGATGCAGGTAATAGAGATCGATATAATCGGTGCCGAGCCGCCGCAGGCTGAAATCGATCGCGCGGCTGATCCAGACCCGGCCGAGCCCGCCTTCGTTGGGTCCCGGGCCCATCGGGTTACCCACCTTGGTGGCGATGACCCAATCGCCGCGGCTGCCGGCGACGGCGGCGCCGACGATCCGTTCGGACTCACCCTTGGCGTATTGATCCGCGGTGTCGATGAAATTGACCCCCGCATCGCGCGCCATGCCGATGATCCGGTTGGCCTCGGCGGCCTCGGTGCGCTGGCCGAACATCATGGTGCCAAGACACAGCGGCGACACCGATACGCCGCTCGCCCCTAACCGCCGATAATCCATCCCGTCCTCCCTTCAGGCGCGCCCTTATGCCAGGGCGCCGTTGCCGAGCCGCGCCGCGGTCGCGATGAACGCGTCGACATCCGCGCGCACCGTGTTGAACGCGGTGACCAGCCTGATGCAGGTGCTGGTCGGCCCGTCCCAGCGATAGAACTGGAACCCAGCCTCGAATAATCCAAGGATCATCGGCTCGCTCAACTCGACGAAGATCTCGTTCGCCTCGACCGGGTGACGCAGCGTGACGCCCGGCAATTCGGCCAGGCCGCCGGCGAGCCGCCGGGCCATGGCATTGGCGTGCCGCGCGTTGCGGAGCCACAGATCGTCGGCGAGATAGGCGTCGAGCTGGGCCGACAGAAAACGCAGCTTCGAAAAGAGATGCCCCGCCCGCTTGCGCCGGAAAGCGAAATCCCGAGCCAATGCGGGATCGAAAAACACCACCGCCTCGGCCCCCATGGCGCCGTTCTTGGTGGCGCCGAAGCTCAGCACGTCGATACCCGCCTGCCAGGTCATCTCGGCCGGCGAACAGCCGAGCGTCACCAGCGCATTGGCGAACCGGGCGCCATCCATATGCAGCTTGAGGTCATGGCGATGCGCCAATGTCGCGATCGCGGCGATCTCGTCGGGCCGGTAGATGGTTCCGGCCTCGGTCGCTTGAGTGAGGCTGATCGCCGATGGCTGCACATGGTGAACGACGCCGGCGCCGCCCGGCAGGTGCCCGGCCAGGATCTCGGCGGTCAGCTTGCCGTCAGGCCCAGCCAGCGGCACCAGCTTGGCACCCGCCGTGTAGAATTCCGGCGCCCCGCACTCGTCGACCGCGATATGCGCCAGCTCGTGGCAATAGATCGAGCCCCAGGGCGGCGTGATGGCGGCGAGCGACAAGGCGTTGGCAGCCGAGCCGGTCGCCACCGGGAAGACCGCGACCTCCCGCTCGAAGATGGCGGCGAGCCTGGCCTCGACCCGTTGGGTCAACGGATCGGCACCATAGGACGGCACGCTGCCGCCATTCGCCGCGGCCAGGGCGGCGATCACCTCGGGCGAGGCCCCGGTCACATTGTCGCTGCTGAAATTCATGGTGGATCTCTCCCAAGCGGACGCTATCGGCTTACCGAGACATGCCGCAAAGACTCGGGTTTGTCAGCTATTGTGGGGGTTTGTCGGTGGGCGACAGCTCGATCGTCCGCAGCACCGCGCCGCTGGCGGGGTCGATCATCAGCAGCATATCGGCGGCACCGGGCCGTTCGACATGCAGCACCAGACGCTCGCCGACACCGGTCATGCCGGTGACCCGGCCGGCCGGCGGCAGGGCGACCACCACCGGGCCGTCAGTGGTCGCGAGCGGCCGGGGCTTACCCGACGCCGCCAGCCGGCCGGCGATGACGACGACGATCCCGACGACGCCGGCGATGATCAGGGCGGTCATCAAAACCACCAAAACCTTGAGCGCGCGCATGGATCGGTCCACCCTCGGGGTTATGCTGCTCGAATTTTTACGGATGAAGGCTTCACGACGATGGACGGTATGATCGGCAAATCCAGCAGCGTGGTCAGCCTGCCGACCGATACCGGTCTCAGGCTGGATCGGCTGCTGGCGGCGCGGCTGCCCGAGCTGTCGCGCAGCCGTCTCAAGGCGCTCATCGAAGAAGGCCATGTCACGGCCGACGGCGCGACCATAACCAACCCGTCCCAACGGGTCAAACCCGGCCAGCATTTCGTCGTCGAGCCGCCGCCCCCGATCGACGACCGGCCGGCACCCCAGGCGATCGACCTCGATGTCGTCTACGAAGATGCCGAGTTGATCGTCATCGACAAGCCGGCCGGGCTGGTCGTTCACCCGGCACCGGGCAATCCGGACGCGACCCTGGTCAATGCCCTGCTGGCGCATTGCGGCGACAGCCTCGCCGGCATCGGCGGGGTTCGGCGCCCCGGCATCGTGCATCGGTTGGACAAGGACACCAGCGGGTTGATGGTCGTCGCCAAGACCGGGCACGCCCACGCGGTGCTGAGCAAGGCGTTTGCCGATCGAACCATCAACCGCGCCTATCTGGCGCTGGTCTGGGGCCTGCCGCCCCAGCGGGAGGGCGAGCTCACCGGGTCGATCGGCCGCAGCCCGGTGAACCGCAAGAAAATGGCCGTCGTCACGAGGGGCGGTAAATCGGCGAAAACGCACTATATGGTTGAGCGGACATTCGGCACCACGGCCTCGCTGGTGCGATGTCGTCTTGCAACGGGACGAACCCATCAAATTCGCGTTCATCTAACAGAGCTCGGCACCCCGCTGATCGGGGACCAAACCTACGGCCGGGTTCGGCGGGGGCGGACACAGGGGCTATCTGAAAGCGTCGCGGCTGAATTGACCGGGTTTCCCCGGCAAGCGCTGCATGCGACGACACTGGGGTTCATCCATCCGGCGTCGGGGGAGATGCTCGACTTCAAGAGCCCGATCCCTGCGGATATCGCACATCTGGTAACACTTTTAGAATGATTTCAAAGTAGACAGGTAGCGTCGCGAGCCTTAACCTTTAAGTATTCGGGTATTTGGCGACAGGTCATGATTTCTGCCGGCAGCGGCAGGAGGACCGTCACCACCCAGAACGGAGTGTAAAGATGGCTGGGATCTCTAACGTTCCAAGCATCAGTGCCGATGGCAATCTGTCGCGATATCTTCAGGAGATCCGCAAGTTCCCCATGCTGGCCGCCGATGAGGAATTCATGCTGGCGAAAAGTTGGAAGGAGCATGCCGATCCGGACGCGGCGCAAAAGCTGGTAACCAGCCACCTGCGGCTCGTCGCGAAGATCGCGATGGGCTATCGCGGCTATGGCCTGCCCCTGTCCGAACTGATTTCCGAAGGCAATGTCGGGATGATGCAGGCGGTCAAGCGGTTCGAGCCGGATCGCGGCTTCCGCCTCGCAACCTATGCGATGTGGTGGATCCGCGCGGCGATCCAGGAATACATCCTGCATTCCTGGTCCCTGGTAAAGATGGGCACGACGGCGGCGCAGAAGAAGCTGTTTTTCAACCTGCGCCGATTGAAAGGCCAGCTTCAGGCGATCGACGAGGGCGACATGTCGCCCGAGATCGTGCACCAGATCGCGACCAAGCTTGAAGTGCCGGAGACCGAGGTCGTCAACATGAATCGGCGCCTCGCCAGCCCCGATCACTCGCTGAACGCGCCGCTGAAGGCGGAAGGCGAAGGGGAGTGGATGGATTGGCTGGTCGATACCGAGGACAGCCAGGAGATCAAGCTCGGCGACCGGGAGGAGCTGGGTCTGCGCCGCGACCTGCTGCGCGACGCCATGAAGACGCTGAACGACCGCGAGCGGCATATCCTGACCGAACGGCGGTTGAAGGACGAACCGGTGACGCTGGAAGATCTGTCGCGCGAGTACAACATCTCGCGCGAACGGGTCCGGCAGATCGAGGTGCGAGCCTTCGAGAAACTGCAGAAATCGATCAAATCCGCAGCCTTGGAGCGGCGTCTGCTGCCGGCGTCTTAAGCCGTCTCCCGCGATCGATCCATCATGGGCCGCCTCCGATCGAGGCGGCCCATTTTGTTTCGTTAAACCCGAGCTAACGCCGATGCGCCAGGGCGAGGCCGACCCCCGCGCCGACCAATAAGCCGCCGGAAACCCGGTTCCGCAATCGGCCGCGCGCCGCGAGCACCCCCCGAGCACGCCCCGCGGCGACCGCCCAGGCGCCGTCCAACAGCACGGCAAGGACGATGAAGGTCAGCGACAGCACGGCGATCTGCGTCGTGGTGTCCCCGCCGAGACTGATGAATTGCGGGAAGAAAGCGCCATAGAACAGCAGCGTCTTGGGGTTCGTCAGCGACACCAGAAAACCGCGCCAATAGATCTCGCTGACCGATTTTGGCTGCGGTCTTACCTTGGTGAGGTCGGTCGGCGGCGACCGCCACTGCTTGACCCCCAGATAGACGAGGTAAGCGACCCCCACCCAGCGGACCCACTCGAACCATACGGCGATGGCGCCCAGCAGCGCCGTCATGCCCAAGCCGGTCAGGCCGAGCTGCACCACCATAGCCGAACCGGTGCCGGCGACCGTCAGCAGCCCGAACCGCGTGCCAGAGGCGACGCTGTTGGCGACGATCAAGGCGACGTTCGGCCCGGGGATCAGGATCAGGATGACCACCGCCAGGACGAAGGTCGCGTAAAGGGAAGGGTCGACCATCGGGTGCGCTCTCCGTCGCCAACTGTTCGGGCCAAGATCAGCCCGCGCGTCAGCCTGACACAGAGCAGTCCGACGCTTCAATCCACAACCCTTAAGACCAAAGAAGCGGAATGCAAAATGGCCCCGTTGAATCAACGGCGTTTACCATTTAGTCAAAGTTGCGTATTAAACGATCCACGGGTTGCTGCCGCAGCGCGTCTGACACCGGGGCGGGTTCGGTTCAGGGGGAGATCACGATGTCAGCAGAGACCGGTGCCGGGGGGCGCCGCCGGATGTCTATTTCGTGCCGGTAGTCCTGTCCGGTTCATGGCGTATGGTCGCTTGCGTCGGTCTGCTCTGCGCCGTATCGGCCTGCGCCGGGCGCACGCCGCGCCAGGCGAGCTATCGACCGAGCCCCGATTCCAGTACCGCGGCACGCAATTATGCGCCGCCAGGTCCGCCAAGCGATCCCTGGGGACCGTATATCATGGAAGCATCGAACCGCTTCTCCATTCCGGATCGCTGGATCAGGGAAGTGATGCGGCGTGAATCCGGCGGCCAACAATACATTAACGGACGCCTGACCACCTCCGGAGCCGGCGCCATCGGGCTGATGCAAGTAATGCCAAGCACTTACGAGGATCTGCGGAACGCCCATAACCTAGGCCCCGATCCCTACGATCCGCATGACAACATCCTGGCCGGTACCGCCTATATCCGCGACATGTATCAGCGGTTCGGCTCGCCGGCTTTTCTAGGGGCCTATAACGCGGGCCCGCAACGCCTGGCCGATTTCATGTCCGGTGCTCGGCCGCTGCCGAGCGAGACCGTCGCCTATATGGCAGCCGTCGCCCCGCGCCTTGGCCCGGCGATGTCGTCGGGACCGATCGCCGTGGCGCAGGTTCAACCGGCTCCCGCCCCCGCGGCACCCGTGATGTCCGCGGCGGTCGAAACCGTCGGTGCATCGGATAGCAGCGGCACCATAGGCGGCAGGACGCTCGAAGCCGTGTGGAATACGCCGGCGGCACCACCCGCCCGTCTGCCCTTCAGCGTCGGCCCCAGCGTCGCCGCTCCGCCGGTGCCCGTTCAATCTGCCCCACTTCAATCTGCCCCCACTCAACCTGTCGTCGTTGCCCAACCCATCGCCGTTGCGCCGGTCAGCGCCCCCGCCCCGGTCGTCGTCGCATCCTCGGGACAAGCCGGCCAATGGGCCGTCCAGGTCGGTGCGTTCAGCAGCCCTGCACAGGCCCAGGCGCGCGCCAACAGCGCCCGAAGCCTGGCTCATGGCGCGCTCGACCGCGCACAGACCGCCGTCGTCACCACGACGCGCACGGATGGCTCGGTGCTTTATCGGGCCCGGCTGGCGGGTATCACCGCCGATGCCGCCAGCAATGCCTGCGACAAGCTGGCGCGCGAGCAAGTCGCCTGCATCGTCGTCGCCGCCGGCGGCGACCTCTGATCGAGGACGGCTGGACCAGACTCGCTTGACGCATGAAATGAATCCCTGTTCACTTCATTGGAACAAGGATGAGTTTCATGGCGTATCGACGTACCGACGAGATCACCAGCCGGCTCGCTGAAAAACGCGGCGAGATCATCGAGGCCGCACGCAGGATCGTCGCCGAACGCGGTTTCCGCGAGGCGCAGATCGCCGCCATCGCCACCGCCGCCGGAGTGGCAACCGGCACCGTCTATCGATATTTTCCGTCCAAGGCGGACCTGTTCACCGAGGTCCTGGCCGCCACCTCGGAGCGCGAGGTGACTGTCGCCGCGTCGATCGCCGCCACCGAGGGCAGTGCCGCCCAACGCCTCGCCGATGCGGCCCATGCCTTTGCCAGCCGCGCGGTGCGCGGCCGCCGGTTGGCCTATGCCCTGATCGCAGAACCGGTCGATCCCGAGATCGACAAAGCCCGGCTGGACTATCGACGGGCACTGGGCCGGGTCTTCGAAGGGCTGATCGAGGAAGGTGTCCGGCGCGGCGAGTTTCCCCGCCAGAACGTTGCGGCCAGTGCCGCCTGCGTCGTTGGTGCCTTGATAGAGGGGTTGGTCTCGCCCCTCGCCCCGGACGCCGATCGTATCGAAGATGGCGGCGCCACTCTGGCGGAAGCGATCGCTACTTTCTGCGTCCGCGCCGTCGCCGGGCAAGCCAGCCATGAAGCCCGCTCCTCCGCGACAACCAAGGTCGCCATGCTTGGCGATGCCGTGGGGCGACGATGACGAGCAGAGACGGGCGCCTGACGGGCAAGGTGGCGTTGGTCACGGGCGGTGGGTCCGGCATCGGACGGGCGACCGCCCTTGTCCTCGCCGGTGAGGGGGCCGCTGTCGTGGTCAGCAATCGTCGTGCCTCGCTCGGCCAGGAGACGGTCGATATGATCCACGCCGCCGGCCGTAGCGGCGCCTTCCAGGCCGCCGATGTGACGCGCCCGGAGGATGTCCAGACGCTCGTCGACTTCACCGTCGACCGGTTCGGCCGCCTGGATATCGCCTTCAACAATGCCGGTGCCATGGAACCCAGGGCATTGCTGCACGAGCAGACGCTGGAGATGTTCGACATGGTCTTCGACACCAATGTCCGCGGCGTGTTCCTGTGCATGCGGTCGGAGATCGACCAGATGCTGAAAGGCGGCGGCGGTGTCATCGTGAATTGCGGATCGGTCAGCGGCATCCGCAACGCCAATCCCGGCATTTCCGCCTATTCCGCCGCCAAATGCGCCCTGCATTCCCTGACCCGGTCCGCGGCGATGGAATACGCGGCCAAGGGCATCCGCATCAACGCGGTGGCACCCGGCCGCATCCTGACCGACATGCTGGCCAATGCGGGGGTGCAAGACCTGGAGAGCTTTGCGAACGGTTTGCCGATGCGCCGCCTGGGCCGGCCCGAGGAAATCGCCGAGACCGTCATCTGGCTGGCCTCGGATGCCGCCTCGTTCGTTACCGGTCAGGTCGTCGGGGTCGATGGCGGGTTTTTGGCCCAGTAGCTTTATCCCCGGGATGGGCTTCGCCCCTCAAGATCCGCCTCCATCGACCGGATCATGACTCGCACGCCTCATCAAATAAGCCGGCTATTTCGCTCGAGATGTCGCAGAACTGGCCTGCACGACGAGCGCTGGCCGCCAACCGGCATATCAAGCGATAAAGCAGGGAGGAATTACGGCGAGGTCAGAACGCGCCTTGGAGCAAAGCTGGCCCGCAATTCGCACCCCGTTGCGCTTGAGTTCCGGGGCGCTGAGTTCCGGCGCCACGCCACCTGATCGTGAGCCCCTTATGTGCCGTTCTATCGAGGTAATCCCATGAAGTTGCTGATCCCCGGTCCCGTCTCGACCCATGCTTCCGTACGGGCGGCGGCGGCGCAGGACTACGCACCGTGGGATAATGATTTCCGCCCGATAAACGCCAGCAACCGTGCCCGGGTACTGAAAATCGCCGGCACGAACGAGGCGGAGCACGCCACCCTACCGCTGCAGGGCTGCGGCCATTTCGCCGTCGAAGCGGCCATCCGCACCTTCGTGCCGCGCGGCGGTAAGCTGTTGATCCCTGCCACCGGCGCCTATGCCGACCGGGCCACCCGCCTGGCGCGGGAGGTGGGCTGCGACGTGGTGACCATCCCCGTGCCGCATGATGCGCCGACCGCCCCGGACGCTCTGGAGGCCGCCCTGATGGACGACCCGGCGATCGGCCATGTGGCCATCGTCTACAGCGAAACCGGCAGCGGGGTGATCCACGACGTGCCGGCCTTGGCCCAGGCTGCCGGACGCGCCGGGCGCCGGGTGATCGTCGATGCCGTGTCCGCCTTCGGCGCCTTGCCGCTGGACCTGAGTGCGCTGCCGATGGTGGATGCCGTGGTGTTCACGTCGAACAAATGCCTGGAGGGCCTTCCCGGACTGGCCTTCGCCGTGGCGCGGATCGACCGCCTGGTCGCCTGCCAGAATCAGGCCGGAAGTTGGTCGCTGGATCTGGCGGATATCTATCAGCACGCGCTGCGGGCCGGCTGGGGCACTTCCCGCTTCACACCCTCCGCGCAAGCGATGGTGGCGTTCAGCACAGCGTTGGACCTATACGACGCCGAAGGGGGCCAACCGGTCCGGCTGGCCCGCTACACCGCCAATATGCGCGCGCTCTACGACGGGGTATGCGAACTCGGGCTGGCACCGTATCTGGCGCGGGCGGCGCAGGGGCCAATCGTCGTCAACGTTCATGCCCCCGCCGACCCGGCCTGGAATCTGCAGGTCTTCGTCGACGCGCTGAAGGCCAAAGGCTTCCTGATCAGCAATTTCTACAACACCGAGGCGCCCAGCTTCCGTGTCGGCTGCATCGGCGCCATCACACCCGACGACATGCGGGCAGCGGTATGCGCCATGGACGAGGCCTTGGCCGGCATGGGCATCCAGCAGCGCAAGGCGGCCTGATGCGCCGAGATCAGCTCTCCCCGTTGCTTATTCCTCCCCCGGCATCATGACTTCCTCGCCCCATTCCTCGACGAGCTTTTGCTGAAACGTGCCGAGCGCTTTCCGGCGGTTCGCGAGGGATTTTTTCAGGACGGCGGTGGCGATGATCGGCATGCCGAAATGCAGCAGCCAACCAACTCCGGCGGCACCGTAGAAGGCCAGCCAGACGAACACATTGGCCAGCAAGGCCGTCAGCCCGACCATCGTATTGACGCCGGTCCACAGCTTGATCGCGACCGGCAGCACGCCGGCGAGGTTCATGATCGAGACGCTAATCGCCAAAAACTTGCGCGGATGCCGATCGACGACCATGGCGACGCCGGAGGGCAGCATCCCTGCGACAAACAGCACGCAGGTCGGCAACGCAAACCCGGCCAACAGCACCAATGACAAAGTACCGACCACCAGGCCCATGGACCCACGGCCTTTGGGCGGCCGTCCCTTGAGCCTGCGGGCGTTCGCCTGTTTCGCGGCCAGTGCGCGCTGGTTGGCGACCGGGCGTGCCATCAGAAGCCGCCCAGAACGAAAAGGGCGATGATCACGGTGGCGCAGGCCAGCACACTGGATAACCCGACGGCGACCGAAGCCCCTGCCTCGATGCCATCCGATTGAACATTGCTGTCATCCGTGTCGAGCGCGGCCAAATATTTACGCGACCGGCTGAACTGGATGCGGGCGCGTTTGAACATGGTGGCGTCGTTCGTTCGCTCCGCCTGATTATCAACGCTATTCAGCAGTTCCACCAGGTTGCCGTTCTTGGAGACGCGGCCGAGCCGCGCGCTGATCTCGGCACGGGTCTTCCGGTTGCGATACTGGTCCACCGCCGGGGCGACCTGCTTGCTGAACAAGGCGGCGAGCGCCGGCAGGCTTTCCGGTCCGCGTTCGCCCTGCAACCGCGCCAAGATCTGCAACAGCGCCAGGACGCGGCCCGCGCCATCGCTCTGCGCCAGCTTGATCAGCGCAGCATCTTCGCTGCCCTTGAACCGATGCCCAAGGAATGCCGCGATGTGGCGATCGACCGGCAGGCCCTTGGCCTCGCCTGCTACGACCGCGCGTTCCAGTGCCGGCAGCAGCTCGTACATCTCGACGACATGGTGCGAATCGACCATCGGGCTGAGGCAGCGCAGCGTCGGGTTCAATTCGTAGACCAACCGCTCTATGCCGAACCCCGGCCGCGTGTCTTCGAGCAGCCGACGCAGCCCATCGAACCGTTTGGCGAGCGACGCGTTCTCGGGCCGCTGATCGATCTGCACCGCGATCCAAAACTGCGGCAGCCGGCCGAGGAGCATCTCGGCGAACGGCTTGATGTCGGAACCCTCCATCAGAACCGCCGCCAGCGACGGGCCGATCCCACTGACCATGGTCGCGGCGCCGCGGTACCGGATCGGGCCATCCGGATCCAACGCCATGACGACCCGGGCGATGGTCCGGGCATCCTGTACCGCGTTGCGCGCGGAGTCTTCGCTGTGCGCACCGGCGACCTCGACGGCGGCCAGCCTTTCCTTATCGGCGAGTGAGCGTTCCAGCCAGACCTGCAGCAAACGCCCCGTAACGGCGGTGATCGCGCGATCACCTTGCCGCGCCAAGCCATGCGCCAGGGTCTTAGCTGTGTAAAAGCTTTCACCGGACACTTCGAAGGGGCGGGTCGACCGCTTGGCATTGGATTGCTGCTTCAGCATGAAGCCACGGCCGGTCATCCACAATTCGATGTCGCCGGTAGTCCAGCGTTCGCGCGGATCGTCGGTCAGCAGGCCACGACACAGTTCCCCCAAGGTCGTGGGCAACCGCCGTTCCCCCACCAGGGTCGCGAAGGAGCCGCGGGTCAGCTTGCGATCGAGGATCTGCGCATCGCTCAAGCCGGCTGCCGGATTGCTGCCGAAATACAAGAACAGGATGGTGACGCCCAGGGCATAAAGATCGTCCGACGGCATCCCCTCGCCGCGCCCCTGTATCCCACAGGTCGCCCCTTCAATGGTCTCCCAGGCGAAAGGTTGATTGGCGCCCGGTGCCGCCGCGAGGCAGTCGCCGAGCAAGATGGTGCGCTGTCCCGCGTCACGGAACAGCAGGTTGGTCGGACGGATGCCGCGATGGGTCAGGTTCTCGCCGAACATGTCCTTCAGCGTCGTGATGATCGGCACGAAGAAGCGGCGCAGGATATCGTCCTCGCCGATCGAGGGGATGGTCTGGTCCAGCGAGGTGACCAACCGGCCGCCGGCCGGGCGCTCGTAAATCATGACAAGGCAACGCCGAGCCTCTTTCGGCCAATCGACCACGCCGATATCCAACGGGGTCAGCAGGCCGATATTCTGTAGTTTGCGGATATCGCCGATCAGGTGGGTGCGGGTCGGCAGCTTAGGGTCGGGGACCAGAGCGAAGCTTTGCGTACCCAGCGATTTGGTGTCGTCGACCGTATAGGCCGGCGCGTTCGGCAGGCGCAATTCGGGCGCCGGCGTCTCGAAATGAATATCGTAGCGGTCGTGTAACCGTGCTGTCGCGGCGGGCGCTCCACCCGCCCCATCGGGTGGGGCCATCGTCGTCTATCCCGCAAAACCGCTGAACCGAGAACCGACAATAGTGGCGTCTCGTCAATTCACGGTTAACGGGCCCACGGTTAACGGATGGCGATCCCAAGCGAGGGCGGGCAGATTTTTGGCTTAGTCGGCGAACGGATCGCGCACCAGGACCGTGTCGTCGCGCTCCGGGCTGGTCGACAGCATCGCCACCGGGGCCTCGATCAGTTCCTCGATGCGCCGGATATACTTGATCGAGGTCGCCGGCAGATCGGCCCATGACCGGGCGCCACGGGTGCTTTCCTGCCATCCCTCGAAATGCTCGTAGATCGGGGTCACCGCGTCGCCATCGAGCACGCCGGCCGGCAAATGATCATAGGTCCGGCCCTGATATTGGTAGCCTGTGCAGACCTTGAGTTCGTCGAAACCATCGAGCACGTCGAGCTTGGTCAGCGCAATGCCGTCGATGCCACCGACCTTCACCGCCTGACGCACCAGCACCGCGTCGAACCAGCCGCAGCGCCGCTTGCGCCCCGTCACCGTGCCGAATTCACGCCCCCGCTCGCCCAGCCGCTGGCCGATCTCGTCGGTCAACTCGGTGGGGAACGGGCCGCTGCCGACCCGCGTGGTATAGGCCTTGGTGATGCCCAGCACATAGCCCACGGCGCGCGGCCCAACGCCGGAACCCGCCGCCGCCTGGCCCGCGAGCGTGTTCGATGACGTGACATAGGGATAGGTGCCGTGATCCACATCCAGCATGGCGCCCTGGGCGCCTTCGAACAGGATGCGCTTGCCCGCGCGTTTGGCGTCGTCCAGCACCTGCCAGACCGACGTGACGTAAGGCAGCAGGCGCGGCGCTATCTCCGAGAGCGAGCGCAGCACCTCGTCGCGGTCGATCTCGGGTTCGCCCATGCCGCGCAACAGCGCGTTGTGATGCGCCAGCAGGTGGTCGATCTTGCTGCCCAAGGTCTCCGGCTGCGCCAGATCGCAGACCCGGATCGCCCGGCGACCGACCTTGTCCTCATAGGCGGGGCCGATGCCTCGGCCGGTGGTGCCGATCTTGGCTGCCCCGCGCAGGGCCTCCCGCAGCCGGTCGAGGGCCGCATGCAGCGGCAGGATCAGCACGGCGGTCTCGGCGAGCTTCAGCCGGTCGGGCGTGACATCGACGCCATTCTTTCGGATCGCATCGATCTCGTTGAGCAAGGCCCAGGGATCGACGACGACGCCGTTGCCGATCAGCGACAGCTTGTCCGGTCGGACGACGCCGGAGGGCAGCAGGCTGAGCTTATGCGTGACATTGCCGATGACCAGGGTATGCCCGGCATTGTGGCCGCCCTGGAACCGGACGACGATCTCGGCCCGATTGGACAGCCAATCGACGATCTTACCCTTGCCCTCGTCGCCCCATTGGGCGCCGATCACGGCGACGTTTCCCATCTATCGGTCCTTTAGCTTTGAGCGGCGCCTAGGCATCAATCCGCCGTCCGGTTTTAAAGCTCGCGAAGCTTTCCGTCGAGCAACACATGGCCACAGCCGAGCCGCCTCGCCTCGACGACCGGATCCGCCACGGCCGCCAGGGCCGCGACGGTGATCCACCCGGCACTCCGCAATTCCCGGGCGGCGGCGGGCGACACCTCGATCGGCAGCAGAACCCGCCGGCCGGCGATCGGCTTGGGCGCGGCCTTGATCACCGTATCGGTATACAGCGTGAAACCGGTCGCCGGTTCGGGCTGCGCCGCCGCGCCGGTCCGGCCATCGCCCATCTCGGCCATCAACTCGCCGGCGAAATACCGTCCACCTCGACCGAGTTCGCCGCGAATGCCGCGGGCGAACACCGTGAAACTGATGCCCGAATGATATTCGAAGCCACGATTTTCAACGGGATCGATGGTCATCGCCAGGGCCGGCGCCGTCGCCTGGATCAGGGCCACCACCTCGACGAGACGGTCGCGCGCCACCGCCGCCTCGCCCGGCAGATCGATCGCCTTCAGGGCCGCCAGCGCTCGCGCCGCGGGTCCGGCGGCCATCAACAGGCGGCCGAGCAGATCACCCGCGGCACCGCCGATCGCCGCGATCGCCGCCGCATCCTTGCGGTCCAGCGCCGAGCGGAGCAATGCCACCTTGCGGTCCGGCACGTCGAGCGCCGCCAGCACCGCCGGCACCAGGGTCGGCAGGGTGAGATCGACCGACAATCCGGCGACGCCGATCGTCGTCAGCGCCTCCGCCGCCAGGGTCACGACCTCCGCATCGGCGGCCGGGGCCGCGGAACCGATCAGTTCGCCGCCGACCTGGCCGACTTGCCGTTCCGGGCGGATCTGGGTGCCGTGCACGCGCAGCACCTGACCGGCATAGCCGAGCCGCAGCGGCCGTGGCGACATGACCAGCCGGGTCGTCGCGATCCGCGCCACCTGCAAGGTCATATCGGCCCGCACGCCGATCATGCGCCGGGAAATCGGATCCATCAGGCGGAACGTATCCGACGCCATGCCGCTGCCCGGCCCGCCCAGCAGGCTTTCCTCGAATTCGATCAGCGGCGGCTTCACGCGCTCATAGCCGTGGCTGCCGAGGACTGTCATCAGGCGTTCGACATGCGTCGCCTCGATCTCGGCATCCGGCGGCAGGATGTCGCGCAGGCCGTCGGGAAGCAGCGCCGGGTGCAATGTCTCGTCCATGATGGTCGGGGGATACCGGGTTTGCGCGAAGCCGGCAAACGAAATTCAAGGTTAAGAGTGGTTCGGGGGATGTCCGGCGACAAAACCGGGAGTGTGCGCGTCGCTTCCCTCCGCCATCCAATCACGATAAGAAAGTTGCGCGTTATAAAAAGATACAAGCCAGGGAAACACCATGACCGACATCGCCCGAAAGCCGAACTTCGCCGTCACCACCGATGGCTATGACGCCGAGGATATGCGCAAACGGGTGAAAGCCATCCTGGTCGGCTCGGTCGGCAATCTCATCGAATGGTACGATGTCTACGCCTATGCGGCCTTCGCGCTGTATTTCGCCGGCTCGTTCTTCCCGCAAGGCGACCCGGCGGCGCAGCAGCTGGCGGCGGCGTCGCTGTTCGCCGTGGCGTTTCTGGTCCGGCCGATCGGCAGCGTCATCTTCGGCTACTTCGCCGACCGGTACGGCCGGCGCACCTCGCTCACCGTCTCGGTGCTGTTGATGTGCTTTGGCTCGCTGATGATCGCGGTGGTGCCGACCTATGCGACGATCGGCGTCTGGGCACCCGCTATATTGGCCCTCGCACGGATCCTGCAGGGCCTGAGCCAGGGCGGCGAATACGGCACCAGCACGACCTATCTCGCCGAGGTCGCCCACCCCAACCGGCGCGGTTTCTATTCGGGCGTCTGGTATACGACCCTGATCGGCGGTCAGCTGGCGGCCCTCCTGGTGCTGCTGGTTCTGCAGAAAGTCTTTCTGACCGGGGATGAGTTGCGGGCCTGGGGTTGGCGGATTCCCTTCATCATCGGCGCCGTCGTGTCGCTGTTCGCGTTTTTCATGCGCCGCGACATGCATGAATCCGAGCTGTTCAAGGCGGCCAACAAGGTGGTCCGGACCGAAAGCCGCTGGGTGGCGCTCGCCCGCAACTGGAAGCCCATGCTGATGGTGATCGGCATCACGATCGGCGGCACCTCGGCGTTCTATACCTACACCACCTATATGCAGAAATTCCTCAAGCTGTCGGTCGGCCTGACCGACAACCAGACGACCACGGTCACCGCCGGCGCCCTGCTGTTCGCGATCATCCTTCAGCCAATTTACGGTGCCCTATCCGACAAGATCGGACGCAAGCCGATGCTGGTCGCGTTCGGCGTGCTGGGCACCCTCGGCACCTATCCGCTGCTGACCACCCTGCAGGGCACCAAGAGCCCGTTCATCGCCTTCCTGCTGATCTGCGCCGCCTGGGCGATCGTCAGCGGCTATACGGCCCTGACCGCGATCGTGAAGGCGGAGATGTTCCCGACCGCCGTGCGCGCCATGGGCGTCGGCATCCCCTACGCCCTGACCGCGGCGATCTTCGGCGGCTCGATCGACAGCGTCGCCCTATGGTTCAAGCAGGCGGGCAACGAGCAGGGATTCTACTGGTACGCCACCGGCTGCATCTTCGTTTCGCTGCTGTTCTACATCTCGCTGAAGGACACCAAGGCCGCCTCGAAGATGGAGCAGCATATCTAGCGTGGCGCCCTACAAGGCGATAGCAAGTCAAATGGAGCCGTTGCCGATGCTCGCCCTGCGTCTTCCCCCTGAGATCGAAGATCGTCTCGAAGCTCTGTCCAGATTGACGGGACGGAGCAAGAGCTATTACGCCCGCGAGGCGATCCTCGAACACCTCGATAATCTGGAAGATATCTACCTTGCCGAACAGCGCCTTGCGGATCTCCGCGCCGGTCGCAGCGACACCGTGCCTCTGGCCGATGTAATGAAGCAGCATGGCCTGGACGATTGAGTTTGAGCGATCAGCCGAACGAGAATTGAACAAGCTCGGCGTCGACGCCGCAAAGCGCATTTTGCGCTTCCTTCACGACCGCGTCGCTCAGCTTGATGACCCCCGTGCAATTGGCGAAGCGTTGAAAGGCTCCAAGCTCGCGGCATTTTGGAAATACCGCATCGGGGATTATCGCGTCGATGCGATCGTTCGGATCGTTGTGGCCCGTGTCGGAAACAGGCGAGAAGTCCATCGCTGAGAATTGAAACTCGGGACAGTCCCTTGAAGCTCAGGGCAGCCAGGCACGCCAAGCCGGCCAGGCTTCGACCATTTCCGCCAACGCTGCATAGCCCGCCGCCGCCGGATGCGCGCCGTCGCCGGCGCGTACGCCGTCCATCCAGGCCGGCGTCTCGCTCAGCCGCTTGGCGACGGCGAGATAGGGGATGTCGATCCGGGCGCAGCACGGGGCGAGTGCCTCGCACAGCGCCAGCACGCGCGCGGTGTGTTCCGGATCGGCCGAGGGTGCCGGGCCGACGCACAAGGTCGGATAGAGCCGCTTGGCGGCACCCAGCATCGCGGCCGCGGTCGCCAGCGTCTCATCGACCGACACGCGGCGGGTGCCCGCATCGATCACCGCGTCGTTGTTGCCGAACGCGAAGACCAGCCGCCCATCGATGCCGGCGGGCGCGTTCGGCCCGGGCACCAGCCGTGGCGTCACCTCCGCCAGCCAGCGCCGGGCGATCTCGACGCTGGTCTCGCGCCGGATGCCCAGATTGTACTGGGTGACGTCATGGCCGCGCCCGGCCGCCGCGGCACAGACCCGCCCGGTCCAGCCCAGATAGCTTGTGTCGCTGGTGCCGTTGGTCAGGCTGTCGCCCAGAAAGCAGACCCGTATCGCGACCATCGGGGGACCCTCCCCCATGTCAGGCCGCCGCCGCTTCGCGAATCGTTCCCCAAGCCCAGTCGAGCCAGGGACACAAGGCCTCCAGATCCGCGGTTTCGACCGTGGCGCCGGCCCAGATCCGGAGGCCGGCGGGGGCGTTCATGTGATTGGCGATATCGAACGCGACACCTTCCGCCTCCAGCCGCCCGGCAAGCTCCTTCACGACCGCCTTTTGTCGCTCGGTCGCCAAGCCGTTGAACCACGGATCGACGAAGATCAGGCAGACGCTGGTGCAGGAGCGGGTTGCCGGCACTTGCGCCAGGAAATCGACCCAGGGGGTACGCGTCACCCAGCGCTCGATCACCGCGAAATTGGACTGCGATCGGGCCATCAGCGCCGGCAACCCGCCGACCCGACGCGCCCAGTCCAGGCTGTCCAGCGCATCCTCGACGCACAGCATCGAGGGGGTGTTGATGGTCTCGCCGCGAAAGATCGCCTCGTTGAGCTTCCCCCCGGCGGTCAGCCGGAAGATCTTGGGCATCGGCCAGGGCGGCACCGTGCTTTCCAACCGCTCGACCGCGCGCGGGCTGAGGATCAGCATGCCATGCGCCGCCTCGCCGCCCAGCACCTTCTGCCAGCTATAAGTCGTGACATCGAGCTTCGGCCAAGGCAGGTCCATGGCGAAGGCGGCCGAGGTCGCGTCGCAAATGGTGAGGCCGCGCCGGTCCGCCGCGATCCAATCGCCATTCGGCACGCGCACACCCGAGGTCGTGCCGTTCCAGGTGAACACCACATCATGGTCCGGATCGACCGCCGAGAGATCGGCCAACTGGCCATAGGGCGCCTTGATCTGCCGGACGTCGCCGAGCTTCAGCTGCTTGGCGACATCGGCGATCCAGGTCTCGCCGAAGCTCTCCCAGGACAGCATATCGACGGGCCGGGTCCCCAGCAGCGACCACATGGCCAGTTCCATCGCCCCGGTGTCGGAGGCCGGCACGATGCCGGTCCGGTAATCCTCGGGCACTTGCAGCACGGCGCGGGTACGGTCGATGACCGCCTTCAGCTTCGCCTTGCCAGCCGCCGAGCGGTGCGAGCGGCCGATCGTGGCATCGGTGAGCACCGACGGCGTCCAGCCCGGACGCTTGGTGCAGGGACCGGACGAAAAATTCGGTGAGGCGGGACGGGTATTCGGCTTCATGGGCTCTGCTCTCGTGGTGAAAAGAAGGAGGTGCCGCGCCTCAGGAGGCTGCCACCGCCTCGGCGATGGCGGCGCCGAGTTCGCTGGTCGTGGCGGTGCCGCCGAGATCCGGGGTCAGCACGCCGCCATCGGCCAGCACGGTCTCGATCGCCCGCTCGACCGCCTCGGCCGCTTCGGGGGCGCCCAGATGATCGAGCATCATGGCGCCCGACCAGATCTGGCCGATCGGGTTGGCGATCCCTTTGCCGGCGATGTCGGGGGCCGAGCCGTGCACCGGCTCGAACATCGACGGAAACTGCCGCTCCGGATTGATGTTCGCCGAGGGGGCGATGCCGATCGACCCGACCACGGCGGGCCCAAGATCGCTGAGGATATCGCCGAACAGGTTGCTGGCGACGACGACGTCGAACCAGTCGGGATGGCGCACGAAATGCGCGGTCAGGATGTCGATGTGGAACTGGTCGGTCGCGATCTCGGGAAATTCCTTGGCCATGGCGGCGAAACGCTCATCCCAATAGGGCATGGAATGGATGATGCCGTTGGACTTGGTCGCCGAGGTGACCTTGCGGCGGCGGCCGGCGGCCCGGCGAAACGCATAGCGCATCACCCGATCGCAGCCCTGACGGGTGAACACCGCCTGCTGCACCGCGAGTTCCTGGTCGGTCCCGACATAGAGCCGGCCGCCGATCTCGGAATACTCCCCCTCGTTGTTCTCGCGCACGATGAGCATGTCGATATCGCCGGGGCGGCGATCGGCCAGCGGCGACGTGATGCCGGGCAGCAGCTTCACCGGACGCAGATTGACGTATTGCCGGAAACCGCGCCGGATCGGGATCAGCAAGCCCCAGAGCGAGACGTGATCGGGCACCCCCGGATAGCCGACCGCCCCTAGGAAGATGCTGTCGTACCCGGCGAGCTGCGCCAGCCCATCCTCCGGCATCATGCTGCCGGTCCTGGTGTAGCGCTCGCAGCTCCAGTCGAAGTCGGTCCAGTCGAAGGCGAGGTCGAAACGCCGCGCCGCCGCCTCCAGAACGCGGATTCCCTCCGACACGACCTCCAGGCCGATCCCGTCGCCTGGAATGACCGCGATTTTAAAGTCAGCCTTCATCATGATGTCTCCCTGCCCGTCATCGGGCGGAGCTTATGCGACCTCGGCCGTCACGGCACGAAAATCCGACCTTCCAGGTAAAGCACGGCACGGCCGCCGATGGAAACCCTGGGCCCGCGATCCTCGCAGACCAACGTGCCGCCACGCCGCGACAGCTGGCGGGCGACGAGGTGCCGCTTGTCCAGGCGGCCGGACCAGAACGGGATCAGGGTGCAATGCGACGACCCGGTCACCGGATCTTCGTCCACACCATGGCCCGGCGCGAAGAAGCGCGAGACGAAGTCGGTCCCGTCCTCGCCCGGCGCCGTGGCGACAACCGCCCAGCATTCCAGTGCCGCGATGGCGCGCATGTCGGGACGCAGGGCCGCCACCTCGTCGGCGGTGGCATAGACCGCGATCAGATCGCGCGCCGCCCAGACCTCGGCCGGAGCCCGCCCCAGCGCGGCATCGAAACCGGTCGGAGCAGCGACCCGTTCCGCCGGCCGGGCCGGAAAGTCCAGGGTCAGGAGATCCCCAGCCGCCGTCACGGTCAACGGCCCGGCCTTGCGGGTCGAGAACGTAACCGACCGCCGGCCGGGCTGCAGATGTTCGAACAGCACATGGGCGGAGGCGAGCGTCGCATGGCCGCAGAGATCGACCTCGCTCGCCGGGGTGAACCAGCGCAGCGCGTAATCGGCGCCGTCCCGCACGAAGAACGCCGTCTCGGCCAGGTTGTTCTCGGCGGCGATCGCCTGCAACGTCGCATCGGGCAACCAAGCCGGCAACGGACAGACCGCCGCCGGATTGCCGCCGAACACCGCTTCGGCGAAGGCGTCCACTTGATAGATCGGCAGTTCCTGCATGATCTTAGGCTCCGATGACATGAGATCTCGGGATGGTTCTCGGGGGTGGTCAGCGGCGCCAGAACGGCTTGTCGACTTCGCGCACGACATCGCTCCGGGTCAAACCCAGATCGCGCAGCGAATGCTCGTCCAGATTGGCCAGGTGATGCCGCTGCGCCGCGCGCTCGATGCAGCCCGCCAGCACCTCGTGCAACCAGACCAGCGGCGATCCCCGCGGCGAAGACGGCTGCGCGGCGGGCGTCAACCGCCCGGCCCATTTCGATATCGTACCCATACAATAACACTCCTTATTGCATCTATTGTCTCAACAATCTCACTGTTGATAAGAACAACTTGACAAACATACGGTGTCAATCCGAACATTGTTCCATGACAATTTGGCAACCCGATCTCACCCACTGGACCGGTCCCCGGTATCGAGCCATCGCGGATGCGCTGACGGCGGATGTGCGGGAGGGCAGGCTGCGGCCCGGCGATCGGTTGCCGACCCATCGCGATCTCGCCTGGCGGCTGGGCGTCACCGTCGGCACGGTGAGCCGTGCCTATGACGAGGCGCAGCGGCGCGGCTTGATCGCCGGCGAAGTCGGTCGCGGCACCTTTATTCGGTCACCGCCCTTCGCCTCGAACGACCCTGTTCCGCGTGCGGCGGCGGGTCCGACAACGACCGACCTAACGACGTCGACCCGCGAGGTCATCAATTTCAGCAACAATTACCCGGTCCCGGGGGCCGAGGCGGAGCTTCTGGGCGGTATCCTGCGCGACATCGCGGCGGAGGCCGATCTTGGCGAGTTGCTGCGCTATCAGCCGCATGGCGGCCGGCCGGCGGACAAGGAAGCCGGGGCGCTATGGCTGCGCCGCGCCGGTATCGAGGCTGATCCCGACCGCCTGCTGATCACCGGCGGCGGCCAGCATGCGCTGACGACCGTGCTGGCGGCGATCGTCAACCCCGGCGAGACCGCCGCCGCCGAGGCGTTGACGTATCCTGGCGTCCGGGCGGCCTGTCATCTGCACCATGTCCGCCTGGAAGGCATCGCCATGGACGAGATCGGCATCCTGCCGGATGCCTTCGCGGCGGCATGCCGAGCAACGCCGCTGCGCATGCTGTATCTAACACCGAACCTGCACAACCCGACCGCCGGTGTGTTGCCGCTCGACCGGCGCAACGCCATCGTCGAGATCGCCCGCGCCCACGACGTCACGATCGTCGAGGACGATGTCTATGGCTTCCTGATCGACGCGCCGCCGGCCTTCACGACCCTGGCGCCTGAGCGCAGCATCTATATTACCAGCCTGTCGAAAAGCACCGCGCCGGGACTTCGGGTGGGCTATGTGCTGGCGCCGCGCGACCGCTATGACCGGCTGGCGGCGGCGATCCGCTCGACGATCTGGATGGCGGCCCCGCTGATGGTCGAGATCGCGACGCGCTGGCTGCGCGACGGCACGATCGCACAACTGGCAACGACCAAACGTGCCGAAGCGACGCGCCGGCAGACTTTGGCACGGCAGATCCTCGGCAATCGCTTCGTCAGCCAGCCGAGCGCCTATCATCTATGGCTGCCGATGCCCGAGGCCTGGCGCGCCGAGGATTTCGCCGCCGAGGCACGCCGGCGCGGCGTCGGCGTCACCGCGTCCAGCGCCTTCGCCGTCATGCGCCACGGCATCCCACAGGGCGTGCGCCTCTGCCTCGGTGCGCCGGCCGAGGCCGCCACGGTGGAGCGCGGCTTGCGGCTGATCGCGGACCTGCTGCGCGAGCAGCCGGACCCGTGTCTGTCGGTCGTGTGAGCGGGGCCTAATCCGGCCGGACCGTATGGCCGTGATTGAGCGGCCCATGGCCCTTGCCATAGCCCGGCGCCTGGCGGATCGCCTCCCGCACATAGGCGCGGGCGCGGGTCACGGCGGCGCGCAGATCGAGGTGTTGAGCGAGGCCGGTGGCAATCGCCGAGGCGAGCGTGCAGCCGGTGCCATGGGTGTGCCGCGAGTCGATCCGGGGCGCCTCGAACACCTCAACACCCGCCGACGTCGCCAGCACGTCGCGGACCACCGGCCCTTCGAGGTGGCCACCCTTGACCAGCACCGCACTGGCGCCCAGCGTCAGAAGGGCCTCGGCCGCTCGACACATGTCGGCCAGATCATCGATGGCGCCACCGGTCAGCACCGCCGCCTCCGGCAGGTTGGGTGTCAGCACAGTCGCGAGCGGGATCAGGCGATGGATCAGCCCGTCGACCGCGGCCGGATCGAGCAAGGCCGCCCCGCCCTTGGCGATCATCACCGGGTCGACGACCAGCGGCAGGGTCGCCGCGGCTTGCTCGATCACGGCGGCGACCGCCTCGATCGTCGCGGCGTCGTGCAGCATCCCGGTCTTCAGGCAATCGGCCCCGATATCCTCAAGCACCAGCCGCATCTGCTGGGCGATGAACCTGGGATCGATCGGGACGACGCCGAACACGCCCAGTGTGTTCTGCGCCGTCAGCGCGGTGATCGCCGTGGCCGCGTAACCGCCCAGCGCCGTGACGGTCTTGATATCCGCCTGGATACCGGCGCCGCCACCCGAGTCGGAGCCGGCGACGATCAGCACGCGCCCGTTCATGGAGAAGCGACCCTATTCGGCCGCCGGTTGCGACTGCCGATGAGTATCGGTGGCGGCGGTGATCACCGAACACAGCTCATCGACCAGCGTCGCGACCAGGGTCGCATCCTCCGCCTCGATCATGACGCGGATCTTGGGCTCGGTGCCGGATTTGCGGATCACCAGCCGGCCGGTATCGCCGAGATGCTGGGTCGCCGCCGCGATGGCCCGCTTGACCGGCGCCGCGTCGAGCGGGTTCGGCCCGGTGAAGCGGATGCTTTTGAGCAGTTGCGGGAAAGGTGTGAACACCCGACCGACCTCGCTCGCCGGGCAGTTCCGCTCGCGGATGGCGGCGAGCACCTGCAAGCCGGCGATCAGCCCATCCCCGGTCGTCGAATGATCCAGCAGGATGATATGCCCGGATTGCTCGCCACCCAGATTGCAGCCGCTTTCGCGCATCCGCTCGACCACATAGCGATCGCCGACACTGGTCCGCAGCAGCCCGAGGCCGAGGCCATCGAGATATCGTTCGAGGCCGAGATTGGACATGACCGTCGAGACGATGGCGCCGCCCTTCAGCGCGCCGCCGCGATGCCAGCTGGTGGCGATCAGCGCCATCAACTGGTCGCCATCCAAGAGATGGCCATGTTCGTCGGCGATCAGCAACCGATCGGCATCGCCATCCAGCGCGATACCCAGATGGGCGCCCTGCGCCACCACCGCCTGCTGCATCGCCGCGGTCGACATGGCACCGCTGTCGCGGTTGATGTTGAAGCCGTCCGGCGTGACGCCCAGCGGAATGACCTCGGCGCCAAGCTCGTAGAGCACGCTGGGGGCCACCCGATAGGCGGCACCATGGGCGCAGTCCACGACGATGCGCAGGCCGTCGAGCCGCATACCGCGCGGGAAGGTGTTCTTGGCGAACTCGATATACCGACCCGCCGCGTCATCCAGGCGCCGCGCGCGGCCCAACCGGTCGGGGGGCGACCGCCCCGCCCCGTTATCGGTCGCCGCCGATGCCTCGATCGCCGCCTCGACCTCGTCATTGAGCTTGAAGCCGTCCGGGCCGAACAGCTTAATGCCGTTATCCTCATAGGGATTGTGGGAGGCCGAGATCATCACGCCCAGATCGGCGCGCAGGCTGCGCGTCAGCATGGCGATCGCCGGGGTCGGCAGCGGCCCGACCAGCACCACATCCATGCCCATCGCGATGAAGCCCGCGGTCATCGCCGGCTCCAACAGATACCCCGATAGCCTGGTGTCCTTGCCGATCACCACCAGATGACGATGATCGCCCCGGCGAAATTGGCGGGCGGCGGCGATCGCCACTTTCAACGCCGTCTCGGCCGTCATCGGCTCGGTATTCGCCAGCCCACGGATGCCGTCGGTCCCAAATAGCTTACGCGCCATGTCACTCCCGCCGCGGCACCGGATGACCCGCCGCTTTGAGGCATTTACCCCTTAGAGGCACCGGCGGTCCAGCATCACGGTGTTTCGGTGGGGACGCCATCCTCGATCGCGCGGCGCAGGCGCAGCGCCTGAGCGGTCTCCGCCACGTCATGAACGCGCAGGATCGAGGCGCCTTGATCGAGCCCCATCAACCCCACCGCGAGCGAACCGCCCAGCCGATCCTTGGGATCGGCGGCCTCGCCAAGCCGGCCGATGAAACCTTTGCGCGAGACGCCCAGGAGAACGCCGCAGCCGGTCGCCTGGTAGAGCGACAGGTCGCGCAGGATCTCCAAATTATGCTCGACCGTCTTGCCAAAGCCGATGCCCGGATCGACGGCGATTCGGTCGCGCGGCACCCCCACCGACTCGGTCGCCGCGATACGGGTCTCCAGCATGTCGAAGACATCGAGCGGTGCCGCGTCATAATGCGGCGCCTGCTGCATCGTCCTGGGTTCGCCCCGCATATGCATCAACACAACCGCGGCCGAGCTGTCGCCGACAACGGCGAGGCTGTCGGGATCGCCGGCCAGCGCCGTCACGTCGTTGATGATCGCGGCACCAGCCTCGATCGCGGCGGCCATCACCAGGGCCCGCCGTGTATCGATCGACACCACCGCCCCCTCGGCGACCAACGCCCGGATCACCGGCAGAACCCGGGCCAGTTCCTCGGCCGGGTCGACAGGGGCGGAGCCCGGACGGGTCGACTCGCCGCCGATATCGAGGATATCGGCGCCGGCTGCCCTAAGGGCGCGGGCATGGGCGATGGCCGCGTCGGGCCGATCGTGATCGCCGCCATCGGAGAAACTATCCGGCGTCACATTGACGATGCCCATGACCAGAGTCCGGTCAGCCGGAAACCCCGCCCAGGGCGGACGGGGCGTTGACAGGCGCTCGCTCAACAATGTCAGCCGGCGGCCGATATCGGACGGGGCATGACGGGACAGCCAGGTTCGAAAATCCGCCGCCCCGACGGACAACCGATCGGCCCCGCCACCGGAACGGCGGATCAGTACCTCGACCGTCAGCGCCGCCGTCCCGTCGCTGAGCGCTAGAGCGGCCTCCCCTGCGACCGCCCCACGCGCCGCGGAACGGGTCAGGCGGCCGCTGGGGCGCAGATAGACCGAAGCGGGATCGGCCTCGGCCAAACGGGCCAATGCACCAAAGCCCCACCGGAGGGTGGGGCTTTGGTCGATGTCGTTCAGAGAGGCGCCAGACGCCATCGATCAGCCTGGGTCAACTGCCCGGCTGTGGTTCGGGCTCCAGGCCGGAGGGCGGCTTTTCCTTGCGGATGCCGCCCGTCGGCGGGATCGAGGAACGGCGCGGCGTCGGCCGAGGCTGGTCATCGGACCCGATATCGCGGGTGATCGACTCACCCTTGATCAGCGACCGCACCTCGTCGCCGGACAGCGTCTCGTATTCCAGCAAGCCCTTGGCGATCGCATGGAGTTCGTCGATCCGTTGGGTCAGGACGCTGCGCGCCGTCGTCTCGCCATCGTCGATGATGCGGCGGATTTCCTCATCGATCAGCTTGGCGGTCGCGTCCGAGACGTTCTTGCGCTGGGTTACCGAGTGGCCGAGGAACACTTCCTCCTCGTTCTCGGTGTAGCGGATCGACCCCAGCTTTTCCGACATGCCCCACTCGGTGACCATGCGCCGGGCGAGATTGGTCGCCTGGCGGATGTCGTCCGAGGCACCCGTCGTCACATTCTCGGGACCGTAGATCAATTCCTCGGCCACCCGGCCGCCGAACATCATGGCGATCTTGGAGGTCAATTCCTGCTTGGCGAAGCCGTACCGATCCTTTTCCGGCAAGCTCATGGTGACGCCCAGAGCGCGACCGCGCGGGATGATCGTCACCTTGTGCAGCGGGTCATGCCCAGGCATGTACAACGCCAGCAGCGCGTGACCGCCCTCGTGATAGGCGGTCGTCTCCTTTTCCTTCTCGGTCATCACCATGGAGCGCCGTTCGGCCCCCATCATGACCTTGTCCTTGGCCTGCTCGAAATCGTTCATCGAGACCGAGCGCTTGCCCTTGCGGGCGGCCATCAAGGCGGCCTCGTTCACCAGGTTCGCCAGATCCGCACCGGAGAAGCCCGGCGTGCCGCGCGCGATCACCTTGGCGTCCACGTCGGCCGCCAGCGGCACCTTGCGCATATGCACCTTGAGGATCTTCTCGCGGCCCA
Organism: Allostellaceae bacterium; assembly: GCA_035555315.1. GTDB lineage: Bacteria > Pseudomonadota > Alphaproteobacteria > ATCC43930 > CGMCC-115725 > DATMGU01. Next base: position 113,209 of record DATMGU010000078.1, read on the forward strand.
GCACATCCGGGTTGGGGACGACGACCTGACGGTCGAAGCGGCCCGGACGCAGCAGCGCCGGATCGAGCACGTCGGGGCGGTTGGTCGCGGCGATCAGGATCACGCCCTCATTCGCCTCGAAGCCGTCCATCTCGACCAGCAACTGATTCAGCGTCTGCTCGCGCTCGTCATTGCCGCCGCCCAGACCGGCACCGCGATGCCGGCCGACCGCGTCGATTTCGTCGATGAAGATGATGCAGGGCGCGTTCTTCTTGCCCTGTTCGAACATGTCGCGCACCCGGCTGGCGCCGACGCCGACGAACATCTCGACGAAATCCGAGCCGGAGATGGTGAAGAACGGTACGTTCGCCTCACCGGCGATGGCGCGCGCCAGCAGCGTCTTACCGGTACCCGGCGGGCCGACGAGCAAGCAACCCTTGGGGATCTTGCCGCCCAGCCGCTGGAATTTCTGCGGGTCCTTCAGGTACTCGACGATCTCCTCGAGTTCCTGCTTTGCCTCGTCGATGCCGGCGACGTCGTCGAAGGTGATGCGGCCGACCTTCTCGGTCAGCAAGCGCGCTCGGGACTTACCGAAGCCCATGGCACGGCCACCGCCGCCCTGCATCTGGCGCATGAAGAAGATCCAGACGCCGATCAGCAGCAGCATCGGGAACCACGAGATCAGGATCCCGAACAGCGACGGCACATTGTCGTCGACCGGGGCCGCGGTGATCCGCACGCCCTTGTCGGTCAGCTTGCCGACCAAGCCCGGGTCGTTCGGCGTGTAGGTCGAGAACGGCCGGCCATCGCTGAAATGGCCGTTGATGTTGCTGCCCTGAATCGTGACATCGGAAACCTGACCGCGATTGACCTCAGCCAAAAAGTCGGAAAAGGCGAGGCTGGCCTGCGGGCCTTTGTTCGACGAACTCTGGAAGAGGTTGAACAAGGCAACCAGCAACAGGACGATGACGATCCATAGCGCCAGGTTTTTGCCGAAGTTGTTCACGTTTAGAGGCCTTTCATTGGTACACGCGCGCCTAAGTCGCCTCGCCCGCCATGACGCGTGACCAGGAAGCGGGAGACCGGCGGCTGTCCCCTGCAAACACATAAGATGCCGCGCGATTTAAACAACTGTAAAGCCGGTACTCGTAATCGCCCGTTTCGGCTGAAATCTTAGCATGACGACCGGCGCGTCCGGTACCGCCCAACCAAGATGAGGTACCGCGACGAGCCCACGATCGGACCACACGCCCGGCAGCACCGGCCGAATCCGGCGCGGAATGCCCGAACAGTGACCCGCCGCCACACCGATCGACGCCACGCCGGCCGGGCCGAGCGCCGCGATCCGGAAAGTGCCGGCGCCCGACGATCCCGTTACAAGTTTCGCCGTGAAACGGCCGTCCCAGAGGATGCCAGCCGTCTCCAGCGGCGCCGGCCCGGCGATCGCCGCCGCCTCGCGCAGCACCAGAATGCCCTCGCCCATCGGCAGCAACCGGCAGCCGCCCAGGGTAGCCGCCCGCGCCGGCTCGGGCCCGGACAAGCGCCGCCACAACCGCTCCAACCGATCGAAGCGCGGCGGATACTCGGTACCGCCGATCGTGGCCAGCACGGCCGCCACGGCGCGCAGCGCCAGTTCGATGGGCGCGCGCGCCAGCACGGCATGGTCCATGCGGGCGAAACCGGCGGGATGGATCGACACCGCCTCGGCCAGCAACCGATCGGCGGCTCTCTCCAGCGCCGCGCGGGCCATGCCGAGTTGACGCGCCGTTCCGGCGAGCCGCGGCGGATCGAGCCCGAGCGCCGCGAGACCGGCCGCCTGATCCCGCAGCCGCACGCGGGCATAAGCCGGATTCCGATTGCTGGGATCGTCGATCCAGGGCTGGCCGCAACCGCGCAAGGTGGCTTCAAGACGCCGGCGCGATACGCCGAGCAAGGGACGCAGCAGCCGGCAGTCGCCGGTCTCCACCAGGCTCGCCATGCCGGCGAGCCCGGCGACGCCACTGCCCCGGGCGAGGCGCAGCAACAGCGTTTCGGCCTGATCCTCCAGATGGTGGGCCACCAGCAGATGCAGAATGCCGTGATCGCGGCAGGCGGCCCGCAGCAACGCATAGCGTGCCTGTCGCGCCGCCGCCTGGATATCGCTGACCGGCACCGGCCCCTCGCGGGTGAGGATATGATGCGCGATGCCGCGCGCGGTCAGCCAGGCACCGACCTGGGCCGCCTCCGCCGCCGCCTCGGGCCGCAAGCCGTGATCGACGGTGAAACCGATGACGCGGCCGCCGCGCGCCCGCGCCCAGCGATCGGCCAGCAGGGCCAGCGCCAGGGAATCGCGCCCGCCCGACACCGCCACCGCGAGCAGCGGTGCCGGCTCGAAGGGCGCCAAGGCTGTCATCGTCGCGTCGAATTCCGCGTCGGTGACGCCCCGATCGGGCGGGGGGTGATCAGGCCCAGGGCGATCAGGAGGGGAGACGATCAGCCGGAGACCCAAAGGGGCGGAACTCAGGAGCACCCCAGGCGCTGCTTTTCCTGGGATTCCCGATCCTTCATCGTCGAGTTCATATTCGGGAAATCACGCTCCAACCGGGCGAAGCTGAAGCACGCATCCTGCTTGCGGCCGACATTGCCGAGGGAAATGCCGAGCTTCAGCAGATTGTCCGATGATTTCGCGCTTTGCGGATATTTCTGATAGCCCTCGGCGAAGGCCGCCGCCGCGGATTGGAAGTCCTTGCGCGCGAAATAGCTTTCGCCCAGCCAATACTGCGCGTTGCCGGCGAGCGCGTCGGTGGGATGCTTTTGCAGGAACGCCTTCAAAGCCTGCTCAGCCCCGGCATAGTCCGACTGCCGCAGCAGGGTGAAGGCATAGTTGTATTGATCCTGCGCCGACCCGTTCGACAAGCCGGCAGGGGCCGATGCGGGAGCCGAGGGGGCGGGCGGCGCCGCGCCGGCGGGGCCGACGGGCATGGTACCGAGGGTTCCCGACGCGCTGGCCGACACCTGCGGATTGCCGGCTCCGGGGCTCGCGGCGGAACTGGGCGCGGCCGACGTGGATGGGGCCGGACCGGGTGCCGCGGCGCCCACCGGCGGCTTGCCGCCTTTTGCCGGAGGTGCGGGATTGTCGGGATGCTCCAACTGACCGAAGCGCACCTCGTCATCGGCTTGCTGCTTATCCATCCGGGATTTCAGCTGATCGATACCGTATTGGACTTCTTCGAGCTTACCGGTCAGCTGGCGCATCTGGTTTTCCAACTGATCCATCCGGATCTCGGCATTGAGCGCAGCGGTGTTGTCGCCCTGGGCCGGCACGGCCCCGCCGGGGGCCGCGGCCCCACCGCGGTAGACCTGCCTTTGTACCTGATTGAGATCGCGCTCCATGCGATCGACCCGATCCTGCAGCGACCGCACATTCTGATCCTGCGCCATGGCATGCCGCGGACCGGAGAGGCCAGGCGCCGCGATGAGCGGCATCGAGAGAATGAAAGCGACGGCTAAAGAGCGGAAGGCCGTGTTAGGCATAGAGATCCCGCGAATAAAAAAGTCTGCACGAACGCGTCGGCGATCACGGCGGACCGATAGGGTAGTTGTGGCGGAAATCGCTGGTGCGGGCACTACCACACCACACACTATATCGCTGAATTCGTCAAAAAAAGGGCGCCGGGAACGGCCGCATCACGCGGATTTCCCGACGCGCCTGATTTATCGCCAGTCTCAAGCCCCAGTCTCAAACGCAGAGACGCGGTGCCGGGGTAACAATGCCGCCGGACGGCCTTCGAGAGACCGTCCGGTCCGGCAATCACAATACGCGTCGATCAGGGTGACGCCGGTCAGGCCGGCCCATCGCGACGCGATAGCGTAAGGCACCTTGGTGAGAGGGCGCCTTAGTTGATGACCGTCACGCCGCGACGGTTCTGGGCATAGGCGGCCTCGTTCGAGCCGACAACGGCCGGACGCTCTTTGCCGTAGCTGATCGTGTTGACGCGGCTGGCCGGCACGCCGAGGGCGACCAGGGCCTTCTTCACGGAGGTGGCGCGACGCTCGCCCAACGCCAAGTTGTATTCACGCGTACCGCGCTCGTCGCAATGGCCTTCGACCGTGAAGGTCAACGACGGATACTTCTTCATGAAATCGGCCTGGCGCTGCAGAACCGCCGTGCCTTCCGAAGAGATGTCCGACTTGTCGAACGCGAAGAACACGCGATCGCCAACGCTCTGCAATTCCGACTGCGGCGTCATCGACGATGCCGTGGGCGTGGTCGCCGAGGTGGCGCCAGTCGTGCCAGTATTCTGATCGGAAGAGCTGCAGGCCGCCAGAACAGTCATGGCCGCGAACATCGCCAGATATTTTAAACGCATTTTGTGATCCTTCAGCGTAACCGGGAATTTAAGACCGACGACTTTGTATAGATGAGCTAAGCGACGTAACGCCCAGTGCGCAGCAACGTTCCTGCCACAACCAGGCCGTTGGTAAAAACCGCCGAAAACATACCCAGTGTTTATCAGGGGATCAAGGGGGACCAAGCTGGATCCGAAGCATCTTGCGGAGTTAATACCTCTCGCTCATTAGCGCCGGTAAGGTCAATTGAATAGAGCCTGGTCGACCCTCCGCGTCCCTTACTATCCGTCGGCGTTTGACGGTAATACATCAGTACTCGACCGTTCGGCGCCCAAGTCGGGCCCTCGACTAGGAAAGCTTCCGTCAGGATCCGCTCCCCCGAGCCATCCGGCCGCATGACGCCGATATAGAACTTGTTGGCATCGAATTTGGTGAAGGCGACGAGGTCGCCCCGCGGCGACCAAACGGGTGTGGCATAACGGCCACTACCAAAACTAATACGTTTGATGTCCCCGCCATCGGCCGTCATCGTGTAGAGCTGCTGCTGCCCGCCCCGGTCGGAATTGAACACGATCCGCTGGCCATCCGGCGAATAGGAGGGCGAGGTATCGATGGCCAGCGTGTCGGTCACCCGGGTCGCCTTGCGGGTGTGCAGGTCCATCGAATAGATCCGAGTCGCCCCCTCGGTCGACAGGCTCATGATCACCTTGTTGCCGTCCGGCGAGAAGCGCGGAGCGAAGGTCATGCCGGGAAACTCGCCCAGCACCTCCTGCTGCCCGGTATCGATGTTGAAGAGATAGACCCGGGGCTTGCCGCGCTCGTAGGAGAGATAGGTGATCTCCTGCGCGGTGGGCGAGAAGCGCGGGGTCAGCACCAGCGCCCGCCCATCGGTCAGATAGCGCTGGTTGGCGCCGTCCTGATCCATGATCGCCAGCCGCTTGACCCGCCGATCGGCCGGGCCGCTTTCCGAGATATAGACGACCCGCGTATCGAAATAGCCGTCCTCGCCGGTAACCCGCTTGTAGATCGCATCGGCGATGATGTGCGAGATCCGGCGCCAATTCTGCGGCGTCGTGAAATAGGCGAGACCGGTCATCTGCTGCTCGGCGAACACGTCCCACAGCCGGAACTCGACGCGCAGCCGCCCATCGGGCTGGGCTGCCACCGCGCCGCTGACCAGCGCCTGGGCGTTGATCTGCCGCCAATCGCCGAAGCGGGGCTGCGCCTGGAGCGAGGCCGCGTCTTGAATGAAGGCGTGCGGGTCGATCGGTCGGAACAGACCGGAGCGCTCCAGATCGGCGGAGATCACCGAGGTCATGTCGCGCCCAGTCTGCGTTTCGGCCGGGTTGGTGCCTGAAAAATCCGGTAGCGCTATGGGCAGCGGCTGCACCGTACCCTTGGTAATATCGAGGGTGACTTCGGCACGCGCCGGCAAGGGCGACGCCGGCATGGCCATGGCAAACACCGCCACGGCCAACGCGAAGAGTGTAGTCCGGCGACCTGACTGCGAATTGGTTTCGGTCATAGGGCGTCCTTTGGGTCGAAGAAGAGAGTGATGGTCTTCCAGTCGTCGTACTTGTTGGCCGGCACATCGAGCTTGTTGCAGGCCGGATTCTTGACCGCCCGGTAGGCCGAATCGGCGGCCGCCCGCCAGAACGGGTCGCTGGCATAACGCCCCTGATCGACGATCCGCGCTGTATTGACGGTACCGTCCGGATTCACCTCGATGCGAATCTCGATCTTTAGATTCGCCGCGTCCTTGGCTCCGGCCGGCACCGCCCAGCACTTCCTAAACTGATCGCGCAACGTATCGAGTTCGTTGGTCGAGAGCTTCGAGCCCAGCGGCGCGTTCGGTTGTGACGAGGCCTGCGCCTGCTGTTGCGGCGCCGGTTTCGCAGGCGGCGTCTTATCCGCTTGCGTCGTGTTGGCCGGCTTGCTGGTCAGGTTCTTCAGCAACTGATCGAACGAGGTATCCGTCGGCGGCTTTTTCTGGTCGGGTTTCTGATCGACCGGCTTCGGCGGCGTCGGCTTGGGCGGTTCCGGTTTGGGCGGCTTCGGCGGCTCCGGAGTCGGCTGGGGTGTGGCGATCGGCGGACGCGGCACCTCGGCCGGCGCCGGGAGCGGCGGCGGTGGTTTGGGAGGCTCGGGTGGTTTCGGCGGTGTCGGAGGCTCCGGCACGGGCGGTGGCGGCGGAGCCGGTGGCGGGGGTGGTGCCGGCGGCGGGGGTGGCTTCGGCGGCTCGGGCTTGGGCGGCTCGACGGGCGGGACCGGCGGTGGTGGCGTGTCCAACGGGGCATCCGCCACCGGCTTCGGATTGACCTGCGTCGCCCGCGTCACATCCGCGAGGTTCACCAGCTTCACCGCCACCGGCATTTCCTCCGGCGGCTTATGGGTGAACAGCTCAGGCAGACCCAGCACCAGCACGAGGGCAAGCATCAGATGCAAGCCGCCGGATAGAGCCAGGCCGGCGGGGCTCATCTGTTCAGCGTTTTGCACCCGCCCCCGCTCCTTGAGGCAATTCCGCGATCAGCGAAACCTTGGTGAAGCCGGCCGAGGCGATCAGGCCCATCACCTCCATCACCCGGCCGTAATTGATCGCCTTGTCGCCGCGCACATAGATGCTGGCATCCGGGTTGTTGTTGGTGATCGCCTGCAGCCGGGCGACCAGTTGCTCGGCCGGGATCGTGGTTTCCTGCAGGAACACCTGGCCATCGGCGTTGACCGTGACGACCAGCGGCTCCTTCTGCTCGGAAATCGTCGGCGCCTGGCTTTTCGGCAGGTCGACCGGCACGCCGACGGTCAGCAGCGGCGCCGCCACCATGAACACGATGAGCAGGACCAGCATCACATCGACCATCGGCGTGACGTTGATCTCGGCCATCGGCCGATAGGATCGGCGCCCGCCCCGGCCGGTTTGACGCGATAGCAGCGAAGACGCCATGGATCAGGTCCGCTCTTCGAGCTGGCGCGACAGGATCGCGGAGAATTCCGACGCGAAATTGTCCAGGCGATTGCCGTAGCGGCCGAAATCGCTCGACAGCTTGTTGTAGGCGACGACCGCCGGGATCGCCGCGACGAGGCCCAGCGCCGTCGCGAACAGCGCCTCGGCGATACCCGGCGCCACCACCGCGAGGCTGGTGTTCTTGGTCGCCGCGATCGATTGGAAGCTGTTGATGATGCCCCAGACCGTGCCGAACAAGCCGACGAACGGGGCGATCGAGCCAACCGTAGCGAGGAAGGTCATATACCGCTCCAGCCGCTCCATCTCGCGACCGACCGTGACGCCCATGATGCGCTCGATCCGCTCGCGCAGGCTGGCTTGCAGCGGTGCCGCGGTCAGCGTGCCGCGCGCGGCCGAGCGCCGCCACTCGCGCATCGCCGCCGAGAACGTCGCCGACATCGGATCGAGCGGCCGGGCGCCGATCCGATCATAGAGATCGTCGATCGAGCCACCCGACCAAAAGCTTTCCTCGAACGCCTCGGCGTCGCGGTTCAGCCGGCGCATCCGGATGACCTTGTCGAAAATGATCGCCCACGTCCAAAAGGACGCGGCGAGCAACAGCAGCATGACCGCCTTGACGATGAGATCGGCCTGCAGGAACAGGCCCCAAATCGAGAGGCTCGAAGCGGCCTGGGCACCCAAATTGACCGTATCGACGACTTGACCTTGCATGGGAGGATTAACTTTCCTGGAAAGAGCGGCTTTCTTATGGCGCCCGAGGCTTATGGCGGCTGAAACGGCTGCAGCGCATCCCGCAGACCAGCGGGCAATCGACCCGGCCGGCCGGCCGCCGTCAACAGCACCAATTGTAACTTGATCCGCACCAATTCCTCGGCGCCACGGCAGATCCGCTGCAGCGCCTCGACGCTGGCGCCCTGCAGACGGGTGAGACTGGTAACCACGGTGAGATCGTCGCCGAGCCGCGCCGGCCGCCGGTAATCGACATCGAGCCGCCGCACCACCCAGCCAAGCCCGTATTCGGCGATGAGATGCTCGTGCCCCCAGCCGATCAGGCGCAGCAGCTCGGACCGGGCGCGCTCGGCGAAGCGCAGATAATTGGCGTGATAGACGATGCCGCCCGCATCGGTGTCCTCGTAGTAAACCCGGATCGGCAGGCGATGCGTCATGCCATCGACAACGCCGGAGCCGACCACCAGATCCATCCCCGGACTTGTCGTCATATCGGCTCCCCCACCCCGTCGGGCTCCCCTACCCTATCGGACTCGCCACCGCCCGCCAGCAGGTCGAGCTGCCCCGGCACCAGAGCGCGGCGGGGCACGGCGAGGCCCAGATGGGCGAAGGCCTGATCGGTCAGCATCCGGCCGCGCGGCGTGCGCTGGATAAAGCCCTGCTGAATGAGGTAAGGCTCGATCACCTCCTCGATCACGTCGCGTTGCTCCGACAATATCGCCGCCATGGTCTCGACGCCGACCGGGCCGCCGGCATAATGCTCGGCGATGGCGCCGAGATAGCGCCGATCCATCGCATCGAGCCCGCGCCGATCGACCTCCAGCCGGGTTAGGGCCGCGTCGGCCGCCCGCGCATCGATATGGTCGAGCCCCGCGACCGCGCCGAAATCGCGCACCCGGCGGGTCAGCCGGCCGGCGACCCGCGGCGTGCCGCGCGACCGGCGGGCGATTTCCCCGGCCCCATCGGCGCCGAGCGCCATGCCGAGCAACCGGGCCGAGCGGCCGATGATCAATTCCAGCTCCGCCGGCTCGTAGAACATCAGGCGAAGCGGGATGCCGAACCGTTCGCGCAGCGGCCTGGTGATGAGGCCGGACCGGGTCGTGGCGCCGACCAGCGTGAAGGGCGGCAGATCGATCCGGATCGAGCGCGCGGCCGGCCCCTCGCCGATGATCAGGTCGAGCTGGAAATCCTCCATCGCCGGATAGAGGATCTCCTCGACCGCCGGGTTCAGGCGGTGGATCTCGTCGATGAACAGCACGTCGCGCGGCTGCAGATTGGTCAGCAGGGCCGCCAGATCCCCCGCGCGCTGGATCACCGGGCCGGAGGTCGCGCGAAACCCCACCCCCATCTCGCGCGCGACGATCTGCGCCAGCGTGGTCTTGCCGAGGCCGGGCGGCCCGAAGAACAGCACATGGTCGAGCGCCTCCGCCCGGCCGCGCGCGGCGGCGATGAACACCCGCAAATTCTCGCGGACCTGCCGCTGGCCGACGAAATCATCGAGGCTGAGCGGCCGCAGCGACTGATCCGGCGCGTCGCCCTCCTGGCTTGTCGCCGCGACGATCCGGTCGGGGTCCTCCGGATCGAAACCTGCCTGGCCGGCGTCATTCTGGTCGGATGGGGTCATCGCGCCATCTCGTTAAGACCGCTGACGATCAGTTGCTCGACCTTGGCGGTCGAGCCCAATTGCTTGGCGGCGACCGAGACCGCACCCAGCGCCTCGGCGCGGCGATAGCCCAGATTGACCAGGGCTGAGACCGCTTCGCCGATCGGGCCGTCCACGTCGCTCGCGGCGCCGGACGCGGCCAACACCCCGCCGAGCGAGGCCGGAGCGCCGGTCGGCAGCCCCGCCGCCTTGTCGCGCAGCTCGTTCGTGATCCGCGCCGCCAGTTTCGGCCCGACGCCATCGGCGCGCGCCAAGGCCGCCTTGTCCTGGGCGAAGATCGCCTTGGCCAGACCGCCGGGATCGAGCACGCCCAGGATCGCCAGGGCGACCTTGGCACCGACGCCCTGCACCGTCGTCAGCAGCCGGAACCAGTCGCGCTCCGCCCCGTCGAGGAAGCCGTAGAGATTGATCGCGTCTTCCCGGACATGGGTCTCGATCACCAAACGCACCGCCGCGCCCGGCTCCGGCAGCCGGGCGGCGGTGCGCGCGGAGGTATGCACCAGGTAACCGACCCCGCCGACATCGATGACGATGCCATCGGCCGCGATCTCGTCGAGCCGTCCTGTTAATCGAGCGATCATGACAGGGGGACACTCATGCTCGGCCGATCCGATCGACAATCGGCGCGCCACCGCCCAGCCAGACCCGGCGGGTCGCCGCGTGATGGGCATGGCAGATCGCGACGGCCAGCGCATCGGCCGCGTCGGCGCTGCCCAGCACGCAGCCGGGCAGCAGCCGGCGGACCATCATCTGGACCTGTTCCTTGGCCGCGTGACCGGCGCCGACCACCGATTTCTTGATGAGGTTGGCGGAATATTCGGCGACCGGCAGGCCGCGCTCCGCCGGGACCAGCAGCACCACGCCGCGCGCGACACCCAGCTTCAAAGTCGAGGCCGGGTTCTTGTTGACGAAGGTCTCCTCGACCGCCGCCTCGTCCGGCGTCCATTGATCCAGCACGGCGTTCAGCCCGCGAAACAGCTCGACCAGCCGTTCGGCCAGGGACAAGGTGCCGTCGCTGTTGACGACGCCGTCGGCGACATGGCGAAGGTGCTGGCCGGTGACGTCGAGCACGCCCCAGCCGGTATGCCGCAACCCCGGATCAAGGCCGATGAGCCGCAGGGTCCGGGGAGCGGTCACCATCAGGTCGCTACGCCCCGACCCGGGCGAGAACATCCTCGGCGACATCGAAATTGGCGTAGACGTTCTGCACATCATCGCTGTCTTCGAGCGTTTCGAGCAGCTTGAACAGGGTCGGCACCGCGTCCTCGGCGACCGGCGTGGTGGTCGAGGGCCGCCAGATCAGGTGAAAGCCCGAGCCCGGACCGAACTTGGCCTCCAGCGCGTCGCGCACCGTCGACAGATCGTCGGGCGCGCAGGTCACCACATGCTCCTCGTCATTCGTCTCGACATCGTCGGCACCGGCCTCCAGCGCCGCCTCGAACATCGCCTCGGCACTCGTCGCGGCGAGCGGGTAGGTCACCTGGCCCAACCGATCGAACATGAAGCTGACGCTGTTGGTCTCGCCCAAGCTGCCGCCCGATTTGGTGAAGGCGGTGCGCACCTCGCCGGCGGTGCGGTTGCGGTTGTCGGTCAGCGCCTCGACGATCACCGCGACGCCGCCCGGGGCATAACCCTCGTAGCGGACCTCCTCGTAATTCTCGCCATCCTCGCCGCCGGCGCCGCGCTTGATCGCCCGCTCGACCGTGTCCTTGGGCATATTCGCCTGGCGCGCCGCCAGCACCGCGGCGCGCAGCCGCGGATTGGCGTTGGGGTCGGGCAACCCGGCACGCGCGGCCACCGTCAGCTCCCGGATGATCTTGGTGAAGATCTTGCCGCGCTTCTTATCCTGCGCACCCTTGCGGTGCATGATGTTCTTGAACTGGGAATGACCAGCCATGAGGAGGGGTTGCCTAGCTGCTGAATGATTTCGTCGCGTGCATACCACATGTGGTGGCGGACACCCAGCGACATGGTGGACATAGCAGCCCAATATGGCGGGAATTTGACGGTTGGGGAACGCCGCCGCCGATAACCGGCCGGGTCGCGGTTAGTATCGTACTTACCGCCCGTGGGATTTAACCGCTGAATTGAGAAGGCGATCGGTACCGGCCCGCTCACATTGACACGGAAGTCTCCCATGGGATACATTTGGGCTTGATAGAGACACGTCAGACACTCCATTACGAGAAATGGTTTGCCAAGCTTTGGGGTCAGAACGCCAAGGCGCGGATCACCGCCCGTATACGTCGCCTGTCACTCGGCAATCCCGGCGATGTGAAGCCAGTAGGCGAGGGTCTTAGCGAGCTTCGAGTCGATTATGGCCCTGGCTACCGCATCTACTTCGTGCAGCGGGGCGATACGCTCATCGTCGTGTTAGCGGGCGGAGATAACCGATCGCAGGACCAGGATATTCGTGAGGCCAAGCAACTTGCTGCCAACCTCGTTTAGGAGGCGACGACCATGCCGAAGACCGAAACGCTGCCCTGGGATGCGGCGGACCACCTGGACAGCCAAGCTGCCATCGCAGCGTATTTGAATGCGGTGCTTGAAGATGGCGATCCTGCCTTGATCGCGGCTGCCTTGGGCGATGTCGCTCGATCTCGCGGAATGCGGGCTGTCTCCCGCGAGACAGGATTGGGGCGGACTAGTCTCTATAAGGCTCTATCCGCGGAAGGGCGCCCAGAATTCACCACGGTGATGAAAGTAGTCGAGGCCCTTGGACTACGCCTTTCAGTATCCCCGATCGAGGGGAGCTGACACCGTCAGCAGCTGAAGTCTACACCGGCCAAGCCCGCGACAGGCGACCGCCCACCCTCAGGGGCGCCACGTGGCGGGCCAGGCCGGTCGCGTCATCGGTTTCGACGAACACGCCGCACACCGTCGCCTCGCCCTCGGCGGGGGTCAGCCGTTCGCCGGGCATCTTGCGGACGAAGCGGGCGATCGCCGGTGCCTTCTGCATGCCGATGACGCTGTCGTAATCGCCGCACATGCCCGCATCGGTCTGGTACGCCGTGCCCTTGGGCAGGATCTGCGCGTCGGCGGTCGGGATATGGCTGTGGGTGCCGACCACCAGGGAGGCGCGGCCATCGAGGAAATGGCCGATCGCCATCTTTTCCGACGTCGCCTCGCCATGCACGTCGACCAGCGCCGCCTGGACCGAGCCGCCGAGCGACCGGCTGGAAAATTCCCGCTCCAGGCAGGCGAAAGGGTCGTCCAGCGCGTCCATGAACAGCCGGCACATGACGTTTATCACCAGCACCCGGCGGCCATCGGCGAGCGCGAACACCCGTGCCCCCTTGCCAGGGGTACCGGTCGGATAATTCGCCGGACGCAGCAGCCGCGCATCGCCATCGATCGTGCCGATCAGCTCGCGCTGATCCCAGACATGGTTGCCGGTGGTGATCGCATCGACGCCGACCTCATAAAGCGATTGGCAGATCTTCTCGGTGACGCCGAAGCCGCCCGCCGCGTTCTCGGCGTTGACCACGGTGAAATCGACCGCCAGATCGCGTTTCAGCCCGGGCAGTTCGGCAATCACCGCATCCCGGCCGGCGCGGCCCAGGATGTCGCCCAGAAACAGCAGTCGCATCGTCGTTTCCCTACCCCACCAGATCCGTATGCCGCTCGATGGCCATGGACAACATCGCCCGCCCCGTTATGCGCAGATGCCCTGCTCGGTCACCACCGCGTCGAGCGGCTGGTCGAGCGCATCGGACGGCAGATCCGGCATCTCCTGCATCGCATAGGCGACGCCCAAGGCCACGACCGGCCGGTGTCTGCGCAGCGCCGCCAGGGTCCGGTCATAGAAGCCGCCGCCGTAGCCGAGCCGCCGGCCCTGCCGGTCGAAGGCGAGCAGCGGCACCAGCAGCACGTCGGGCTCGACCGTCTCGGCTTCCGGCGGCGGGACCAGGGTGCCGAACCCGCCGGGCACCAGCGCCACGCCCGGCTGCCAGCGCCGAAAGCCGAGCGGCATGGCGGGGGACAGCACCACCGGCAGCGCCAACCCGCGCCCCGCCGCGGCGAGGCCGTGGAGCAAGGGCCGGCAATCCAATTCCGTCCGCATCGGCCAATAGCCCGAGACGATGCCCGGCCGATCGGCCAGCCAGCGAGCGGCGTGCAGCGCCACGGCCTCGGCCGCCGAGGCCGCACCGGCGGCATGCGCCTCGGCCCGTTGCCGCTGGGCCTGGCGTCGCGCCACGACCTTAAGGGTCGCAAGATCGGCGGGTGGCTCAGTCGAAAAAGCCATCGGGACGCCGATCCTTATTTTGAGAAAGACCCAGACTTTTTGAGGAAGACCCAGGGTGGAGCCACCTGACCGTCGGCGTGGTTGTACCCTCGTGGCCTGCTTTTGCAGGTGGGAGCCATATACCGGCACCAAGGCACCGACAGCGACAGCCCCCTCGAGGTGGACATTGGCCCCGGGGTATCAAGCGACCTAACGCGCCCCGCAGCCCCACCCTGGAGCGCTATAATTAGTCACGCTCCAAGGCTTCCGCAATGGCTTCGAGCCGCGCCGCCAAGCCGTCCAGCGCCGTCGCCATCGCCGCTTCCTCGGCTTGCTGGGTGCGCGACGGCGCCGCGCCGCCGGTTTCGGCCTTCATTTCGCTGAGCGCCTGATCGGTCTCGGCGAGTTCGTCGGCGATCACCAGGCTCGCCATGACCAACAGCCGCGCATCGCCGATCTGGCCGACGGACTTCACCAACCCACCGACCTTTTGATCGACGTAGCGGCCGAGCCGGCCGACATGCGCCTCCTGACCATCGTCGCAGCCGACCAGATAGTCGCGACCATTGATGGTGACCTGGACTTCGGACATCTCGCTCATGCCTCCAGCACGCTTTTCAACCGATCGACCGCGCCGTCGAGCCGGCTGGAAACCCGATCGGTCACCGCCGACAACGCCGTATAGTCAGCCTGGGCCTGGGCCAGCTCGGCGGCCAATCGGGTGCGATCCTCCCGATGGTGCCGATCCCGTCGCAGCGCCGCCGCTTCCAGCCGATTGACCGCCCGGGCCAATCGATCCACTGCTGCCGCCAACTCGACCATGCCTTGCCAATCCTCTTCGCCTTCGAGCGTCCGTCGCCAAACGCAAATCCGTTAAACCCGTTAGAACCCGGTCCGTCAATCCATGGTTAGGTCATTGTTCGGCTCCGGTTGGCCCGTTCGGCACCGTCGGCGACCAAACGAACCACCGGTTCGCCCCCTTGTCCGCCCCGTGCCCTCCGGGTATCGGAGGGGTGCCAAGCAGGGCGGTTGACCACCCGGAGCGGGCTCGGCAAGGTGCGTGCGACACATGAATTTAAACAAGAAGCAGCGAAGCCGATATGTCCGAATCAGCAGTCTCGTACTCCTCCACGGCGGATCATGACGGCGAACTGCCGCCCGCGACCTACCGTCGCCTGGCGAACGCCCTTCGGGCGCTGGCCATGGATGCGGTCGAGCGGGCGAAATCCGGTCATCCCGGCATGCCGATGGGCATGGCGGACGCCGCGACCGTTCTCTGGGCACGCCATCTGAAGTTCGACCCGGCGGCGCCGCATTGGCCGGACCGCGACAGGTTCGTCTTGTCGGCCGGTCACGGCTCGATGCTGCTGTACGGCTTGCTCCATCTCACGGGCTATCCGGAGATGACGATCGACCAGCTAAAGCGGTTTCGCCAATTGGGCAGCCTGACGCCGGGTCATCCGGAATATCGCCATACGCCGGGGGTCGAGACGACCACCGGGCCGCTGGGCCAAGGGTTGGCGACAGCGGTCGGCATGGCTATCGCCGAGCGGCTGATGGCGGCTCGTTTCGGTACCGAACTGGTCGACCATCGGACCTATGTGATCGCCGGCGACGGCTGCCTGATGGAAGGGATCAGCCACGAGGCGATCTCGCTGGCCGGGCATCTCAAGCTCGGCAAGCTGATCGTGCTGTGGGACGACAACCATATCTCGATCGACGGCCCGACCAGCCTGTCGGTCTCCGACGATCAGCTGGCGCGCTTCGCTGCCAGCGGCTGGGACGTCCAGCGGGTCGACGGCCATGACCCGGCGGCGGTCTCGGCCGCCCTCGACGTCGCGAAATCGACCGCGACACCGTCGCTGATCGCCTGCCGGACGACCATCGCCTTCGGCGCGCCGACCAAGGGCGGCACGGCCAGCGCCCATGGCTCGCCGCTGGGTGCAGTGGAGATCGCGGCCGCCCGCGAGGCGCTGGGCTGGCCCTACCCACCCTTCGAGATCCCCGACGACGTCGCCCGCGCCTGGCAGCAGATCGGCGACCGAGGTGCCGCGACGCATACCGCCTGGCAGGGCCGACATGACGCCTCGGCCAAGGCCGCGCTGTTCGACCGACAGGTCGAAGGCCGCCTGCCCGCCGAATTCGACCCGGCGATCCTCGCCCTGAAGCAAAAGCTGGCGTCGGAAGCGCCGGCTCTCGCGACACGGCAGGCCTCGGGTCTGGTGCTGGATACGCTGGCGCCGATCCTACCGGAACTCCTCGGCGGTTCCGCCGATTTGACGCCGTCGAACAACACCAAGGCGAAGAGCCAGGTACCGGTAACGCCGGAGGATTTCACCGGTACCTATCTGCATTACGGCGTGCGCGAACACGGCATGACCGCCGCGATGAACGGCATCGCCGTGCATGGCGGGTTGATCCCCTATGGCGGCACGTTCCTGGTATTCGCCGATTACGCGCGCCCTGCGATCCGCCTCGCCGCCTTGATGGGCCTGCGCATCGTCTCGGTCATGACCCATGATTCGATCGGGCTCGGCGAGGACGGACCGACCCACCAGCCGATCGAGCATTTGGCGGCCCTGCGCGCCATCCCGCATCTGCAGGTATTCCGCCCGGCCGACGCGGTCGAGGCGGCGGAGTGCTGGGCGGCGGCGCTCAACTCGCCCAAAGTACCGTCGGTCATGGCGCTGTCGCGCCAGGCGGTACCGGCGGTCCGGCTCGAGCATACGGCCGAGAATCTCTCGGCGCGCGGCGGCTATGTGCTGGCGGACGCGTCGGGGGCACGCGGCGTGACGCTCCTGGCCAGCGGAACCGAGGTGTCGTTGGCGCTCGCGGCCCGTGACGAGCTGGAAGGCCGCGGCGTGCCAACGGCCGTGGTCTCGATGCCGTGCTGGGCCTTGTTCGACCAGCAGGACGCGGCGTACCAGGAAGAGGTCCTGGGCGAAGCGCCGCGCATCGCGGTCGAGGCCGCCACCGGCTTCGGCTGGGAGCGGTATCTCGGCCGGCAGGTGCCGCCGGGCAGCCATTTCGTCGGCATGACCGGCTTCGGCGCCTCGGCGCCCGGCGACGCGCTCTACGCCCATTTCGGCATCACGGTCGAGGCGGTGGTCGATGCCGCGGTCAAGGTGCTGTGCGACAGTTGAACACTCGCCAAGACACGGCAGGGACGGTAAGTACGGATAATCTTATTCGCGGTGACGATCCCGAGCGACGGGCGACGGCCGTAGATCTCTCGATACGGAGGATGTGATGGCGATCAGAGTGGCGATCAACGGGTTCGGGCGGATCGGGCGGCTGGTCTTACGGGCGCTGATCGAATCCAAGCGTTCCGATGTGGTCGTGGTCGGCATCAACGATCTGGGGCCGGTCGATACCAACGCCCATCTGCTGCGCTTCGACAGCGTCCATGGCAGGCTGCCGACGCCGGTGACGACCGGCGATGGCTGGATGGATGTCGGCCAGGGCCGCATCGCGGTGACCGCCGAGCGCGACCCGGCGAAGCTGCCCTGGTCCAATCTGGGCGTCGATGTGGCACTGGAATGCACCGGTATCTTCACCAAGCGCGAAGCCGCGTCGAAGCATCTGGAGGCGGGCGCCAAGCGGGTCCTGGTCTCGGCGCCGGCCGATGGCGCCGACCTTACCCTGGTGATGGGCGTCAACCACGAGGCGCTGAACGCCGCGCAGACGATCATCTCCAACGCGTCCTGCACGACCAACTGCCTGGCGCCGATCGCCTATGTGCTGCACAACGCGATCGGCATCGAACTCGGCTACATGACGACGGTCCATTCCTATACCGGCGATCAGCCGACCGTGGACACGCTGCACAAGGACCTGCACCGGGGCCGCGCCGCGGCGCTGTCGATGATCCCGACCTCGACCGGCGCCGCCAAGGCGGTCGGGCTGGTCCTGCCGGCCCTGAAGGGCAAGCTGGACGGCACAGCGATCCGCGTGCCGACGGCGAACGTCTCGATGGTCGACCTCACCTTCTCGGCGGCGCGCGACACCTCGGTTCAGGAAATCAACGAGGCGATGGCCGAGGCCGCCGGTTCGAGCCGGTTCAAGGGCATTCTCGGCATCAACCATGCCCCGCTGGTGTCGAGCGACTTCAACCACGACAGCCATTCCTCGACCTTCGACGCCACCCAGACCGCCGTGCTCGACAAGCGGCTGTGCCGGGTCCTGTCCTGGTACGATAATGAGTGGGGCTTCTCCAACCGCATGGTCGAGGCGGCGGCGGCGATCGGCCAGCTCGGCTGATCCAGTCCGGTTAATCCAAGGCAAACAATCATGGCGGGTAGGCCCGAAAGGCAACCCGCCGTGATCGTGCACTCGCTGACCCAAGCGCTCGACACCGCCGCCGCGGCGGTCGAGCTCGACCGTCCCGTGACGATGCTCAGCGCTTCGGGGGCCGCGTCGGCTGCCGGGGTCGGCTGGTGGGTCGCGCTTACCGAGGTGGTGGCGGAACGTCATCCGACCGCTCGATTGCGTCTGGTGCTGGATTGCGCCGATCAGGCCGGGGTGGCGCTGGGCGCTCTGCGGCGCGGTATCAAGGTGATCGGTTATGACGGCCCGGCGGAGGTCGCGGCCAAACTCGCGGCGGTTGCAACCGCCGGCGGCGCCGAAGTGGTCCGACCCGATTTCGGTCAGGCGCTCGATCTCGCCGGCGAAACCGATCCGGCGACGGCGATCCGGCGGTGGCTGGCGCAACGATAAGTCGCATGCTCGGCAAGATGGCTGGCGTTGCAATGGCCCCGGTCGTGCGTTAGGACAGGCGCCATAATTAGGATAGGCGCCGGCGTACTTTGTCTTTCCGCCTTTGTCCCCCTCTCCCGGAGTGAAGCCCCATGCTGTTGACCGAACCCGTCAAGCGGATCCTCGCGAATTACGAGAGCGACAATCCCGGAACCAAGGCCAATCTCGCCCGCATCCTGATGCAGGGACGGCTCGGCGGCACCGGCAAGCTGGTCATCCTGCCGGTCGATCAGGGCTTCGAGCATGGCCCGGCGCGCAGCTTCGCCCCGAACCCGGCGGGCTATGACCCGCATTATCATTACGAGCTGGCGATCGAGGCCGGTCTGTCGGCTTATGCCGCCCCGCTCGGCATGATCGAGGCGGGAGCGTCGAGCTATGCCGGCTGCATCCCGACGATCCTCAAGGTCAACTCGTCGAACAGCCTCTCGACCGAGAAGCGCGCGCCGAGCCAGGCGATCACCGGCTCGGTCGGCGACGCGCTGCGGCTCGGCTGCTCGGCGATCGGCTTCACCATCTATCCGGGCTCGGACGCGCAGTTCGGCATGATGGAGGAAATCCGCGAGATGGCCGAGGAGGCCAAGTCGGTCGGCCTCGCCGTCGTCATCTGGTCCTATCCGCGCGGTGGCGACATCAGCAAGGAAGGCGAGACGGCGATCGACATCTGCGCCTACGCGGCGCATATGGCGGCCCTGCTCGGCGCCCATATCATCAAGGTCAAGCCGCCGACCGGCGTGCTCGAACTCGCCGCCGCCAAGGCCGTCTACGAGAAGCAGAAGATCGACATCTCGAACCAGACCGCCCGCTACAAGCATGTCGTGCAATCCTGCTTCAACGGCCGCCGCATCGTCGTGTTCTCCGGCGGCGACGCCAAGGATATCGATGCCGTGCTGAACGAGGCGCGGGCGATCCGCGATGGCGGCGGCAATGGCTCGATCATCGGCCGCAACACCTTCCAGCGCCCGAAGGCCGATGCGCTGGCCATGCTGGCCCAGATCATCGACATCTATCTGGGCAAGAGCTGACGAAAGGGGGCTAGGCCCTCGACAGTCCAAAGGGATGAGTTCCTCGAAACCGGCAGCCGGTGAAGCACCGCGCTGCCGGCTCTATCTGGTGACACCGGCCGCCCTCGATCCGGCAAGCTTTCAGCCGCTCTTGGCGGCGGCCCTCGACGCCGGCGATGTCGCCTGCCTGCAGCTGCGCCTCAAGGATGTCGACGACGATACCATCCGGCGGGCCTGCGAGGCTCTGCTGCCGGTGGCGACCGAACGCGGCGTCGCCTTCCTGCTGAACGACCGGCCGGATCTGGCGGGGGAGATGGGCTGCGACGGCGTCCATATCGGTCAGACCGACACGCCTTATGACAAGGCCCGCAAGCTGCTCGGCCCCGATCGGATCGTCGGCGTCACCTGTCACGACAGCCGGCATCTGGCGATCGAAGCCGCCGAGGCCGGTGCCGATTACGTCGCCTTCGGCGCCTTCTATCCGACCACGACCAAACCGTCGGAATACCGACCGACGCCGGACATCCTGGCCTGGTGGGCCGAAATGATGACCGTTCCCGCCGTCGCGATCGGCGGCATTACCCCGGAAAACTGCGCCCCGCTGGTCGAGGCCGGTGCCGAGTTCATCGCGGTGGTCAGCGCCGTGTGGCAACACCCGGACGGACCCGGCGCCGCGGTGCGCGCGTTCAACGCGGCGATCGACGCGGTGGAGCGGGGTTAGGGATAGAGGCGGAGAAAAGAGGCGGAGTACGCTGCGCTTTTCCGTCCCACGTTACCTACACCACCGGCGCCCACAACACGTCATCGATCCGATCGGCGCCGGTCGCCAGCATGACCAGCCGGTCAAAGCCCAGGGCGATGCCGGCGCTGTCGGGTAGGCCGTGGTCCAGGGCCGCCAGGAAATCCTCGTCGATCGGATAGCGCCGGCCGTAGAGGCGCTGTTTCAGCTCGGTATCGGCCTCGAACCGGGCGCGCTGCACCGTGGCGTCGGTCAGTTCGCCGAAGGCATTGGCGAGTTCGACGCCGCAGACATAAAGCTCGAATCGTTCGGCGACACGTGGGTCCGAGGGTTTGGCCCGGGCCAGGGCCGCCATCGAGACCGGATATTCCAGCAACACGGTCGGCCGGCCGATGCCCAGCAGCGGCTCGATCCGCTCCAGCATGATGCGGAAGAACAGATCGTCCCAGCTATCGCCGTCATGGGGCCGGATGCCGAGCGGGGCGCTCGCCGCCGCCAGCAGCGCCAGGTTCGGCCGGGTCGGGTCGGGCGCCGTCGACAACAGGTCGATGCCGCAATGGCGCTGGAAGGCATCCGCGACGGTCAGTCGCTCGAACGGCTCCCAGGGCTTCGCGGTCAAGCCGGCGCGGCTGAACGCCGGCCGTCCGGCCGCGCGCAGGGCGGCGCGCAGCAGTGCCTCGCAATCCTCGATCAACTGCTCGTAGCCGGCATGGGCCCGGTACCATTCCAACATGGTGAATTCGGGATGATGGGTGGCGCCGCGCTCGCCGTTGCGGAATACCGACGCCAGTTGGTAAGGCCGCTCGATCCCCGCGACGAGCAGCTTTTTCATGGCGAATTCGGGCGAGGTGTGGAGAAAGCGCGGGCCGACGCCCCCCTCCGGTGCCGCCAGCACCGTCTCGAAGGCCGAGAGATGCGGCTCCAGCCCCGGACTGACCTGCAAGGCGGGGGTGGTCACCTCGACGAAATCGGCCTCGGCGAACCAGGCGCGGGTCGCCCGCACGATCTCGGCTCGGCGCATCAACCGGTCGCGGCGCAGGGCGAACCGATCGGGACGCCACCACGGCACCTCGGTCACAGTGCCGATCCCGTCCAGACACCTGCCCATTCACCCGCCACGGGACGGGCAACCCTGCCATCCGTGACAGCGGGCTTCCCCCGATAGGACCAACCTGCTAGGAAACGCGCCATCCTGAACCCCAAGCTATAGCGGACTGCCGTGCAGCCATGAAGATCAGTGCCAACGATATCAGGCCGGGCGTCGTCCTTGAAATGAACGGCAAGCTCTATTTCGTCCTAAAGCGCGATACCGTCCAGCCCGGCAAGGGCGGCGCCTTCGCCCAGGTCGAGATGAAGGACGTGCGCACCGGGACCAAGACGGTCGAACGCTTCCGCACCCAGGAAACGGTCGAGCGCGCCCGGCTGGACGAAAAGGAGATGCAGTTCCTGTATATCGAGGACGGCATCGCGACTTTCATGGACAACGAGAATTTCGAGCAATTGTCGATCAATCGCGAGCTGATCGGCGATGCTGCGGATTTCCTGCGCGACGGCATGACGGTGACCGTGCTGCTGCACGAGAACGAGCCGCTCTCGGTCGAGCTGCCGCAGACCGTGGTGATGCAAGTGGTCGAGGCCGACCCGGTGGTGAAGGGCCAGACGGCCTCGTCGTCCTACAAGCCGGGCAAGCTGGAGAATGGCCGCCGGGTCATGGTGCCGCCGCATCTGGAAGCGGGCACGCGGATCGTCGTGAATACATCCGACGGCACGTATCTCGAACGAGCCAAGGACTAGGGTCGCCCACCCGATGGCCGTCCGCTCCGCGCTGATCAACGTCATGGTGATGGCCGCCCGCAAGGCCGGCCGTGGCCTCATCCGCGACTTCGGTGAAGTCGAGCAATTGCAGGTCTCGCAAAAGGGGCCGTCCGACTTCGTATCGACCGCCGATCTGAAGTCGGAGAAGACGTTGCGCAACGAGCTGGAACGGGCGCGGCCCGGTTACGGCTTTCTGATGGAGGAAAGCGGCCTCTCCGAGGGGACCGATCCGCATAACCGCTGGATCGTCGATCCGCTCGACGGCACGACCAATTTCCTGCACGGCATCCCGCATTTCGCGATCTCGATCGCGCTGGAACGCAACGGCGAGATTCTCGCCGGCGTCATCTACGAGCCACTGAAGGACGAGGCCTATTGGGCCGAGAAGGGCAGCGGTGCCTGGGCCAATGATCGGCGGCTGCGCATCAGCGGCCGGCGCAATCTGGGCGAGGCGGTGATCGGCACCGGCCTGCCGTTTCGCGGCAAGGGCGACCACCAGCCCTATTTGAAAACCCTCGAAGCGGTGATGGCGGCGACCAGCGGCGTGCGCCGATTCGGCGCGGCGGCCCTCGATCTCGCTTATGTCGCCGCCGGTCGATTCGACGGTTATTGGGAATATGGGCTACAGCCCTGGGACATCGCCGCGGGCATCCTGCTGGTGCGCGAGGCCGGCGGCTATGTCAGCGAGCCCCTCGGCGGCCATGACATGATGCGGACGGGCAATGTCTTGGCCGCCAACGATCATCTGCATCTGCCGCTGGGCCGGCTGGTCAAGCTTCCGGTCACCCCGGTGCCGCCCCGGCTGACCAGCCCCGACTGATCCCCGGTCTTCGACCTCGGCGCGGGGTCTTTAATTATCTCGAGGGTCTTTGATTATCTTGAGGCGACTCTCAAGATAATTGTAACCGCGCGCGATGTTGCGTTACCCTCGTCTTGCTAAGGTGGGTTTGTAGCACGTTGAACTTTATGACATGTCGGGCGGCAATGGGCGTGTCATATTTGAGGGAGATTGACTGGATGACGAGCAGCATCGCGAGGAGCGGCCTTCCGCCCTCCGGATCTCGTCGCTTGCGACTCGGCAAGCTGGGCAATCTCGCGCGGCGCGGCGCGCCCGTCGGGTGTAAATCTGGTACAGCCTCCCTCCGCCGCAAACAGGTCTTCCTAGTTTTGCTGTTCGCCGGGTTCTCGGCCATGCCGGCGGCGGCGCAATATTCGCCCTATGCCGCGCGATCGACCACCACCTCGGCCGCTTCCGTCGAGGTCGATCTCAGTGTCCTGGACGAGCCGGCGCCACCGGTAAAAACCCGTGGCCTCAAGCTGCGCCCACCGACGACCACGCAAGCCCAGCACGAACCGACCCCACCGCCGCATGACCGGATCGTCTTGGTGAAGCCGACCGGCCAAACCGCCGCCCTCGCATCGAACAAGTCGCGGCCCCGATCGACCGAACGGTCGGTCAAGGTGGCCGGTCTGCCGCCCCACCACCGGCATGGTCACGCCAAGACTCAATTGGCCGAACGCTCGGGGACAACCAGGCAGGCACACGGAGAAGTCCGGCACGCAGCACCCTCGGTGCCGATCGAACAAGCGACGGCGACGTTGCCGAAGGCAGCACCGCATGGCGCCGTGAAAGGCAAATCGATCGTAACGCCCAACCCGGATCCCGGCGCGACGCAGCTGGCCGCCAATACCCCACAGCCCGGCAATAATCCGCCAGAAAAACCGCAAGACAAGCCGCAAGCTAGCGCGCCACGGAGCACGGCCCCCGCCGGCAAGGCCGTGCCGGTGCAGCAGGCGGCGGCTCCCCGTCCCGCGCCACCAGCCGCGGCACCGCAACCGCAGACCCCGCCGGTCGTGGCGGCCCAGGGCAGCGCCCCGGCGCCGCAGCCGGCACCGTCGACCACCGGCTCGGCGCCCCCACCCGCATCGACGACCGCCATTCCCGGCGACCAACTCGCCTCGCTGCCCGAGCCGGGGGTTAGCCGCCTGCTGTTCGCGGCCGGGGCGACGGATGTGCCGGATACCGCGAAGGCGCAATTGGTGAGCCTGGCCAAGGATTTGGGCGGTCGCGCGTCGCTGCGCCTGCAGCTCTCCGCCTATGCCGGCGGTACGCCCGACTCGGCCAGTCCGGCGCGGCGCCTGTCGCTCGCGCGCGCCTTGGCCGTGCGCAGCTTCCTGGTCGATCAGGGCATCCACAGCTCGCGCATCGACGTCCGGGCGCTGGGCAATTCCACCGCTTCGGGCAGCGGTCCCGCGGACAGGGTCGATATCGCGGTTATTGACCGTTAAGGCCGCGATCGTTAAGGCTGCATCATGAGCCGCCCGCAGCGCTATCTGATCCGCATGGCCATCTTCTTGGTGGTCGTGGCGGTCATCGCCGTCAGCCTGGGGGGCTTTCTCGCCTCGGCATTCCTGGCCAACGCGGCGCTGAACGGCATCATCGCGGCGGTCCTGCTGATCGGCATCGGCTTCATCTTCCGCCAGGTTTGGCGGCTGAACCCGGAAGTCGCCTGGATCGAAGCCTTCCGCGTCAACAAGCGACCGCCGACGGACAAGCTGCCGCAACTGCTGTCGCCGATGGCCAATATGCTGGGCGATCGCGGCGGCCATCGGATGAGCCTGTCGGCGACCTCGATGCGCACCCTGCTCGACGGCATCGGCGCACGGCTCGACGAAAGCCGCGAGACCTCGCGCTATCTCATCGGCGTGCTGGTGTTTCTGGGCTTGCTCGGCACGTTCTACGGCCTGCTGGAAACCGTGCGCTCGGTCGCCGGCGTCATCAATGGGCTGAATGTCGGCGGCAACGATATCGCGCGCGCCATGAACGACCTCAAAGCCAATCTGGAGGCGCCGCTGCGCGGCATGGGCACGGCATTCAGCTCGTCGCTGTTCGGCTTGGCCGGTTCGCTGGTGCTGGGCTTTCTCGACCTGCAAGCCGGGCAGGCGCAGAACCGGTTCTTCAACGAATTGGAAGAATGGCTGTCCGGCCTCACGCGGCTGGGCTCCGGCTCGCTGTCGGAAGGTGGCGACCAGCCGGTTCCCGCCTTCATCCAGGCCCTGCTGGAGCAGACCGCCGACAGCCTGGAAAACCTGCAGCGCATCATGAGCCGGGGCGAGGAAAGCCGCATCGCGGCGAATCAAGGGTTCACCCAATTCGCGGACAAGCTGGGCACCTTGACCGACCAGATGCGCGCCGAACAGACCCTGTTGATCCGCCTCGCCGAAAACCAACGCGATCTGCAGCCGGTTCTGGCCCGGCTGGCCGATGCGACGACGCGGAGCGGCGGCGGGCTGGACGAGACGACCAAGACGCATATCCGCAACATGGATACGCGGCTCGCCCGGCTGGGCGACGAGTTGAGTCAGGGCCGCGACCATACCGTTCAGGAAATCCGCAGCGAGATCCGTCTGCTGGCCCGCACCATCGCGGCTCTCGCCGAGGAGTCCGAGCAGCGATGAGCCCGGCACCCGTGTCCCGGACCCTGCGCGGCTAAGCCGGCATCATGGCCCTGTCCCGTCGGCAGCGATCGAACCCGTTCAACATCTGGCCGGGTTTCGTCGACGCGCTCGCCCAATTGCTGATGGTCATCATCTTCGTGTTGCTGATCTTCACGGTCGGGCAGTTCTACCTGTCGGGCATCGTCAGCGATCGCGACGCCACCTTGAAAAAGGTGACGCAACAGCTGAATGATCTGTCGGACCTGCTGGCACTGGAAAAGCAAGCCAATGCCGATCTGCGGCTGAACACGTCGCAACTTTCCTCGCAATTGCAAAGTGCCACGGCCGCGCGCGACGCGCTGACCACGAGGGTGGCGGAGCTGGCCGCCAAGGCGGATGAGGCGACCGCCCAGGCGAGCCGCGCCGATCGCGACAAGGTCGACGCCCTCACCAGCATCCAGGCCGACCGCGAGAAGGTCGATATGCAATTGAAGGATCTGGAAAGCCTGCGCCGCGACGTCGATACGCTGCGCCAGGTCAAGGATCAGTTGGAGGCTCAGATCGGCCAATTGGCCGCGGCGAACGATCAGGCCGGCAAGGATCTGACCGCCGCGCGCGACCGCTCCAAGGAATTGGAAGCCCGGCTATCGACCGCCGAGGAGCGCACCGCCCTGGCGCAAAAGACGATCGACGAGAAGGATATCCGGATCGGCGACAGCGATCAGCGGATCAGCGTCCTGAATCAGAACATCCAAGCGCTGCGCGATCAGCTGACGGCCCTCGCGGCGGCACTCGATCTATCGGAGAAAACCAGCAAGGACCAGCAGGTGAAGTTGGCGGATCTGGGGCAGCGGTTGAATGCGGCGCTCGCCAACAAGGTCGAGGAATTGGCGCGTTACCGGTCGGAATTCTTTGGTCGGCTGCGCCAGATCCTGGGCGATCGGCCGGATATCCGGGTGGTCGGCGACCGCTTCGTGTTTCAATCCGAGGTGCTGTTCGATCAGAGCTCGGCGGAACTCAGCGACGAGGCCAAGGCCCGGCTGAAGCCGCTCGCCACCGCCATCAAGGAATTGATCGGCAAGATCCCGCCGGATCTGAACTGGATCTTGCGGATCGACGGACATACCGATCGCCGGCCGATCAACACAGCCGGTTTTCCGTCGAACTGGGAGCTGTCGACCGCGCGCGCGATTTCCGTCGTCAAATATCTGGTCGAACAGGGCATTCCGGCGGACCGCTTAGCGGCCACCGGATTTGGCGAATTCCAGCCCCTCGACAAGGGTAGCGACGAAGCGGCATTCCGCCGCAATCGTCGCATCGAGATTAAACTGACGGAACGATAGCGGCGGAAGACCCAAGGCGGCGCGAGGCCACTAGGCGCGCCAGAACGGCTTCTGAATTTCCGTCTGCGCGGTCGCGCGATCGATGCCGATGTCGCGCAACAGCTCGTCATCCAGCAAGGCCAGGGCATGGCGCTGCTGATGGGCATCGGCCCATTCGCCCAGCCGGTCGAACATCCGCACGACCCACTGAGACACCGAGGTCGGGCCCACATGGCCGACCGAGACACGGTTCGCGGTTCTGGTATCGAACATTTTCGTCTCCATCTTGGCTAACCGGAAGCTCCCCTTGGGAACTCGTCCGGCGCAACCAAGAGATGCGCTTTTGCCGTGTGCTCGACAAACCAGTGTTTCTGTTACCCTGGGATAGGAAAACTAAGCCATAGAGACCCCGCGGGGTTCTGGAGCCACGACCATGCGCCGACGCCTGCCACCGCTCAACGCCGTCCGCGCCTTCGAGGCCGCGGCACGGCATTTGAGTTTCCTGAAGGCCGCGGACGAGCTCGCGGTAACGCCCGGTGCCATCAGCCAGCAGATCCGCGCGCTGGAAGAATGGTTGACCATACCGCTGTTCAAGCGGCTGCCGCGCGGTGTGCTGCTGACCGACGCGGGGCAGCTCTATGGCCTGCGGCTGCGCGCCCTGCTCGACCAACTGGCAGAGGAGACGCTGCAGGTCCAGCGGCACGCCAACTCCACCCAGATCCTGACCGTCGGCGTGATGCCGTCCTTCGCCGCCCAATGGCTGATCCCGCGCCTGGGCAGCTTCAATGAGGCCTATCCGGCGTTGAGCGTGCGGGTCGACGCGGCCCCCGGCCTATCCGACTTCACCACCGACGATGTCGACATGGCGATCCGCTTCGGCAGCGGCGTCTATCCCGGGCTACGCTGCGAGTTGATGTTCGCCGAGGAGGTCTTCCCGGTGTGCAGTCCGCGGCTGCTCGCCGGGTCGCGGCCCCTCACCTGCCTCGCCGATCTGGCACACCATACCTTGCTGCACGACGAGCGCGGCGTCGACAGGCTGCAGCAACTGGATTGGGAGGTCTGGCTCCGGCATTTCGGCGTCACCGGCTTCGATCCGCTGGCCGGACCCAGCTTCACCTATACCCATATGACGCTGCAGGCCGCCGCCGCCGGCCAGGGTGTGGCGCTGTGCAGCAGCGTGCTGGTCGGCGACGGCCTGGCGACCGGCCGGCTGGTTCGGCCCTTCCCCGAGGTGATGAGCAGCCCCTACAGCTATTGGGTCGTCGCCCCCGAAGCCAGCATGACCCGCCCCGCCGTCACGGCGTTTCGCAACTGGGCCCTGGAGGAAGGCCGGCGCTTCCTCGCCGATACGGAGGCGACAGGGGCGGTAGTGGCCTAGGCGTCGGCACTGGAGCCTGGAGCCACCATGTCCATCGCCGATCATCCGCTTCGCGGCCCATGCGGATTTCCCTCAATGGCTACCGCTTTGGGAGGGCTACAACTGGTTCTGCGGGGGACAGTTGGTTGGCTTGGGAAGCTTCAGCTCTTCCTCATGGTCATCTCGTAGGTACAGGCATTGTTCGCTGTCTGGCCATGGAAAGCGCCGTTGGCAATCTTACCCTGCAGTACCATCGACTGGGTGCCGGGGATGTTCTCCAGAACGACCCGGCCCTCCGCATCGACGGTGCCGCGCAGCATCAGTCCGTTCACCGGGTAGATCAGCATCTCGGCATTCGAGCCGTCGACCGACAGCACCCTTTCCGCGCCTGAACCGCAATTTCCCGAAACGAGGTCAAGCCGGCCCACATAACGCCCGCTGAACCCGCCCGTGCCTGGCGAGTTGGCGGCGATCACCTGACTTGGGGGCGGCGCCATAGCCGACTGAGGCGTGAAGATGGGTGAGGCCGCTGCTGGTTGAGGCATTGTGGATCGCGCGGGAACAAATGATCCATTCGGTGCAACAGCGGCGACGGCTGGAACGTTACCGCCATTGGACGGAGAAGCAAGTGCGGCGATCTTCTTCAAGACCGCGCCAATGTTCTCCCTGATAGCACCTTCATTGGCCAAGCGAAGACGTTCGACGCCAAGAAGGTGGTCCGTAAAATTCGCCGTATATGGCGTTTCCAATATTTGATCAAAAATCGACCTCTGGCGATTAAGATCCAGAAGATGATAGTGAATTTTCGCCGTTACGGTCACGTCGAAACCTATAGATGGCTGATCCAAATCAACCAAATCGGCACTAATCACGTATTTTGGGTTGCCCCTGGAAAGAAAATCATTCAATGAAAGGGATTGACTCAAAGCCGTCTTAAAATCGTTATTAGAAACATTGGATTTTAAAATAGGGTTTGTTTCAGATCCGCCGGTTATTAGGCCAATTTGAATCGCCTCCTGAAACTGTGACGACGCTGAGGACAATGTATATTGCGTAACGCCGACAGTCATAGCACCAGGACTGGCTGGAGATGAGCATCCGGAAAGTACCGAGGCTGATAACATGAAAAAAATATGCCAAAAGCGAATTTTTTTATCAAAAATCATTGATTTAACACCTAAAATCGAACGACAATAGAAAATTATAAGCTCTTTTAGACTGAGTCCACATTGCAATATGGTTAATCAGAATTTGCGCTCCGGGTATGGCATCGCCACAATATTGTTGGCCAGTCTCGTACTTTCTGGATGTGGGGGAAGAGTGGCGCGCCCGATTGCCGCCACCACACCGCTCGATGGGCAACTGACCTGCAATCATCTAAGTGCTGAACTTAGGGTTAATCAGGCACGGATCGTCGAATTAGGACAGGAAAAAACTCACAGCAACAATAACAACGCCGCCCTGTTTGCGGCTGCCCCAGTTGCGTTGGCCCTTCCGATCATGATTGACGTCTCGCATGCGGAGCAGAAAGAAATAGATGCTTTAAACAAGCGCGACGCGGTCCTTCAAGATCTGATTGCGCAGAGATGCCCTACTCCATCATAAACGAACTTACCTATTTAAGCTCGACGCCCCAACGCATGGCTTGCCAGTTTCCGCATCACCGTCGGCAGGGCTTGGCCCGCTAAATCCTCGGGACTGACCCAGATGCCCTCGATGGCGACCGCGCCGGCCGGCAGCCGGGCGACGAAGACCTGCATGTCCAGGTGGAAATGGGTGAAGGTGTGGCGGATGGAGCCAGCGACCGGGCGCCAGGGTGCCGGCGAGGGTGCCAGGCCGATCGCCTCGGCCTCGGTCCAGGCGGCGACCCGCCACGGCGTCGAGGGGACCTCCATCATGCCGCCCAGCAAGCCCCGATCGGGCCGGCGGCGCAGCAACACCGAGCCATCGGCGCGGGTCAGCCAGAAGGCCCAGCCGAGTCGGGTCGGCTTGTCCGGCTTCGGCCGCCGCGCCGGCAGCGTGGCGGCGATCCCGGCCCGGCGCGCGGCACAGCCCGCCGACCACGGGCAGAGGATGCAGAGCGGCTTGCGCGGCGTGCAGACAGTCGCCCCCAGATCCATGATCGCCTGGGCATAATCGCCCGGCCGCTTGGTCGGCGTCAGCGTCTCGGCCAGGCGGCACAGTTCGGGTTTGGCGCCGGGCAGCGGGGTGTCGACGGCGAACAGCCGGGCGATCACCCGTTCGACATTGCCGTCGACCACCGTCGCCGGCCGATCGAAGGCGATCGCCGCGACCGCCGCCGCGGTGTAGGCCCCGACACCCGGCAAGGCGCGCAACCCCGCCTCCGTATCGGGAAACCGGCCGCCGCATTGTTGCGCCACCTCGATCGCACAGGCATGGAGATTGCGCGCCCGGGCGTAGTAGCCGAGACCGGCCCAGGCCCGCAGCACCGCATCGCGGTCGGCGGCGGCAAGGTCTTCGACTCGCGGCCAAGCCGCCATAAATTTGCGATAATACGGGCCGACGGTTGCTACGGTCGTCTGCTGCAGCATAATCTCGCTCAGCCAGACGCCGTAGGGATCCGCCAGGACGCCGGGTGCCGCGCGCCAGGGCAGATCGCGATGCTGTCGATCGTACCAGGCGAGCAGGCGGCCGGCTAAATCGCCCGGGGCTAAATCGCCGGGGGACAAATCGCCGGTGGGTATTTCGCGGGAAGAGGGTGTCATGAAATCCCTGGGCAGTTCGGTGTCCAAGATCGCCGCGCCAGTGCTGGGCAAGCGCGGCTTGGGCGAGGCGCAGATTATCACCGAATGGCCGGCGATCGTCGGCGAGGATCTCGCCCGGCAGACGATTCCCGTCAAGCTTACCTTCGCCAAGGGGCTGCGCCAGGACGGTACGCTGCATCTGCGCGTCGCCGGCGCCGCCGCCCCGGAAGTGCAGCATCGGGAACCGCAGATCGTCGAGCGGATCAATGGTTTCGCCGGCTATCACATGGTCGGCCGCCTGACGCTCACTCAAGGACCGATCCCCGGACGCACCGTCGCGCGGCGGGTCGCACCCGCCCCCCTGCCCATCTCGGAGGCGCAGGCGCTCGACGATCGGCTCGCGACGGTCGCCGATCCTGAGCTCAAGGCCGCGTTGCGCCGGTTGGGCGAGGCAGTTTTAGGCCAAGCGGCCGAGCGTCCCGCTGTGCCGGGAGTGCGCCTTGCGTCGCGACCGCAAACTCGTTAGATCTATATCTGGTAGTGGAGAAGTAAATGCGGCGCATCCTATTGATTATCGCGGCGGTCATCGTAGTGGCTGGCGGGATCGGTTATACCGCCATGACGCGCGGTGCCCCACCTGTGCTGGCCGCCGCCGGCACGGCTTCCACGACCAAGACGTCGGGCGGCACCAAGATCCCGATCCTGGACGGCGACATCGTGCTGGGCGATCGGTCCGCACCGGTGACGATTGTCGAATACGCCTCGCTGACCTGTCCGCATTGCGCCGATTTCACCAAGAACACGCTGCCTGACGTCAAGAAGAACTGGATCGATACCGGCAAGGCCAAGCTGGTGTTCCGGGATTACCCGCTGGACGCCGTCGCCGTGAAGGCCGCGGTGATCGCTCATTGCGGCGGCCCGGAGCGGTTCTTCGGCTTCGTCGAAGTGTTCTTCGCCTCGCAGACCAGCTGGGCACAGGCGAGCGACCCGGTAGCCGCCCTGACGCGGCTGGCCAAGTTGGGGGGCCTGAGCGATACCCAGGTCAATGCCTGCCTGGCGGATGAGAAGGCGACCAACGCGGTGATCGCCAGCCGACTGGCCGCCGAGAAGCAATACGACGTGTCGTCGACCCCGACTTTCTTCATCAACGGTCAGCGCCTTGTCGGCGATCAGCCCTATTCCGAATTCGATTCGGCGCTCGCCGCCGCCTCCGCATCCTAGCCGGCCCCCGACGAGGCGGCTCCGGTGCAATTTGCCAAACTCCGCCTCGCCGGCTTCAAATCCTTCGTCGATCCGACCGATCTGCTGATCGAACCCGGCATGACCGGGATCGTCGGCCCCAATGGCTGTGGCAAATCGAACCTGGTCGAGGCGCTGCAATGGGTAATGGGCGAGACCTCGGCGCGCCGTCTGCGCGGCGGCGACATGGACGATGTGATCTTCGGCGGCACGTCGAGCCGCCCCGCGCGCAATGTCGCGGCGGTGACGCTGTCGGTCGAAAACGACACGCCTGACAAAGGCGACGGTTCGACCAAAGGCAATGGTACGGCCGAGTCGATTCTGCTGGCCGACCAGCCGGAGATCGAGATCGAGCGGCGCATCGACCGGTCGAAGGGATCGACCTATCGGGTCAATGGGCGGGAGACGCGGGCGCGCGACGTCCAATTGCTGTTCGCCGACGCAGCCAGCGGCGCGCAATCGACCGCCCTGGTAGGTCAGGGCCGCATCGGGGCGTTGATAAATGCGAAGCCGACGGATCGGCGGCATATCCTGGAGGAAGCCGCCGGTATCGGCGGGTTGCATCAGCGCCGGCACGAGGCCGAGCTGAAGCTTTCCGCCGCCGACACGAACCTTGCCCGGCTGAAGGATATCGCCGCCGCCCTGGCATCGCAGATTGGCCGATTGCGCGGCCAAGCCAAACAGGCGGAGCGCTATCGGCGGCTGAGCGACTCGATCCGCAAGGCCGAGGCGCTGGCGCTTTATCGCCATTGGCATGACCTCGTCGCGCGCGGTGCCGCCGCGGCCGAGCGGCTGGCCGAAGCGACGGCCCAAGTGAGCATCGCCGCCGATGCCGCCGCGACGGCCCAGCACGCGCGCGACGAAGCGGCTCGTCTGATCGGCCCGGCGCGGGATGCGGCCGCGACCTCCGGTTCGGCGGTCGAGCGGGCGGCATCGGCGCTCGGCACGCTGGAGCAAGAAGGCAAGCGCATCGCCGCCGCCCTGGCGCAGGGCCGGGAGCGTGCCGCCCAAATCGAGCAGGATCTGCGGCGGGAATTGGCTCTCGCCGTGGAGGCCGATGGGGTGGCCGAGCGCCTGGGCGAGGAACGTCGGCAGCTTGAAGCGGCGCAAACCGACGAGGTGCGCGACCAGCAGGCCGCCGCCGAGCGGCTGCGGGCGGCGAAGGCGCGTTTTGTCGCGGCCGAAACCGCGACCAACCAGGCGACCGCCGCTTTGGCACGGCACGAGGCCGAACGGGTCGCCCTGCAGCGCCGGATCGCCGCCATCGAGGAGCGCCGTGGCCGCGCCCGCCGCCAGCTCGCGGAAGCTGTCGCCAAGACCAACGAGTTGGATCTGTTGACCGTCACCCCCGAGGCGCTCGCCGCCGCCGCCGCCGATGTCGCCAGTGCCGAGGCCGAGCTCGCCGCCGCGCGCGAGTCGGTCGAGACGGCCGACCGGCTGGCCGCGGCCGCCGTCGCGGCGGAACGCGAGACCGTGGAGCCGGCCCGCGCGGCGGAGCGGCAGGCGCTCGAACTCGGCGCCGAAGCCGATGCGCTGCGCCGGGTGCTGGCGACCGGCGCCGCCGATGGCTATCCGCCGCTGATCGACGCGTTGACCGTCGAGCCAGGCTTCGAGGCCGCCCTGGGTGCCGCCCTTGGCGATGATTTGCTTGCCTCGACCGATCCGGCCGCCCCGAGCCACTGGGCGACGGTCGAGCGGCCGGTTGAGACGGACGCATCCTTGCCGACGGGTGCCCAACCGCTCGCGCGGCATGTGACGGCACCCGCCCTGCTCGGCGCCCGACTGGCACAGATCGGGTTCGTCGAGGATACCGCGGCGGGGAACGCGCTCCAGGCCGCCCTGCGGACCGGCCAAAGGCTGGTGACGCGGGACGGCGCCCTGTGGCGATGGGACGGGCTCGCCGTCGCCGCCGGCACGCCGACCGCGGCGGCGGTGCGCCTGGGGCAGCGCAACCGTCTGGCCCAGCTCGACACGGCCCGTCTGGCGGCGGAGACGACCCTGGCCGAGGCGACCGCCCGGCGCGCCGCTGCCCAAGCGGCGACCGCCGGCGCCGCCGCCACGGCCAGGACGTGCCAGGAAACGGTGCGCGCGCTGACCACCCGAATCGGTACGGTACGGACGGCCGAGACGACCCTGATCCAGCGCGCCGCCGCCGCCGCCGCCCGCCATCAGAGCGCCCTCGATGCGGGCAACCGCCTGACCGCCGATCTCGCCGAGATGGATGCCCAGGCGGCCGAGGCCACAGCCGAGCAAGCCGCCCTGCCCGATCCGTCAGCCGACCGGGCGGCGGCCGAACGCCATCGCGCGGATTTGGTCACCGCCCGGCAGCATGAGGCGGCGGCGCAAGGCGAGCTCGACCGGCTGACACGCGACGCGGCGGCACGGCGCGCACGACGCGCCTCGCTCGATATCGAGGTCAAGGTGTGGCGCGACCGCGGCGTCGCCGCGGCGACGCAACGCGCCACCCTGCAACAGCGCGGCGCCACGGTGCTGGAGGAGATCGCGCAGATCCAAGCCAGGCCGGCCGAGATCGAGCGCCAGCGCGAGGAGCTGACACGGGTGATCGCCGAGGCTCGGCTGGCGGCGAGCGAGGCCACTGGCCGGCTGCAAGCCGCCGAGGCGGCCGCCGTGGCCGCCGAGCAAGCCTATGCGGCGGCCGTCGCGATATTGGGCGGATTGCGCGAAGACCGCGTGCGCGCCGAGGCCGCCCATGAGCAGGCCGCCGAATTGCTGGCCGCCCATGTCACCCGCATCGCCGAGCGCTTCGAGGTGGTGCCGGAAGACCTGCCGGCGCAGACCGATATCTCCGCCGAACCGCCCGGCGACACAGCCGCCGCCTTGGAGGCGCGGCACGACAGGCTGCGCCGGGAGCGCGAGGCGATCGGGCCGGTCAATCTCATGGCCGAGACCGAAATGGCGGCACTGGAGACCGAACTGGCGACACTGAACGCCGAGACGGACGATCTGGTGACGGCGATCGCGCGGCTGCGCCAAGGCATCGCCCAGCTCAATCGCGAAGGCCGCGAACGGCTGCTAAAGGCATTCGACATCGTCAACGGCCATTTCGCTGAGCTCTATGTCCGCCTCTATGGCGGCGGCAAGGCGCATCTGGAGCTCACCGATCACGAGGATCCCCTGGAAGCCGGCTTGGAGATCATGGCGAGCCCGCCGGGCAAGAAGCTGCAGGCGCTCTCGCTGTTGTCCGGCGGGGAGCGCGCGCTGACGGCCCTCGCCCTGCTGTTCGCGGTGTTCCTGACCAACCCGGCGCCGGTCTGCGTGCTCGATGAGGTCGACGCACCGCTCGACGACGCGAATGTCGAGCGCTTCTGCCAACTGGTGCGCGAGATCGGCGAGCGGACCGGCACCCGATTCCTGGTGATCACCCATCATCGGGTGACCATGGCGCGGATGGACCGGCTCTATGGCGTCACTATGGCCGAAAAGGGCATTTCGCAGCTGGTTTCGGTCGAACTCGGCACCGCCGACCGGCTGCGGCAGACGGCTTGACGCATCGATGCGACGCCGAGTGGCCCTTTCATGGGGTGGCCGCGGCGTAATCGATGGGTTTCGCCTTGACATGCGCCGGAATGGACACCTATTTTCCCCGGCGTTTCGGGCCGTCCATCGGCGCCGGTACGAGGGGTTTGCCGGCAGATTGGATACCCGTCCGGGGGAGTAACAGGTCCATGACCGGGCCGGAAACACCGGATCCGTTGGCGGGTCTCGAGGCGCGGATCGCGAAAGCGAAATCGGCGCGTGCCCGTCAGTCAGGCGATGACGCCCTTGGCAGCGATTTGCCAAAAGGGGCGTTGGGGCTGGCCTTTCGGATCGGTGTCGAGCTGGTGGCGGCTCTGGTGGTGTCGTTGACGATCGGCTGGTTGCTGGATCGTTGGCTTGGGACGCGGCCATGGCTGATGGTCGCGTTTTTCTTTGCCGGTTCAGCCGCCGGCATGCTGAACGTCTACCGTGCCGCGAGCGGGATGGGATTGGCGGTGGGTTATCGTCGGGGCGAACCCGATGATGACGGCCAAAATGGGCAAGATCGTGGCGACGATCGGCGTTGAAAGCCGAACCGGCGCCGTTTGTTGGATGTTGGGCGCCTAAGCGGCACCGTGTCGTGAATGTCGGGCGCCTAAGTGGCGCCGTGTGGTGTAAATGTCGAGTTCCTGGGTAGGATGAACCGTGGCTGAGAGCCCTCTCGAACAATTCAAGATCGAGCGCCTGGCGCCCATCAAGCTGGGCGGTCTGGACGCCTCGTTCACCAATTCATCGTTGATGATGGTGGCGGCGATCGTCGTCATCACGCTGTTCCTGACGCTCAGCATGCGCCGTGCGCAGATGGTTCCGGGCCGCTGGCAATCGATGGCGGAACTTTGTTACGAGTTCATCGCGACGATGATCCGCGAGAATGTCGGTAGCGAAGGCCGCAAGTATTTCCCATTCGTGTTTTCGCTGTTCATGTTCATCCTGTTCGGCAATCTGTTGGGCATGATCCCGTTCTCGTTCACCTATACCAGCCACATCATCGTCACCTTCGCGCTGGCGCTGACGGTGTTCGTGCTGGTGACCATCGTGGCCCTGGTGCGCCACGGCCTGCATTTCTTCACATTCTTCTTTCCAGCCGGCGCGCCCGTCGTGATGGCGCCGCTGCTGATCCCGATCGAGATCCTGTCCTACCTGTCGAGGCCGGTCAGCCTGTCCATCCGGTTGTTTGCCAACATGATGGCCGGGCACACCATGCTGAAGGTGTTCGGCGCCTTCACCGTCAGCCTCGGCCTGTTGGGCTTCATGCCGCTGGTGGTCAATATCGGCCTCACCTTATTCGAGGTCCTGGTCGCCGTGCTGCAGGCCTATGTGTTCACCATCCTGACCTGCCTCTATCTCAAAGACGCGATCGATCTGCATTGACCGCATCACCGGGTTGACCGGGCTCCGAATTTAATAGGGCCGGTGCGCGGCACCGGCCTGCCTTAACGATACCCATCACTTCAACCAACCCCCTGCAGAGGACAAGAAAATGGACGTTCAAGCCGCCAAAATGATCGGCGCCGGCCTTGCGGTAATCGCGCTCATGGGCGTCGGTGTCGGCATTGGCAATATCTTCGCGACGCTGATCAGCTCGATCGCCCGCAATCCGGCCGCGCGCAACCAGGTGTTCGGTATCGGCATTCTGGGCTTCGCTCTGACCGAAGCCGTGGCGCTGTTCGCTCTGCTGATCGCGTTCCTCATCCTGTTCGTCTGATACCAAGTCGGTCGACCGGACGCGGCCGATTGGTTGGCGCCGATTGGCTGGCGACGTCCGACTGACCGATGACGATACTTGGCCCCGCACGACAGAGCGGTGGCCGCGACGGGTGGTCGAGGAGCGCATAGGCCCATGCCGCAATTAGATTTCCATGACTTCGCGCCACAGCTCGTCTGGCTGGTGCTGAGTTTTATCGTCTTATACCTGCTGATGGCGAAGCTTGCTTTGCCGCGCGTCGCCGCGGTGCTGGAGCTTCGTCAGCATCGGCTCGACGACGATCTCACCCGGGCCGCCAATCTCAAGGCCGAGATCGACATGGTGATCGCGGCCTATGAGCGGGCGCTGACCGAGGCCCGCACCCAAGCCGGTGCCACGGTCAAGGCGACGCAGGAAAAGCTCGCCGCGATCGCGACCGAACGGCAGCGGCAAGCATCGGCCAGTCTCGCCGAGCAAGCCAAGCTCGCCGAGCAGCGCATCGCGGCCGCCAAGGCCTCGGCGATCGGCAATATCCGAGCCGTCGCGATCGAAGCTGCCCGCGCCGCGACGGCGAAACTGGTCGATACCGAGGTCGATGAGGCGCAGGTCGCCCCGGTGGTCGACCGCATCCTGAAGGGGCGTGTCTGATGGAGTTGTTCCACGACGTCGAATTCTGGATCGCCGTTTCGTTCGTCCTCGCCATGGCGGTCGCCTGGCAAAAGGGCAAACAGCCGATCCTCAGCGGCCTCGACGCCCGTGCCACCAAGATCAAGGAAGAGCTCGAGGAGGCGCGCCGCCTGCGCGAGGAAGCCGAATCGACACTGGCCAGCTATCAGCTGAAGCAGCGTGACGCCCTGGCCGAGGCGCAGCAGATCATCGCCAACGCCCAGGCCGATGCCGAACAGTTCGGCAAGCAAGCGGCGCTCGATCTGGAAGTGGCGCTGAAACGCCGCGAGGAGCAATCGGTCGAGAAGATCGCCCAGGCGGAGCAGAAGGCCCTGGCCGAGGTGCGCAACCTGGCCGTCGACGTCGCGATCGAGGCGACCCGGGCGGTGCTGGTCCAGGTGCTCGACGCCAAGCGGTCGGCGGCGCTCATCGATCACGCCATCGACGACCTACCGAAACGGCTGCACTGAGACACTCCAGGGCCGCATAAACGCCAAGCGTAACCATCGCCAAGAGAAAAGGGCGGATCCGATCGGATCCGCCCTTTTTCATGTCGCGGCCTTGGCCGCCGACCTTCTCGGTCAGCTGCCCCGTTGCTGCCGGTTATAGGCCAATTGCTCCGGCGTCAGGCGGAAGCCGATGATGACCCGATAGCCTTGCGCCTTGCCGTCCTTGGGCAACGGAATCCGCTCGGTGAGCTGTTCAGCGATACCGCCGACGACCTCGCCATTGGGAAATTGGATCGGCGAGGTAAAGGTCTGCTCCGTCACGATCGTGTTCTTGGGATCGGTGATCGCGATGAAGTAGGTGTAGTCGTGACTACGCCCCTGCGCCGCCGGTCCCATCCGGCCAACGATGGTGACCGTGCTGTTGATGGTGACACCCTTGCCGTCGAATGAGCAGGTTCCTTCGAAACTGCGGATCTGCCCGGTCACCGCGACATCGCCGACGCCCTGTCCCGGTCCCTTGAACTCGGTCAATTGAGCGAGATCCCCGGCGACCGCCAATCTTGGGCAGGCGCCGCGATCCGGGCCGCTGCTGAACATCGAACAACCGCCGAGCCCTATCGCGAGAGCCATGCCCAAAGCCGTGGGGGTCAGAGCCTTGATGCCCAACGCCGCGCGAATGGGGCCGCGCGGGATCCGAACCGGACGGCATTCCCGTCCCTTACGCTCCATGTGTGTACCCATCAAAGATCGTTATGGCTGCCGTCGCAGAACGGCTGAGAGGCGCTAACCTTGCAGCCGCAGAACCAGACCTCCTCCGTCTTCGGCGCGGTGTACAGCACCGGCGAAAAACCGGTGCCGGCATGGGCGCCATCGCAGAAAGGCTGAGTCTTGCTCCGGCCGCACGCACACCAGAAATACTTCTTTCCCGCCTCGACCGTGAAGCCGTAAGGCCCCACCTGGGCAGGTACCGCTTGGGTCATGACCCCTTCCTTTGCTGGCGAGCGTGTACTAGTTATCTGTCGGTCGTCGTTTCAGGAATGCCCTGAAGCGCGGCGATAGTATGAGCCAGCCCCGGATCGCACAAGGGCTGCCGGCGCGATGATCGGCGGTGGGTGCGTCTTCGATCGGGTTGGTCGTACCGATAAGGAAGTTCGAGAGATGCCCAGACCGGCGCTGACCATCCTGCTGGCCAGCCCCCGCGGCTTTTGCGCCGGGGTCGATCGGGCGATTCAGATCGTCGAGCGGGCGATCGAGCGGTTCGGTACACCGGTCTATGTCCGGCACGAAATCGTCCATAACCGCCATGTCGTGCAGACCTTGGAAGCCAAGGGTGCCATCTTCGTTCAGGAGCTGAACGAGGTGCCGGCCGATGCGACCGTCGTGTTCTCGGCCCATGGCGTACCGAAATCAGTCACCGACGAGGCCGGCCGGCGGCAGCTCGTGGCGCTGGACGCGACCTGCCCGCTGGTGACCAAGGTGCATCGCGAGGCCGAGCGGCATCACGCCAAGGGCGACCATGTCATTCTGATCGGCCATGACGGGCACCCGGAGGTCGTCGGCACGATGGGGCAATTGCCGGCCGGTTCGGTCACCCTCATCGAAACCGCGGCGGATGTCGCGGATTTGATGCCGCCCACCGATTGGGGCTTGGCCTTCGTCACTCAGACGACCTTGTCGGTGACCGATACGGCGGAGACCGTCGCCGCGTTGCGCGCCCGTTTCCCGGAGATCCACGGTCCGAAGCGCGAAGACATCTGCTATGCCACGACCAATCGCCAGCATGCGGTCAAGACGATCGCCAACCAGGTCGACGCACTGATCGTGATCGGCGCCAGCAATTCGTCGAACTCGCGCCGGCTGGTCGAAGTCGCCCAGCAAAGCGGCTGTCCGCGCGCCATCCTGTTGCCCAGCGTCGACGCGCTGGATTGGGATTTTCTGGATGGGGTCGAGCGGCTGGGCGTGACCGCCGGTGCCTCGGCGCCCGAGGTGCTGGTGGAGGCCTTGCTGGAGGCCTGTCACAGCCGGTTCGCGGTCACCATAGAGGCCATCGAGGTGACCCGCGAAGACGTGCGCTTCACCCTGCCCAACGCCCTCTCGGCCTAGAGGTCATCCAAGCACGATGGCGGTTTATACCGAGGTTTCGGATGTCGATCTGCGGCGATTCATCGCCGAATACGATATCGGCGCGGTGCTGTCCTGCAAGGGCATCGCCGAGGGTGTCGAGAACTCCAATTTCCTGATCGGGACGGAGCGCGGCACCTTCATCCTGACGATCTATGAAAAGCGCGTCGCGCCGCGCGACCTGCCGTTCTTCCTGGGTCTCATGGATCATCTGGCGGCACGCGGTCTCGCCTGCCCAAGACCGATGGCGGGCCGTGACGGCGTCGTGCTGCGCAGCCTCTGCGGCAAACCCGCGGCGATCATCGAATTCCTCGACGGCCTGTGGCCGCGCCAACTGACCGACGCGCATTGCCCCGGCGTGGGCAAGGCGCTTGCCACACTGCATGTCGCCGGCTCGGATTTTACCATGACCCGCCCCAATGCGCTTTCCGTCGCCGGGTGGCATCGGGAACTCGATGCCTGCCGCGAGCGGGCGCATGAGGTGGAACCCGGCCTGGCCGAGGAATTGGCCGGCGAACTCGCCACGATCGAGCGTGCGTGGCCGACCGATCTGCCGACCGGGGTCATCCATGCCGATCTGTTCCCGGACAATGTGTTCTTCAAGGGGACGGAGGTCACCGGCCTGATCGACTTTTATTTCGCCTGCACCGACGCCTATGCCTATGACGTCGCGATCTGCCTCAACGCCTGGTGTTTCGACGACCAGCACCATTTCGTGCCGAGCCGCGCCCGCGCGCTGCTGAGCGCGTATCAAGAGGTCCGGCCATTCACCGCCGCCGAGCGGGCCGCCATGCCGCTGCTGGCCCGCGGCGGCGCACTACGCTTCCTGCTGACCCGGCTCCATGACTGGTTGAACCGACCACCCGGCGCGCTGGTCCAGCCGAAGGACCCACGCGAATACCTGATGAAGCTGCGGTTCCACCGGACCATCCCCGGACCCGAGGGATACGGGCTGTGACGGCGGCGGAGGCAGCGCCGCCGCTCGTCGAGATCTTCACCGATGGCGCGTGCAGCGGCAATCCGGGGCCTGGCGGCTGGGGCACCATCCTGCGCTTCGGCGCCGTCGAAAAGGAGCTGTTCGGTTATGAATCGCCGACCACCAACAACCGCATGGAGTTGTTGGCGGCGATCAGCGGTCTGGAAGCCTTGAAGCGCCCGGCCCAGGTGCGGTTGCACACCGATAGCCAGTATCTGCGCGACGGCATCACCAAATACATCCATGCCTGGAAGCGTCGCGGATGGAAAACCGCCGACAACAAGCCGGTCAAGAATATCGACCTATGGGTCCGGCTCGAGGCGGCGATGGCACCCCATCAGGTCGAGTGGCTTTGGGTCAAAGGCCATGCCGGCCACCCGGAGAACGAACGTGCCGACGCGCTGGCGCGTCAAGGGGTCGCCGCGGCACGCGCGGCGGCCCCTTGACGCCTCTTCCTTAAGTTCCCGCTCAGAGGGCCTGCAGCACCGCGTCGGCCGTGGAAACCTCAAAGGCGCCGGGCTGCTCGACATTGAGCTTCTTCACCACGCCGTTCTCGACGACCATGGCATAGCGTTGCGAGCGCAGGCCCATGCCATAGCCCGTGCCATCCATCACCAGGCCAAGCTCCTTGGTGAAATCGCCATTGCCATCGGCCAGCAGCATGACCTTGTCTTCGACCTTCTGGTCCTTGCCCCAGGCGCCCATGACGAAGGCATCGTTCACCGAGACGCAGGCGACCAGATCGACGCCCTTGGCCTTAAGCGCCTGCTCCTGAGCGACGAAACCAGGCAGATGCTTTGCCGAGCAGGTCGGGGTGAATGCGCCGGGCACGGCGAACAGCACGACTTTCTTGCCGGCGAACAGCTCGTCGGTCAGCAGTTCTTTCATGCCGTCGGCGCTCATATGTTTCAACTTCGCCGACGGGATCTTGTCGCCAACCTTGATGGTCATCTGAAAAACCCTTCTGGTTTGTTCGCGGGGGGAATGAGCTGAGGGCGGACAATATCGCCAATGATGGAAAAAATCACCCGCCACGCGATCTCTGTATCTGCCTCCGGATCGTTCAATGGAAGATCACGGCCGCGCCGACCTTGCGGGAGCGCCGGTCGGAGGTTATTTCAAGAGACATGCCTAAATCGCCGCCCTCCAAGCCACCTTCCCACGATCTCGATCCCGAGAGCGACCCGTTTCGTCAGATTCCCGACGGAGGCGTCGGCAAGGCCGGCTATCTGACCGGCCAATTGCTGATCGCGATGCCGCAGATGCGGGATCCGCGATTCGCGCGGTCGGTTCTGTACATCTGTTCGCACAGCGCCAAGGGCGCCATGGGCATTGTCGTCAATAAGGTCCTGGACAATCTGACCCTGCCGGAATTGATGGAACATCTATCGGTTCCGACCACGATCGAGCTACCGCCGAACCGAATCCATTTTGGGGGTCCGGTGGATACCGCACGCGGCTTTGTCCTGCACAGCTGCGATTATATCGAAAACGATACGATGGTTATCGGGCATGATCTGGCGCTGACCGCGACGCTGGAAATCCTAAAGGCGATCGGGCGCGGCGACGGCCCGCGCCAAAATCTGCTGGCGCTCGGCTTCGCCGGTTGGGAACCGGGGCAGCTGGATGCGGAAATCCAGGCCAATAGCTGGCTGAACGCGCCGGCCGACGAAGCCATCGTGTTCGATGACGCAATAGACAGCAAATGGCAGCGGGCAATCGCCAAGCTGGGCGTCGATGCCACCCTCCTCTCTGGTGAAGCTGGCCGCGCTTAAGCACGACCGCCGACCTTCCCCCAGGGCGTCGCGCGCCGACATTTCCCCACGGGCATGACGCCCGGACTTTACGCCTTCTTCATCGACCGTGCTCCATACTGTCGAGCAGTAGGTTCCATACGGTCGAGTTCTGCATCCGGGGAGATCCCCGGCTCCCGATCGGAACAGACGGACGTAATGGGGGAACCGATATGCCGCGTATTCTGATCATCGATGACGACCAAGCCGTGCGCTTCACCATCCAGGCCATTCTGCAGCGGGAAGGTTATGAGGTCGTCTGCGCGAGTGACGGCGACCAGGGTCTGCGCGCGCTGGAGCGGGTCAACCCTCATCTGATCATCACCGACATCATCATGCCGAACAAGGAAGGGCTCGCGACCATCATGGAGATCCGGGCGCACGACACCAAGACGCCGATCATCGCCATGTCGGGTGGCGGTCGCACGGGCAACATGGATTTCCTGAAGATGGCCGAGACGATCGGCGCGAACGAAGTGCTGCCGAAGCCATTCGAACGAGATCACCTGACCGCCGCCGTTCGCCGCCTGCTGGCCGACTGATCACCCCTGACAGCGCCCGATAGCCAGAGACAATCCCCCGCCATGTCCATTCGCGAAGCCGCCCTTAATCTCTTTACCCGCCGCGAGCCCGAGAGCAAGCCGACCCAACCGGCGGCCAAGGCGACGGCCCCCAAGGCGGGGGTGGCGCGGCCGAGTGCCGAGGCTCAGGCGGCCGCCTTGACGGCCAAGCTGCGCGGCGTCCTGCAGGGTCAAAAGCAGGTCGTCACCGGCGCTTTCCATCTGATCGGCCTTGCCGAGGTCCGCGAGAGGCTGGGCGACGATTGGTCGCGCGTTCAGGATAAGGTTCATCTCTATACCCAACGCATCATCGAGCGCCATCTATCGCCGCGGGACGTCTATTTCCCCTGCGGCGACGAAGACTATGTCCTGGTATTCGCGTCGATGGATAAGACAGCGGCGCAGTTCTTTTGCGCCAAAATCATTCAGGAACTGCACCTGAAACTGTTCGGCGACAGCGATACGCGCGAAATCACGGTTCGCGTCGCCGTCGGCGAGGTCGACGGATCCGTCCATCTGGAAGAAATGACCGTCGGCGATCTGCTGCGCGGTGCGTCCGTCGACCCGGCAGCGGATGAAGCGATCGAGCCCTCGGCGGCGCCCGCCACCGGGCCGCGGAAATTGGGTATCCCCGTGGTGACGCATCGCCCTGTCTGGGACGTGCGTCGCGAAGTTCTATCGACCTATTTCACCCGCTATAGCCTGACCGAGGCGAGCCCGCGGGATCCCAAATCCGCCATCGAGC
The DNA here is from genome assembly GCA_035555315.1 of Allostellaceae bacterium. GTDB lineage: Bacteria > Pseudomonadota > Alphaproteobacteria > ATCC43930 > CGMCC-115725 > DATMGU01. Next base: position 157,998 of record DATMGU010000078.1, read on the forward strand.
GGTTGACGGCCGAAGAACACACCCTGATCGACGTGGAAGTCCTGCGCTCGGGCATCGATCTGCTGACCGAGCTTTTCGAGAACAAGTTTCGCCTGAGACTCTCCTTTCCGGTGAATTTCGAGACGATGGCATTCGCGACCGGCCGCCGCAGCTATGTCTCGATATGCCAAATGATACCGGAGCATGTTCGCAAGCTGGCCGCCTTTGAACTGGTGGATCTGCCGGCCGGCATTCCCTATGTGCGGCTGTCGGAAGTGACGACTCCGCTGCGGCCGTTCAGCGGCCTGATCCTCGCCACCACCGATTGGTACCGGGCGGATCTTACGCCATACGCCAATGCCGGTATCAGCGTGGTCAACGCGGTCATTCCACCGACCGCCGACGAAAAGACCGTCCTCGCCGATATGGATCGGTTCGCACGCGCCGCGGAGAAAGCCGGGTTGCAAAGTTCGATCGAAGGCGTCGGCACATCCAGTCTGGCGCTCGCCGCGAAGGGGGCGGGCATCGGCTTCATCTCCGGCGACCGCATCGGCAAATGCGTCGAGGTGCCGGAGCACATGCTGCACATCAGCTGGAAAGAACTCTATTTCGGCCAACGTACGACCGGATCGTAACCCATGTCAGGCGGATCGATAGCCACTCGCGCCACAACCTTTGAACAGGGAGGTTCAAAGACTGTGATGACACGTTCTCTCTTCGCGGCGATCGGCATCGTCTGGGCCATCGCGATCACCCCGCTCACCGCGTCGGCGGCCGATGCCGAGATTAAAATTGGTTTTGCCGTTGCTAATTTACGGGCGAATTTCTTCCATCAAATCAAGGAATCGATCGAAAAGGCCGGCAAGGAAGCCGGCGTGACGGTGATCACCGTCGACGCCGATGGCGATCCGGCCACCCAGGTCAATCAGGTCCTCAACCTGCTGATAGACCCGAACATCGCCGCCCTGATCTACATCCCGACCGGAAGCATTTCCGCGGCGTTGCCGCTGGTGGCCGCCAAAGCGGTCGGCATTCCCACCGTTGCGATCGACCGCAATCCACCGGGATCACCCGCCGATACCTTCATCGCCAGCGACAGTGTCACCGGAGCCCGGACGCTGGGGGCTTGGGTGGTGCAACAAGTCGGCGGCATCGGCAAGGTCGCCATCATACAGGGCCAGCTCGGCACCACGCCCGAGTTGGATCGCGATCAGGGCTTCAACGAGGCATTGGCGGAGGCGCCAGGCATGCAGGTCGTGACCAAGCAGGCAAGCGCCGCGTGGCAGCAGGATGAAGGCTTCGCAATCACCCAGGACATACTGCAACGCGACCCGTCGATCACGGTGATCTTCGGCCGCGCCGATGCCCTGGCCCTGGGTGCCGCACAAGCCGTGAAGCTGGCCCATCTCGATCACAAAGTGCTCGTGGTGGGTTTCGACGGCGACGTCACCGGCCTCAAGGCCATCCAGAACGGCGTGCTGGACGCCACCATGACGCAGCGCCCGCAGCAGATCGGCCGCATGGCCCTGCATTCGGCGCTGGACCTCATCGCCCATAAGCCGGTGCCCCCGGTGCAATTGCAGCAGACGACGCTGACCACCCGGGAAAACGTCGCCCAATTCATCGACAATCATCCCTGAGCCGGCATCCCAGGAGATTTCGATGCGTGACACAGAGGCTGAAGGTTCAGCCGCCCAATCGGAGGCTCCCCCTTGGCGCCGTTGGCTCCTCTCGCCTTCGCTGCTTTTCCGACAGCTGCCAGTGGCGGTGCACCTACCCTTGTTGATCGTCAGCCTGGTGGCGATCGCCGTCGGATGCGTGGGGTTGCTGAGCTATTTGCGGTCGAGCGAACAGGTCGCCGCGATAACCGGCGAGCGGCTGCAGGTCATCGCCCAGAACCGTCAAGTGCTGTTGAACGACTATATCGACGACGCCAGCCGCCAGTTGGAGATCTTCGCGGATAACCCGGCCACGGCATTCGTCATGAGCTCGTTCACCAGCTCCTATATGGCGATCGACGGCGATGTCCGCGCCGTTCTGCAGCACGCCTTCATCGAGCGCGCAACCATCCCCATCGATCAGCGGGGTGAGTTGGGGGAGCCCGATGACGGCTCGCTTTACGCCGCTTCCCATACACGCTTCCACCCGAGTCTCCGACTAACCGCGGATGCCGCGAAGGTGGCCGATCTCTATCTGATCGATCGACAGGGCGAAATCATCTACACCGTGCAAAAATCGGCTGATTTCGCGGCATCCCTCGCCGATCCGACTCTGGTTGACGGGCCCCTAAGCGCCGTCCATGCGCGGGCCATGGCCGCCGCCGACGCCCTCGCATTCAGCAGACCCGGCATGCCGGACAAGCCCGGCATGACGACGCAGGATTTCCAGTTCCATGTGCCGATCCGCGAGCCGGCGATGTTCATTGGCCGCGCCGTGAAGACGGAGAGCGGACGGGTCATCGGCACGGCTGTGTTCCGCCTCTCGAACACTCTTCTGAAAACCATCATGCAGGACCCGACCGGCCTGGCGCGGACCGGCGACGCTATCCTGGTCGGCCCTGACGGATTGCTGCGGTCGGAAAGCCGGCTGAGTAACGGGTCGTCCACCCTATTGACCAAGGTGGAGGGGAGCGAAGCCGCCACTCGGGCGCTGTCCGGCGCGTCGGGCACGATGCTGGGGGATGATCACCTTGGACGGCCGGCCCTGCTGGCCTATCAGCCGATCAGCCTGGGCGGCCAGAGAGTTGCCTTGATCGTATCGTTGGAGAACGAGGAAGCGTTCGCGACGGCGCGGCATCTTGCAAAAGAACTGGCCGTGACCGCGATAGCCAGCCTGATCATCATAGCCTTGGCGGGCATTCTCTATGCGAGATCGATTACCCGACCGTTGGGTCAGATGGCCGGGCTGATGCAAAAGCTGGCCGGAGGTGACGCCGGCGTCGCCGTGGTGGGGGCCGCCCGCGGCGACGAGATCGGCGCCATGGCGCGGGCCGTCGAGGTATTCAAGCGGAACGCCGCCGAAGTCCAGCGGCTGTCGGTCGAACAGGAGCGGCACCGGGCCGAAACGAAGGTACAGGAGCTGCGCCACCATTTCGACATGGCCATAGACAGCACTCGACAGGCGATAGCGCTCTTCGATACCGAGGATCGGCTAGTGGCCTGCAACGCACCTTATGTCGATCTGCACAAAGACCGCTCGGGCAAAAGCCCGGAGCGGTCATCGATCATCGGGCTGACATTTCAGCAGGCGCTGGAGATCCGGCTCGACACTGGCATTTATGGCGACGTTGACGATAGGGAACAGTTCATCGCCGACCGCCTCATCCGGTTCCACGGTATATCGGATTGCGCCGTGATACTGCTCTCCGACGGGCGCTGGATGCAGATAGACAACCGGCACACGCCGGATGAGACAGTCATCAATGTGTGGACAGATATCACCACCCTCAAAGCCGCCGAGGCGCAGCAGCGCGCGTTGGAGATGCAGTTGCAGCACTCGCAACGGCTGGAAGCACTCGGCACCATGGCGGGCGGCATCGCTCACGACCTCAACAACACGCTGGTTCCGATCCTCGGCCTTACCCAATTGATGGGCGAGATGCTGCCGGAAACCGGCGGAGAGAGAGAAATCCTCGGCGTCATCGTCGATGCCGCCACGCGCGCCAAGGGATTGGTGCGCCAGATCCTCGCGTTCAGCCGGAAAGAACAAGGCCACCGCAAGGTGTTCGACTTCGCGGCATTGGTGCGTGAGGCCCTGACCATGACGCGCTCCGCGATTCCGGCGACCATCCAGATCGATCACAATATCCAGGACATCCCGCTGGTGGATGGTGATGAAGGCCAATTCCATCAGGTGCTGGTCAATCTGATAACCAACGCGGCGCAGGCGATCGGCAGCGGTACCGGAGGCGTCATCACCATCACCTTGGGACCGGCCCCCGACGATCCAGCAGCCATTCGGCTGACGGTTCAGGATTCCGGCTGCGGCATGGACGAGGCGACACGGGCGCGTATCTTCGAGCCGTTCTTCACCACCAAGCCGGTCAACGAAGGAACTGGCCTCGGTCTATCCGTCGTCCATGGGATCGTCAGTGCCCATGGCGGGACGATCAGCGTCGCGAGCGAGCCCGGTCAGGGATGCGTTTTCGCAATGACGTTGCCCATCGCTCGGGAAAATTCCGAGGCCGATACTCTGGCAGCGTAATACCGAACTCCATTCAGGTCAGCGCCTCAGCACATGGGTGATCGACAGCGTCAACACGGGTTCGCCGTTTTGATTGGTGACGTCACTGCGGATCCGCGCGGTGCCGCGATCGGGCCTGGTGATCGATGGGGCGACCGATAGGACCGTCCACATGACCGATAACCGGTCGCCCGGCCGTACCGGCCGACGCCAGCGCACGTCATCCATATTGCTGCCCGCGAGGTTGAGCGCACCAAGCACTCCGGCCCTGACGGCGAGACCCAGGCAGGCCGATATCGTCTGCATGCCGCTGGCGACCAGCCCCCCGAAGATCGATGTGGCCGCGGCGGCATCATCCAGGTGAAACGGCTGCGGATCATATGTGCCGGCGAAATCGAGGATCGCGTCGCGGCTGATGACGACATCACCGAGTTCGAACGTCTGGTCGACTGTCAGCTCATCGAAATGCTGGATCGGGGTAAGTGCGCGCGGCTGGAAGATGACGGGCAAGGCTGGCCTCTGTTGTCGGCTGCGAGAGCGGTCCGGCTGTCGAATCCGCACACCAATGGGACGGATTCACCCCGTCTGGCAAGCTTGGTGGTCGGCCATGGCGGCGTCAAAAATCATCGCGTCCGCTGGGTGAAGCCTTTGGCGGCCATGCATTCGGCGACCATGCGATCGGCCCGTGCGCCGTTCGATGCGCGGGTCTGCTCGGTCGCCATGGAGTAGATACCGGCTTTCCGCCAATCATCAGCGCGGCTGGCGATGATATCGCTGTCGACGCCGTAGTCGGGATTGAGCGCCGCGCGGGTTTCGCTGTTGCACGCCGACAGCGCCGCCGCGGCGTCGGAGGGCGGGGTATTCCCCCGCGTCCAGCCGCCATCGCCGCCGCCGCAGCCGGCGAGACCTAAAACGACGGCGATCGATAACCGGCGTGGGATCCGGCAAGTAAAACTTAACCAGTTTGATGTTCTCTGTTGCATATGTATCCGATCCCCCGCGCTCTCGTGATCACCGGCCTGCTGATCGCGGCCGTCCTGCCGCTCAGCGGTTGCGCCGCCCTACCTTGCGACGAGTTCGCGGCGCCGCCGTCGCGCCAATTGCTGGCCTGCCCGACGAAAACCGCCGAGGCGCCGCCGACCCCGACGCGGTATTGCTATCGCAGCTTGGCCTCCAACGAATGCTTCGCGCAGCCTCAGCCGGAGCGGTCCGGGTTCACCGGAACCTATCCCTGAAATCTCGGTCATTCCGACTCGGCGGTTCGCCGCTGTTCGACATTCCGCATGACACGAAGGCGTTCAGGATCGGTCATCGCGGCCCAGCCGGCAATCTCGTCGAGTTGACGCCAGCAGCCACGGCACAGCCCGCTTTCCACGTTAAGCACACAAACACCGCTGCAGGGCGAGACGATCCCGGTGGCTTCCATCACGGTGCTACGCCGTCACCTGATCCGACAATCAGCTGATCGGCCGCGGCGAGGCCGCTGAGATACGCTTCCTCGACCCGACCGCCCAGCACCCAATCACCACACAGCGCCAGCCCCAGATGCGGATCGACCATCGCCGCGACACCGAGCGGCGCCAACGACCTGGAATAGCGCCAGCGATGCGCCATGACCGAGGTCGGGCGAGGAAGCGGTCGGCCGATCGCCGCGGCGAAGGCATCCAGCAGCGCCTCGACCACCCGTTCCGGCGGATCTTCCAGATGCGCCTCGGACCAATCCCCGGCACCATGCAGGATCACGGTCTCGGTCGCGGCGCGTCGCGGCTTGGTCGCGTCCCTTGCCACCCAGGCGAGCGGCGACCTTTCGACGAACGCGCCGGCGAAATCGAGAGCGAGCGGCTGATCGTAGACCGCCATGACGGCCCAACACGCTTCCATGCGGGCCACCGCCGCCCGCGCCGCGAGGTCGGGAGCCACCGAGCGCAGCAGATCCGCCGCCAGCGGCGATGGAATCGCGACGACGACGCGACCGAAGACGCCTAGATCGCGCGGTTCCGTCGCGGCGCCCTCCACGCCGACGAGCCGCCAGCGATCCTCGTCGCAGGCGAGGCCGGTCACCCGTATGCCGGTCTCGACCGTCAAGCCGACGGCGAGGGCCCGACCGATGGCGCTCATCCCGGGCACGCCGACATAGCGCGTGTCGCCGCCGGCGGCGTGCGACGAGGCGCCGGCGGCGTTAGGCGTGCTGCCCAAGACGACAATCGGACCGGTCCAGGAGGCCACGATCCCGGCGGCGATCCAGCCCTCGACCAGCGGCTGGAACCGCTCGTCACGGGCAGTGAAATACTGCGCACCGTGATCGAAGTGATGGGGTTCGGCCCAATGAGTGGCGACGCGGCCGCCGACCTCCCGCCCCTTGTCGAACAGGCGCACCGGAATACCCGCCCCGGCCAGCCGGCGCGCGCAGGCCAGCCCGGCAATGCCGGCGCCGATCACGGCGACACCATTCGAGCCCGAGACCTCGGCGAGCGCCAGAGGTTCGGGGACGGTGGCAGGCTCGGAGCCCACAAGGTCGAGCGGCACGGTTTCGGCTATGACGGTCATGGACTCATCCAATAACGACCCGCAACGGCATTGGGCGTGAGCCTACCCTACACCCGCCCTCTTCTACGGCAGTTCGGTCACGACGGCTTGGCCGGCGCCTCGATCAGTTCCGCCAGCCGGGTCTTGAGCACGCTGGCTTTGCCGGTCGGCAGCTTATACGCCCAGCCTTTGGTCGCGGCGGCAAGGTCGGCGGCCTCCTTGGCGGCATCACCGGTTCCGCTGGCCGTGACGATAGCCCAGGTACCGCCATCCTGATCGACCAACGCCAGATTTACCGTCAAACCGTCCAACGTCACCAGCTGGGCGCTGCTCGCACCGGTCGTGCCGAGCTGGGTCGCCGGACGCACATCGGTAAGCTCGACGCCGCGAAAGGCGGCACCGATCGCCACCACGGGATCGCCGCTTTTCAACTTCGTGTTGGGCGGCAACTCGCGCACGGACAGCATGTCGGTCGCCGTCGCCCGGCCGATGGTCAGCGTCTTGCCGTCCGGGCCGGTCAGCGCCACCGACTGCACACGGCCAGGATCGATATCCGTGACCCGCCGGTCGATCCAGCCCAGCACATCGCTTGAGACGGTGACTGGCGGCTGGGCCAGCCAGCTCTGCGCGTCTTCCGGCAACCGAATATAGACGCCGTCATCGCCACCCAAGGCGCCGCCATAATGCGCCTTGCCGATGATGACGCCGGCGATACGGGCACCATTGCCGTCGAACACCTCGACCTGCCGCGACTTCGCCTCCGGCTTGCCGGCCTCCTCGACCTCCAGCCGGGGAAACAGGTCGGGCCGGCGCGTCTTCGGTTCGACATACCGCAATGTTTGCAGGCTGTTGACCAATTGCTGCACCGAGGCGGCCGATGCCGGATATCCGGACTTTTCCGCCACCGTCCAAGCCGCCTGGGGCTCACCGGCACCGGGGGCGGCACTCCCGCGGTCGAGCGTCACCGTGCCGTCCGCCCCTTTGATCACGATCCGCGCGGCCGTGCCGACCCAGTCCTTCAGCGTCGGAAAGACCGGCCCCGCCCCGGTCGCCGGCGGTGTCCGCGTGGTTCCCGTCGAAGGCATGAAGATCGCCGCGAGGAGCAGGATCAGCGTCGCGACGGAAAGGAGGATCAGGGTCTTCTGGCGCATGGACGGAATTTCCTCGGCAGAAGGGCGCTAGGCAGCGAGCAGCGGAGCGAGGGCGATGATCACAGCGCCGCCGCTCGCCGTTTGCGGCGCCGTAGCCGGACGATCCCGACGATAAGTGCCACGATCGCGACGCCGAGCGGTACCAGCCCGACATTGATCACCACCAGCACGTTCTTCAGCAGATCGATGTTCTGACGCAGGGCCAGTTGCACCTGCCGCAGCTGTTGGCGGGTCTGCACCAACTCGCCTCGGAAGGTCTCGATCGCCTGTACCTGATCGACGCCGGTGCTGGCGGTACCGGACGCGGTGTCCTTGGATTTGAGGTCGGCGATCTTGGTTTCGGTCGCCTTCAGCTTGTCCTGCAGCTGTTTCTCGGTCGTGCGGTAGTGGTCTTCGGCCTCGCGCTGAATGTTCTGGACCAATTCGAACGGCCGGGCGGCGGTCCCGCGTGAGCGGAGGCCGATGAGATCGCCCGAACCGGACAGGCTATCGGCCGCGTTGATGACGAAATCACCGTTATTCGCGTTCGGTACGGCAACGGTTTGACCGAAGAAATCCTGCGTCTGCACCCAGAACCGATCGTCCAGCAGATCCGTATCGCCGACCACGATGACATTGATCGGCTTGGCGGCGACTTTGAGCCAGCCGCCCGCCGGCGGTTCGTCTGACTTGGCATCGGCTGGTTTGGCGTCGGCTGGTTTGGCGTCGGCTGATTTAGCATCGGCTGATTTAGCATCGGCCGGCTTGGCCTCCACGGGCGGACCATCGGGATAAGCGCTGTCGACGATGCCGGAGACGCGGGCGGCGAGGGTCAGTCGCTCGCCCGACGGCTTGAAGGTCTGCAGCAAGCCGACGACGTCCGGTATGCCTTTGACCTGGGCGACATCGAGCAACTCCGATGCCGGCGAGGTCATGACCAGCGGCGTGAACTCGATGTTCGGGCGCGGCTTGGCATCCCCGCCTGCCGAGGCGGGAGCCTCCGGGAGGCGTTGAATCACCCCGGGAGTCGCGAAATGCAGGGAGCCCAGTTCGCTCGTCACCGGGTCGTCACGGTTGAAATTCGCCGATTGCAGGTTGAGCCAGGCGACGTAATCGATGGGTTGCTGGCGCCCGCTCGAGCCGGCATTCACCTTCCGGGCGGTCGCCTGGTCGGCGGCTACCTTGCCCTTGACCAGCTCGATCCCCCAAGCCTTGAACAACGGTTCCAGATCGCTGTCGGTCGGGCTGCCGGGGGGCGTCAGCATGGTGGGGCGAGCGGTCTGGAATTCGGAATAGGGATCGACGAACACCAGCGCGCGACCGCCATTCAGCACGAACTGATCGATCGCGAACAACGTCTTCGGCGACAGGTTCTGCGGCTGGACGATCATCAGCACATCGACATCGGCCGGCACCTTGTCGAAGCCGACACCGATCTCATGCACGTCGAAGGTCTGGCGTAACTGATCCATCACGGTCTGCGGCGTGACGGGGCGGCCCTGCATCGCCGCCATCTGATCGCCATCGAGCGGCAGGTTGGTCGCGACGCCGATCACCTTGCGCTTTGGAAAGGCAAGGTTCTGGACCAGCTTGCTGAGATCGAACTCGAGGAAACGTTCGCGCTCGGGCTGGAAGAACGGGATGACCTGCGTGTCATCCGTCGAATTGCTGCCGACCAACCCGAAATAGACCTGTTCGTCGCTGACCTGGTCGAGCGGAACGCCCTGCAACCCCGCCGCGACGGCCTGATCCTCGACATCGGAAAACGGCGTCGGATCAAGCAACTGAAGACGGATCTTGCCTTTCGACCGGGCGGCATATTCCTGCAGCATCTCGCGGACGCGCTGGCCGTAGATCGCGAAGCTCGGCACCTCCTCGGCGAGGCGTTTCGAGACATAGAACTTCAGGGTGATCGGCTCGTCGAGCTTACCCAGGATCGCCCGGGTGCCGCGCGACAGGGTGTAGAGCCCCTGCTCGGTGAGATCGACCCGCACACCGGCGGTCAGCCGGTTCGCGAGCGCATTGATCGACACCAGCAGAACGAGGGCGAGGAGCAGACCTATGGCGGTCGTACGCGAGACGGATCGGTTCATCGTCAGGGGCCTAATCCGCTTTCTTCCACTCGACCAGCAGCGTGTTGGCGAAGAGGAACACACCGATGATCGAGGCGAAGAAGATGACATCCGGCAGTTCCAGCACGCCGCGCGTAATGCCGAGGAAATGACTGAGAAAACTGTACGAACCGATCATCGAGACGATGCCGGCCGGCAGCCATGCCTGCAACGGCGCCAGCACGATCGGGGTCCCGCTGGCGATGAACAGGAACGACACCGCCGCGGCCAGGACGAAGGCGATCACCTGGTTCTTCGTCAAAGCCGAAACGGCGGCGCCGACCGCGAGGAACGCGCCGGCCATCAGGAAGCTACCGAGATAGCTGGCGACGATCACCCCATTATCCGGCGAGCCCAGGAACAGCACGGTGAGCCATAGCGGGAAGGTGAGCGCCAGGGCGATGCCGGTGAACGCCCAGGCGGCGAGGAACTTGCCGATGACCGCCTGGGCGGTCGTCACCGGCAGGGTCAGGAACAGCTCGATCGTGCCGGTCTTGCGTTCTTCCGCCCAGAGCCGCATCGACAGCGCGGGGATCAGGAACAGATAGAGCCACGGGTGGAAGGTGAAGAACGACTGCAGATCCGCCTGCCCGCGATCGAAGAAGTTGCCGACGAAGAACGTGAGCGCGCCCGCCATCACCAGGAAGATGACAATGAACACGTAGGCGAGCGGCGTCGCGAAATAGCTCGCGAGCTCCCGGCGAAAGATGATGGCGATGGCACGCATCGTGACGGTTACCCCGATCGGTCAGGCGATGGCGGCGGACGGCACCGGGTCCGCCGGTCGGGACGGTGCCGGCGGCATGGTGATATCGCGGAACACACCGTCCAGACGGCCGCGTTCGACACGCAGCTCGGCGATCTGCGCGCCCTCGCTGGCGACCACCGAACGGACCACGTCATCGATCATCCGGCCATCGATCGACAGCACGAGCACGCCGGTATCGCCGGCCCGGTCCGACGGTTCGATGCCGGCGACATGCGGGTGGCCGGCGATGTAGTCGAGCACGCCGCGTGGCATCGGCCCGGCGGCACGCATGTAGACGGCGTTGTGATAGCGCGACCGCGCCACCAGTTCGGCCGGGGTGCCGTCCGCCAGCACCGTGCCGCGCGCGATCACCATGGCGCGGGTGCACACGGCGTCGACCTCCTCGAGGATATGGGTCGAGATGATGATCGCCTTATCCGCCGCCATTCCCTGGATCAGCGTGCGGACCTGATGCTTCTGATTGGGATCGAGACCATCGGTCGGCTCGTCGAGGATCAGCACTTCCGGATCGTGCAGCAGGGCTTGGGCGAGGCCGACCCGACGCTTATAGCCCTTCGACAGGGTCTCGATCGGCTGATGCAGCACGGAAGCGAGATCGACACGCTCCACCGCGAGGCCGACCCGCCGCGCCAACTCCGACCCGGAGAAACCACGGATGCGTCCGACGAAAGTGAGAAAAGCCGCCGGGGTCATGTCCGGATAGGCCGGTGCCCCCTCGGGCAGGTAACCCAGCACGCGCTTCGCCTTCAGCGGTTCGACCGAGACATCGGCACCGCACAGGACGGCGCGGCCGGCTGTGGGGGCGAGAAACCCGGCGATCATTTTCATGGTCGTCGATTTACCGGCGCCGTTCGGACCGAGAAATCCCAGCACCTCACCCCGCTCCACAGTGAAGCTGATACCGCGAACCGCTTCGATCGGGCCGAAGCGTTTCACCAAGCCATCGATTTCGATCAAAGGCGCCACAGGCGTCACTATCCTCAAAAACACGGCCGCATTAAGGCCGGGGTCGAGTAGCAGAAACCACCGCGCATGGAAATAGCCGCGTGCCGCCTCCCCCCAGAGATGTCGGGAGATGTCGGGGGATGCGCGCTGCCGGGATCATGCTATGGGAGAGACGGCCTGAGAGGAAAAATCGGCTGGGGGGAGTGGTTTGGTCAAACGGCTGCGATACATCTCGGGACTGGTGCTCTTCGCCTATATCTTCAGCCATTTCGTCAACCACGCGGCGGGCTTGATATCGGTCGGCGCGATGGAGCGGGTGCTGCGCGTGGTCGTCGTCCTCTGGGCCAGCGGGCCGGGCAACCTCATCCTGTATGCCGGTCTTTGCACTCATGTGTCGCTGGCATTTTGGTCGTTGTACCGGCGCCGCTCCCTGAAGATGCCGCCGCGCGAGGCGGCGCAGCTCATCCTCGGTTTTCTCATCCCGATCGCGTTGCTCCTGCATATCACCGGCACGCGCATCGCCCATCTCCTCTATGGCGTGAGCCCCACCTATACCGTCGAGCTGACCCTGTTCTGGTACCGCTCGCCCGCGCGGGGGCTGATACAGGGCGGTCTGCTGGTGATCGCCTGGATCCATGGCTGCATCGGGTTGAACTACGCGTTCGGACAACGACCCTGGTTCGTTCGCTGGAAGACGCCCCTCTCGGCCATCGCCTTGCTGATGCCGGTGCTCGCCCTGCTCGGTTATATCGAGGCCGGACGCAGCATCCTCGCCCTGGCGACCAGTCCCGACTCTCCGCTGGCGATCAGCAATCCCACGGCGCAGGCGCAGACGGAGCGGCTGCAGATGATCGGCTATCTGCTGCTCGGCACCTTTGTCGCCGCCATCGGTGCCACGCTGCTGGCACGGGGGCTCCGCAGCCTTTACCTGCGGCGGCTCGGCCTCGTCACGATCAGCTATCCGGACGGTAGGCGCATCAGGATCCTGCGCGGCGCCACGGTGCTGGAGGCGAGCCGGGGCGCCGCCATACCGCATGCTGCGATCTGCGGGGGGCGCGGCCGATGCTCGACCTGCCGCGTCCGGGTTGTCGGACCCGATCTGGCGATCCCGCCGCCACATTCGGACGAGCTCAAGGTGCTGCAGCGCATCGGCTCCCCGCCGATGGTTCGGCTGGCGTGCCAGCTTCGACCGACCGGCAACATCGCCGTCACCCCCCTGCTCGCCCCCGGGGCCACCGTTCGGGACGGCTTCGCCAAGCCGTCCTATCTGCGGGGCAGCGAGCGCGAGATCGCGATCCTGTTCGCCGATCTGCGCGCGTTCACCCGGCTGGCCGAGACCAGGCTGCCGTACGACGTCGTCTTTCTACTCAACCGGTATTTCGAGGAAATGGGCCACGCGGTCGAGAGTGCCGGCGGCCGGATCGACAAGTTCATCGGCGACGGCGTGATGGCCTTGTTCGGCGTCGAAAGCGGCCCGGAACGGGGCTGCCAGCAATCTCTGGAGGCTGCCCGCGCGATGGCGGGCCGATTGGCGCATCTCAACGAAACCCTCGGGCATGATCTCAAGGAGCCGCTGCGGATGGGCATCGGCATCCACACGGGGCCCGTCATCGTCGGCGAGATGGGCTATGGCCCGGCCATCTCGCTCACCGCGATCGGCGACGCGGTGAATACCGCGAGCCGGCTGGAGGTCTTGACCAAGACCTACCAATGCGAACTAGTCGTGTCCCAGGAGCTGATCGACCGCGCCTCGATCGATCTCGGCGATGTTCCCAGCCACGAGATCGAAATCCGCGGCCGGGACGCGCCTATGGTGATTCGCACGCTCACTTATGCCCGTGACCTGCCGATCGCTGGGACCACGCTGCCGCTCCCGGCGATCTAAGCGCGCAAACGTCAGCTATAACGCTCCTCGGTCCAGGGATCGCCGTGGTCGTGATAGCCACGAACTTCCCAGAACCCGGATCGGTCGGCGGCGATGAACTCGATCCGGTTGATCCATTTGGCGCTTTTCCAGAGATACAATTGCGGCACGATGGCCCGCACCGGCCCGCCATGCACGCGGGTGAGCGGCTCCCCCTGCCAGCTATCGGCCAGCAACGCATCGTCGCGATCGAACTCGGCCAGCGGCAGGTTGGTCGTGTATCCGTCATAGCTGTGGAAGACGATGAAGCGCGCCTCGGGCTTGGGCTGAACCAGGGCGAGAAGATGCTTGGCGCCGACGCCTTCCCAAGCATTGTCGTAGCGCGACCACGAGGTCACGCAATGCATGTCGGAGACGTCATGGAACCGCGGCTGCCCCTTGAACGCCGCCCAGTCCAGGGCGATCGGCCGGTCGACCAGGCCGTCGATCTGGAGGCGCCAGCGTTCCGGGGGGACGTCCGGCTGCACGCCGAGATCCAGCACCGGCCAGTCCTGCACCAAATGCTGCCCGGGCGGCAGTCTTTGGTCGGGCAACCGGTGCGGCTTCACCGGCTTGTCGGTCAGCAACCGACCCTCGGCCGCCCAGCGCTGCTTGGTCTCAACCAGCTTGGGTCTTACCGCATCGAGCGGAGTATCGTCGGACTCACTCAATCGAGCCTCCCATGAAGTCTGTGCCGGATGACGGCGAGGATGGTTCTTTTCGAAAGGTCACGACCTTGGACAAATAGGCGAGGTCGACCCGCTCCAGCGTCAGGCCGACCGGTGCGAACAGCGCGGCGAGATCGTCGCGCGCATAATTCGCGAAATAGGGCTCGTGGAAGCTGACCGGAAAATACTCCAACAGGGCATCGTAATCCGGCACGTCGCCGATCTGCAGGCTGTCGACCAGGATCAGCGTGCCGCCGGGCGCCAGCAGCCGCGCCATCTCCGCCGCCGCCAGCCGCCGTGGCTTGGCCGGCAACTCGTGAAACAGATAGACCGAGGTCACGATGTCGTAGCTGGCATCGGGCTCCGGCACCGCTTCGGCCGGCGCCTCGATAAACCGGGTGCGCGACCAGGGCGCCAGGGTCTTGCGCGCCTCGGCCAGGTAGAACGGGCTGAGGTCGAGGGCGGTGACCGCCAACCGCGGATAATTCGCCTTGACCTCGCGCAGGAAGCGCCCGGTGCCGCAGCCGATATCGAGCAACCGGCTGGCACGGATGCCGCGCCGGCGCACGGCCTCGGCCAGCGGTACCAGGGCCTGGCGGCGCATCGCATCGGCGCCCCCGCTGAACAACACCTCGACCTGATGATCGTAAAGCGCCGCCGATTGCTCGCTGAGATATCCGTCGGTCTGGTAATGGAAATTCTGCAGGTAATACCGCGGAAACTTTCCGGCCGGCTGCTGCTCCCTCACCTCGCTGTTGCGCCCGGCCTGGCGCCGCTCGTTCACCACCGCGAGATCGGCGAAAAACTGCCGAGCCTTGGCGAATGCCTCCAGCGGGTTCTCCCCGAGGACGGCCGGCAGCCGGTACAATCCGGCCGCGATGTTGTCGAGGTCGCGGCGCAGCAAGGCGCGTAGATCGGCGAGCAGCCGCCGCGTCGACGGCATCCGCGCCTTGATCTCGGGCGGCGTCGGCGTCTTATCGGTGAGGCGCGCTGCCAGCAGCTTTTGGCCGAAGAACCACGAGAACCGTGCGCCTTGGCTGGCGCGATAGACGAAGCGATCGAGCGACGAAATCATGCCGACAAAGCTACGCCCCCCATCGGCGATGGCAAGCCTGCTTGGTCCAGCGGCGGGTTAGCGAGGGCTGAGCACGAAGCGGGCGGCGAAACCGAGCAGGCCACGCGGCAGCAAATGAAAGGCGAGGGTCAACGCCTGATTGCCCGCCCCCACCACCTGCACGGTGCGGCGGCCAAGGGCGGCGAGACCGGCCTTGGCGACCTGGTCCGGCGAATGCGCTCCGCCCCGGCGGCGCAGCCCCGACCGGTTGAAGAATTCGGTATCGGTCGTGCCCGGACACAACGCCAGCACATCGATCGGCAAGCCGCGCAACTCAGCGGTCAAGCCTTCGGCCAGACGCAAATCGAACGCCTTCGTCGCACTATAAGTCGCGACATACGGCAAGCCGGCGAAGGCGACGACGCTGGCGACCAGGATGATGCCGGCGCGCTGGCCCCCCGGCTCCGCGCGCTCGATCATGCCGGGCAGCAGCAGGCGGGTCAGCAGCAGCGGTGCCACGACATTGGTCATCACCATCGCCCGCTCGGCGTCGATCGGATTGTCCTTGACCATACCGAACCGGCCGAGGCCGGCATTGTTGACCAGAAGATCGATGCCGAACGCATTAGCCGCGTCGGCGAGCCGTTCCGGGCCGCCCGGTGCGGCGAGATCGACCGCGAGCACCTCGACCCGCCGGCCGGGCCGCGCCAATTCGGCCTGCAGCGCCACCAGGCGGCCGGTGTCGCGCCCGGTCAGCAACAGATCGGTCGAGGCTGGCAGCATCCGGGCGAAGCTGGCGCCGATGCCGCTGGTCGAGCCGGTTACAAGGGCTGCGTTGAAGCTCATAAGGATCTCCTGTCCAGCGGCGTTGACAGCCATGGGGGTGGTCTCTATCCCCGTGTGCGACGCCCGTAACGTCGGGGCCTTCAGCTTAGGGGAACGAGGTCGACCATGCGCCGATTCAAGACACTCGACGACGTGACCGTAGCTGGCAAGCGGGTGCTGGTCCGGGTCGATCTCAACGTGCCGATGCAGGACGGCAGGGTATCCGATACGACGCGGATCGAGCGGCTGGTACCGACCATCGAACGGCTCCAGCGCGCCGGCGCCAAGGTCGTTCTGTTGTCGCATTTCGGACGCCCCAAGGGCAAGCCGGACCCGGCCTATTCGCTGCGCCCGCTGGTCGGTCCGCTGTCCGCGGCACTGGCCGGCAAGCCGGTCGCCTTCGCCGAGGATTGCGTCGGTCCGGCGGCGCGGGCGGTCATAGATCGGCTGGCCGATGGCGACATCGCCTTGCTGGAAAACCTGCGCTTTCACGCGGGGGAAGAAGCGAACGACCCGGCTTTCGCCCAAGAGCTCGCCTCGCTCGGCGACCTCTACGTCAATGACGCCTTCTCGGCCGCCCACCGCGCTCATGCCTCGACCGAGGCGATCGCCCGGCTGCTGCCGGCCGCCGCCGGGATGCTGATGCAGGCGGAGCTCGATGCGCTGACAGCGGCGCTGGAACACCCGCAGCGCCCGGTCTTGGCCCTGGTCGGCGGTTCCAAGGTATCGACCAAGCTCGATCTGTTGAATTCGCTGGTGAGCAAGGTCGATTTCCTGGTGATCGGCGGCGCCATGGCGAACACCATGCTGCTGGCGCGCGGCATCGAGGTCGGCAAATCCTTGGCCGAGCGCGATCTGCTCGGCACCGCGAAGGACATCTTCGCCGCGGCGGAACGCGCCAGCTGCGCCATCATCCTGCCGGAAGACGCCGTGATCGCCGAAAAACTGGCGCCGAACATGCCGACCGAGGTGGTGCCGATCGACGCCATACCGACGGACCGCATGGTGCTGGATATCGGGCCGCGATCGGTGGACGTCATCACCGATCGGCTGACGAAATGCCGCACGGTGGTCTGGAACGGGCCGGTCGGCGCCTTCGAGACCAAGCCCTTCGACAAGGCCACGATGGCGATCGCGATACGCCTCGCCGAGCTGACCGAAGCCGGCACGGTGATGAGCGTGGCCGGTGGCGGCGATACGCTGGCGGCGGTGGCCGCCGCCGGCGTCACCGACCGGCTGACCTATGTCTCGACCGCGGGCGGCGCTTTCCTGGAATGGCTGGAAGGGCGGGTCTTGCCCGGCGTGGCGGCGTTGACCCAGGACTAGCGCCGTTTCGGGCCACGCTCTAAGCCCGGACGAGCTGGCCCGGCAAATGGGCGGTCACCGTCGTTCCGATGCCGAGAGTGCTTTCGATCGACAAGTGCCCGCCATGCAGTTCCACCATGGCGCGGGTCAACGGCAATCCCAGACCGGTGCCTTCATATTTCCGGTTGAGCCGGCCATCGACCTGACCGAAGGGCGATAGCGCCGTCTGGATTTGCGCCGGGGCGATGCCGATGCCGGTATCTTCGACCTGCAGCAGGATATCGCCATCGGGTGCGCAGAGGGTGCGGATGGTGACGGTGCCGTTCGCCGGCGTGAACTTCACCGCGTTGCTGACGAGGTTCAGCAGCACCTGCTTCAGCTTGCGCGGATCGGCGAAGAGCGGCGGCATCGCCGGATCGATCACCGCCGAAAGCACCAGGTTGCCGTGCATCGCGCGCTCGCGCATCAGGCGCAGCACGCTGTCGATCACCTCGTCCAGCGTCATCAATTCCGCCCGGAGGTCGAGCATGCCGGCCTCCGCCTTGGCGAGGTCGAGGATGTCGTTGATGACGTTCAGCAGATGCCGTCCGCTTTCGAGCACATCGTTGAGATATTCGCGATACTGCGGATTGCCGATCGGCCCGAACGTCTCGCCCAGGATCAGTTCGGAAAACCCGATGATGGCGTTGAGCGGCGTGCGCAGTTCGTGGCTGACATTCGCCAGGAATTCGCTTTTGGCCCGGTTCGCGGCTTCAGCCGCCTCCTTCGCCTCGTAAAGCGCACGCTCGCGTTCCTTGATCTCGGTGATGTCGGTCCTGATGCCGACGATACCGCCATCGGCGGTCAAGCTGTCCGTGGCGCGAATCCAGCGTCCATCCGCCAATTGGTAGACGAACGCCACATCCTCGACCGCGCGCCGTCGCGCCCACATAGCCGGGTTTCGCATCCGTTCGACCGTGTCCGGCGAAAGATCGCCGGACGCCATCAAGGCCTGACGCAGTTCCGTGACCGTGATGCCGGCCTGAAGCAGCGACGCCGCCTTGGGGTACATCGCGACGAAGCGATCGTTGCGGAGTACCATCCGATCGTCGCCGTCGAACAGAGCGAAGCCTTCGCCGATGCTGTCGATCGCCTGGATAAGCTGGCCCTGCGACTGGGCCGCGAGATCGAGGGCCGTCGCCTCGCTGGTGATGTCGCGCGCGGTCCCGCGATAACCGCAGAAGCGGCCGCCGATCGATGCATAGACCGGCAGACCGGCCATCCGGAACTGCCGGTCCGAGCCGTTGGCGTGACGCATCACGAAACCACGGTCGCGGAACGGCCGCTGGTGGGTGGCGATCAGCGGGTTGGCATCCTCCCCCGGATCGTCGTGCATGAACCTTCCCAGAGAGACCAGATTGCGACCGATCAACTCGCGGGGATGGAAGCCTAACACCTCGCTGACCCGGGGGGTCACGTAGGTCAGGACCATCTCCGCGTCGGTCTCCCAGATCCAGTCGGAGACCAGGCGCGTCAAATCTTCGAGCCGCTCCTGCGCTTGGCTCAATTGGTGATTGGTGGTGCGTTCCGGCGACCACGTATCTGGAAAGCTGCCCGCCAGGCCAATCAGACTGCTGCCCCGCCACGCGCCGTAATGGGTCGAACTGATCTCGTAAGCGGTGCCCCTGATCTCGAACCGATCGACACGCGTCACCGGCCGGCGCGTCTTCACCAGCGCGGCGATGATTTCTTCGACCGGCCAGGGCATCGAAAACACCGCGGGGTAGCCATCGGGCACGATGCTGACCGCGAATCGGCGATAATCGGCGTTGTTCCAGATGACCTGACCATCGAGGTTGGCGATATAGGCAGCCCCCGAACCAGCCACGAAATCCAAGCCCAGGGCAGCCACGATCGGCGCATAGGAATGGGTGCTATCGGCGGTAGAGGTCGCGCGTTTCACCGCCTTCATCGTGCTATCCGCGTATGCGCTTGGGCCGGCATCGCGGCCGCCAAAGCGTCAACGCAGCGCTCGAAAGATCGCCAATGCGGGGGATGGAACCGCCTCATAGCGCGCTCTCGATATGCTCGATGCCTTCGATCTGCCAGATCGCCTTGAGAAAGTCGGGGTTGCGTTGCCATTTCTTCACCAGCACGTTGGCCGCCGACGGCTTGATACGGTCGTACAACGCCATCAGCCGCGCGGTATCCGAACCGCCCGGCGTGCTTTCCGTCGCATGGGCTTTGCGGCTTAGCAGATAGATCCAAGCGAAGACCGATTTCTCGATGTTACGCGCCTTGCAGGCAACCGCCAGGCCCTCGCCGCCATCTTCGAACAACAGGCGCTGAACCAGCTTGGGGCGGATGCCGGTGTATTTCGCGAAGCACGCCACGAACAAGGACACTTCGCCCTCGCGCAGGGCTTGAACCAACAAAGCGGGCGTAATGGCCCCCTGGCCGGAAAGCCGCTCGGCGAGTTCCGTGGATTTCAGCTCGGCATCGCCGACGGCGTCGGCGAGATCGGACACCGCATCTTCCATGGCATGGTCCAGCTCGACCGGATCGACTTCGAAATGATCCAAAATATGACGCCGCAGAGCGGCGGAAACCCACCAATACATCCGCTTGGCCAGCGAGGGATCGAGTTCGGGTCGCCGCAACAGAGGATTCTGGTAGGTATCAACCCGTTGCGATTGTTCGACCAGATATTCCATGGTGCTTCGAGAGATCTGGGCGCTGTGATTCTCCAATAACGTCTTGATCACGTCCACATTCTGCGTCTCGACCAGCGCATCGGCGACCTGCTGGCTGAGCGATTTGCGCATCGCGATCGCGAGCTGATGTTCGAGCGTACGGTTGCGAATGATCTCGATCAGTTCGATGTCCTGCAACACCTCGGATCGCAGCAGCAGCGGGTGCGCTACTTCAATCTGATCATTGGCGAGGGCCAGCACCAGATCGTGTGGCGCGTCAGGCAGCGCCGCCAGGCGATCGGCCAAGGCACGCCGGACGGAAACCTCCACATCATTGATGAGATTGCGCAGGATTTCGCTCATCAGGACGCGTTCGCGATCCGTCAGCACCTGATTTTGGGAAAAAAACAGGTCGCCGATCGTCGCGATCAGCGTGCGGCGCCCGGACACAGTCTTGGTTCGTGCCAGCTTGTAGAGATAGTCAAGATCTTCGGGCGAACTCGTCACAGACTTCAACTCCATCCGCCCGATCCCACCACGATTACTAAAATTCTCATCGTCATCGCGAAGTCTTGTCATTGTACAAACCTGCAGAACAACGATTTTTATTCCGGAACTTTTTTCCAAATCACTGAATGTTCTGGCAGCCAACTGAAATTGCCGAATAGCCTCACGAAAGTAAATCAGACTGCCTTGCCAAACAGTTAAGGGCGCTCGCCAGAAGCGCCCTCGGCAGCAAAAAGGTCGCCGCTCGGCCTAAGTTGTAATTCTTTGGAAGTGATGTTACGGTTCGGTCACATAAAGGGATTGGAACATATTGATAAACGCGGGTTATCCGATCCAACTGCCGGCTGTGACGCAGACACGGTCAACGGCATTGTCGCCTGTCCGACCTGTCGATGCCTCAACATCCGATCGGAATGACGCCGCCGAACCGCAACAAAACAATGCGTCGAATTTGGCGGCCTCCGCCCGCCGCGGCACCTTGGTCGACGTCACCATTTGACCGGCTGATGTCGCGGCTTGCGATCGGCCGCGATGGTAGCGACATTAGGGCGATGTCCAGCCAACCCCCGTCCGATGACTCCGATCCCGAGTCGGTTCAGCCCTTGCCGCCACGCGGCCCCGTCGACCGGCGCATCCCCGAAGGCGAAGACCGGCCGCGCCTGACCTGCGACGCCTGTGGCTTCATTTTCTACGAGAACCCCAAAATCGTCGTCGGCTCGGTGGTCGGCTGGGACGGACGGATCCTGCTATGCCGGCGCGCGATCGAGCCGCGTCGCGGCTATTGGACACTGCCGGCCGGCTATCTGGAACTGAACGAGACGACCGAAGCCGGGGCGGCGCGCGAGGCGATGGAGGAGGCGCAGGCGGATATCGCGATCGACGGCCTGCTCGCGATCTACTCCATCCCGCGCATCAGCCAAGTGCAGCTGATCTACCGCGCACGCCTGAAGCAAGGCGTCTACGCGCCCGGTCCGGAAAGCCTGGAAGTCGAGCTATTCGCCTGGGACGATATCCCTTGGCATGACCTGGCCTTTCCGTCGGTCCACTGGGCGCTCGACCATTATCGCGAAAGCCTAACCGAAGCCGTCCTGATCCCAAGGACCAACACCGCGACCGAGGGCCTATAACCGATAGAGACCCTCTACCGGTTACGGCTCAAGCCCGACAATGCCGCGAGCGAAGGCGCGGGCCTCGAACGGGCGCAGGTCCTCGGCGGTCTCACCGACACCGAGGGCATGCACCGGGACGCCGTATTTCTCGGCCAGGGCAACGACCACGCCGCCCCGTGCCGTGCCGTCCAGCTTGGTCATCACCAGACCTGTAACACCGGCCATGTCACTGAAGATCCGCACCTGGGCATGGGCGTTCTGACCGGTCGTGGCGTCGAGCACCAGCAGCACCGAATGGGGCACGCCGGGATCCATTTTTTTCATGACCCGGATCACCTTCTGCAGCTCGGCCATGAGATCGGCGCGGTTTTGCAGCCGGCCGGCGGTGTCGATCAGGAGCACGTCGGTCCCATCGCGCCGGGCGGCGGTCAAAGCATCGAATGCCAGGCCGGCCGCGTCGCTGCCGGTCGGGCGGGTGACCACCGGGGCGCCGATGCGATCGCCCCAGATCTTCAACTGCTCGACCGCCGCCGCGCGGAACGTATCGCCGGCCGCCAGCACGACCGAATGGCCCGCATCGCGAAACTGCTTGCCGAGCTTGCCGATCGTCGTGGTCTTGCCGCTACCGTTGACGCCGACCACCAGGATCACATGCGGCTTCAAATTCGGATCGATGACCAGCGGTTTCGCCACCGGCTCCAGCAACCGGGCGATTTCCTCGGCCAGCGACGCACGCACCTCCTCGGCGGTCACTTCCTGGCCGA
The DNA here is from genome assembly GCA_035555315.1 of Allostellaceae bacterium. Lineage (GTDB taxonomy): Bacteria > Pseudomonadota > Alphaproteobacteria > ATCC43930 > CGMCC-115725 > DATMGU01. The sequence goes on from DATMGU010000078.1 coordinate 180,447, forward strand.
ACCGGCTCTTGCGCAGCTTGGTGGTCACCTGGGCGGCGAGACCGACGCCCATATCGGCGGAAATCAGCAGTTCCTCCAGCTCGGCCAGCGTCTCGTCATCCAGCCGCCGCTTTGTAAAGATGGCGCCGATGCCCTCGCCCAGCCGCGCTGAAGACCGGCTGAGCCCGGCGCGAAGCCGCTTCAGCCAGCCGCCCTGGGCGGCACCCGTATCCTCGCTCACGCCAGCACCATGCCATCGAGACAATCGCCGGTAACGCCAGTGATTTTCACCGGCACAACGGCGCCGACCGCGACCGGCCGGTCGAGCCGGATCGGCGCGTAATGCTCGGTCCGGGCGATGCCGGTCTGTTCCATCAAGGCATCGGCGGTCGAGCCGACCCGGCTTGCCAGGAAGCGCGTCACCGCCGCCGTACCCATGTCGCGCAACAGCGCCGCGCGGGCGCGGGCGGTCGCCACCGGCACCTGCGGCATCCGCGCCGCCGGCGTCCCGGGCCGTGGGCTATACGGGAACACATGCAGATAGGTCAGGCCGCACGCCTCGGCGAGCGACAGCGTCGCCTCGAACATCGCTTCGGTCTCGGTCGGAAAGCCGGCGATCAGATCCGCGCCCAGCACGATCGGCCGCCCCATGCCCGCGACCCGATCGGCGATCGCCAGGAGATCGGCGCGGCGATGGCGACGCTTCATCCGCTTCAACGTGAGATCGTCTCCCGCCTGCGCCGATAGATGCAGATGCGGCATCAGCCGCGGCTCATCCGCCAGCAACGTCCAGAATTCCTCATCCAGCCGGGCCGGATCCAGAGACGACAGGCGCAGCCGGGGCAGCGCCGGCACCTGGGCCAGCAAGCGGCGCACGAGCTGTCCCAGGCTGGGCGCGCCGGGCAGGTCGGCGCCATAGGAGGCGAGGTCGACCCCCGTCAGCACCACCTCGCGATAGCCGCGATCGACCAGCCCGGCGACTTCCCGCACCAAGGCGCCGAGCGGCACCGACCGGCTATTGCCGCGCGCCAGCGGTATGACGCAGAAGCTGCACCGGTGGTCGCAGCCCTGCTGGACCTGCACGAAGGCGCGGGCATGCCCGTCGAAGCTCTCGACCAGATGACTGGCGACATCGCGCACGGCCATGATGTCACCCACGGCGACGGCGGGTCCGGCGGCATCCCAGCTCTCGGCCCGCAGCTTTTCGGCATTGCCCAGGACACGGGTGACGCCGGGCAAAGCGGCGAAACCCGCGGGGTCGAGCTGGGCGGCGCAGCCGGTGACGATGATCGGCCGGCCCGGTTGGGCGCGGCCGGCGCGGCGGATCGCCTGGCGGGCCTGGCGTTCGGCCTCGGCGGTGACGGCGCAGGTGTTGACCAACACCGCGTCCTCCAGCCGCGCGTCGCGCGCCAAGCCGCGCATCACCTCCGATTCATAGAGGTTGAGCCGGCAGCCAAAGGTCAGGATTTCGAGCGGCATCGGCCCCGAGTCAACGATGAGGGAAAATCAGGTGCCGGGCGGCAGCAGCGACGGATCGAGCCAGCCGGAAAAGGCGATGGCCACCGGACCGGACATCAGGACATGGCCGTCCTCGCGCCAGGTGATGCCGAGCGACCCGCCATCCAGAACCACCTCGCCCACCCGGCCGGTGAGGCCGCGCCGGGCGGCCGCGACCAAGGCGGCGCAGGCCCCGCTGCCGCAGGCCTGGGTGATACCCACACCACGCTCCCACACCCTGAGGCGCAGGCGCTCGGGGCTGAGGATCTGCACGATGCCGATATTGGCGCGCTCGGGAAACAGCGGATGATGTTCGAGCGCCGGACCCAGCATGGCGAGATCGACCGCCGCCGCGTTGGCCACGAAGAATGTCGCATGGGGGTTGCCCATATTGGTGCAGACCGCATCGCCCAGCCCGCCGATACCGGTCGGCACGGCCAGCGTATCGAGTTCCCGCGCCACAGGGATTTCCCGCCAGCCAATCCGCGCCGGCCCCATATCGACCTCGACGAGCCCGCTGACCGCGCGGCGGGCCGGCAGGATGCCTGCGACGGTCTCGACCACCGTGTGGCTATTACCCGTCTCGGCCATCAGCAAGGTCGCGACGCAGCGGGTGGCATTGCCGCAGGCCTCGACCTCGCCGCCATCGGCGTTATGGATGCGCATGAACACCTCGGCCGATTGGTGCCGGGGACGTTCCATGACGATCAACTGGTCGCAGCCGACACCGGTATGGCGATCGGAAATCGCGCGCACGGCCGCGTCATTCAGCGGCAGCGACTGGTCGCGGGCATCCAGCACGACGAAGTCGTTGCCGATGCCGTGCATCTTGGTGAAGGTGAGCGATTCCATGATCTCGCGTTATATGATCACGATCCTCCGAACGCCAATACTAATGCGCCGACGTTCCATTCCCGTAAGGGTTACGGCGCCGGACTAGCAAGCAAGCGGTCGAAAACGGAGTGCCGTTTCGAGAAGCCCGGCGACGTCGAGCAGGTAAGCGTCCTCATGCCAACGGCCGACAAGCTGGAGCCCGATCGGCAGGCCGATCGCCGACAGCCCACAGGGCATCGAAAGCGCCGGATGCCCCGTTAGGTTGAAGGGGAAGGTGTAGGGGTACCAAGCGCCGCGAATGGTGCCGGCCTCCCGCCCCGCGATCTCCACCGACCCAAGCGGATCGACCCCGACAGGCAGGGCTGGCGCCGAGAGCGTCGGCGAGGCGATGAGATCGAAGCGCGACAGGATCTCCTGGACCTTGCCGAAGCAGGTGGTCCGGGCGAATTGCGCCTCATAGAGATCGGCGGCGCTGTAATCGCGGCCCGCCTCGATCGTCGCGATCAGGGTTGGATCAAGCAGCTCGGGCGAGCGCGCGGCATGGGCGCCGAGACGCGCCAGCAGCAGGGCACGCAGCATCACCAGGAAATACGGTTCGAGCGAGACGAGATCGAGGTCGACCGGCTCGACGACCATGCCGAGCGCTTCGGCCTTCGCCATGGCGGCCTTGACGGAGGCCTCGACCTCCGCGTCGAGACTATTGCCGCACCGGAGCAGGAAGGCGATACGCGGCCGCTCCCCCACCGCGAGGGCGCGGCGGCGGACGGCTTCGACCTGGCCATAGGGATCGCGCCGGTCCGGCCCGGCGAGGATGTCGAACAGCAGCCGCGTATCGGCGACGTCGCGCGCCATCGGGCCGACATAGGAATTGGCGCCGAACAGGTCGGGAGCCTGAAGATTGGGGATAGCGCCCAGCGTCGCCTTGAGGCCGACGACGCCGCAGCAGGCGGCGGGAATGCGGATCGAGCCACCGCCGTCCGAGCCGAGCGCGATCGGCCCCATTCCGGACGCGACCGCGACGGCGGCACCGCCGCTGGACCCTCCGCAAGTATGGGCGTGGCTCCAGGGATTGAGCGTGCGTCCGAACAAGGGCCCCTCGGTGAAGGGCTTGTGGCCGAATTCCGGCGTCGTGGTCTTGCCGATCAGGATGGCGCCGGCCGCGCGGGCTCGTGCCACGGCGATGGCGTCGGCCGCCGGCACCGTATCGGCGAAGAGCGCCGAGCCCTGCGTGGTGGCGACGCCCTCGGTATTGGTGAGGTCCTTCACCGAAAAGGGGATGCCGTGGAGCGGACCCAATGGCGCTCCGCTCATCACGGCCGCTTCCGCGGCCCGAGCCTCGGCTCGGGCGCGGTCAGCCGGGATCGCCATGAAGGCGTTCAGGTCCCGGCGCTCCTCGATGCGGCCGAGTGCTGCCTCGACCGCATCGACCGGCGAGATCTGACGGGCGCGGATCGCGGCGGCGAGGTCCGTGGCGGATAAGTCGGCGATGGCGGTCATGGCATTCGTCCTTCAGATCATCCAGCGGCCGCCGTCGATCAGCAGCGTCTGGCCGGTGATGTAGCGGGCATCCTCGCTGGCGAGA
>DATMGU010000079.1:0-3530 GCA_035555315.1 Allostellaceae bacterium
AAACTGGGAGGAGACGGGGGCGTACGCACCGCGGACGAACCGGCGGATTCATTCCAACATCGATCAGGCGACCGGATCAGCGGCGCATCGAACGAAAAACGATCGAGGAGAACCTGATGCAAACCAAGGCAAGCCCGAACACCACCATCCGGCCGGCATCGTACCGATGGATGCAGCTGTTCATAGGCATCCTGTGCATGGTGATGATCGCGAATCTGCAGTACGGCTGGACATTCTTCGTTTCGGACATTCAGAAACAATTCGGCTGGGATCGCGCGTCGATCCAGATCGCGTTCACCTTGTTCGTTTTGTTCGAAACCTGGCTGGTGCCGATCGAGGGCTGGTTCGTCGACAAGTACGGCCCGCGGTTCGTGGTGATTTTCGGCGGAGTGCTGTGCGGCATCGGCTGGATCCTGAACTCGAGCGCGGATTCTCTGACGACCTTCTACGTCGCTCAGATCATCGCCGGCATCGGGGCCGGTGCCGTTTACGGGACCTGCATCGGCAATGCACTCAAATGGTTCCCCGACCGGCGTGGCCTGGCTGCGGGAATCACTGCAGCAGGCTTCGGCGCGGGTTCCGCTCTTACCGTCATCCCAATCCAGGCCATGATCAAGAACAGCGGTTTTCAGGCCACGTTCTTCAACTTTGGCCTTGGCCAGGGCATCGTCATTTGTGTCCTCGCCCTACTCATGGCCTCGCCCAAGCCCGGGCAGGTGCCGGACGTTGTCAAGAAGGCGGTGGTGAAGCAGACTCGGCGGCAGTTCGCGCCGAACGAGGTCATCGGACCGAATTCCTGGTGGATCGCCGGCGCGATCATCGCGGTCATCGGCGGCTTCGCGATGTGGTCGATGGGCCTGCAGTTCTACATCCCGCTGGCGCTCGCCGCCCTGATCTTCCTGTATGGCGGCTGGTTAGTGTGGACCAAGGGTCAGCCCATCTTTACCCTGATGTATTTTATGTTCGTGCTCGTCGGGGCTGGCGGACTGATTGTGACCGCGAATCTCGCCCCGATATCGCAAGACCTGAAAGTGGCCACGGTCAAGGTGACGCTGATCGGGCTGACGATGCCGGCGTTGACCTTCGCGGCGACTCTCGATCGCATCCTCAACGGCTTGACCCGGCCCTTCTTCGGTTGGGTGTCGGACCAGATCGGCCGCGAGAACACGATGTTCATCGCCTTCTTCCTCGAAGGTATCGGCATCTTCATGCTGTATAAGCTGGGCGCAGACCCCGTCTGGTTCGTCATCCTGAGCGGCCTGGTGTTCTTCGCCTGGGGCGAAATCTACAGCCTCTTCCCTTCAACCGCGACCGACACCTTCGGCGCGAAATTCGCGACAACGAACGCCGGCCTGCTCTACACAGCGAAAGGGACGGCTGCGCTGCTCGTGCCCTACTCGAACGCGATCCAGAAGGCGACCGGGGGCTGGGACACGGTCTTTATCATCGCGGCAGGCGCGAACATTCTCGCCGCGGTCCTGGCGATCACGGTGCTCAAACCGTGGCGGACCAGGATTCTGGTCCCCAGCGAGGACGTGTCCGCCGCGAAGGCGCAGCCAGCATGACATCGATCGAGTCGCCGAGCGTGCGGCCCCGGGCATCCCGGGCGTCGTTCGCGGTCGCACGCGGCAGTGGCCACCTGAGTTTTGGGGGGTCGTAAACGGCCGGCCTTTAAGATGCCAGGTATTCCGGCTGCGGTTTGCAAACACCGCAGCCGCGAGCCGTCATTTCCGATCAGCGAACCATCAGCTCATCAGGCGGAGGTTTCCATGTCAGACGTTGCCACCGAAGCGAGCAAAGGTCGGGCCACGACCACGGCCGAAGACACGTTGAAGCAGAAGAGCCGGGAGGCGAACGTGGTGTCTGGGGGGCACCTGGTGGCCAAGGCGCTCAAGAGCGAGGGGGTGGACACGATTTTCACGCTGTGCGGGGGCCACATCATCGACATCTACGACGGATGCATCGACGAGGGCATCAAGATCGTGGATGTGCGGCACGAGCAGGTGGCGGCGCACGCGGCCGACGGCTATGCGCGGCAGACCGGCCGGCTTGGCTGCGTGGTGACCACGGCCGGGCCGGGCTGCACCAATGCGGTCACGGGGATCGCCACGGCGTTTCGGTCGGAGAGCCCGGTGCTGCACATCGGGGGCCAGAGCGCGCTGGCGCAATGGAAGATGGGCGGGCTGCAGGATCTGCCGCACGTGGACCTGATGCGGCCGATCACCAAGTTTGCCGCCACGGTGATGAGCACCGAGCGGGTGGCCGACATGGTGGCGATGGCGGTGCGGGAGGCCTATGCGGGGGCGTACGGGCCGGTGTACCTGGAGATACCGCGCGACGTGCTGGATCGCGAGATCGATGTGACGAAGGCGGTGCTGCCCAAGGCGGGCCAGTACCGGGCCTCGACGCGCTCGATCGGAGATGCGGCCGATATCGAGCGCCTGGCGGAGCTGCTGGTGAACGCGGAGCGGCCGGCCATTTTGTACGGGCAGCAGGTGTGGGCGGCGCGCGGGCACGAGGAGGCGGTGGCGCTGCTGCGGCAGCTGGACATACCGGGCTACTTCAACGGGGCCAGCCGGGGGCTGCTGCCGCCGGGCGATCCGCACCACTTCGATCGCACCCGCAGCCAGGCCTTTGCCAAGGCCGATGTGCTGGTGATTGTGGGCACGCCGTTCGATTTCCGGATGGGCTACGGCAAGCGCATCTCGGTGCCGACCCTGGTGCAGATCGACATGGACTACCGCACGGTGGGCAAGAACCGGGACCTGACGCTGGGCATTGTGGGCGACCCGGGGGCGGTGCTGGGGGCGGTGCTGGCCGCGGCCAGCGGGCGCATCAAGAACGACAAGCGGCAGGCGCGCCGCAGCTGGATGAAGGAGTTATCGAGCGCCGAGGATGCCGCCACCGAGAAGCTGATGCCGCTGTTCAAGTCGGACAGCCGGCCGATCCACCCGTACCGGGTGGCCTGGGAGCTGAACGAGTTTCTCACCGACGAGACCATCTACATCGGCGACGGCGGCGACGTGGTGACCATCTCGGCGCAGGCGGTGCGTCCGCGCCGGCCCGGCCACTGGATGGACCCGGGGGCGCTGGGAAGCCTTGGGGTGGGCACCGGCTTTGCGCTGGCGGCCAAGCTGGTGCACCCGGCCAAGGAGGTGCTGTGCTACTACGGCGACGGCTCCTTCGGCATGACCGCCTTCGATATGGAGACGGCCAACCGGTTCGGTGCTCCGTACATCGCGGTGATCGGCAACAACTCGGCCATGAACCAGATCCGCTATGGGCAGCTGGCCAAGTACGGCGAGAGCCGCGGCAATGTGGGCAACCTGCTGGGCGATGTGCCCTTCGGCCAGTTCGCCCAGATGCTGGGCGGCTATGGCGAAGAGGTGCGCGATCCGGCCCAGATCGCGCCGGCCCTGCGGCGGGCGCGCGAGTCGGTGGCCAAGAGCGGCCGCAGCGCCGTCATCAACATCTGGGTCGACCCGCGCGAGTACGCCCCCGGCACCAAAGCGCAGACCATGTACAAGTAA
>DATMGU010000080.1:0-49674 GCA_035555315.1 Allostellaceae bacterium
CGGCATCGACCTACAACCGCCATCGCGACAATTCGGGCGTCGCCTTCTCGTCGCGGCGCCGGCCGATCCTGACCATGCGCCCCGGCTTCCTGACCTTCAACGACGCGCAAGGCTCCGGGCTGCGCCACTATCCGGCCGATACCCACCTCCTCGCCTGGCTGGAGGCGAAGGGCTTCGAGTTCGACATCATCACCGATGAGGATCTCGACGATGAGGGCCAGGCCCTTCTGACACCTTATCGCCTCGTCCTGACGGGCTCGCATCCCGAATACCATACGCCGGGCACGCTCGACGCCCTCCAGGCCTATACTCTGAGCGGCGGCAAGCTCGCCTATCTGGGTGGCAACGGCTTTTATTGGCGCATTGCTCGGGACCGCGCCCTGCCGCACATCATTGAGGTGCGGCGTGCGGAGGGCGGTATCCGAGCCTGGGCTGCCGAGCCCGGCGAATACTATCATGCGCTCGACGGTCAGATGGGCGGTCTATGGCGCCGCAACCGGCGCCCGCCGCAGATGCTCGCCGGCGTCGGCTTTTCAGGTCAAGGCCTGTTCGAGGGCACGCATTACCGTCGCCTGCCGGCCTCCCGCGACCCGGCCTATGCCTGGCTGTTCGAGGGCATCGATGAGGATATCATCGGCGATTATGGCCTCTCCGGCGGCGGTGCCGCCGGTTTCGAGATGGATCGCGCCGACATCACGCTCGGCACCCCGCCGGGTGCTGCGATTCTCGCCCGCTCCGAGGATCCGCCGGCCTCCTTCGTCACCGTGCCCGAGGAATTGCTCTCGCATCTGCGTACCGTCTCGGGTGAGCCGCCGGAAGCGCTGAAGCGGGCCGAGATCGTGTATTTCGACACCCCGGGCGGCGGTGCCGTCTTCTCGGTCGGCTCGATCACGTTCTGCGGCAGCCTCTGGCGCGACGGCTTCGAAGGACCCGTGTCCCGCCTGCTCGAAAATGCGGTGCGGCGCATGGGCCTAACCGTCCCATAAGGTGCGGGAGATGCTTGGCGGCATCGGCGCGACGGGTCATCATACCGCCATCCGTCCCGTGACAAGCGAGGAGCAGCCGTGCCCGCGATCGTGAAATCCCTTTCCTCCACCGAGGCGGAAGCCGAGGAATGGCAGTTGCGCTGCGACATGGCCGCCGTCTTCCGCGTCTGTGCCCGGCATGATTGGAACGAGCAGATCGGCAATCACAATTCGCTGATGCTGCCGCAAGCGAAGCCGGACGATCCGCCGCTTTTCCTCATCAATCCACGAGGGTTGCGCTTCGAAGAGCTGACCGCGTCGAACATGATCGTCTGCGACCTGGACGGTCGGGTCGTCCGCGGCACCGGTGAACTCCGCCAGGTCGCCTTCCATATCCACGCCCGCATCCATCTACGCAACCCGTCGGCGACGTGCGTGCTTCATGTCCATCCCCAATACCTCACGGCGATCTCGATGCTCGAGAACCCCGAACTCGTGCTGTCTCACCACAACAATCTCACGCTCAACGATCGCGTCGTGACCGACGGACGGGGTGACGAGCCGGTGCGCAGCAATGCCGAGGGCGATCGCATCGCGGACCTTATGGGTGACAAGTCGATCATGATCATGGCCAGTCATGGTGTGACCGTCGTCGGGCCGACGGTCCATGATGCCTTCGACGAGTTGTTCATCGCCGAGCGGACGGCGATGTACCAGATGACCGCGATGGCGAGCGGGCAGCGGCTGCGCCGGCTCCCGGATCGGTTGCGGCGCCACCATAACGGCCCCTGGGGCGACCGCTACGACGCGCGCCTGCATCTCGATGCCTGGCGCCGCATCCTCGACAAGGAGGCGCCTGACTACGCGCGCTGATCCGGGGAAGTTTTCCAGCCTGTCCGCGCAACGCGCCCGGCCACAACACCGTCGCGCGTGGCAATCGGTGTCTCGCCGATAGGCGGCCGCCGAACCCTGATTGGGCCGAACACCACCTAAAACGCGGCCAACCTATTGAGAAATATGGTGCTGCCGGACAGGATTGAACTGTCGACCTCTCCCTTACCAAGGGAGTGCTCTACCACTGAGCTACGGCAGCGAACCGGGGGGCGGCGACGGCGATCGGTCGGGCTACCCTCGAAAACGGCGCGGAAAATGACACGGACCCGATAGCGGTGCAAGCGGTCCGACAACATGATGCGTTTGTGGCAAGGCCGCTCTTCGATGGTATAGAGGGATGGCGTACCGGACACCACCACCGACCATGACCGAACCACCACCCAAATCCGTTCCTCTGACGCCGTCCGAGGTGCCATCGCCGCGGGCGGTCGAGCGTCAGCGGCGGCTGGCCGAGGCGCTGCGGCAGAACCTGGTCAAGCGGCGGGTGCAGCGTCAGGGCCGGCGGGCCGACGAGGACGGCGATCCGCCGTGAGGGGCGGTACCGCATTTTCCCTTTGCAACTGCCGGCCGAACGCGCGATGCCAGGGCAGGCAGCTCGGGCGTGCCTCGGATAGATCGGGCGGATAGGTCAGCATGGACAAGATCAGAATTCGGGGCGGACGGCGGTTGGAAGGCTCGATCACCATCGGGGGCTCGAAGAACGCGGCACTGCCGTTGATGGCGGCCAGCCTGCTGACCGACGAAAAGCTGGTGCTGAGCAACCTGCCGCAGCTCGCCGATATCGCGACCCTGGCGAATCTGCTGAGCCAGCACGGCGTCGACTTGCGCCGCGAAGACGATGGTGCCGAGGATGCGGGCCGCACCGTCTCGCTGCACGCCGCGCGCATCGCCTCGACCACCGCACCCTATGATCTGGTGCGCAAGATGCGCGCCTCGGTCCTTGTGCTGGGGCCGCTGGTGGCCCGCTGCGGCGAGGCGCGGGTCTCGTTGCCCGGCGGCTGCGCCATCGGCGCCCGACCCGTCGATCTGCATCTCAAGGGCCTGACCGAGATGGGGGCCGTGATCGAGCTGCGCGAGGGCTATATCGAGGCACGGGCCCCCGGCGGGCTGCATGGCGCCACCATCGTGCTGCCCTTCGCCTCGGTCGGCGCTACCGAGAATTTGATGATGGCGGCCTGCCTCGCCGAGGGCGAGACCACCCTGGTCAACACCGCGCGTGAGCCGGAAATCGTCGATCTCGCCCTCTGTCTCCAGTCGATGGGCGCCGAGATCGAAGGCGCCGGGAGCGACCGGATCGTCATTCGCGGCCGCCGCCGGCTGCATGGGGCGACCCATCGGGTGATCCCCGACCGGATCGAGACCGGCACCTATATGATGGCGGCGGCGATCACCGGCGGCGATCTCGTGCTGGCCGACAGCGATCTGGTGTCGCTGCAGGCGGTCGCCCGGGCGCTGGCCTCGGCCGGCGTCGAGGTCGAGGCCGTTCCTGGCGGCATGCGCGTGCGGGGCCGCACGGAGAGTGGCCGGCCACGGCTCACCGGCATCGATGTGATGACCGAGCCGTTCCCGGGTTTCCCGACCGATCTGCAGGCGCAGATGATGGCGGTGATGACCATGGCCGATGGGGCGGCGATGATCACCGAGACGATCTTCGAAAACCGCTTCATGCATGTGCCGGAGCTGTGCCGCATGGGCGCCAACATCAACATCCATGGCGCCTCGGCCATGGTCCGCGGCGTGAAGCAGCTGACCGGTGCCCCGGTCATGGCGACCGATCTGCGCGCCTCGGTCTCGCTCGTGCTCGCCGGACTCGCCGCCACGGGCGAAACCACCATCAGCCGGGTCTATCACCTGGATCGCGGCTATGAACGGCTGGAGGCGAAGCTCGCGGCCTGCGGCGCGGATATCGAACGGCTGCGCGAATGACCCACCCGCTGCGGCTGAAGGCGACGGATGCCGAGGATCTGGCGGTGATCTCCGCCTGTCTGCAGGACGCCTTGGTGCTGGTCGGCGACATGACCTATCAGGCCGAGGAGCGGCGTTTCGTCATGGTGGCGAACCGGTTCCAGTGGGAGGTGCCGCCCGATGAGGCAGGCCAATTCGCCCGGATCACCACCGGTGTTTCGTTCGAAGGCGTCACCGCGGTCAATCGCCGGAAGATCGATTTGAGCCATGGCGAGGCGATCCTGTCGCTGCTCGCCATCCAACCCGGGGCCGGCGGTTTGCAACTCGAGTTTTCCGAGGGCGGGGCCATCCGTCTGGAAGTGGCGGCCATCCTGTGCCATCTAGAGGATGTTGGCGAGGCGTGGCCGACCCGGTGGCGACCGCGGCATCCGATCGACGAGACCCCCTGACGGTCGTCGGACAGGGTGTGGCGGGCCCTCCGACCGGGCGCGCCTCCTGCCCTGTATCGCCGGCGGCACTCTCGGTGGGGTGCCCCGGTCGAAGGAGTTTCGGTAGCGTGTTGAGTAACGAAACGCTGGTACTGGCGTTGCCCAAAGGGCGTATTCTTGACCAGGTGGTGCCCTTACTGGCCCGCACCGGGATCGAGATCGAGGCGGCTTTCGACGATCCCACGTCGCGCCAGCTGCGCTTCACCACGAACATCGTCGGACTCGATGTCATTCGCGTCCGGAATTTCGACGTCGCGACCTTCGTCGCCTTCGGCGCCGCCCATCTGGGCATCTCCGGCAATGACGTGCTGATGGAATTCGCCTATCCGGAGATCTATGCGCCGCTCGACCTCCAGGTCGGCCATTGCCATCTGGCGGTCGCCGGGCCGGCCGATCTGATCGCTCGGGATGAGCCCAGCCGCTGGAGCCATGTGCGCGTCGCCACCAAATACCCGGCGATCACCCGGCGCCATTTCGCGGCGCGCGGCGTCCAGGCGGAATGCGTCAAGCTCAACGGCGCCATGGAGCTGGCGCCGACGCTGAACCTGTGCAAACGGATCGTCGACCTGGTGCAGACCGGTGAGACCCTGCGCGCTAACGGATTGGTCGAGATCGAGCGGATTGCCGATATCACGGCCCGGCTCGTCGTCAACCGCGCGGCGTTGAAAACCCGCGCCGATGAGCTGGGCGGCTGGATCGACCGGTTCGCCGGGGCGGTGGCCCTTGCCGCCTGATGGTAACGGTGCGGCTATGACCGGTCCGCTCCGCCTCGATGCGTCGGCACCGGGGTTCGAGGCGGCGTTCCGGAGTTTGCTCGACGCGCAGCGCGAGGCGGATGCGGATGTCCAGGCGGTGGTGGCCGAGATCCTCGCCGATACCAGGCGACGCGGCGACGCCGCCCTGATCGACTATACTAAGCGGTTCGACCGGCATGCGGTGACCGCCGAGACATTGCGCATCACCGACGCCGAGATCGAGGCCGCCGTCGCGGCTTGCTCGGCCGAGACGATCGCCGCGCTGCGGCTCGCCGCCGAGCGCATCGCGGCATTCCATCGCCGGCAAGTGCCGGACGGCTTCGATTACGTCGATGCCACCGGCGTGCGGCTCGGTGCCCTATGGCGGCCGATCGCGGCGGTCGGCCTCTATGTGCCGGGCGGCACCGCGGCCTATCCCAGTTCGGTGCTGATGAACGCGGTGCCGGCGCAGGTCGCCGGCGTCGAGCGGCTGGTGATGGTCGTGCCGACCCCCGATGGCGCCCTCAATCCGCTGGTGCTGGCGGCGGCGCGGCTCGCCGGCGTGCACGAGATCTATCGGATCGGTGGCGCCCAGGCCGTCGCGGCCCTCGCCTATGGGACGGCGACGATCCGACCGGTCGACAAGATCGTCGGCCCAGGCAACGCCTATGTCGCGGCGGCCAAGCGCCAGGTATTCGGCACGGTCGGCATCGATATGATCGCCGGACCGTCGGAAATCCTGGTCGTCGCCGATGGCGCCAACCACCCGGCCTGGATCGCCGCCGACCTTCTGTCCCAGGCCGAGCACGACGCGTCCTCCCAATCGATCCTGATCACCGATGATGCCGGCTTCGCCGACCGGGTCGCGGCGGAGGTCGCGGCCCAACTCCTGACCTTGCCGCGCCGGGCGATCGCCGAGACGAGCTGGCGGGATCATGGGGCCATCATCATCGTGCCCGATCTGACGGCCGCCATGCCGCTGGTCGACCGGCTGGCGCCGGAGCATCTGGAACTCGCGGTCGAGCGGCCGGACGAGTTGCTGGCGCAGGTGCGCAATGCCGGCTCCGTGTTCCTGGGCCGGTACACGCCCGAGGCGATCGGCGATTATGTCGCCGGCCCGAACCACGTGTTGCCGACCGCGCGGTCGGCGCGGTTTTCCTCCGGCCTCGGCGTACTGGATTTCCTAAAACGCACGAGTTTCGTCGGCTGCGACGCGGCCTCGCTGGCGAAGATCGGCCCGGCTGCCGTGACCCTCGCCGGGGCCGAGGGGCTGGGTGCCCATGCCCGCTCGATCACGATCCGCACCAACGGGATATCCGACGACACTTCCTCGGGTCATGGCTGAACCCGCGGCTTTGCCACAGGGCGACCAGCGGATCGTCGGCATCACGCTCGACGAGCATACCGTCGTCCGGCGCAATGCCGATGTCGAACACGAGCGCGCGGTCGCGATCTTCGATCTCCTGGAGGAGAACGAGTTCCGCCCGGCACCACCGCTCGGCGGGCCGTTTCACCTGCATCTCAGCCTTGAAGACAACCGGCTGGTGCTCGACGTGCAGACCGCCGACCGGGCGCCGCTCGACAAGATCGTCCTGCCGCTGCAATCGTTTCGCGGCATCATCAAAGACTATTTCATGATCTGCGAAAGCTATTACGCCGCCATTCGCCGGTCGTCGCCGACGCAGATCGAGGCGATCGACATGGGCCGGCGCGGTCTCCATAACGAGGCATCCGACATGCTGCGTGAGCGGCTGGCGGATCGGGTGGCGATCGACGACAACACGGCGCGGCGCCTGTTCACGCTGATCTGCGTGCTGCATATCCGCGGCTGACGGGGTGCCATGACCGGTCCGTCCAGTGTCCTGTTCGCCTGCAGCCACAATGCCGTCCGCTCGCCGATGGCCGAGGCGCTACTGAAGCATCTGCGCGGGCATCGCATCTATGTCGATAGCGTCGGCGTTCGTATCGAGCCGGTCGATCCCTTCGCCGTGGTGGTGGTGGGCGAGCTCGGCCTCGACCTGTCGCATCACCGGCCGAAGACCTTCGACCAGCTGGAGGATGCCTATTTCGACCTGATCATCTCGCTTTCGCCGGAGGCGCAGCACCGGGCGGTCGAGATGACGCGCACGATGGCCTGCGAGGTCGAATTCTGGCCGACCTTCGACCCGACCATCATCGAAGGCACCCGCGAGACGAAGCTCGCCGCCTATCGCGAGGTGCGGGATGGCCTGATGAGGCGGATCGAGGAGCGCTTTCCAGCGAGCCGGCTTCCCGGGATCTAAGCCCGGTCCGGCTGACATATCCGCAGCTTCGAGGGCCACGCGTGATGTTGACGTTGTAAACAAATCTCCGTATGTTTCCAATGTAAACATTTGGGTTCGGCTTGTCCCCTCGGACCAGACGCGCCATACCGATCACCAGCGGTAATCGAAGGAGACCGCAGCATGCCGTCCTCTATCCGCCGCAGCGTCGACCTATCCGCCTATCCGGATCTTGTGGTGATCTATCTCGGCTATCGGGCGCGCAACCTGCGTGGCATCGGCGGCTTGCTGCGCATTGGTCGCGGGTTGCGGGCGATCAAGCGGCACCCGCCCGAGGGCCTGCTGGCCCATGAGAATTTGCTCTTCGGGCCGCTGCATCCCGGCTTCCGGCAATATTGGCGCGATCTGGAAAGCCTGGAGGCGTTCACGCGCGATACCCTGCATGCCGGCTGGTGGCGCGACTTCGGCAAGGACACCGGCGGCGGGTTCTGGCACGAGACCTATCGGATCGGCGGGGGTATGGAGGCGATCTACCTTGGCATGCCGGTGATCGGTTTCGGTCGCTTCGCCCCCAGCCAGGTGCCGGAGGGAAGCTTCCGCACCGCCCGGCAACGGCTCACCGCCACCGCCGAGCGGGTTTGACACCCGTTCCCGTTAATCGGGCAGGCTGTTCAGCAGCGGCAATTTGCGCTCGACCAGCCGCGCCCAGAGGCTGGCTCCCAGCGGCAGGATCTCGTCGTTGAAATCATAGGCCGGGTTGTGCAGCTCGCAGCCCGGGCGCTTGCCATTGCCGATGTTGATGAAGGCGCCGGGGCGCTGGCCCAGCATGAACGAGAAATCCTCCGAGCCCATCACCAGGTCGTGGTTGCGGTCGACATTCGCCTCGCCGACCAGCTCCGCCGCGACGTCCGCGATGGCGGCGGTCTCGTCCGCGTTGTTCGACAAGGGATCGAACAACACCCGGAAATCCAGCTCGGCCGTGGCGCCGAAGCCGGCGGCGATGCCGGTTGCCAGGCGGCGCATATTGTCTTCGATCAGCGCCATCGTCTCTCGGGTGAAGGCACGCGCCGTGCCGCGCAGGAAGGCCTGCTGGGGAATGACGTTATAGGCGTCGCCGCCATCGATCCGCGTCACACTCACCACCGCCGTGTCGACCGGCTTCACATTGCGCGAGACGATCGATTGCAGAGCCGCACCGATATGACAGGCGGTCAGGACGGGATCGACGCTGATCTCCGGTCGCGCGCCATGGCCGCCGCAGCCATTGATCGTGATGTCGAAAAATGCCCCGCCGGCCATCATGGCGCCCGGTCGGATGCAGAACTGGCCGACCGGCAGGCCCGGGCGGTTATGCATGCCGAACACGACATCGCAGGGAAACCGATCGAACAACCCGTCCGCCAGCATCGCCTTGGCACCGCCCAGGCCTTCCTCGGCAGGTTGGAAGATGAAATGCACCGTGCCGTCGAAATTGCGGGTCTCCGCCAAATAGCGCGCGGCACCCAGCAGCATGGTGCTGTGCCCATCATGACCGCAGGCGTGCATGCGGCCGGGGTTCTGCGACCGGTGGCCGAACTCGTTGACCTCCTGCATCGGCAGCGCGTCCATATCGGCGCGCAGGCCGATCGTGCGCTTGCCATCGCCCATGCGTAGCGTCCCGACGACGCCGGTCTTGCCGACTCCCCGGACCACCTCGCAGCCGAACGCAGTCAGCTTTTCGGCCACCAGATCGGCTGTCCGATGTTCCTCGAAGCCGATTTCGGGATGAGCATGGATATCGCGCCGCCACTCGGTCAGCTCGTCGTGAAAACCCTTGATGCGATCGATCACTTGCACGGCGCGCCCTCGTTCCCAATCCATAAGCTCGCATCACTATGTCGAACCGGCGGACAGCCTGCAACCGGGTGGGCGCTGTCATGTGGGCGCCGTCTCTGGTTCGCTCGCTCGAAATCCACTAGCTTCGCCCCATGACACGGGCTTTCCCCACGCATATTTCAGGCAGTCATCGTGGCTACGGAGCTTAGCGGCGGGGTTTGGCGGCGAGTGGTCGAGCATGCCGCCGCCGCCGCGCTGGCCGGGTTGATGGCGGTGTTCGCCGCTTTGCCCGTCGATTGGGCGTCCGCCGTGGGCGGCGCCATCGGCCGGACGATTGGGCCGCGCCTGGGTGTCTCCCGGCGCGCGCTGCGTCATCTGAGGCTGGCCCTGCCGGTGAATGATGCTGGTGAGCAGCAGCGGATCTTGCGGGCCATGTGGGACAACCTCGGCCGCTCCATGGCGGAATACCCGCATCTCGTCACCATCTGCGCCCCCGGATCCGACCGGGTCGAAATCGTCAACGGCGATATCCTGACCAGCATGGCCGGCAGCGGCCGGGCGGGGATCGTCTTTGGCGGCCATTTCGGCAATTGGGAGGTCGGACCGTGGATGATTCATCAACTGGTCGGCCCGTCACTGATGTCGGTCTACCGCGCCGTCAACAATCCATCGGTCGATCGGCTGTTGCGCCGCTTCAGGGGAGACCGTCGGGAGGTGCCCAAAGGGGCCGAGGGCGGCCGCGAGCTGCTGCGCCATCTGCGCAACGGCAAGCATCTCGGCATACTGGTCGATCAGAAGCTGAATGACGGCATCGCCGTGCCGTTCTTTCATCGGGACGCGATGACGGCACCGGCGATCGCCCGCTTCGCCCTGCGGTTCGGCTGCCCACTGGTGCCGGCGCGCCTCGAACGGCTGGCCGGTGCGCGGTTTCGCATCACCGTCCTGCCGCCGGTGCCGGTGATCGACACCGGTGATGCCGTGGCCGACACGTTGACGATCATGACCACGATCAACGGGTTGATCGAAGACTGGGTTCGGGCCCGACCCGAACAATGGCTCTGGCTGCATCGGCGCTGGCCCGACTGATCGATTGGCCTACCTGACCCGGCCCACCTGATCTGACGACTTAATCCGCGTTCAGGGTTTGCCTTTGGGCTTCGGGGTCGGAACGTCGTCAGCGGCCACGCAGCTTTTCTCATAGGCCGCGTTCTGCGAAGCGTAGCTCGCTTGGGTTTTCTGCAGGTCGGGTGCCAGATTGTCTGTCAGATCCTTCGACTGCGTCTGATATCGGTCGAACAGTTTTTTGTAATCGGCCTGCGCCGCGGCATCGCTCCCCATGGCGGTGCGCTTTTGATTGAGCTGGATATACATATCGGCCAGTTGCTTGTTCCGCTGGTCGATCGCGCTGCTCTTTTGACCGATCGCGCCGAACAGCTTTTGGAGGGCCGCGTAATCGGCGGCACATTTCTCGAAGCTTTCGCTCTGCTTGGCGGCCGGCGGCGGCGCTGCGAGCGCGGGCGATGCCATCGCCACGACCGCGATGACGGCGGCCAGCCACGGCATCCGGCGGATTCCGTGGCGCATGGTCGCTGCTCGCATGGTGAAGAACCCTTTCATCGTCCATGTTGGGTGCGCCGCACCATGCGGGCCCGCAGGCTGGGCTTCCTTAGCCGAACTGCGCGCGAGCGCCAAGCGGAACTCGCCGGGAACAAGCCTCGCCACGGCCCGTGTTCCGTTGGCGCAATGCAGCCTCCGCGTTGGCGGCGGTATTGGCGTCTCGCCGGTCCGCTTGTCGATGTGCTAGAACCGCTGCTGATTTACCACCATTCTTGGCGGCAAAACCGATTCCGGACGGGGTCGATGCCGTCTGGTCATCCCGTCTTGAACAATTGCAAGGGCTCTAATGGCGAAAGAGGATCTTATCGAGTTTTCGGGAACGGTCAGCGAATTGCTTCCGAATGCCATGTTCCGCGTCAAGCTCGACAACAACCATGAAGTGCTGGCGCACACCTCCGGCAAGATGCGCAAGAACCGTATCCGCGTGCTGGCGGGCGACCGGGTCAATGTGGAGATGACACCTTACGATCTCAGCAAAGGCCGCATCACGTTCCGGTTCAAGTAGCCATATGACGCCCGGGGCGCCGTGCCAGGGACGACGTGACCGACCATAGGCTGGTCCTGGCCTCGTCATCGCCGCGCCGCGCCGATTTGCTGACCCAGATCGGTTTTCCGCCCGATGTCATCGATCCGGCCGATATCGACGAGACGCCCGGCGCCGACGAGACCGCCGAACGCCATGCCGAGCGGCTGGCCGTCGAAAAGGCGCTGATGGTGGCTCAACGCCACGCTGGTTGCTTCGTTCTGGCCGCGGACACCGTGGTCGCCTGTGGCCGGCGTATGCTGCCCAAGACCGAGGATGAGGCGGCGGCGCGGCGCTATCTGGAACTGCTATCCGGTCGTCGCCATCGGGTGCATGGCGGGGTGGCGCTGATCGATCCGGCCGGGCGGGTATCGGTCCGGCGCGTGCAGACGGCGGTCACCTTCAAGCGGCTGTCGACGATCGAGGTCGATTGGTACATCGCGTCGGGCGAATGGCGCGGCAAGGGTGGCGGCTATGCGATCCAGGGCCTGGCCGCACGGTTTGTGCGCGCGCTCGGCGGCTCCTATTCCAATGTGGTCGGCCTGCCGCTGTTCGAGACCACCCAATTGCTGACCGGCGCCGGCTTCCGGCGCGGCGGCTGATCCCTCCCTGATGACGGCGGCACCGCTGCCCAGATCGCATCTGCCCAAGACGCTCTTGGTCGAGCTGACCCCGGGCGAGGGGCGCGCGGCGCTGCTGGCGGGAACTGAGCCGATTGAGGTTTGGCACCACCGCGCCTTGGGTGACAGCCTGATCGGTGCGGTGTTCCTGGGCCGCGTCGTCCGGCTGTTGCCATCGCTGCCCGGCGCCTTCGTCGAGATCGGCGCCGGCCGGCCGGCTTTCCTCGACGGCATCACGGGCTTGACCGAAGGGCAGGCGGTGGTTGTCCAGGGGGTCAAGGACGCCTATGCCGACAAGGCCGCCGAGGTGACCAGGGCGCTGTCCTTCGAAGGGCGATTGGCAGTCTGGACACAAGGCCGCCCCGGGATCGCCGTGTCGCGCCGGATGGCGCCGGACGAGCGCGCGCGACTCTCCACGATCTTGGCCTCGCTGGTCGGGCCGGGCGAGGGGGTCGTGCTGCGTAGCCATGCCGAAGGCGCCACGGCCGACGCCCTCTCGGAAGAAGTGACGGCCTTGCGCGCGGTGGCTGTGGCCATCGACGAGGCGGCATCGCGCGCCGTCCCGCCAGCCCGGCTGGACCGGCCGCCCTCCGCGTTGGAACGATTGCTGGCACTCGCCCAGGCCAACCGGCCTGGCCGGATCATCCTGGACGACGCGGCGGCGTTGCCGATCGCCAGACGGCTGGCGTCCTCCCAGACGATCGAGGCGGAACCACCCGGCCTGTTCGCGCGCTATGATGTCGAGGCCGCGATCGACGAGGCGCTGGAGCCGGTCGTCGCCTTGCCCGGCGGCGGCTCGCTGGTTATCGAGGCGACCACTGCGCTGATCGCGATCGACGTCAATCTGGGCGCCGCGGCCGGTGGCCGGGGGCGCGCCGCCGAGGCGGTCCTGGCGACCAACCTCGCGGCGGCGGTGGCGGTGGCGCGCGCGCTGCGGCTGCGCAACCTCGCCGGGTCGATCATCGTCGATTTCGTCTCGATGCGCAGCCGCGAGCATCGACAGCAGGTGCGGGACGCCCTCGCCGCCGCGGTCGCGGATGACCCCATGGCGGTCGATGTACTGGGCTGGACCCGGCTTGGCCATGTCGAGCTGACGCGGCGGCGCGGCTTGCCGTCGCTCGCCGATATGCTGCTGGATGACGTCCCGCAGGGGCGTCGGCGCAGTGCCCTGACCGTGGCGCTGGCGGCGCTACGGGCGCTGGCCCATGGTTCGGCACCGGCCGGGCCGCTCGATCTGCGTGTGGCGCCGGCCGTCGCCGCCGTGCTGGAGGGCCGCGCGGCCCCGTTCCTCGCCGATGCCGCCCGGCGCGCAGGGCGTTCGGTGACGGTGGTGGCCGATGCCTCTCACCCCCATGAGAGCTTCGACATCGCGCCCCGGCTTTCCCACCTACCCCGGCTTCCCCACCTATAAGACGGCGTCACCCTAGGAGAGCACCGTTCCATCATGTCTTCTGGCAAACCCTGTCCGATCTGCGGCAAGCCCGCCGATGAAAAGCGTGTGCCGTTCTGTTCGCGCCGCTGCGCCGATATCGATCTCGGCCGCTGGTTGAAGGGCGTCTACGCCGTCCCGACCGACGAGGCGCCGGACGAACCGCCAGCCGCCGAGCAGAAGGAAAACTGAGCTAACCCTTCGGGGGTGGCGCATCGGTGGCGCCGCCGCCTTGCTGTTGTGCCCAGTCGATCAGCCGGCCGACCTCCGGGCTCGTCCAGTCGGTACCGCCCTCCAGGCGACCCAACTCCCTTCCATCCCGGTCGAGCAGCAGCGTGGTCGGCAGGCCGCGGATCTTCAGCGCCTGACCGATGGCGGATTTCGGATCCAGATAGCGGCCGAGATGGGCCAGCTGATATTTTTCGAAGAACGGATCGACGACGGCGCTGCCCTGCCGGTCCTCGGAGATCGTCACGACGGCGAAAGTCGTGCCGCCTTTCACCTGCTGCAGCCGGTCGAGCGATGGCATTTCGTGGACGCAAGGCGCGCACCAGGTCGCCCAGAGATTGACCAGCGTGGCGTGGCCCTTGAAGCTTGCCAGAGTGACCGGAGCACCACTCGAATCGGTGAATTCAGCGACGGGTGCTGACACCGGCGGGTCCGTGGCGATAAACTTGCCGATCGAGCCGCTTACCAGCGGTGCTTCGGCGACGGCGCTCCCGACGGGCGCCACCCCGGACCACAGCAGAGCGGCACCGATCGCAACCGCGCCGATCACACTGGGGATCCCGAGTTTTATGAACGACCGCCTCATACGCTTACCGCTCCCGATCAACTGGCGCATGGCACCGTCCGGTTTCGACCTCGCGCGCGTGAGCTTCCCATGACGACGCGGGACACGTCGGCGCAGACTGCCCCCAACGCGGCGGCCTCGCAAGCACCCCAACAGGCCAACACCCTGTGGGGCGGGCGGTTCGAGGCCGGCATGACCGCGGTCATGGAACGCATCAACGCCTCGATCGGCTTCGACAAGCGGCTCTATGCCCAGGATATCGCCGGCTCGAAGGCGCATGCCGAGATGCTCGCGGCGCAGGGCATCATCAAGGCTGACGATAGCGTGGCGATTTGCGCCGGGCTCGATCGGGTACTGGCGGAGATCGATAGCGGCAAATTCGAGTTCCAGACGGCACTCGAGGATATCCATATGAATGTCGAGGCGCGGCTGGCGGCGTTGATCGGTCCCGCCTCGGGGCGGTTGCACACCGCGAGGTCGCGCAACGACCAGGTTGCGACCGACATCCGGCTATGGGTGCGCGACGCGCTCGACCGGCACGACCGCCAGATGCAGGCGCTGCAGACGGCCTTGCTGGACCAGGCTGAGCGGCATGCGGCGACGGTGATGCCGGGCTATACCCATCTCCAGGCGGCCCAGCCGATCACCTTCGGCCATCATCTGATGGCCTATGTCGAGATGCTGGGGCGGGACCGTGGCCGGTTGGCCGATTGCCGGAGCCGGCTGAACGAAAGCCCGCTCGGGGCGGCCGCCCTCGCCGGCACGTCCTTCCCGATCGACCGGCATCGCACGGCGACGGCGCTCGGTTTCGACCGGCCGATGGCGAATTCGCTGGATGCCGTCGCCGATCGGGATTTCGCGCTCGAATTCATGGCGGCGGCGGCGATCACCGCGATGCATCTCTCCCGGCTGGCCGAGGAGATGGTGATCTGGACGACCGATGCCTTCCGGTTCGTCAGCCTGGGCGACGGGTACACCACGGGCAGCTCGATCATGCCGCAAAAGCGCAACCCGGACGCGGCCGAACTGGTGCGGGCGAAATCCGGCCGGATCATCGGCGCGCTGGTCGGCTTACTGGTCGTCATGAAGGGCCTGCCGCTGACCTATGGCAAGGATATGCAGGAGGACAAGGAGCCGGTCTTCGAGGTGTCGGACACGCTGGAACTGTCGCTGGCGGCGATGACCGGGATGGTGGTCGATCTCGTCGCGGATCCGGCGGCGATGCGGGTGGCGACGATGCGCGGCTTCATTACAGCGACCGATCTCGCCGATTGGCTGGTGCGCGAATTGGGGCTGCCGTTCCGTCAGGCGCATCATGTCACCGGCGCCCTGGTGAAACGCGCCGAGCAACTCGGCTGCGGCCTTGCCGACCTGCCGCTGGCGGAGATGCAAGCGGTCGAGCCCGGCATCACCGACGATGTCGCCAAGGTGCTGACCGTCGATCGGTCGGTCGAAAGCCGGACCAGCTATGGCGGTACGGCACCCCTGCGGGTACGCGAGGCGATCGCCGCCGCGCGGGGGCGCTTCCTGTGAGATCCGTATTAAGGGTTTGGCGGCCCGGCGCGATGCTCGTTATGGCCGTGCTGGCGCTCGGTCTGGCCGGCTGCGGCAAGAAGGGGGCGCCACGGGCGGATGTGGCGCCGGGGACGACCCTCGTTTATCCGCGGGTCTATCCGGATCCGGCGGGCCAGTCGACGGAGCCGCGAGACGCCACCAAGCCGTCCGTTCCCCAGCAAGCCCCTCTCCCGCCGGAAATGGAATGACCGAGATGGGGGATTTCGCCTATCGCCAGGGATCGCTGCATGCCGAGGCGGTGCCGATCGAGACCATCGCCGCATCGGTGGGCACTCCGTTTTACTGCTATTCCCGCGCGGGGATCGAGCGGCGGTACCTCGCCTACGCGGCGGCCTTCGCCGGTCAGGATGCGCGGATCTGCTACGCCCTGAAGGCGAACTCCAATCTCGCGGTGATCGCGACCCTGGCGCGTCTTGGCGCGGGGGCCGATGTGGTCTCGGAAGGCGAGCTGCGCCGCGCGCTCGCCGGCGGCGTGCCGCCTGACCGCATCGTGTTTTCCGGGGTCGGCAAGCAGGCCGACGAATTGGGTTTCGCGCTCGACCAGGGGATCGCCCAGATCAACGTCGAATCCGAGCCGGAGCTCGATCTACTGAGCCGGGTCGCGGCCGCGCGCGGCGTCACCGCGGCGGTCGCTATCCGGGTCAATCCGGATGTCGACGCGCGCACCCATGCCAAGATCTCGACCGGCATGAAGGAAAACAAGTTCGGCATCGATATCGGCGTGGCGCGCCGCGTGTTCGCCCATGCGGCGGAGTTGCCGGGTATCCGACCGGTCGCCGTGGCGATGCATATCGGCTCGCAGATCACCACGCTGCACCCTTACGAGGAGGCGTTCGGCAAGCTCGCCGAGCTGGTGCGCGAGTTGCGGTCCGACGGCTTGACGATCAGCCATGTCGATCTCGGCGGCGGCGTCGGCGTGGCCTATCGGGACGAGGCGACCTTGGACCTCGACGCCTATGCGGCGATGATCCGGCGGGTCATCGGACCGCTCGATGTCGGGGTGACATTGGAGCCGGGACGCGTTCTTGTCGCCGAGGCGGGTGTTCTGGTCGCCAAAGTGCTCTATGTAAAACCTGGCACGACGCGCAGCTTCGTCGTCCAGGATGCCGCGATGAACGATCTGATCCGTCCGACGCTCTACGAGGCCTATCACGAGGTCGTTCCCGTGCGGCAGCCGGAGCCTGGTCCCGAATCCGGCAACGCCGGGCATAACCAGCCGGTGTTCGATGTCGTCGGCCCGATCTGCGAAAGCGGTGATTACCTGGGCCTCGATCGGTCGCTGCCGCCCTTGGGCGAGGGCGATCTCATCGCGATCCGCACGGCCGGTGCGTATGGCGCGGTCATGAGTTCGACCTATAATAGCCGCTTGCTGGTGCCCGAGGTGATGGTCAGCGGCACCGAATTTGCGGTGATCCGGCCGCGCCAGACCTATGAAGACTTGCTGGGCCTCGATCGGATGCCCAGCTGGCTGTAAGCGACGCCCGTCCCTCGTCCGATCCGAAGGAGGCCGCATGAAACCGACCACAGGCGTTCCCGGCGGGCGACCGCGCCCCCCCTCCGGTCCTTGGACGTTCGCGGCGCTGCGCCTGCGGCTGGCGGCGGCGGCGCTGTATTGGGAACGTGGTTGGCCGGCGCTGTGGCCGGTCACCGCCTTGCTCGGCGGGTTTCTGGTGGTGGCGTTGTTCGACCTCTTGCCGGTGCTGCCGGGCTGGCTGCACAGCCTGGTGCTGATCGCCTGGGTCGCGGGCCTGGGCTGGGCGTTGTGGCATGCGCGGGGCGCCTTGGTCCTCCCGAACATCACGGCGGCGCGGCGTCGGTTGGAGCTGTCGAGCGGGCTGCTGCACCGGCCGCTCGCCGTGCTGGAGGATCGTCCGATCGACGGCGGCACCGATCCGGCGACCGCGGCCTTGTGGCAAGCGCACCGCCAGCGGATGGCCGAGGCGGCCGGCCGGCTCAGGATCGGCTGGCCGCGCGGCGGCCTCGCGCGGCGCGACCCTTGGGGCATCCGCGCCGCGCTGGGCCTGTTGCTGGTGATCGGCGCGGTCGGGTCCTGGGGCGATGGCAGCGCTCGTCTGCGGCGCGCCTTGACACCCAGCTTCGAGAGATCCGGCGCGGCGGCGGCGGTTACCCTCGATCTTTGGGTGACGCCGCCCGATTATACCGGCTTGCCGCCGATGTTCTTGAGCGGTCTCGGCGCACCAGGCAAATCCGGGCCGTCGCCACTGGGGGGCGCGACTCAGGCCGGGGGTACGACTCAGGCCGGGGACCAGGGCGGTGTGGTCCAGGTACCGGTCGGCAGCACCGTGCTGGCCCAGGTGCATGGCGGCGACACGCTGCCCAAGCTCTCGATCGACACCCATTCGACGGATTTCACCAAGCTCGATGGCGGCGAGTACAAGGTCACCGCCACCTTGACCGAGGGGCATCGGCTGGGCATCAGCCAGGCCGGCAGCATCCTCGGCAAATGGCCGATCGCGATCATCCCCGACAAACCGCCGACGATCGAATTCGCGCAGCCACCCTCGGCGACGCCGCGCGCCGCACTCCGCCTCGACTATGTCGCGACCGACGATTACGGCATCGCCGCGGCGAAGGCGGTGATCCGCCTGGTCGGCCATCCCGAGGCACCGCCGCTGGAGCTGCCGCTAACCCTGCCGGGCCCCAATTTGCGTCAGGCCAAGAGCACCGGCTATCAGGACCTCACGGCACATCTTTGGGCCGGTTTGCCGGTCGAGATCCGGCTGGTGGCGACCGACGCGATCGACCAGCAAGGCACCAGCGCGCCGGCGACGATGAAACTGCCGGAGCGTAAATTCAACAACCCCTTGGCCAAGGCTCTGGTCGATCAGCGGCGCCTGCTGACGACCAACCCCGACCAGCGGGACGTGGTCGCCGAGACGATCTTCGACCTGTCGCATCAGAGCGGGTTGTTCCATGACGATGTGGTGGCGTTCTTGGGCATGCGCACCGCGTTCGACCGGCTGATGTTGGACCAGACGCCCGCCGCCATACCCCCGGTGCAGGAGGTGTTGTGGGAGACCGCGCTGCGCATCGAGGACGGCAACGTTCCGCAGGCGCAACGCAGCCTGCGGGAGGCGCAGCAGGCGCTTCAGGACGCCCTCGCGCGGAACGCCCCGGATCAGGAAATCGAGCGCCTGATGGCCGATCTGCAACGGGCGATCGATCAATATCTGAAATCGCTGGCGGAAACCCAGCAGCGCGATGGCCAACAGGACCAGCAGGGCAAGCAGCAGCCGATCGATCCATCGCGGATGCTGACCCAGCAGGATTTGCAGAAGATGATGGATCGCGCCCGCGATCTTGCCCGGTCGGGCGCCCGCGATGCCGCGAAGCAGGCCTTGGCGCAATTGCAGAATCTGCTGGAAAACCTGCGCGCGGCGACGCCTGGCGAGATGCAGGCGGGCAATCAGGGCCGCCAGATGATGCGCGCCATGCAGGACCTGCAGCGCCGTCAGCAACAATTGCTCGACCGCAGCTACCGTCAAGCGATGCGCGGGCAACCGGGCCAGCAGGGGGGGCAGCCGCAACCGGGCCAGGGCCAACCAGGACAGGGCCAACCAGGACAGGGCCAGCAGGGGCAATCAGGACAAGGCCAGTCCGGTCAAGGCCAGGGCGATCTCGCCGGACAGCAGGAAGCGCTGCGTCGCGAATTGGGCGAGATGATGCGTCAGTTGGGTGATGGGTCCGGTGATATCCCGCAGGCGTTCGGCCGTGCGGAACGGGCGATGCGTGACGCGGCCGAGGCGCTGGGCCGCGGCGATCCCGGCAATGCGGTCAATCCGCAGGGCCAGGCGCTCGACCAGTTGCAACAGGCGACGAGGGCGCTCGCCGACCAAATGCAGCAGCAGATGGGCAACGACAATGGCAACGGCACCAGCGATCCCCGCGACGGGCCAGACCGCGCCGATGCCGGGCAGCGGCGCGACCCGCTCGGCCGGACTTTGCCGGGCCAGGGGATGTATGACAAAGGCGACGTGCAGATCCCCGCGCAGGTCGAGATGCAGCGCAGCCGGGAGATTCTCGACGAGTTGCGTCGTCGCGCCGGCGATCGGGAACGGCCGGCGGAAGAACGCGACTACATCGATCGGCTGCTGAAGCGGTTTTAGCGGCCGGTTATTCCGTGCTGCCGAACACCACGGACGCGGCGCTGGCCTCGGTCGGCGGATCGGTGATCGTCGTTTCGAACGGCGTCGCCTCGCCGGGCATCAACTGGTCGCGGGCAGGGGATACGGTGGTCGACTGCAACTCGTGATCATTGGCATTGCGCAGGATGACGCGCAGCCGCGGCACCGGGCGCATGCTGTTCGAGGTGTTGATCACCTCGCCGCCGACCACCAGGGCCTGAACGCCCTCTTTCCTGGTGCGCGCCGTGGTGATGTTGCGGATCTCCAGGCCGAAGCCGGTTTGCTCCATCGGCATGCCCAGCCCCGCGTATAGGCGGGCGGCGGGCGGCCATGCCGCGGCGATTTGGCGGCGTTCCAGCAGCGCGCCGGCCGCGATGGCGAAGACGATCACGATCAGCGCGATCCAGACAAGCCCCGTCCACCGCAGCGAGCGCTTCGCGGGGATCACCGCCGGCATGTAGCTGGGACGAACCCGGTCGGTATCGAGCGACGTCATGGCGGTGGCCGGATACGCCGTATCCTCGATCGGAATCTGATGCCATTGATGAGCGCAATTGGCGCAGCGCACGGTTCGCCCTGAGGGACCGAGCGCATTCGCGTCTACGAGGTAGCGGGTGCCACAGGCCTGACAGCTAAGGATCATTTGTCACAGATGGAATAAGGTAATTTCGTTATAGGCGGCGGGGGTGGCCGGGCGCAAGGATGGACAGCTGTGCCCGTCCGACTGATGTCGCGGCCGGGTACGCGGGCCCGGCGCGGTTGCGGCCCGCGAGGCGCATCGCTAAGAACAGGGGTCGTCCCGCCGACGCCGCGATCCGGCCGGTGGGCGCCGGTTCCACGCCGCGCCGGCCGGCGCTCGCAATCCATGGGCAGAGGGCTGTGAAGACGAGCGATTCCGTGGTCCGGTTTGAAAATGTCGGCATGCGATATGGCTCGGGGTCGGAGGTCCTGCGCGATATTTCCATGACGCTGGAGCCGGGCTCGTTTCACTTCCTGACCGGGCCGAGCGGCGCCGGCAAGTCGTCTTTGCTGCGCCTCATGTACCTCGCGGAGCGGCCGACGCGAGGGGGTATCAGCCTGTTCGGCCGATCGGTCGCGGCCACGCCGCGCGCTGAACTCTGGACGATTCGCCGCCGAATCGGCGTGGTGTTTCAGGACTTCCGGCTGATCGAGCATCTCTCGGCGCTCGATAACGTGGCGCTGCCCCTGCGGGTCGCCGGCCGTCCCGAAGACCAGATCCGTGCCCATGTCGGCGATCTCCTGGCCTGGGTCGGCCTCGCCGATCATCTCAATGCGCGTCCGCCGACCCTGTCGGGCGGTCAACAGCAACGCGTGGCGATCGCCCGGGCGGTGATCACCCGCCCCAGCCTGTTGCTGGCCGACGAGCCGACTGGCAATGTCGACGACGCCATCGCCAGCCGTCTGCTGCATTTGTTCGAAGAGCTGAATCGGTTGGGAACCACGATCATCATCGCCACGCATAACCGGCAGTTGATGGAACAGTTCCCCCATCCCGAGCTGCATCTCGATGCCGGCACCTTGAGCTGGCACCGGCCGATCGATGCTGGTTTCGAATGAAAGGATGGCCGCCTGCCCGACCTCCCGTCGCCGCCGCGACCCTGGTGCCGCGTCCGCCCGTGAAGGGACCGGGCGGGCCGTCGCCGGCCGATCCAGCGGTCGTGGCCAAGCGCCCGGCAGCGGCCGCCAAGCCGCCGACCCGGCCGGCACGGTCGCTGTTTCAACGGCGGCAGACCGATCTGCCGCTGCAGCGCGATGGCACCGGCCGGTTTTTGCCCTGGGTGATCGCGCTGATGGTCTATCTGGCGGGGCTGGCGATCGCTATGGGGATCGCCTTCGATGGCGCGATCGACCGGTGGAACCGGGGAATGGCCGGGACCGTGACGGTGCAGCTGCCCCGTCCGGTGGCGCAGAGCCCATCCAAGGCGCCGAACGCCTCCAAGGGAGCCTCGGTCGATGCCGTGCTGGCCCTGCTGCGCGCGACGCCTGGTATCGCCTCCGCCCAGCTGCTCGATCAAAAGGCGCAGGCGGCTCTGCTCGAGCCCTGGCTGGGTGCCAATATCGATCTAGACCTGCTGCCGGTACCGGCGCTGGTCGATGTGCGATTGACCGATGGGGCGGCACTCGACAAGGCGGCCTTGAGCGGTAGCCTCGCATCGGTCTATCCCGGCGCCGTGGTCGAGGATAACGGTCAATGGCTCGACCGGTTGATGCGCGTCGCCGGCATCGCCGAGGGCGCTGCCATCGTGACGGTGCTGTTGATCGGCGGTGCCGCTGTCTTGACGGTGGTGTTCACCACGCGCACGGGCTTGCTGATTCACGCCGCGGTCATCGAATTGCTCCATGTCATGGGCGCGCGGGACAGTTATATCGCCCGGCAATTCCAATGGCATGCGTTCGGGTTGGCGCTGCGGGGCGGGCTGCTCGGTTTCGGTGCGGCGGCGGTGACGCTGCTGGCGTTGAGCTGGGCCGGTGCGGTGGCCGGCGTGCTCGCCGACTCGCCGGCGCTGCCGCCTTTCTACCTGCCGCCGATCGGCTGGTTGGCCCTGGCGGCCTTGCCGCCGATGGTCGGCCTGATCGGTCTGGTGACGGCGCGGATCACCGTCCTGCGCAGCTTGGCCAAGATGCCGTGAGCACACCTCGATATGACGTCCAGCCGCCTGATATTCTGTCCACCGGGGCGTCGTCGTGATGCGTCGCACCGCTTTGCTCCTCCTTATCCTCGGCGGTGCGTGGGCGGTGGGATTGGGCTGGTTCGTGGCCGTGATGGAGGCGGGGGTCGTCGACACGACGACGCCGACCGATGCCATCGTCGTGCTGACCGGCGGCAGCCGCCGGATCGAGAGTGGTCTTCATCTTCTGGTCGGCGGCAAGGCGAAGAAGCTGTTCATTTCGGGTGTCCACCAAGGTGTCGAGACGGCCGAGATGCTGAAGCTGTCGCGCGATACGCCGCAATGGGTCGCCTGCTGCGTGGTGCTGGGGCATGCCGCCGACAATACCGTGGGCAACGCGGTGGAGACGGCCGCATGGTTGCGGCAAGAGGATTATCGGAGCATCCGTCTGGTCACGGCCAACTATCACATGCCGCGCGCCTTGTTGGAGTTCAGCCGAGTGCTGCCTGATGTCACGGTGATCGCCAACCCGGTCGTCCCCGAAGGCGTGCGGCAGGATCCCTGGTGGGCCTGGCGCGGGCCGGTCTATCTGATCGTCGTCGAATACACCAAATATCTGGTGGCACTGGCCCGGCCGTTATTGCCCAGCAATCCGCTGCGCGATTCGGGTGGGGGCGATCCGGTATGATGTGCCGTCTGCGAAGCCGGATACGGTCAAGTTTGGGTATGGGGCTAGGCGGATGACCACGCTGCGCGCATTGATCTTCAACCTGGGCGTCTATTTCTGGACGACCGCGGTGGGGATGACCGGGCTACCGGTCATGGTGCTGCCGAGGCGCTTCGTGGTGCCGTTCTGCCGGTTCTGGGCAGCGGGCCTATTGACCTGGCTGCGCCTCACCGTCGGGCTCACCCACGAGATAATCGGTCGTGAAAACCTGCCGAGCGGCCCGTATATCCTGGCGGTGAAGCATCAATCCGCGTGGGACACGCTCATCCTGAATGTGCTGATCCACGATCCGGCGATCGTGTGCAAGCGGGAGCTGCTCTGGGTTCCCGTGCTCGGTTGGTACTTGGCGAAATCCGGGGTTATCGCGATCGATCGCGACTCGGGCGCCCGGGCGTTGAAGCTGCTGCTGACCAGGTCCCGCGCGGTGGTCGCCGAGGGCCGGCCGATCGCGATCTTTCCGGAGGGAACCCGGGCACCGGTCGGGGTGACGTTGCCATTCCAGGCCGGCGTCGGCGCGCTGTACGGTCTGCTCGATGTGCCGATCGTCCCGGTGGCGCTCAATTCCGGGCTCTTCTGGGGCCGGCGGGCCTTCCTCAAACTGCCCGGCCGCATCACCGTGGATATTCGCCCGGTGATCCCACCCGGGCTCAATCGGCGCGTCGCCATGGCACGGCTGGAGGCGGAAATCCGAACCGCCACCGACCGGTTGGTGGCACAGCATCATGACATCGCGGCGGCGGCGACGGCCAAACCCGATGGCACCGAAACCGGCTGACGGGCTGTGGATAACAATGTGGGTAATTCATCCAGAACCGTGCCCGAGGCGGGGATGATCGGAAAAGTTCGAAATGCGGCAGCAGGTTGGACGGCTTTTTTGCCGATTTGAACAAAACAAGAACCGTCGCTTGACCGGCCGTCCTCGGATGGTAGGATAACAGGGGCGATGGTTTCCATCGTCGGGTGACCGCGATCGGACTTCGTCTTCGGGAGGGCCGGCGATCTGCCGGAAAACGGCCACAGCCGGCGCTTTTTTGGGCATTGGCCGAGGCTGAACGTGCGGTCCTTGGCCGATGGTGCCATGATCCGGGTGTGACGCCGATGATTCGATGAGCTACCGAGGAGCCGCCGTGACCGCCAGCATCGCCGCTATTTCACAGCGGATTTGGGACATGAAGTATCGGCTTCGTTCGGTCGAGGGCGATGCTGTGGACAAGACGGTGGAGGATACGTGGCGCCGCATCGCCGTGGCGCTGGCCGCATCCGAGCGGGATGCCGCCGCCTGGGCCGATCGCTTCTATGACGCGATGGCGGATTTCCAATTTCTGCCGGCCGGCCGCATCGTCGCCGGGGCCGGTACCGGCCGTGCCGTCACCCTGTTCAATTGCTTCGTCATGGGCACCGTGCCTGATGATATGGGCGGTATCTTCACCCATCTGCGCGAGGCGGCGCTGACCCTGCAGCAGGGTGGCGGCATCGGCTATGATTTCTCCACGCTGCGTCCGAAAGGAGCACCCGTGCATGGCGTGGTGGCCGACGCGTCGGGGCCGCTGTCCTTTATGGACGTGTGGGACGCGATGTGCCGGACGATCATGAGCGCGGGCTATCGACGCGGTGCCATGATGGCGACGCTGCGCTGCGATCACCCGGATATCGAGGCATTCATCGAGGCCAAGCGCGAGCCCGGGCGGCTGCGCATGTTCAATCTCTCCGTGCTGGTGACCGACGCCTTCATGCAGGCGGTGCGCGAGGGCGCCACCTGGCCGCTGCAATTCGATGGCACGGTCTATCGGGTGGTCGAGGCACGGGCGCTGTGGGACCGGCTGATGCAGTCGACTTATGATTATGCCGAACCAGGCGTGATCTTCATCGACCGGATCAACCAGCGCAACAACCTCGCCTATTGCGAGACGATCCAGGCGACCAATCCTTGCGTGACGGCCGATACCTGGATCCACACGATGGACGGCCCTCGCCAGGTCGAGAGTCTTGTCGGTCGTCCGTTCACTGCTTTGGTCGACGGGGAAACCCACGCGTCTTCCTCGGCGGGTTTCTATTCGACCGGAGAGAAGCCTATTTTCCGGCTGCGAACCCGTGAAGGGTATTCGCTGCGGTTGACGGCCGATCATATGGTTCTGACCGCCGCGACGGTGACTCGATTTAGCATCGGGCGCCGTTGGGTTCCCGCCTGTGAGTTGAAGCCGGGCGATCGTGTGGTCCTCCACAATCATCGAGCGGCTGCCATGTGGGGCGGGCGGGGTACGCAAGGTGAGGGATATCTCATCGGGCTGCTGGTCGGTGACGGCACAGTGAAAGCCGACAAAGCGGTTTTAAGCGTCTGGCACGCCGCTCTGGCGGTGAACGGCGGCGGCGGCGGCGGGGTCTCCGCCGTTATGAAGCATGCGGAGGAAGCCGCGCGCCACCTGCCGCATCGGTCGGATTTCATCGGTTGGATCGCGATACCCGGCCGCAATGAGTGGCGTCTTTCATCCGCTGCCATCACGCGCCTAGCCGCTGAGTTCGGTATCGGCCGCGACAAGCAAATCGGTCCAGGGATAGAGGAAGCGTCAGCCGATTTCCAAACGGGTTTCTTACGGGGCTTCTTCGATGCCGATGGCAGCATACAGGGGACTCAGGAGAAGGGCCTCGGCGTCAGGTTGGCGCAATCGGACCTGAGGCGGATCGAGGTCGT
Organism: Allostellaceae bacterium; assembly: GCA_035555315.1. Taxonomy (GTDB): domain Bacteria; phylum Pseudomonadota; class Alphaproteobacteria; order ATCC43930; family CGMCC-115725; genus DATMGU01. The sequence continues at coordinate 25,811 of DATMGU010000080.1, forward strand.
GCAGCGCATGCTCGGCCGGCTCGGTATCGTATCGACGATCTACGCAAACCGACGCGATGCTGGAGAGTCGGTCCTGCCCGACGGCAGAGGCGGCAGCCGCGCTTACGCAACTCAGCCGCAACATGAACTCACCATTGCCAGCGACAACCTCGCTCTCTTCCAGGAGCGCGTCGGCTTCGGCGATACCGAGAAGGCTTCCCGTCTCGCCGTCCTTTTGGCGAACTATCGGCGGCAACCGAATCGCGAGCGCTTCACCACGGTCGTGGATAGCGTTGAAGCTTGTGGCCGTGAATTGGTCTTCGATTGCCAGATTCCCGGTATCAACGCGTTCGATGCGAATGGCCTTTATGTCCATAATTGCGGCGAACAGCCGCTGCCGCCCTATGGCGCCTGCCTGCTGGGGTCGATCAACCTGGCCAGCCTGGTCGAGCGGCCCTTCGAAGCCGATGCGCGGCTCAATCTCGAGCGGCTTGAGGCGCTGGTGCCGGTCGCGGTGCGGATGCTGGACAATGTCGTCGACGCCTCGCGCTTTCCCTTGCCTCAGCAGGCGGCCGAGGCTGCCGCCAAGCGCCGCATCGGCCTCGGCGTCACTGGCCTCGCCGATGCGCTGATCCTGGTCGGCGCGCGCTACGGCTCCGAGCAGGCGGTTACCTTGACCGAGACCTGGATGCGGGTGATCCAGCGTGCCGCCTATCTGGCCTCGGCCGGGCTGGCCGCGGAAAAGGGCTCCTTCCCGCTGTTCGACCGCGATAAATATCTCGCCGGTGAGACGGTGGCCGCCCTCGATCCGGATATCCGTGCCGCGATCGCCGAACACGGCATGCGCAACGCGCTGGTGACCTCGGTGGCGCCCACCGGGACGATTTCGCTGTTCGCCGACAATGTCTCGTCCGGCATCGAGCCGGTGTTCAGCTTCACCTATCTGCGTACCGTGCTGATGCCTGATGGCAGCCGCCAGCAGGAGGAGGTAAGCGACCACGCCTATCGCCTGTTCCGGCGCCTCAAAGGCGACGCCGCACCGCTGCCCGATGCCTTCGTCGACGCCCAGAGTCTGACGCCGGACGATCATCTGGTGATGCAGGCGGTCGTGCAGAAATACATCGACAGTTCGATTTCCAAGACCATCAACGTGCCAGCCGACCTGCCGTTCGAGTGGTTCAAGGATGTCTATACCCGCGCCTATGATCTTGGCTGCAAGGGCTGCACGACCTATCGGCCGAACGATGTCACCGGTGCCGTGCTATCGGTCGCGCCGGTGCCCGAGGTGGCGGCGGAAGTGGCCGTGGAAGCTCCGGCCAAACCGGTGTCCGATACCGCCTCGGTCGTCTATATCACCCAGCCCCTGTCGCGACCGGAGGCGCTGCCCGGCCAGACCTATAAGCTGAAATGGCCGGAAAGCGACCATGCGCTGTACATCACCGTGAACGATATCCTGCAGGATGGCAGGCGGCGGCCGTTCGAGGTGTTCATCAATTCCAAGAACATGGATCACTACGCCTGGACCGTCGGATTGACCCGGATGATCAGCGCGGTGTTCCGGCGCGGTGGCGACGTATCGTTCGTGGTCGAGGAGTTGAAGGCCGTGTTCGATCCGCGCGGCGGCGCCTGGATCGATGGGCGTTACGTGCCGTCGCTGCTGGCCGCGATCGGCGATGTGATCGCCCGGCATATGGTGGCGATCGGCATGCTGCCCGCCGCTGAGGACGCGTCGGCGTTCTCGCCCGGCCGGCGGCAGCCCTTGCCGGCGCCGGATGGCTCGGTCGCGGCACGACTGGCGCAATGTCCGAAATGTGGCGAAGCCAGCCTGATCCGAGCTGAAGGCTGCGACCAATGTGGCAATTGCGGCTACTCGAAATGCGGCTAACCGGGCGCCCTTAGCGTCCCCGCCTCGGAGGTGTTGATGGATGCCGTCCTTCCCTACCGCTCCATGGCCTACAATAACGCTTGGGCGAACCATCGCCTGCTGACCGCTTGTGGTCTGTTGACGCCGGCCGAGTTCGACGCGGCACGGACCGGCTTTTTCCCAAGCCTGCGGGCAACGCTCAACCACATCCTGATCGTCGACCGCTTTTATGTGGACGCGATGGAGGGAGGCGCGCTCGGGCCGGCAGCCTGGGTGGACCGGGAGCCCTGCAAGACCGTGGCAGCACTCCGAGCGGCGCAAGCGGACGTGGATCGGCGGCTGATCGCCGTTACCGACCATCTGGACGGGAACGGCCTGGAGCGTATCGTCGACATACACCGGGGTGTCCGCGTTCAACACGAGCGGATGGACCGGCTGCTCCTCCATGTGTTCGAGCATCAGATCCACCACCGGGGTCAGGCACACGCCATGATGAGTGGCACGGCGGTGCGACCACCCCAACTCGACGAATTCTTCCCGGCAGGCGAGGCATCACTGCGTGCCGCTGAGTTCGCGGAACTCGGCTGGACAGAGGAAATGATCTGGGCCGACCGAGGCGCCGGTCGCTGACCGGCGGTTACACAAGCCGCGTATCCCGAGGTTAGGCGACAGCCGCCAGTTTTCCGGGACAAAGCTTAAGACGTTCGATGAGCCAGCGCCCGGCGGGACCCGGTGGCGCCGAGGTGGGGTAGACGGCCGACATCGGCAGGGTCAGGCCGCCTGGCGGAACGTCCTCGATCGACAGCTCCACTAATCTGCCTTCGGCGATGTCTCGCTTGACGGTGTGCAGCGGCATGCCGCCCCAGCCGAGGCCGTTGAGGAGGAATGCGTGTTTGGCGAACAGGTCGGCCAGGCGCCAGGTCGACGGCGACATCACCCCGAATTCCTGTCCTTCCGACAAAGTCGACCTATCGGTGAGGACGAGTTGCACATGCTTGACCAGCTCCAATTTCGAGATCGTCCCCTCGAGAGAGGCAAGCGGATGATCGTGGGCTGCGACCATCACAAACGCCACCGCGGTCAGCCGCTCGGCGATGAGCGGTGGGGGCATGATTGGCAGCGATCCGACGATGCCGAGGCTGACCACCCCGTCAAGAACCGGCTGATAGGCGCCGCCAAGCGCCTCGACGAAGAGGCGAAGCGGCGTACCAGGGAAATACTCCCGAAACTCTTTGGCCGCCTCGGTGATCGCTTGGATGGGGAAAAACACATCCACGACGACGGATAGCTCAGCCTCGAGGCCCGAGGCCATGCCCTTCGCCCGCGCCTTCATGAAATCCACGCCGGACACGACACAGCGGGCGTCGGCGAGCAGGACGGCGCCTTCGGAAGTCAGTCTGGGGTAGCGTCCCGAGCGATCGAAGAGGGCCACGCCGATCTGATCTTCGAGACCGCTCACCAGTTCGCTCACGACCGATTGCGCGCGCCGTAGTTTGCGGGCGGCCGCCGAGAAACTGCCTTCATCGACGGCGGCGATGAAGCTCCGCAATTGATCCAGGGATACACCGTCCAGCATCGCGATCTCCAATCTATCGGCCATACCGATGGATAGTGTCGGAATATACCGGCTATTCGGTCGGAGAGGAAGCGTGAGACACAGCGGCATCATGCTCCGTCACCTCAGAAAACTGCTGTCACGCCAAGTATCCACGCCACCCAAGCGCGCCTCGGAGGCTGTTCCCATGACGATCCTGCATATCGATTCCAGTATTCTCGGCCAGTATTCTGTGAGCCGTGCGCTCTCTTCGGAGATCGTGGCGCGGCAACTCGTGCTGAACCCAGGCGCCAAGATCGTCTATCGCGACCTCGAAACCGATGCTGCCCTGCATCTCTCGGGCGCGCATATGGCCGTCTTCCAGGGCGGGGCGGTGACCGACCCGGCGCTGGGTGCCGATCTCGCCGCGGGCGGTGCCTATCTTGACGACCTTTTCGCCGCCGACATCATCGTCATCGGCGCGCCAATGTACAATTTCTCGATCCCCTCGCAGCTCAAGGCGTGGATCGACCGTGTCGTCGTCGCGAATAAGACGTTCCAGTATGGCGCGAACGGCCCGGAGGGGCTGCTTCCGAAGGGCAAGAAGGTGTTCATCGCCTCGTCGCGTGGCGGCGTCTACACCGGCGACAGCCCGGCAGCGGCTCTCGAACATCACGAAACCTACCTAAAGGGCGTGCTGTCCTTCATCGGCCTGACGGATATCACCGTCATTCGTGCCGAGGGCCTCAACCTTGGCCCGGACGTGAAGGATGCGTCGGTCGCCAAAGCGAAAGCCGCGATCGCCGCGATCGCTGCCTAAACGCACGAACGGCCCTCCGACCCATCCCTGCAATACTGTCGGACAACGAGAGTTCACCCATGCAAAATCAATCCGCGACACTTGCGGCCGCCGGCCGTGTTCTCATCGCCGTTCTGTTTCTCCTGAGCGGTCTTGGCAAGCTCGCCGCCCCCGGCATGACCGAAGGCTACATCGCCTCGGTTGGGCTGCCGGCGCCGCTGCTTGGCTATCTGATCGCGATCGTCGTCGAAGTCGGAGGTGGATTGTTGCTCCTGTTTGGATATCAGACACGGATCGTCGCCCTGATCGTGGCGGCCTTCACCTTGGCGACCGCGTTGGTGTTCCACCACGATTTCTCGGACCAGAACCAGATGATCCATTTTCTCAAGAACATCGCTATCGTCGGCGGTCTGCTTCAGGTCGCCGCCTTTGGTGCTGGCTCGTTGAGCCTCGATGCCCGCCGGCTGCGCGTCGCGCATTGACGTAGATAGGCCGAGATATAGACAAGCCGATGTGCCGAGACGATCGGCCATCGGCGTACCTCTGCACAACGGACGGTCGATCTACGTCGTGGCGCTAAACGATGCCGAGCTGGTTCTCATCATCGCCGCGCCCTCTTCGTGACACAGGAAGAACGGATCATGGAAATCGGCATTGATAGCTTCGCGGCGATCCTGCCCGATCCGACGACCGGCAAGCCGCCGTTGCCCACCGATCGCATCGCCAATCTCTTGGAAGAGGTGGAGGTCGCGGATCGTGTCGGGCTCGATGTGTTCGGTGTTGGTGAGCATCACAGAGCCGAGTTTCTGGACTCGGCGCCAGCGATCATCCTGGCAGCGGCGGCGGCGCGCACGACGGCGATCCGCCTGACCAGCGCCGTCACGGTGCTCAGCGCCGCCGATCCGGTCCGCGTCTTCCAAGAGTTCGCGACCCTTGATCTCATCGCCAAAGGCCGGGCCGAGATCGTCGTCGGGCGCGGCTCCTTCGGGGAGGCCTATCCGCTGTTCGGGCTGCGGCAGGAAGATTACGACGGGCTGTTCGCTGAAAAGCTCGACCTCTTCCTGACGCTGCGAGAGACCACCCATGTCCGCTGGTCGGGCCGCTATCGCCCGTCTTTGACCGGCCAGGGCATCTATCCCCGTCCGCACCAGGAACGGCTGCCGGTCTGGCTCGGCGTCGGCGGCACGCCCCAGTCCTTCGCCAGGGCCGGCACGCTCGGCCTGCCGCTCATGGTTGCCATCATTGGCGGCGAGTTTCGGCGCTTCCGCCCGCTGGTCGATCTCTACCGAGAGGCCGGCCGCCGCGCCGGCCATCCGCCCGAGCAACTCCGCGTCGGCGTCCACGCGATCGGCTTCGTCGGAGAGACCTCCGACCAGGCGAAGGACGCCTTCTTTCCAGGCTGGGCCTATATGTTCACCGAGATCGGCCGCGAACGCGGCTGGCCGCCCGCGACACGCCAGCAGTTCGAGGCGATGTGCGGGCCTTCCGGCGCCTTCCTTATCGGCGACCCCGAGACCGTCGCGGCCAAGATGCTCGACGCGAACAAGGTCCTTGGCGGGGTCTCGCGCATCACCTTCCAGATGAGTTCGGCCTCCCTGGAGCATGGGACTATGAAGCGGTCGATCGAGCTTCTCGGCACGGCGGTCGCCCCGATCGTGCGCAAGGCGGTCGACCAAGCAGCAGCCTGATGCGGAGCGAAAAGTCACCTTCGGGTAGTGGCCAAACACTCAAAGAACGGCGCTTATAGCCTTTCGCTCAGCAGCACCAGCGCCGTCGATGCGAAAACCCGCATATTCTCCCACCGATCGTCCGAGCCGGTCTCGATCGTCCGGACCACCTCGATAGGCCCCGACACGGCGAAGCAGCTATGTCCCGGCGCATCACCATAGCTGTTGCCCGACGGTCCCGCCGCCCCGGTTTCCGCCAGCCCCCAGGTGGTGCCCAGGCGCTGGCGCAGGCGCCGGGCAAGCAGCAGGGCATAGGGTTCACTGGCGGAACGGATGCCCTCCATCTCCACCGGGGTTATGCCGAGCAGTGCCTCCCGCGCTTGTCGGGTATAGACGACGGCGCCGCCCAGAAAGAAGGCGGATGCACCGGGCTGGGCCAGCAGCGCCGCGGCGATCAGGCCACCGGCGGATGTCTCCACGACCGCCACGGTCTCGCCCCGCGAGCGCAGACGCTCGCCGAGCTGCCCCGCCATCGTCAGCAATGTCTGCATGCTTCCTCCCTCCGTCTTGCGATACCATGGTCGTTCGAGCGACGTCGGGCAATCGGTGCCTCGACGTCAGCGCCACCCCCTTGACCTCAACCCAGATTGAGGGTGTAGCGATGGTCCTCGTCTTTCGTAAACGGGGTCTTTCGTAAACGGGGCCTTTCGTAAACGGGGCCTTTCGTAAACCGGGGAGTTGCATGGCAACGATCGATCGCAGCGGTACGTGGCGAGACCTCTGGATGTCGGGGGCGTTGGGCCGCTTCGTCGTCCTGTGCATCGGTGTATGGTTGCACGCTGCGGATTCGCTCGTCACCGCGACCATCGTGCCGGCGATCGTCGATGAGATCGGTGGCATCGCCTATGTCGGCTGGACGATCTCCCTCTATCAGATCGGGGCAGTCATCTCGGGTGCCGCGACGGCGATGCTGTGTCGGCGCATCGGCGTGAAGCGTGTCCTGACGATCGCGGCGCTGCTCTATGGCGCTGGCTGTGTGATCGCGGCCCTTGCCCCGACCATGCCGATCCTGTTGGGCGCCCGCTTCGTTCAGGGGATCGGCGGCGGCATGCTGATCTCGCTCAGCTATGTGGCGGTCCAACAATCGTTCGCCGAGCATTTATGGGGGCGGTTGTTCGGCATCGTCGCGGTCATCTGGGGAGCGGGCTCGCTGTTGGGTCCCTTGATCGGCGGCGTGTTCGCCAGCCTCGACGCGTGGCGTCTGGCGTTCTGGTTTTTCGCCCTGCAGGCCGGCGTTCTCGTCGCGATAGCGTCGGCGCTGTTGCCGACCCAACCGCCCCGCGTCGGATCCGGCTCGGCATGGCCGGTACGCCCCCTGCTCGTTCTCTCGGCGGCGACGCTGCTGATCGCCGAGGCCGGTGTGGCCGGGTGGAGCGCCCGGTCGGTCATCGAGTGTCTGGCGGGTATAGGTCTGCTGTATGTCGCCGCCAGATTGGACCGGCGGTCCCCGTCGAAGCTGCTGCCGACCCAACTGCTGGATGTTCGTCACACGGTAGGGGCCGGGCTGCTGATGGTGTTCGCACTGTCCGTGGCGACGACCGGCTTCTGGGCGTATGGGCCGTTGCTGCTGAAGATCATGTTCGGCACCGCTCCGCTGATCTCCGGATACATCCTCGCCGGAGAAGGGCTTGCCTGGAGCCTCGCCACCATGATGGTCTCCGGCGCGCCGCTCTCGGCGGCCAAGAATTTGATCCGTTCAGGCGCGGGGTTCATCGTGGTGGGAACCGCCGGCTTCGCGGTCGCGGTGCCCTCCGGCTCGTTCGCGGGGATGGTCGTCTGCGGGCTCTCGCAAGGTCTTGGGTTTGGCCTTTGCTGGCCGTCGATCGCGCGTCGGATGGTGAGCTTTTCCCACGAAGGCGAGCAAGCTCTCGCGGTGGCGGCCCCCGGAACCGTTCAAAGGATCGGCTATGCCGTAGGCGCCGCGGCGACCGGGATCGCGGCCAATGCCACCGGCCTCGCCGATGGCATCTCCATCGCCGCCGCGCGGGCGGCGGGCTTCTGGGTTTTCGTCGCCTTCATTCCGGTGCTTATCGTCGGCATGCTCGGCGCTTGGCGGTTCACGGCGGAGGCCGGAGAGCGCCGGATCTCGCGCTGAAACTGCCAGGGGCCCGTTAAGACAGTGCCCCGATGTCGCTACAGCCCGAGATCGATATCCGTCCGCTCGCATTGCAGCTGGCGCAGTTCCGCGACCAGGCGGTCGAGACCGTGCAGTGGGCTGTTCTGGATGCCGAGCTTGGTCAGATGGTCGACCGTATTGGCGAGATAGTCGCAGCATGGCCCACGGCCGCCCACACCTTGGAGGATCAGTTCCGCGGTCTGGCGTTCGGTCAGGCGGCCGGCGTAGTTCACATGGTCATGCCGAGCGACGAAGGCAAGCGTCAGGACACGGCCGTCGGCCGTCTCGACAGGGAGCGATTTGGCGGTATAGACGCCGCCGCGCATCTCGCGCTCCCAGAGTTCTTCGAGCGCGCTCGATATCGCCGATGGTGGAATGCGGAAGGCTACGCCGCGGCAGGCGCCGCCCCGGTCCAAGCCCAACACCAATCCGGGCCGCTCGGGCGTGCCGCGATACCGATGGGAATAGACGCAGAACCGCCGATGATAGCCGCGCAGCAGGGACGAAACGCTGCGGTCATACTCGAAATCCGGATTCCACATCAGCGAGCCATAGGCGAAGACCCAGAGCGGCTCGCCCGGCACCAGGGCGCCGCCAATCTCCGGGCCGATCTCCGACAGCGGGAATGGCGCGTCGGCGGGATCCGGCTTCACGGGCAGTGGCGGCGAAGGTTCCATCGGGGCAACGGACATGTCGATCATCAACTCATCATGGCGACGATTTGGTTTGCATTAGCTTAAATTGACCACCGCGACCCCAGCCACAGCACATGCCATGCCGGTCGCCGCCAGCGGGGTGAGCGTCTCGCCGAATATGAGAAAGGCGATCAGCGTCGTCACCGGCGGTACCAGGTAGAACAGGCTCGCCACCTTGGCCGCTGCCCCATGCCGGACCAGCAACAGCAGCAGCATCGCGGCACCGACCGACAGCACCAGACACAGCCAAGTCAGCGCGATCACGAAATCCGTGTTCCAGGTGATGTGCATGGTCTCGAAGGCGAAGGCGAGGGGCAGCAGCGAGGCGGCCCCGGCCAGATTCTGAATCGCCACCGCCGCTCTGAGATCGACGCCAGTGCAGAATTTCTTTTGATACAGCGTGCCGAGCGTGATGCCTATCAGGGCGATACAGGTCAGGCCAAGGGCGTGGAGCCGCTCGCCGCTCATGGCCTCCCGGGCATCGAGCGGGGCGGCACCGAGCAGCGGGGCGCCGACCACCAAGGCCACCCCGACGCAGCCGAGCGCCAACCCAAGCCATTGTACGCCGCGCACCCGCTCGCCCAGGACCAGCCCGGCCAGGGCCGCGGTCAATAGCGGCTGCAACCCGACGATCAGCGCCGACAGGCCTGCCGGCACGCCATGGGCGATGCCGATGAACACGCCGCCGAGATAGATCGTCTGCATCAGCAGGCCGACGATCGCGACATGCCCGATCATGCGCCATCCGCGCGGCCAGATTGCCCCGGAAAACAACGCGATCAGCGCCATGGCCACCGCGACCATGCCGAAGCGCAGGGCGAGAAAGGTCATCGGTTCGGCGAAAGGCAGGCCCAATTTGGCGCCGATGAAGCCGGTCGACCATAACAGGACGAAAAGGCCAGGCACCCACTTGCCCGAGGCTGACGACATCGAACGTTCCAATAAAAACGCGAGAACTCGGGGAAGCCTGCAGAGGATGCGATTCTAACGGTCGCGGCCTGGGCGGCAAGAGCTCGGGTTGCAACGCCGCACTGCTGGTTTCGCATCGACGCCGTTGGGACCCATGCCTATAAGTAGCCGATGATCGAATACTCATCCCCCAGCGGGCGCCGAACGCGGGCATCGATAGTGATCGCCCCCATCGTCTTGGTGGCGCTGATCGCCGGCTATACCGCTTATTGGCGATGGGCAGCCGGCATGCTCGACACCGATGTCGCCAATTGGATCGAGCAACAGCGGGCGGGCGGCGTCACGATCACCACCGAGGCGCCAACGACCGACGGCTTTCCATTCTCGTTGCGGATCAGCTTTCCCAAGGTCGCCGTCTCGGGCGTGCCGCAGCTTCCGGGGGCGACGCTCACCGCGCCGTTGCTGGTCGGCACGGCGCGGCCTTGGGCGTTTCGGCAGTGGGCCATCGAGCTGCCGCGGGGCGGCGCCATCGCGATGGCCGACGGCGCTCCCGGACCGTTGCGCGACCTACGGACCACGACCGCCAAGGCGGATCTGGCGCTCGGTGCGTCGGCGCCGACCGGGGGCACGGCGGTCACCCTGTGGCTCGCCGGGCTGGATGGACAGCTTGCCAGCGGCCCGGTCTCGGTCGCGACCGTCGAACTCACGGTCGTGCTGCCGCGCCGTCCGCCGGCCGACCATTCCGAACCATCCATCACCCTCAGCCTCGACGTCACTAAGGCGGTCTTGCCACAACCGGTCACACCGCTCGGCGTCACGATCGATCATCTCGGCCTGCAGGGGCGGGTGATGGGCGCTATTCCCTCTGGCCCGCTGGCCGCCAGCTTGGGCGTCTGGCGCGATGCGGGAGGAACCGTCGAACTCGGCTCGACCGCCTTGAAATGGGGGCCGCTCGACGCGGCGGCCGAAGGCACCATGGCGGTCGACGGCAACCTGCAGCCGATCGGTGCCCTCACCGCCACCATCCGGGGCTATACCTCGGTGCTCGACGCCCTGATTTCGTCCGGGCAATTGCGCCAGAACGAGGCGAATTTCGCCCGGATGGGGCTGGCGCTGATCGCCCAGAAGAATGCCTCGGGCGAAAGCGAGCTCAAAGCGCCGATCCGGGTCCAGAACAGCCAGATCTATCTCGGCCCGGCGCGTCTTGTGAAACTGCCGCCGATCGCGTGGAAGTAGCGGTCGGGAAGAGCTGCCCGGCTATTTGTCCTGATGCGCGTCGATCACGCCGCGGCGGACCGCTCGGGCGCGGGAGAACAGATCCTGCAGCTTATCGCCCTCGCCCCAGCGGATCGCCCGCTGCAGCGCCACCAGATCCTCGGTCATGCGCTGCAGCATCTCCAGCACCGCCTCCCGATTGTTCAGGAAGATGTCGCGCCACATGATCGGGTCGGAGGCCGCGATCCGGGTGAAGTCGCGAAAGCCGCCGGCGGAGAATTTGATGACCTCGCTTTGCAGGCTGTCTTCGAGGTCGATGGCCGTGCCGACGATCGTATAGGCGATCAGGTGCGGCAGATGCGACGTGATCGCCAGGACCTTGTCGTGGCGTACCGGGTCCATCTCCACGAGGCTCATGCCAAAGCGCCGCCACATCGCGGCGATCCGCTCGACCGACGGCCGATCCGTCTGGGGCAGCGGGGTCAGGATGCACCACCGGCCGTGGAACAGTTCCGCGAAGCCCGCGCCCGGGCCGGAATGTTCGGTGCCGGCGATCGGATGTCCGGGGACCAGATGCACGCTCTCTGGAATATGCGGCGCCAGATCCCGGATGATGGCCTGCTTGACGGAACCCGTATCGGTGACGATGGCCCCCGGTGCCAGATGCGGGCCGATGGCCGCCCCGATCTCGCGAAAGCTGCCGATCGGCGTCGCCAGGACGACCAGATCGGCGCCGCGCACGGCGACGGCCATATCCGCGGTGGTCTCGTCGGCTAGATCCAGATCGCGCACGGTGCCCAGGACCGCCGGGTCGCTGTCGGCACCGATGATACGGCGGGCGAGCCCGGTCTGGCGCAAGGCACGGGCCATCGACGACCCGATCAGGCCGAAGCCGACGATCGCGACCCGCTCGAAGGGAGTATCGGTCATCGGCGGTCGAGCAGCTCCGCGAGGGCCGCGACCACCGCGCGCATCTCCGATTCCGTGCCGATCGTGATGCGCAGGCAATCCGGCAAGCCATAGCCGCCCATCTTGCGGGTCAGGATGCCGCGCGACTGCATGTGGTTCCAGGCCGCATCGGCGGAGCGATCCGGCTCGTCCTTGAAGCGGACCAGGATGAAATTGCCGACGCTGGGCGTCACCGTCAGGCCGAGCGCCTCCAGCGCCTTGGTCGTCCAGGGCAGCCAGACATCGTTATGGGCGCGGGACCGGTCGGTGAAGCCGACATCCTCCAGCGCCGCGACACCGGCCGCCTGCGCCGCCGCGTTGACGTTGAACGGGCCACGCAACCGGTTCATCACATCGGCGACCGCCGGCGGGCAATACGCCCAGCCGACCCGCATGCCGCCCAGCGCGAAGATCTTCGAGAAGGTCCGGGTCATCACCACGTTAGGGTGGCTGCGCACCAGCTCGATGCCCGGTTCGTAGTCGTTGCGGTTGACGTATTCCGCATAGGCCGCATCGATCACCAGCAGCACGTCCGACGGCAATCCGGCGTGCAGACGCGCGACCTCCTCGGCCGGCAGGTAGGTGCCGGTCGGGTTGTTCGGATTGGCCAGGAACACCATCCGGGTCCGCGTGCTGATCGATGCCAGCAGCGCGTCCACATCGGTCGTGAGGTTGCGTTCCGGTGCCTTGACCGGCGTGGCGCCGACCGACTTGGCGGCGATCGGATACATCATGAAGCCATGTTCGCTGTACAGCACTTCGTCGCCCGGCCCGACATAGGCGCGCACCAGGTTGCCGATCAGCTCGTCAGACCCATTGCCGCAGACGATGTTCTCCGGCTCCAGCCCGAAATGCCGGGCGATCGCCATGCGCAGCGCGTGCGAGCCGCCATCCGGATAGCGGTGCAGATCGGCCGCCAGCGACTCATAGGCCGCGACGGCGCGCGGGCTCGGCCCCAGCGCCCCTTCGTTGGAGGCAAGCCGAATGACGCGGTCGACACCGGCGATCTTGGCCTCGCCGCCGACATAGACGGCGATGTCGAGGATGCCCGGCCGCGGAACGGGGCCGGGACTAATGGCGGAATTAGGCAACGCGAAGCCTCATCGGGTAAAATAAACGAGCGGAACAGACATATCTCATACGCTAGACATATCCCATACGCTCAGGGGACCGTCAAAGCGTCCGCGGTCTGTTCGGTCTCGGTCAGCGGGATCGCATAGCCGCCGATCACCAGGATCCGGTCCGCGGGTTCGCCCAGATCCGCCGCGAGTTGCGTCAGGCGTGGGTCGTCGGCGGCGACATAGCTGTCGATCTCGGCCAAGGTCAGGGTGACGCCCGCATCGGACCAGCCGGCCAGCATGGCGACACCCAGGTCGATCTGCTGCAGGCTGGCCATCAGCTTGGTCCGGCTAATCCCGCTTTTGGTCTCGATGACGATGAAAGAGTGGTCGGCGCCGGTCTCCTCCGGCAGTGACGCCGCGATCGCCAGCACGTCGCCGTCGACGGCCCGCGCATTGCCGCGCCCGGCGAAGGGCAGCCGCGCGATGATCCGCGGCGCGGTCTTGTCGCGCGATAGCAGGTGACGCCACCAGGGATCGGCATCGCCTTCGCGCGGCACCGGCAGGATGCCGACGGTCGCCGACCGATCGGTCACCGCCCGGATGACCTGGCCGATCGAGCGATAGGCGGTCATCGGCGGATGCGCGCCGTAATGATCGCGCGCCAGATCCCAGATGCCCGGCCATTCCGGCGGCGTATAGACGGCGACGGCGAACGGCCCCTGGACGGTGACCTGCCCGGTCATCAGCTCCCGCCAGATCCGCGCCAGCGCCAGCCGGGGGAACGGCCCGCGGTGGCGGCCCAGCAGACGGCGCAGGATGGCGGCCTCGCGACCGGGGCGAACGATGTCGGTGTTCTCCCGCTGCTTCGCCCGGCTGACCTCCTTCACGAGGTCGGTGCGCTGCATCAACAGATCGTGAAGTTGATCGTCGATGGCATCGATCTGCCGCCGCAGGTCGTCCAACGAAGGGCCTGACGTGATCATGGAAAGCTGACGAGACCTAAGTGTTGAAGAGGCGTCGAATGGGGTACCAGGCGATTTCGTGCCGAGGCCACCGGTGACGGTCGCCGGCATGTTGCTCCTGCTGGGGTCCCGGAACAACGGCAATATTGTCGCGCGACGCGGTGTCGGTCGTAACAAAACATTGACAGCCCGGCCCGGCGGCACGGAGATAGCGGCCCCGGGCGGCATCGAAGCGGCCCGGATCCCTTTCGCGGAAGCTTCGCCGCTGTCCATGTGACCATATGTCAGTGACCAACACCGCCGTTCATTCTCCTGCCAGCCAGGCCCCCGCTAGCCAAACCGGCGCGGACCCGTCCGACCATCAAGTGCTGCGCGTGACCGAGCCCCTGTCGCTTGACAGCGGCGCCACCCTGGCACCGTATCAGATCGCCTATCGCACCTATGGCCGGCTCAACGCGGATCGCAGCAACGCGGTGCTGGTCTGCCATGCGCTGACCGGCGATCAATATGTTGCCGAGACCCATCCGATCACCGGCAAGCCCGGCTGGTGGTCGAGCCTCGCCGGGCCTGGCAAGCTGCTCGACACCGACCGGTACTTCCTGATCTGCGCCAATGTGCTGGGCGGCTGCCTTGGTTCCAGCGGCCCCAAAGACGCCAATCCCGCGACCGGCGAGGCATGGGGTCTCAATTTCCCCTTGATTACCGTCGGCGACATGGTGCGCGCCCAGCGGGTGCTGATCGATCATCTGGGCATCGACCGGCTGTTCTGCGTGATCGGCGGCTCGATGGGCGGCATGCAGGTGCTGGAATGGGCGGCGCGCTATCCGGAGCGGGTGTTCGCCGCCGTGCCGATCGCGACGGCCGCCCGCCATTCCGCCCAGAACATCGCGTTCCACGAGGTCGGGCGCCAGGCGATCATGGCCGATCCGGATTGGTGCGGCGGCGACTATATCCGCCAGGGCCGCCGGCCGCAGCGCGGCCTCGCCGTGGCGCGCATGGCGGCGCACATCACCTATCTGTCGGAACAGGCGCTGCATCGCAAATTCGGCCGCAACCTGCGCAACCCGACCGGCCTGGGCTATGGCTTCGAGGCGGATTTCGAGGTCGAAAGCTATCTGCGCCACCAGGGCAAGAGCTTCGTCGACCGGTTCGATGCGAACTCCTACCTCTACATCACCCGGGCGATGGATTATTTCGATCTGGCGGCGGAGCATGGCGGTAAGCTGGCCGGCGCGTTCAAGGGAACCAGGACGCGTTATTGCGTCATCTCGTTCACCAGCGACTGGCTGTTTCCCACCTCCGAAAGCCGTGCCATCGTCCATGCGCTGAACGCGGTGGCGGCCGATGTGAGCTTCGTCGAGATCGAAACCGACAAGGGCCACGACGCCTTCCTGCTGGACGAGCCGGAATTCTTTCAGACCCTGCGCGGTTTCCTGGACGGCTGCGCACGGCTCTCCGGCCTGGGTAAGGCGGCTCCGCCATGACCGCGCTGACCGATATCCAATTCGACGCGGCGGCGGGCGTCGCGGATGCCGCGCCGGGGGACATCCGTCGCGACCTCGCCGTCATCGCCGAGATGATCGAACCGCGGAGCCGCGTGCTGGATATCGGCTGCGGCGACGGCATGCTGCTGGCCCATCTGGCGCGGACCAAGGCGGTCGATGGCCGCGGTATCGAACTGAGCCAGGCGGGGGTGAATGCCTGCGTCCGCTCCGGCTTGTCGGTCATCCAGGGCGATGCCGATCACGATCTGGAGGCCTATCCGGACGGCGCCTTCGACTATGTCGTGCTGAGCCAGACGCTGCAGGCGACGCACAATCCCCGCCTGGTCTTGGAAAGCCTTGTGCGTATCGGCCGGCGCGCGATCGTGTCCTTCCCCAATTTCGGCTATTGGCGGATCCGCCTCAGCCTGCTGGCCAGCGGCCGGATGCCCCGGTCCAGCCTGCTGTCGAACGTCTGGTGGGACACCCCGAACATCCATCTGTGCACGATCCGCGATTTTCTCGAACTGGCGCGGGATCTGGGTATCTCGACCGATCGCAGCCTGATCCTGGACAGTGCCGGCCGGCGCTATCCCTTCGGCGCCCGGGGCAGGCTCGCCAATCTGCTGGCCGAACAGGGCGTGTTTCTGCTCCGGCGGCCTTGAGGCCATAGCGCCCCGATGCAAGACAAAAATTAAGTAGGCCCGATCGGCGGCGAGGACGACAAGAAAAACGGATAGAATATACGAATTTTTTATAAGGTATATTATTAATATAAATCATCTCATCGCGATGAATATCTTAATATTTCGGGAGATTTTTTTGCTTTTTATGGTTGGTTAGACGGCATTATTTTATCGAAATCGGTGTTGATGTCGAACTTTTCTAATTTCCAGCCACTACCTATATTTTTGATCCGGCACTTCATAAAAACATCTGTTTTTCCGATGACATAAAAATAATATACGAACATGAATGACTCGCCAAATTTATGTACAGTTATCGTATCTTTGAATTTCACTCCGCCATCCTTATTGAAGGAAGGTGCCAATGAAACGAGCTGTTGGGCAATCTTCTGGATGCTGTTTTGTCTGCTGTCGTCGGATTCATTGGTCATGATAGCAGCGAAGACTTGACCCTCGTCACCGCTCGCAACGGCATCTGTCATGGCTTGGCAGAATTTTAGCGGGTCTTCTATCGGTGCTGCCAAAGCGACGGAAAGCGGAAACACCGCTAGAGCTAGTCCGGCCAAGATTGTCGCGCAACGATGCATACGGGTTCCCTCGCCGGTGAGTTGGTCGCGGTTTTTCACCCCACTCCATAGGGGCCGAGAAGCAGGGTTCTGCCGCCCTGATTCGTATAGCAGAATCTCATTCGAAGGCGACGAAATCGCATGGTTATCCGGAAAATGCTGGCTTAAATTGGCTGGTGGGCCGGCCGATAGGCCAGCTGCTTGACGCGCGGCCGCAGCGCCGGTTTCTGCTTGGCGTAGATCTGCTTGGTGGCCTCGATCATCGCGACGCCGGCGAAGCGGTTGAACCAGCGTTCGCCGACATTCTCCCAGGCGGCGGCGGAACTCAGCATCATCCGCGACCCGGTCGGCGGCATGTAGAGCGCGGTTTCGGAAGCGACCGGCGTGAAGGCGGCGTCGCGTAGCAGGCGGGATAGCTGATTGGGCGTATAGGGGTGGCCATGGCCGAAGGGCGTGCGGTCGAAGCGCGCCCAGATGCCGCGCCGGTTGGGCACCACCACCAGCAGCCTGCCGCCGCCGGCCAGCACGCGCCAGCATTCCTCCAGCATCGGCCGTACCTGCTCGCTGCATTCCAGCGCATGCACCAGCAGCACGAGGTCGATCGAACTATCTTGCAGCGGCAGCTCCGACTCGTCGACCAGGGCCGCGACATTCGCCTCGCCACGCGGCCAATGCAACACGCCCTGCGCCGCCGGCATGAGGGCCAGAACCCGTTCCGCCTCGTCGCGAAACTGCCGCAGATAGGGTGCCGAGTAGCCCAGGCCCAGCACGCGCATGCCGCTGGTGTTGGGCCAGATCTGTCGGATGCGCCGCCGGATCATCCGGCGTGCCACCTGACCGAGACTGGTTTCGTAGAAATCGCGAAGATCGACGACGTCGGTGTACATGGTGCGGAGCTTAGCATGACTTCGAAAAGGGTATGGCTTGGCCGCTTATCTGGGGTTCCACTCCACGGAGGGGAACCGCTATGGTGGCGCCGCCCCGCCCATGAAGTGGGCCGCTGAACAGGCCCGATGAAGAGGGAGATACCGCGATGGCCGCGCTGACGATCCATCAGATTCCGGTGCTCGCCGATAATTACTGCTACCTGCTGCATGATGCCGCCACCGGCGTCACCGCCGTGATCGATCCGGCGGAAGCGGCACCGATCCTGGCCGAGCTGGAAAAGACCGGCTGGACGCTCGGCCATATCCTCAACACCCATTACCATGGCGACCATACCGGCGGAAATCTCGCCCTGAAGGCGGCGACCGGCGCCACCGTCGCCGGCCCGGCCGGCGAAAGCGCCAAGATACCCGGCATCGATGTGGCGCTGGGCGAGGGCGACACCTACGCGGTCGGCGTGGCGGTGGCCTCGATCACCGAGGTGCCGGGCCATACCGGCGGCCATATCGCGTTCTATTTCGCCGAGTCCAACGCGCTGTTTTCCGGCGATTCCCTGTTCGCGCTCGGCTGCGGCCGCGTGTTCGAGGGGACCGGGCCGCAGATGTGGCAGTCGCTCGACAAGCTGCGCCACCTGCCGGCCGAGACGCTGGTCTATTGCGGGCATGAATACACCGAATCCAATGCGCGCTTCGCGGTGACCATCGAGCCGGAGAATGCCGCCTTGGCCGACCGGGTGGTCGGCATCAAGGCGACCCGTGCCGCGGGGCGGTGGACCGTGCCGTCGCTGATGGCGGACGAGCTTGCGACCAACCCGTTCCTGCGCGCCGATAGGCCCGAATTGCAGGCGGCGATCGGCATGGCGGGCCGCCCGGCAGCTGAGGTATTCACCGAAATCCGCCGGCGCAAGGACGTGTTTTGAGCCGCCCCCAACCCCACCCGATCGCATCGACATCTCTGGAACGGAGCCATCCCGCATCATGAAGCTGCTGTATTCCCCGACCTCGCCTTATGTCCGCAAATGCATGGTCGTCGCCCACGAAACAGGCTTGGTCAGCCGCATCGAAACCGTTCCCGTCGCGGTGCTGCCGGTGAAGCCGAATGACGAGGTCGCGTCGCACAACCCGCTGATCAAGGTGCCGACCCTGGTGCTGGATGACGGCACCAACCTGTTCGATTCCCCGGTGATCGCCGAATACCTCGACAGCCTGCATGGCGGCCGCAAGCTGTTCCCGGCCGCCGGACCGGCGCGTTGGGCGGCGCTGCGCCGGCAAGCGGCGGCGGATGGCGGGCTCGACGCCGGCCTGCTCAGCCGATACGAACTGACCCTGCGGCCGGCGGAATTCCGCTGGTCCGATTGGGTCGACGGGCAGTTGCTGAAGATCCGTAATACGCTCGCCGCCTTTGAGGCGGAGGCGAAAAGCCTGGCCGCCGAGCCGACGATCGGCGAGATCTCCATCGGTTGCTTGTTGGGGTATGTCGATTTCCGCTTCGCCGATATGGCGTGGCGGTCCCATCATCCGGCCCTCGCCGCCTGGTACGCGGGTTTCGGCGAACGGCCCTCCATGGTGGCGACCCGGCCGCCGGCCGCTTAAGGATCGGCGCGGGTGATCGCGGGGGAAGCGGCGGCGGAGGTCATCCGGCATCTCGACCTCAAGCCGCATCCGGAGGGCGGCTGGTATCGCGAGACCTGGCGCGATGCCCCTGCCGATGGGACGCGGGGCGCCGGCACCGCGATCTATTACCTGCTGGCGGCCGGGGAGCGATCGGCCTGGCACCGGGTCGATGCTACCGAGATCTGGCACTGGCATGCCGGCGCCCCGCTGGCGCTGACCCTGTCGCCCGACGGCCACGACGCCACGGCCTACCATCTGGGCCCTGACCTCGCCGCCAGCCAGCAGCCTCAGGTCATCGTACCGCCCCACGCCTGGCAGATGGCGGAGACGCTGGGCGCCTGGACCCTGGTTGGCTGCACGGTCTCCCCGGCCTTCGACTTCGCCGGCTTCGAACTGGCCCCGCCGAATTGGTGGCCGGTGGGGCGTTAAGATGGCTTCCTCCACGCTGCATATCGTGTTCGACCCATCCGCCGCGGACCGGCTGCGGGACGCGCTGAAGCAGAGCGGGCGCGACGATCGGGTCATCGCGCTCTCGGATGATCTGAGTTTTGGTCCGATCAATCCTTATGACGAGGATACGCGCGCGAGATGGGTGCGCGAAGAATTCGCATCCACGGAGTGGGATGAGATCGGCTCGGAAGCACGCGCGTTTTGGGCGACGGCTCTCCTCGGCGACGCTGACCGGACCGTGTGGTTGTCGCGACGCTCGACCCGGGAATATGCAGCTTTCCTGGAGTTCGTCTGGCGACTGGGTGAGGCACCCTGCCGCCTCGTCGACATCACCGATCTGACGCTCGTCAGGGATTGGGATGGTGCTCAACGTCCTCCGAGACTCGTGGCCGGCCTCGATTGCGTTCCGGGTTCTCAGATCGTGGAACTCGGTCTTCTGGATCGAGCGCGGGATTTCGCCACCGAACAGCGTGAGGCCTATCGCGGTGTTTGGCAGAAACTTCGAGAGGAAAACGCCCCGCTGCGGGTCGTCCTCGCTGCTCTGGAAATGATCTCTGCGCCGCTCTCGTATTTCGACCAGGACCTGCTGTCCTGCGCGAAACACAAATGGGTCAAATCTGCTCGGATCGTTGGCGATACCATGGAGCTATACCGGAGTGACGCGCGCGGCCAAATGAGCTCCATGGTGCTTATCCCACGCTTCCAGGCCTTGGTCGATGCGGGGCTGCTCGAAGGCCAAGGAGATCTTTCGCGGATCAGGTTCAGCGAAGTTCGACTGCCTGCAGCACCAGCCGCTCCCGTGCCCGGGGAGCTTGTTGCGCCTAGGTGAACCTCATGGGCGGGCGGCCGCATGATTGCATGCCGTGCTTGGTGAGCGGTGATGGGGCGGTCAGGTTCTCCGCTTGCCGTTCCGTGGGGCGCTGTCCAGAAGTTGCAGTACCTTCGCAGTGACGTCCGCCCTATTGCCGGCTGGCAGGCCAAATACTCCCGGCGTCCAAAAATCATCTGTCAGACGAGCGCAGTCGGCGAGGGCTTGCTCGCGATTTCCTAGTCGCGCATGACAATCAAGCCGAGACAACAAGCCCATCGAGCCATACCATCCCTCGTGATCCAATTCGAAGGCGTGGTCGTAATCGTCGATAGCCTTCTGATAGTCACCCATTTTCCGATGTACTTCACCTCGTGCAAAAAAGCCGCCTTTTTCATGAGGGCCCAGTTGTATGACTCTGTTGCAGTCGGCCAAAGCTTCTCTGAGTTCGCCTTTTTTGAGATGTAGATGATGTCTCTCACTGTAACCATACGGCGATTCGGGGTATTTAATGATAAATTCTCTGCAAATATTCATAGCCTTGTCCGGATCTTCCTTTGATAAGTCCCAGGCTGAGTCAAGGGATGTAAAATCAATGTCGCTCATTATGGTCTCCGCCTATGGTGTTTCTAATAGCCGCCGCATCGCGTGCTGACATGTGTACGAAGACATTCCATATAATCTTTACCTAAATTGCCCAGGGTGGAATGGCCCGCTTTCCATTGTTCCCTGATTTTATCGCATCTTTTATAGGCGTCCTCCCATTGCGCAGGGCAATCCGGATCGCTGCCCTCTGGCGCCTCAGAGCTGGGCGGAGATCGGCGTCTGTCAACCGTGTCCGGCAATATTGGTAATGGACCAATTTCGGGTGGAAGCGGGCGTACAAATATTTCCGGTGGAAATGGAATAATCATCTCAGGCAAGAAAGGCTCAATTATCGCCTGCAAGGGTACCAGTTTCGCGCCGTCTGTTGCCGCGCTTCCCCCGTCGGTCCAGCGGCCATGTTCGTCGCGCGGCTGATTGATATCAAAGCCGAGCTTAACCAATTTTTCGGCTATCTGAAGGCGCGTCGACGTCGCTGCGTCGGGCAACTCCGGCAGCTTCAGATGAAGCGCCATCATCTGGGCATGCCCGATATCACCAGCATTGAGCGACTTTGCCACCAGCCGCAGCGTGGAAATGCGGCTGGAGAAATCAACCTTTATGCCAAAGGCCGTGTCGATGATGCGTTCGAGATCTCCTTGATCGCGAACGGTAAAAGTATCGACCATTCGGTGGTCGGTTTTTTTGTCGAGAAGTGCCAGAGGGCCCCAGGCAACGCCGATCTTATCGCAGCATAGTCCCTTCCGATCCGGGGAGTCGGTTAGCCTGAATACGTCAACCAACGGCTCACCCATCTGACCTTCTCCTATCCAGGGTTGTGAATATCGAACATATCAAGAACATTCTGGGGAGTCAAATATCCGCTCGATGCCGCTCCTGGGTCACGGGATCGGCAAAGAACACGCGCTCGCCCTCGTGCTTCGGAAGCCCAATTGTGCGACTGTCCCGCCTCTTCGCTTTCACATGGTGACCCGCTCATGACCAAAGCTCCGACTGTCTGCATCTACGGCGCCGGCGCCATCGGCGGGATGATCGGCGTGTTGCTGGCGCGGGCTGGCGTGCCGGTCAGCGTGGTGGCACGGGGTGCCACCCTGGCGGCGCTGCGGACCCGGGGGTTACGCCTGATCACCGATGGCGAAACGCTGCAGGCAGACGTGCGGGCCGTGGCCGATCCGGCCGAATTGGGGCCGCAGGATTATGTGATCGTCGCGGTCAAGGCGCCGGCGCTGGCGGGGATCGCGCCCGCGATCGCGCCGCTGCTGGGGCCGGAAACGGCGGTGGTCACCGCGATGAACGGCGTGCCCTGGTGGTTCTTCGCCAATGGCGAGGGGCCGCTTGCCGGGCAGGGGCTGAAGGCGGTCGATCCGGACGGCGTCATCGCCGGTGCGCTACCGGTGGCGCGGGCGATCGGCTGCGTCGTGCATCTCGCTTGTTCGGTGGTCGAGCCCGGGCTGATCCGCCACGCGACCAACCTGCGGCTGATCATCGGCGAAGCGGACAACCGGCCGACGCCGCGCCTCGACCGGCTGCATGACTGGCTCACCCGCGCCGGTTTCGACAGCGTGGTCAGCGCCAAGATCCAGCAGGATGTCTGGTTCAAGCTCTGGGGCAATCTCAGCTTGAACCCGATCAGCCTGCTCACCGAGGCGACGATGGACCGGATCATCGATGATCCGCTGACCTACGATCTGTGCCGCCGGATGATGCGGGAGACCGCCGCGATCGGCGAGGCGATCGGCCTGCCCATCGACCAATCGGTCGACGACCGCTTGACCTTGGCGCGCGAACTCGGCGCCTTCAAGACCTCGATGCTGCAGGATCTGGAGAACCGCAAACCGGTCGAGATCGACGCCCTGCTGACCGCGACCCGCGAGATCGGCCAACGGGTCGGCATCCCGACGCCGTTCATCGACGCGGTGCTGGGCTTGGCCCGGCTGCGGGCGCGGGGGCTGGGGTTGTTGGCGTAGCACAAAAGTGCTACAGAACGGGCCTCCCACGAGGGCGCTCCATGACGACGACCACGACCATCCGTATCGAGGACGATCTGAAAGCGCGGGTTGCCGCCGCGGCGCAGCGCGCCGGGAAGAGCGCTCACGCCTTCATCCTCGACGCTATCGCCCAGACGGTGGAGCAGGTTGAACTGGACGAGGCGTTCCATCGCATCGCCGAGGAGCGCTGGGGCACTATCCTGGCGACCGGGGAGACCGTCGCGTGGGATGACGCGAAAGCCTGGCTGGAGGCTCGATCGCGCGGTGAGCATCCGCCTAAACCGCCGGCGCGCAAGCCAGAGCGCTGATCGGCCGTATGGCCCGCGTCGAGCTCGCACCGGAAGTGCTTGACGACTTCGATCGCTTTTTGGGCCACCTGACCCGGTTCGATGTCGAGGACGCGCCCGCGCGGATCGGCGAGATCGTGCAAACGCTCCAAATCCTGACCCACAGCCCGCTCATCGGCCGGCCCGTCAAGGGCGGCCTGCGTGAACTGGTGATCGGGCGGGATGCGCGTGGCTACATCGCGCTTTATCGCTTCGTGCCCGACCTGGATACGGTCTTTGTCCTGGCGATACGCAGTCAGCGCGAAGCAGGCTACGGGCGCGCGCCTTGATCCTGCGCGTGCCGCTTCGCTCATCCGCCCTACGCTTTTGATAAATATTAAGTTTCGGGAAGCATCGGCGGGTTGTCGAGGGAGGGGCCTCGGTGGAGCACAAGATCCAGGGTGGTCTCGACGCGAACCAGTCTCCGATCAAGATCGATCATGGCTTCGGACAGCTTTTCCAGCTTGGTTGTTTGGCTTTTTACCCGCTCTTCGATGAGAATGATCGCCTTGATCGCGCCGAGCGCGTCGCTCAGGGTGCTCATCGAGAACTCTTGGCCGCGAAATGGGCCAATGCCCTATCCAGCGCCACATCCGTTCGGTCAAGCTGAGCGAGGGTCTGTTGGTGGGTCAGGGTGAATACCTCGAGG
>DATMGU010000081.1:0-46390 GCA_035555315.1 Allostellaceae bacterium
TCGCTGCCATCGGCACGGACCCAGCGCCGGGTCGTCGAGGAGCCGATCAGGACCACCGTGCGCATGTCGACCTCCGCGGGATCGACCCCGGCAAGGTCGGTCAGCCGCACGGCCTCCCCCGGACGACCGACATCCCGGCCCAGCACGACCGGCGTCGTCGGCGCGCGATGGACGCGCATGATCTGAAACGCCTCCGCCAATTGCCAAGGCCGCTGGCGGGAGATCGGATTGTAAAGCGCCAGCACCAGATCCGCCGCCGCCACCGCTTCCAGCCGGCGGGCGACGATCGCCCAGGGCTTCAGATTGTCCGACAGCGAAATCACGCAGAAATCATGGCCGAGCGGGGCGCCGACCCGTGCCGCCGCGGCCTGCATCGCCGAAATGCCGGGCTCCACGCGGATCGCGACGGCGTCCCAAACGGTCGATCCGCTCGCCTGAGCCTGTTCCAGCGCCTCGAACGCGGCGGCGGCCATGGCGAAGATGCCGGGATCGCCGCCCGATATCAGCGCCACCGACCGCCCCTCGGCCGCCATGTCGAGCGCATGCCCGGCACGATCCAATTCGACCCGGTTGTCCGAGGCGTGCCGCCGCTGACCGGGCGGGTGATCCGGGATCTGGGCGAGATAGGGGGTATAGCCGACCAGATCGGACGCCTCCGCGATGGCCGCCCGGGCCGCGGGGGTCAGCCAGCCGGCAGCGCCGGGGCCCAACCCGACGATGGTCAGGGAACCGGCTGGGCGCGCTACCGCGGTCACGGCGCTCCTGACCGCCGGCTGGGCACCAGGATCATGGCGAAATAGGGCACGGCGTCGGCGTCGACCTCGCTTAGCGGCAGGACACGCTGCTGGGTCATGCTGGCCCGCTCGATATACCGGGCGCGATCGGCGAGCCCCAGCGTCACCAGGGCCGTGCGCACCTTGGCGAAGTTACGGCCGAGCTTCATCACCGCCGCCGCGTCCGCCGCACCCAACCGGGTCAGCAACTCTGCTTCCGACAGGGTCCCGGGGATGATCGACAGCACATCATTGCGATAGGTCAGCGGTGCCCCCAAGGCGGCACTGCAGGCCATGACCGATGCGACGCCGGGCACCACTTCGGTCTCGAACCGGCGGGACAGCCGGCCGAACAGATACATGAACGAGCCGTAGAAGAACGGATCGCCCTCGCACAGCACGGCGACGTCGCGGCCGGCCGCCAGATGCTCGGCCAGGCTATCGGCGCAATCATCGTAGAAGTGCTGGATCTGATCCTCATAGCCGAGCGGCCCGACCGGTTGCTCGACGGTCAGCGGATAGGTCAGCGGCAGTTCGACATGCGCCGCCGTCAGATGCTCGGCGGCGATGCCGCGGGCGATGCTGTGGTTGCCGTGCTTGGCAAAATACGCGACGACCGCTGAGCTGCCGATCAGCCGCGCCGCCTTCAGCGTCATCAGCTCCGGATCGCCGGGGCCGACGCCGATGCCATAGAGCCGGCCCGCCGTCATAGGGATATCGTCCTGTTCATTCGCGGGCGCTCGCCAGTGCGTTGACCGCCGCCGCCGCCATGGCGCTGCCGCCGCGACGCCCCTGGATCGTCAGAAAGGCGACGCCCCGACTGTTTGCCGCCAAGGCCGATTTGGATTCCGCCGCCCCGACGAAGCCGACCGGAAAGCCCAGGATCGCCGCCGGACGCGGCGCCCCGGCATCCAGCATGTCGAGCAGCCGGAACAGCGCGGTCGGCGCGTTGCCGATCGCGACCACCGCCCCCGCCAGATCCGGCAGCCACAGATCGAGCGCCGCCGCCGACCGGGTGGTCGCCGCGGCCTCTGCCAGGGCACGGGTTCGCGGATCGTCGAGCGTGCAGATCACCCGATTCTCCGCCGGCAGCCGCGCGCGCGTCACACCATCGGCCACCATCTTGCAGTCGCACAGGATCGGCGCGCCGGCCTCCAGCGCCGCCCGCCCCGCACCGGCGAGGTCGTTAGAGAAGGCGAGATCGCCCGCGATATCGACCATGCCGCAGGCATGGATGACCCGCACCGCGATCGGCGAGAGATCGGCCGGGAAGCGGGTCAGATCGGCCTCGGCCCGGATGATGGCGAAGGATCGCCGATAGATCTCGGCGCCATCGCGAATATAGGCGGATGCCGGCTCAGCCATGGATCGCCCCGATCCGCCGGTAATACCCCGCGAAACTCTCCGCGATAGGGCGATCAGCGGCGAAGTCCTGAGCCAGCCGAACCAGTTGGTCGACAGCCGCATCCGCCGGGAATTCGCCGACGATGTCGCCACCGATCCTCATTTCATACATTCCGTTCTCCGTGCCGATCAGCGCCGCGTCGGCCGGGCCGCGCCGGGCGCAACCCTTGGCGCAGCCGCTGATATCGAGGTGCAAAGGGTGGTCCAATAGGCCCGCGAGACGCCGGGCCAACACCGCCGCGTCGGCCAAAGTATCGGTCGCCGAGGCCGCGCAGCCACGGCGACCGACGCAAGGCACCAGCCCGGCCCAGGGATCGTCGGCGCGCGTCGCGAGGCCGTGAAGCGCCAAACCGGCCGCGACATCCGCCCCATCCGATGGGCGGATATCCGGCAGCAGGATCAGCCGCCAGGGCGACAATCGCACCACTCCGCTGCCGAAGCTTTGCGCGATATCGCCGATAGTCCGCAGCGTGACCGGCGTGAGCCGCCCGGCAGGCACGGTCGCGGCGATATAGAGGAGACCCGTCTCCGAGATCGGCCGTTGAACGTGGGAACCGGGCCTCAATGTCTTCCCTTCGTCATCCCCGCGAAAGCGGGGATGACGATTTAAGGTCTCGAGCAGTTCGTCGGCTACCGCACCCGGCCGGCGACGGACCGCATCGGTCTCGGTGATCGCCAGATATCGTTCCAACAGGCGGGCCGCCATGGCGACCGCCTCGCCCGGCCGGCACAGCAGATCGGTCGGTTGTTCACCCAGCCATAGACGCAGCACGGTATCTGATTCGGCAACCAGACCAAACGCCGCCGGCCGCATGCCGAGCGCGAACCGGCCGCCACCATCGAGCCGGAAACCCAGCTTCGCCGGCAAATGATGCAGCGCCGGCGTATCCGTCAGCAGTCGATCGAGCGCCCGCGCCAGCGGCCGCAGATCGAGGAGTTCGGTGGGATCGAGCCCGGCGGTCGGGTTGACCAGCACACCGCGCACCGCCTCGGCCGCTGGGTCGGTCTGGGCGAGGCCGGCCTCGATCAACCGATCGCGCAAGATCGCAGACCCCGCCTCGTCCAACCCGCGCAGTTGCAGATTGGCCCGGTTGGTAAGTTCCAGCGTCTCGCAGCCGATGCTCTCCGCCGCATCGGCGATGAGGTGCGCCTGGTCGGTCGTGATCTCTCCGGTCGGCAGCTGGATACGGACCAGCAGTCCGTCCCGCTCGCGCATCGGCTGATGGATCGAGGGACAGAAACCGCGCACCTCGATCACGACGCCTCCGCCACGCAGGCATCGAGCCGACCGGGGGCGGCATTCGAGCGTGGCCGCCACAAGCCGCGGCGCAGCGCCTCGCCTAGCCGGACTGCCACATCGCGCGCCGCTCCGCGATTGGCCCCGAGTAGGAACGACCAGACCGCCTCGTCACCCACATAGGCGTCGTAGACCGCCTCGAAATGCTGATCGGCGACCGCGTCGGTGGTGGCGGCATAGCCGAACAGCAGATCGACGGTCTCCGCGATCTCCATGGCGCCGCGATAACCGTGGCGCATCACGCCGGCGAGCCATTTCGGGTTGACCGCCCGGCCGCGCACGACCCGGCCGATCTCCTCGGCCAGGCTGCGCACCGCCGGATGATCGGCGCGCGAGGTATCGGCGTGGTAGACTGGCGGCAGGGTGCCGGACAGGCGTTCGACGGCGGCGGCGAGGCCACCCTGGAACTGCCAATAACCATCGCTGTCGAGCACATCCTGCTCGCGGTTGTCCTGCGCCTGCACGACCCCGTCGAGCCCCGCCAGCCGGCGTTCCAACAGCGGCTGCGCCGCCTCGCCCTCGACACCGGCGCCATAGGCGAAGCCGCTGTGATCCAGATAGCGCTGGCCGAGTTCGCCGCGATCCTGCCAGGCGGCACCGTCGAGCACACCGTCGAGACCGGTGCCGTAGCCGCCCGGCGCACTGCCGAATATCCGGAAACCAGCCTGGCGCGTCGCCGCCGCGCGCTCCATCCCGCCGGCCATCAACCGCGCCCGGTCCTCGCGCACCCGCGCCGCCAGCGGATTGATGTCGTCCGGTTCGTCGAGGGCCGCGACCGCGCGCGTCGCACTGTCGAACAGGTCGATCTGCGCCGGAAAAGCGTCGCGGAAGAAGCCGGAGATGCGCAAGGTAACGTCGATGCGCGGCCGGTCGAGCACGCTCGCCGGCAGGATTTCGAAGCCGGTGACCCGCGAGGAGGCGGCATCCCAGCTCGGCCGAACGCCGAGAAACGCCATTGCCTGGGCGATATCGTCGCCGCCGGTCCGCAGATTGGACGATCCCCAGGCATTGACCGCGAGCGCCCGCGGCCAATCGCCGTGATCCTGCAGATACCGCTCGATCACCAATCCGGCCGTGCGCCAGCCCAGCAACCAGGCCGCCGGCGTCGGCACGCTGCGCGTATCCAGCGAATAGAAGTTCCGCCCGGTCGGCAGCACATCGACCCGTCCGCGCGTCGGCGCACCTGACGGGCCGGGCGACACGAAGCGGCCGTCGAGACCGTCCAGCAGCGCCGCCATCTCGCGCCGGCCGCAGGCGCGCAGCGCCGGCCGCAAGCGGGCCTCCAGCGCCGTCAGCACGGCGGCGGTCCGGGTCCACGACGCTTCAGCGGCCACACTCCCCTCGATCAGCGCCAGGCCGAGCCGTTCCAGCCGCTCCACCGTGTCGCCATCGCTGCGCCATGGCTGCTTGTCGATCGCCGCCAGAGCCGCCGGACGCGAACCTTGCCACGCGGCACCGGTCGCCGCCGCCAACGGATCGAAACCCTCAAGCCCGAGATCCGCCGCCAGGGCGCGCGGCAGGGCGGCCTCCGCGCCCTCCCCCCGGCCACGCGGCACCCGCACCAGTGCGGCCAGCAGGGCCGTCTCCTCCGCCGCCTCGGGCGCCCTGCCATAGACATGCAGCCCATCGCGGATCTGCATCTCCTTCAAATCGCAGAGATAGGCGTCGAGCTTGACCAGGGCGTCCGGCGTCGGATCGCCGTCCCGATCGATGCCGCAATCCCGATCGATGCCGCTCGATCGCGCCAACTCGAAGATCTGCTCGCGCAGGGTCGCGAGCCGCCGCGGATCAAGGCCGCTCGCCTGGTAATATTCGTCGAGCAGGGTTTCCAGCGCGCGCAGCGGGCCATAGCTGTCGGCCCGCACCATCGGCGGCGGCAAATGGCCGAGCAGCACGGCCGCCGCCCGCCGCTTGGCCTGCGCGCCCTCGCCCGGGTCGTTGACGATGAACGGGTAGAGATGCGGCATCGGCCCCAGCACGGCCGACGGCAGACAGTCGTCGGACAATGCCACGGCCTTGCCAGGCAGCCATTCGAGGGTGCCGTGGGTGCCCAGATGGACCACCGCGTGACACTCGAAGGCGCACCGTAGCCAGGCATAGAAGGCCAGGTATTCATGGGGCGGCGGCAGGGCGGCATCATGGTAGCGCGCCTTGAGATCGGCCCCTCGATCGCGTGCCGGCTGTACCCCGACAGCGATCCCGCCGAACCGTCGAATGGTCAGCCGAAAGCCGCCGTCCATGAAAGCCTGATCGTCCTCGGGCGGTCCCCAGGCGGCGGTGACGGCCGCTGTGACGGAGGCGGGTAGGCTCGCCAGAAAATCCCGATAGGCGTCGAGCGTCAGGGTCTCGATACCGGTCGCGAGCTGCGCCGGCAGATCCGCCGGCTCATCCGCCACCGCGTAGCCGACCGTGCGCAACGCGGTCAGGATCGCTTGGAGGCTCGCCGGCGTGTCCAGCCCGACGGCGCTGCCGACCCGGCCGTTGCGACCGGCGTAGTTGGCCAGCACGATGGCGACCCGCCGATCCGCCACCGGTGTCCCGCCCAGACGGCACCAGGCGACGGCCAGGTCGGCGGCGAAATCGATGCGATCCGGCACCGGCCGATAGACGACGATGCCGGTCTCGGTCGCCGTGTCGAATTCGATTTCCGTCTTGAACGAGACCGCCCCGGCATGCAGCCTGCCGTCGAGTTCCGGCACCGCCATGTTCATCGCCAGATCGGCCGGTCCAAGCCCCCGCGCGCTGTCCCGCCAAGCCGCCTCGCTCGCCTGGGAGAACACCACCTGCAGGACGGGTCGGCCACAGCATTCGAGCGGCGAAGGGGAACGGGCCTCGCCGGTACCGGTCTCCGGCGTCGAGGCGGCGAAAGCGGTGGCGTTCAGCACCACGCCGGGTGCCGTCTCGGTCAAGAGGTCGCGGACCAGTGCCGCCGAAGCGGGGTCCTTGAGGCTGGTCACAAAGATCGGCAGCGGGTTCACGCCCCGCGCGCGCAGCGCCGCCACCAGCGCATCGACCGGCGCCAGATTGCCGGACAGCACCGACGAGCGATAGAAGGTCAGAGCCGCCACCGGCGCGTCGGGCCGCCAGTAGGTTTGGAGATCACTGAGGCTCGGCGACGGCATGTCCGGCCAGTACAAGCCGGCATGGGGCACCGGGACCGGCTCCTGCCAGGCCATCTCCCGCCCGATAAGGCTCGCCGCATAGCCAAGCAGGCTGCGCGCGTTATCGGCGCCGCCTTCGATCGCCAGACGCCACAGGCGCTCACAGCTCGCGACAGGCAGCGTCGACAGCTCCATGAGGTCGGCATCCGGCCGATCGCAGCCGGGCAAGGCGGCCAGCAGGATGCCGTGGCGCCGGCAGGCGAGCGCCACCTGCTCCATCCCATAGGACCAATAGCCGGTGCCGCCCAACAGCCGGACAATGACCAGCTTGGCGCGCGACACCACCGCGTCGACATAGAGGTCGACCGACATCGGGTGGCCGAGCCGCAGGATATTGGCCAGGCGCAGCGTCGGGTATGCGTCGCCGAAGCCGCGGCGGGCGAGCGCCAGCCGCGTCAGCTCGTTATCCGCCGTCGACAACACGACCACTTCGCCCGGCGTCTGGCCGAGATCGACGGCGTCGGCGCCATCATCGACGCTGCCCGGTATGACGGCGAGCTGATGCATCGGCCTGCTAGGCGACCAGGCTGGCGGTGATGGCGACGGCGTCGAGCCCGGCACGGCCGATCACGACCAACCGACCGCCCAGTGCTGCACCACCGCGTTCGGCGGGCGACCAGAGCCGGTCGTAATGGTGTTGCACCTGACTGCCCACACCTTGCAGCAACAGCCGCATCGGCCGGCCCGCCACCGCGAGGAAGCCCTTGACCCGCAGGATGTCGTGGGCCGCGATGGTCGAGCGCAGCCGATCGAGCAAGGCGTCGAGCTCGACCGGCCGGTCGAAGGCGACGACGAAGCTGGTGAAATCATCGTGGTCATGCTCGCCCTCAGCATCGTGATGCGAGAAGCGGCTGTCGACATCGCCCTCCGCCGCCGCATCGAGGCCGAGCAGCACCGCCGCGTCGATCCGGCCCTGCGCCGTCGGCACGATCTTGACCGCGGGATCGAGCCCGCGCGCCACGCCGTCGCGGACCGATCGCAGGGTCTCGGCATCGAGCAGGTCGGTCTTGTTCAGCACAACGATGTCGGCGCAGGCCAGTTGATCCTCGTAAAGTTCCTCGAGCGGGTTGTCGTGGTCGAGCGAGGTATCGGCCAGGCGCTGCGCCTCCAGCGCCGCTGGATCGTCGGCGAAGCGGCCGGCGGCGACGGCGGCGCCATCGATCACCGTGACCACGCCATCGACCGTGACCCGATTGCGGATCGCCGGCCAGTTGAACGCCTTGACCAGCGGCTTGGGCAAAGCCAGGCCCGAGGTCTCGATGACGATGTGGTCGGGGGGGATCGGCAGGGCCAGCAGGGCCTCGATGGTCGGGATGAAATCATCCGCCACGGTGCAGCACAGACACCCATTGGCCAACTCGATGATGTTCTCGTCCGGACAGCTCTCGATACCGCAACTGCGCAGGATGTCGCCATCGACGCCGACATCGCCGAACTCGTTGACGATCAGCGCCAGCCGCTTTCCCTTCGCGGTCGACAGCAGATGGCGGATCAACGTGGTTTTGCCTGAGCCCAGAAAACCGGTGACGATCGTCGCTGGGATCTTGCGCGCGCTGGTGGGGATCGATGAGGTCATGAACGGCTACTCCGGCAGGCGCGGTGATGACGATGGAGAGTATCTCGGCACCTATCCCTCGACGGGCAGGAGGAGAAGCGCCGGGATCCGGGCGAGGATGCCGCGACGGAAAGCTTCGGGGCGGACGCCACGGGCCAGGGTCCCATCGGGGGTCGTCAGATACAGGGCCGCACAGTCCAGCGCGTCCGCCGCGGCCGGCAGGGGATCGAGATCGCCGAACAGATAGGTCGGCTTGCCGGGTGCCGAAAACGCCATGGTGCAGGCCCGATTGCAGGCGCTCATGCAGGCGACACCGCGCAGCTCGAACTGGTCGCGGCCGGCCCAGGAGGCGAACCGTCCGCTGAGATCGTCGAACAGCCGGCTGCCGGCACGCGTGCCATCCCGCTCAGCAACGGTGCCGGAGCGGTTGCAGGTCGTGCAGACATGGATGACGTGTGGCTCCGACATTCCCCCTCCCGATGCGCCGCGATACCCGAAAGGGTCGACAGCAAAGGGGTGCGGAAACCAGGCAGACGGCTTAGGACGACGAGGCGGCCGAACGGCGGAACGCGCGTGAGCCAGGCCTCGCATCACCATGCCGATTGCTCGGTCCGTCGGGGCACCCCGCCCGGCGGAAGGCGTTTCGTGTGATGGCAGGTCTCCTGGCTTACGGGTCTGTGCCGAACGCCGCCTTCCCGGTTGCCGGATGGCTTCCCAGTGGCGTCATGGCGTTCGGCTCGCCGTTCACAGTTGCGGGGGCAGCCCCGGTATTGGCCCCCCTATCGAGGGGCCGCACCGTGTTCCCTTTTATCCGCCGTTACCGGCGGAACCATCGAAGAGGGACGCTAGAGAGGTGTGCTCCCGCGGTCAAGGCAACACATCGCAGGTCACATCAGCCGCCGAGCAATTGACCGCCATCGACGATGATCGTCTGGCCGGTTACCCAGCCGGCGCGCGGCGAGGCCAGGAACAGGACGACATCGGCCACTTCCTCCGGCTTGCCCAGCCGACCGAACGGGATGCGGCCGAGGATATTGTTGTAGAGCACCGGGTCGGTCGTCCGGCGCTGCTCCCAACTGCCGCCGGGAAACTCGATCGATCCCGGCGCCACGCAATTCACCCGCAGGCCCTTGGGAGCCAGTGCCGCCGCCTGGGACGTGGTGTAATGGACCACCGCGGCCTTGATCGCCGCATAGGGCGCGGTGCGCACCGACGGCCGATAGGCGGAGATCGATGCGATGTTGACGATCGAGCCGCCGGTGCCGCGTTCCAGATGCGGCAATGCCGCGCGTGAGGCGCGGACGGTGGCCAGCAAGTCGACGTTCACGCTGGCCTCCCACCCGGCCTCGTCGTCGGTGGCGCCGAAGCCGGACGCGTTGTTGATCAAGATATCGATGCCCCCGAGCGCCGCCGCGGCCTCGGCGATATAGCCCTCGATCGCGGCGCCGTCGGCAAGGTCGCAGCGCGCCGCATGCGCGGTCCCGCCATGCCGGGCGAGGTCCCCGCGTGCGGCTTCCAGCGCCTCGGCACCCCGTGCGCAGATCGATACCGCCGCCCCGGACGCGGCGAAGCCGAGCGCGATCGACCGGCCGATGCCACGGCTGCCGCCCGCGACCACGACGCGCCGTCCCGCGAAATCGAACATCTAGGGTGCCTCCAGCTTAAGGAAAATACGGCGCCAGATTGGCGCGGATCCGCTCCAGCGCCGGAACCCCGGCCGGCGGCAATGGGAAGGCCTGACCGGTGATGCGCTCGAAGGCACCGATATAGACGGCGGCTGCATCGAGGACCACCTCGCGCGGGATCTCGGGGATCGGATCGCTATAGGGGTCGCAGCGCGCGGTGACCCAGCTGCGCACGAAATCCTTATCGAAGCTCTCCGGCCGCTGGCCGGCGGCACGGCGCCGCTCAAAGCTTTCGAGAAACCAATACCGGCTGCTGTCCGGCGTGTGGATCTCGTCGGCCAGGATGATGTTGCCGGCCTCGTCGAAGCCGAATTCGTATTTGGTGTCGACCAGCAGCAAGCCGCGTTCTCGGGCCATCTCGCGGCCGCGCGTGAACAACGCCAGCGCCAGCTCGGAAACGGTCTGCCATTGCGCCGCCGTCAGCAAGCCGCCACCGATGATCTCGTCCGGGGTCAGCGGCGCATCGTGCCCGTCGTCGAACGCCTTGGTGGTCGGCGTGAGGATCGTGCGATCGAGCTTCTGGTTCTCGTGCATGCCGTCGGGGAACCGATGGCCGTACATCTCGCGCTGACCGGCCTTGTAGAGCGACCAGATCGAGGTTCCGGTGGTGCCCGCCAGATAGTCGCGCACGACGATCTCGACCGGCATAATGGTCAGCCGCCGGCACAGCACCACGTTCGGATCGGGGTATTCGAGGATGTGGTTGGGGGCCACGTCGCGCGTCGCCTCGAACCAGAATCGGGCGATCTGGGTCAGCACCTGGCCCTTCAGCGGGATCGCCGTCAGGATGCGGTCGAAGGCACTCAGCCGATCCGTCGCGATGATAATGCGCCGACCATCCGGCAGATCGTAATTCTCGCGGACCTTGCCCCGGTAATGACCGGGCAGTTCGGGAATCGTCGCCTCGCGCAGCACATCGTCATAATACGCCGCCACTTCCACCGTATCGACCATCACGCCCCGATCGCCGGCGCCGAACGCCCCAGGGCGAAATGCCAGGGGTATGCGCAGGGCAGCCTTGTTCGGCGCATTCTCGATGAAACCGCCGCCGAAGCAAAGACCGGGCGAGTCGTTTTTCAGATGATGCCCAGCCAATCAGCTATCGCGGATGCGGTGGCCGACAGCATGGGTGACGCAAGGCGCCCGGTCGGCGCGCGTGCTGTGCCCCATGACCTGAGCCGCGAAACGCGAACTTCCTGGTTTCATCCGCTTCGGCACGGCACTAGCATTGCTTGCCGTCACCCAGCACTGCCATAGCGGAAAGATCCCATCCATGAGCCGTCTCGTTCATCGTAGTCTGCATGCGACGCCGGATACCGTCGTTGGCGGTGACGGCATCCTGCTGCGCCTGGCGGATGGCCGATCGATCATCGATGCCTCTGGCGGGGCGGCCGTCGCTTGCATCGGCCATGGCAATCGGCGCGTCGCCGACGCGATCGCCGCGCAGGCCGGGCGCGTCGCCTATGCCCATACCGGCTTCTTCACCTCGGAGCCGGCGGAAGCGCTCGCCGATATCCTGCTGGAGGACGAGCCCGGCGGCCTCACCCATGCCTTCTTCGTCTCATCCGGATCGGAGGCGATGGAGGCCGCGATCAAGCTGGCGCGGCAATACTTCATCGAAATCGGCCAACCTAGCCGCACCCGTTTCATCGCGCGCCGGCAGGGCTATCACGGCACCACCCTCGGCGCCCTGGGCGTTGGCGGGCATGCCGCCCGGCGGGCATTCTACGAGCCGATGCTATCCGCCCAGTTCAGCCATGTGTCGCCGTGTTTCGCCTACCGATACCAGGATGCCGGAGAGAGCGACGCCGCCTATGTGCGGCGCCTCGCCGACGAGTTGGAAGCGGAATTCCAGCGGCTGGGTCCACATACCGTCGCCGCGTTCTGCGCCGAGCCGGTGGTCGGGGCCGCGACCGGCTGTGTCACGGCGCTGCCGGGATATTTCCCGGCGATGCGCGCGGTGTGCGACCGGCATGGCGCCTTGCTGATCCTGGATGAGGTCATGTGCGGCATGGGCCGGACCGGCACCCTGCATGCTTGGGAGCAGGAGGGAATCGTCCCCGACATCCAGGCGGTCGCCAAGGGGTTGGGCGGGGGCTATCAGCCGATCGGCGGCATCCTGATCGGCGGCCGCGTGATCTCGGCGCTCCGCGCCGGCTCTGGCGGCTTCATGCATGGCCAGACCTATCAGGCGCATCCCGTTGCCTGCGCCGCCGCCTTGGAAGTCCAGCGCATCCTGCGGGAGGAGGCGTTGGTCGAGAATGTCGCGGCCATGGGCACGCATCTGGAGGCGCTGCTGACCGAGCGGTTCGGCAATCACCGCCATGTCGGCGACGTGCGCGGCCGTGGGTTGTTTCGTGCCCTGGAATTCGTCGTCGATCGAGCGTCCAAGGAGCCGTTCGATCCGGCCCTCAAGATCAACGAGCGGGTCAAGAACGCCGCCCTGGATCGCGGTCTGGCGGTCTATCCCTCCATCGGCACCGCCGATGGCACGCGCGGCGACCATGTGATCGTGGCCCCGCCGTATATCGTCGACAAGGCGCAGCTCGCGGATATCGTCGACCGGCTGGGCGAGGCGGTCGACGCAGCGCTGGCCGGAGTCTGAGCGATTATGGTGAGTGCCCCCGACCGGCGGACAATCCTGGTAACCGGGGCCGGCAGCGGCATCGGGGCGGCCGTGTGCCGCCGGCTGGCCGGTCCCGACATCGCCCTGCTGATCCATACCGGCAGCCGGCGCGACCGCGCGGAGGCGGTCGCCGAGGCATGCCGCCAACGAGGTGCGTTATGTGAAGTGGCGCTGGGCGACCTCGCCGAACCCACGACCGCGCGGCATTTGGTGGCCGAGGCGGAGCGGCATTTCGGCCGGCTGGATGGCGTCGTCGCCAATGCCGGCTTCGCCGATCGCCGGCCGATCGGCGTCTTGGACGAGGCCGGCTTCGATCGATCGACGTCGGTGATCCTGCGCGGCTTGTTCGGCCTCGCCACCGCGGCACGGTCCTTGCTGATCCAGTCGGAGGCCGGGCGCATCGTCGCGGTCAGCTCGTTCGTGGCGCATGTGTTTCGTTTGGACGGCGACGTCTTTCCGGCCTCGGCCGCGGCGAAGGCCGGGCTCGAAGGGTTGGCGAGATCGCTGGCGGCGCAGCTGGCGCCGGATGGCGTCACCGTGAATTGCGTGGCCCCCGGCTATGTCGCGAAGGATGCCGACAGCCACGCGGCGTTGGACGAGGCGGGGTGGCGCCGGGCGGTCGGGCTCATCCCCCTGGGCAGACTCGGCCAACCGGACGATGTCGCGGCGCTCATCGCGTTTCTGCTGCGTCCGGAGGGCGGCTATATCACCGGCCAGGTCATCCATGTGGATGGCGGGCTGACGCTTTAAGAAACCACTTGCGGGAGACCGAGTACATGCTGTCACGACGTGAGATTGCCAAGGGCGCCATGATAGCGGCCGCCCTGGCGCCCCCCCTGGTGGCCAGCCAGGCCCTGATCGCGACCCCGGCATCGGCGCAGAATCAGCCGACCGAGTCGACGATGGATCGGGTCTCGCGCACCAAGGTCCTGCGCATCGCCGCCCTGCCCGGCGAATCGCCGTATTTCAACAAAGACATCACCACCGGTGTCTGGACCGGCATGGCGGTCGAGATGGCGAAGGACATCGCGGCGAATTTGGACGCCACGCTGGAATACACCGAATCGACCTATGGCAATTCGGTGCTGGACCTGCAGTCCGGCAAGATCGACTTGGCCTTCGCGCTCAATCCGACGCCGAAGCGCGCGCTGGTCATCGGCTTCACCCATCCCGTGTTCCTGCATGGCTTCGGCATGGTCGGCAGCAAAGGCTTCACCGCGAAGACCTGGTCGGACCTCAACAAGCCGGAGGTGCGCGTCGCCGTCGATATCGGCTCGGCGCATGAGATCGCGGCCCGGCGCTTCGCGCCGAAGGCGACCATCACCGGCTACAAGATGCGCGACGACTGCATTCTGGCGCTGCAATCCGGCAAGGTGGACTGCGTCATCCTGGCGGCTATCCTGGGGCTGACCGCCGTCAAGAAGAACCCGAACCTCGGCGCCTACGTCATCCTGTCCAACCCACTGGTTCAACTACCGAGCGGGATGGGCGTACGGCAGGAGCCGGATAAGCGGTGGCGGGACTTCCTGGACAATTGGGTGGATTACAACCGAGGGATCGGCCAGATCCGGGAATGGATGATCGGCGGCCTGGCGCTGAATGGCGTGATGCCCGAGGACGTCCCAGCCGAAGTGCAGTTCTAGGGCACAGCACAGTTCTGGGGCAGCACAGTTCTAGCGTAACGGGCGGGACCGCATCTTGGGTTATCAATGGGACTTCTCGTTCCTATGGGGCTATCGGTGGCTGATCCTCACGGGGCTCGGCTACACGATCGCCTATACCATCGGCACGATCCTCTTCGGCCTGATCATCGGCTTGGCGACAGGGCTGCTGCGCCTGTCGCGCAGCTGGTGGGTGAACGCTCCGGTGATCGCCTATATCGAGGCGTTCCGCTGCACGCCGCTGCTGGTCCAGATCGTCTGGTTCTATTACGCGCTGCCGGTGGTGATCGGTGTGGACATCCCCGCCCATGTCGCGGCCGGCCTGGTGCTGTCGCTCTATACCGGGGCGTTCTATGCGGAGATCATCCGTGGAGGCGTCAATTCAATCGATCGGGGTCAATGGGACGCGGCGCGCGCGATCGGCATGCGGCGCGGCCAGGTTATGCGTAACGTCATCCTGCCGCAGGCCTTCAAGCGGATGATCCCGCCCTTCATGAACCAGTCGATCATCCAGCTAAAGAACACCTCGCTGGTCTCGACCATCGCGGTGGCCGACCTGCTCTACCAGGGCTCGATCATCACCGCAGCGACATACCGCCCATTGGAGGTCTACACCATGGTGGCGATCATCTATTTCCTGGTGCTGTTCCCCATGACGCTCGCGGCCCAGGCGGTCGAACGCGGCTTGGCCAGGGCCGATTGATGACCCACCCCCGCGCAATGGATGCCGTCCCCCCCGGCTCGATGCCAACGGACGCCATGCCGGCCGAGGCGATGCCGACCGACGCGATGATCGAGATCACCGATCTGCAGAAGTCGTTCGGGCCCCATCACGTGCTGAAAGGCATCTCGATGACGGTGCCGCGCCGCTCGGTGACGGCGATTATCGGTCCTAGCGGATCGGGCAAATCGACCCTGCTGCGCTGCATCAACTTGCTGGAGGAACCGAGCCACGGCCGGGTCCGGGTCGGCCGGCAATCGATCGAATTCGGCGGCAAGCGCAGCCGTCTGCCGAGCGATCGC
The DNA here is from genome assembly GCA_035555315.1 of Allostellaceae bacterium. Taxonomy (GTDB): domain Bacteria; phylum Pseudomonadota; class Alphaproteobacteria; order ATCC43930; family CGMCC-115725; genus DATMGU01. Next base: position 15,186 of record DATMGU010000081.1, read on the forward strand.
GAGCTGGCGGCATTCCGCACCCGGACCGGGATGGTGTTCCAGCACTTCAACCTGTTCCCGCACATGACGGTGCTGGGCAACGTCACCGCCGGGCCGGTGATCGTGAAGCGCATGCGGCGGGCGGAGGCCAACGAGATCGCGATGGCGCTGCTGTCCAAGGTCGGGCTGGCCGAAAAGGCTCAGGCCTATCCGCAGCATTTGTCGGGTGGCCAGCGGCAGCGCGTCGCGATCGCCCGGGCGCTGGCCATGGCGCCTGAGGTCGTGCTGTTCGACGAAGTGACCTCCGCCCTCGACCCGGAATTGGTCGGCGAGGTGCTCGATGTCGTGAAGCAACTCGCCGAAGAGGGCATGACCATGGTTCTGGTGACCCATGAAATCGCCTTCGCCCATGAGGTCGCCAGCAATGTGGTGTTCATGAGCGACGGTATCATCGTCGAGAGCGGCCCGCCCGCGGAAGTCCTGGAGCACCCGCAAAACCCGCGCACCCAGGCATTCCTCGGCCGCTTCCACAGCTTCATCGGCAGCTACGGCACGCCTGGTTAGAACCGATCAGGCCGGAATGGCGCGATGTCGATCGACGGCGGCCGGCCGGCGACCAGATCGGCGATGACCCGGCCGGTCATCGAGCCGCCTGCGAGCCCGACATGGCCATGGCCGAAGGCATAGAAGGCGTTGGGAAAGCGCGTCGACGGGCCGATCACCGGCAGCGAATCCGGCATGCTGGGGCGGAAGCCCATCCACAGCGACATCTGATCGTCGGACACCTCGCCCAGGCCGGGATACATCCGTCGCCCCTGCGCCAGGAGACTGCGCGCCCGGCGCCAATCCGGCGGTGCCGACAAGCCACCGAACTCGACGGTACCGGCGAAGCGCAGCCCACCCTCCATCGGTGTCGCCACGAACTTGTCCTCGAACGACAGGGTCGGGATGCGCGGCATCACCGCCGGCATCCGCAGCATGACGTGATAGCCCCGTTCGGTGTCGAGCGGCACCCGGTCGCCCAGGCGCCGGGCCAGTGTCTTGGACCAGGCGCCGGCGGCAAGCACGATGCGATCGGCGCGATGCACTCCCGCCTCGGTCCTGACACCGACCAGCCGCCCATCCTCGATCACGACATCGGTGACCCGCTCGCGCAGCACCCGGCCGCCCTGCCGCGTCAACGCCTCCGCCAGGCTGCGGACGAGACGCAGCGGGTCGCCGCAATGACCGTTCTCGCCGATCAGCCGGCCGCGCACATAATCGGGCGACAGCGCCGGCTCCAACTGTCGCAGTTCGTCGGCCGAGAGTTCGTCGATGACGATGCCGTTATCCCGGCGCAGCCGCATCGCTGTTTCGTCCTTGGCAAAGCTCGCATCGCTGCGATAGGCGAAGAGATGGCCGACCCGATGGATGAGGTCGCTGGCGCCCGCATCCTTGACCAGCGGCAGATAGCTTTCGATGGACGGCGCCAACAGGCTGCGCAGCGCGCGCGCCTGGGCCGCTACCCGTTCGGGCTGGCCCGCGCGCACGAACCGGGCGAGCCAGGGCAGGATCTGCAGAACATAGCCCGGACGGATTGACAGCGGCCCCATCGGATCGAGCAGCCAGCGCGGCACTTGCGACAGCATGCCCGGCATCGACATCGGCACCACCGAGGCGCCGTTGAGGCACCCGGCATTGCCGAGGGAGGCCCCCTCGCCCGGCGCACCGGGATCGATCACCACCACTGCCTGGCCATCGCGCCGCAGATAGCTCGCCGCCGCCATGCCGACGATCCCGGCACCGATCACGATGACCGAAGCCCCTTGCCTTGCCGCCACAGCATTGTCCATCCAGCATTTCCCCTCGTCGCGAAACAGGTTTACACACGATCTTAAGGTGGCGACAGATGAACCGAGCCATCGGTTTCGCAGCGCGTCTCCGATCGTTCATCAGCCAACCGACCCACAGATACCGTGCAACCGATGGCCTGCCGCCGCCGTTCTATCGACGTGCGATGACCCCGTGCAACCGCCGCGCCGACGGAAAACTATGTATAGCGGCAACATTGAGAGTCGCCGATGAGCCGGGTACCTTTGCTTACACGGTCCGCCCTGGTGATTGGCCTCGTGCCCTGCGTGTTCCTGCTGGGGCTGGCGATCTATCTGGTCTATGGCGAGGACCCCATCCTCCAACATGGGCAAGCGCTGGTTACGGGCGACTACGAGACCGTGACCGCGGCGCGCGCCGTATTGGCAACGATGCAGGATGCGGAAGCCGACCAGCGCGGCTTCGTCATCACCGGCGACACGCGTTATCTCAACCAGTTCTCCGCCGCCGAGAAACAAGTGCCGGAGCAGCTGGCGCGGCTGCGGCAGCGCATCAGCCTGCCGAAAGAGCGCGCGGCGCTGGATGACCTCGACCAGGCGTTGAGGACGGAATTCGATCAGATGCGCCTGATCATGGACTCCCGCCGAACGTCGGGCTTCGCCGCGGCGGCGGCGCTGTTCGACCACCCCGGCGAGACGGTGATGGCGCGGATCCAGGCTTCGACCGGTCAGCTCGTCGCCAAGGCGGGCGAACGGGTCAAGGCCGGCCTCGGCGCGCTCGCAGCGGCCGAGCGACGCGCACGCATTCCGACGTTACTCGGTAGCGTGTTGTCGATCGTGGCGATCGCTACCGCGGCCTTGCTAACCATGTTCGCGATTCGGCGCAGCGAGCGGGCGGAAGCCAGCCGTGCGCGCCAAGCGGCCCTGCTGCAAGCGACGCTCGACAGCGTGCGCGAGGGCGTCGGCGCCTTCGACGCGAGCGGCGAATTGGTGGCTGTCAACCAGCGCTTCCTGACGATCGGCAGCTTTCCCGAAGCGATCGGCACCCTGAAGACGCCGCTCGCCTCGATCACCACCGTGGAGGGCACGCCGCATGCGGTATTCGCCGATCTGCCGGCGATCGAGGCGGATAGCCGGCGTGCCGGCGGCCCGGTGCTGGTCGAGCGCCGCAGCACCGACGGAAGGATCATCGAGATCTACGTGAACCCGACGCCCGGAGGCGGGTTCGTCACCACGTCGATCGACGTGTCGCAGCAGCGACAGGCGGAAACCATAGCCCGGCAGTCGGCAAAGATGGACACGCTGGGGCAACTCACCGGCGGCATCGCCCATGACTTCAACAATCTCCTGACCGTCGTCATGGGCAACCTGTCGATGTTGGAAAGCCGGAGTGATCTGGACGCGGCGGCACGGGCGCGGATCGCCGCGGCGCTCGCCGGCGCGGAACGCGGCGCCAAACTGATTAGCCAGTTGCTGGCCTTCGCCCGGCGCCAGCCGCTCGAGCCCCGCAGCATCGATCTCGGCGAGTTGTTGACCGAGATCGACGAGATATTGGGCCGTACCCTGGGTGGAACCATCGAGCTGAAGACGATCAGGGCGGACGGGCTGTGGCAAACGCTGGTCGATCCGAATCAGATCGCGAATGCGATCCTCAATATGGCGCTGAATGCCCGTGACGCCATGCCGGATGGTGGCAAATTGACCGTCGACGTGAGCAATGCCACGCTCGACGACGCCTATGTCGAGCGCAATGCCGACGTCAAGGCCGGCCCCTACGTCCTTTTGACGGTGACCGATACCGGTACCGGCATCCCGGCCGATATCCTCGATCACGTCTTCGAACCCTTCTTCACCACCAAGCGCGACGGAGAGGGCAGCGGCCTGGGGCTCAGCCAGGTGTTCGGCTTCGTCAAGCAATCCAATGGCCACATCAAGATCGTCAGCACGCCCGGTCACGGGACAGCCGTGAAGCTCTATCTGCCGCGTGCCGAAATCCCACCCGCGCAACCGGCCTGATCTCAGCTACGCGTCACTGGCGCTCGGTTCGGCATTGGCCGCATCCATCCATGTACCCACACGCCATCACCAGCATCCTCAGCTCCTCGTCAAGCGGGCGGGTCATCAAGCGCAACGCCGTCTTCCTGCCGGACTCGCCCAGCGGCGCGGTTCTCGCCCCGCCCTCTACGCGCTGGCCGCCAATCTGTTGGTGGCCGCGATCCTGATGCTGGTATTCGACGCGATCGGCGTACGGAGGACGCGGTCGCGCGCCGAGCGGCTTAGCGAACGGCCTTTCAGGCGGGCAAATTCAGCATGACGTCGATCGCCTTCACCGCCGCCGTCGCATAGGGCTTCAACCGCGACGGGATCTGACTCGGCAGGATGTCGGGGCCGAGGATGCCGATCCCGACCGGCTTCATGAATTCGAGTTGCAATTGGACGATCGCGTCGCTGACCGTCTGACCCATGACGTGGCCATGGGCGGTTTCGCCCCGTTCTATAATGCCCAGCACGGCGACGCCGTCGATGTCGGCGCGGCGCAGCAACTTCTTCAGGGCCAGCGGCTTTTCATAGGAGCCGGGGACCCAAACCTCGGCCAGGATTTGCATGCCATGCGCCACGGCGGTCTCGCGCGCCGCGGCCACCATGATCTCCCCGGCTTCACGATGGAACGACCCGATAATCAGGGCGATGCGCTTGTCCGTCATGGTGCAGTCTTTCGCTGGGTAAAGGGATGCCGGCCGGTTCGACGGTTTGTCGGAAAGCGTCCCGTATCCCATTTTCCCTCGGCGATTCGCAAGCCCGCTGAAACAGTCCGCTGAAACGGTTGGGGGATCGGGCACGGTTGATGACACGCCCTCTTGATCCCGGGCCGCTGATTACCTACCTGATCTAGTATCCGGTGGCGATGGTCGTCATCGGGGTGGGTGCCGAGAATGGGCCCGCATCGTCTGCTCGCTCTGCTGAGGAGGAGGCTTTACCGGTATGAATCGTCTATCGCTCTTCAACTCCCCGCTGTTGCTCGGCTTCGATCATTTCGAACGGGCGCTCGACCGGGTGTCGAAAACCTCGGCGGACGGGTATCCGCCCTACAATATCGAACAGATGGGCGACGATCGTCTGCGCATCACCCTCGCGGTAGCGGGCTTTCGTATGGATGATCTGACGGTGCAGATCGAGGATAACCAGCTGGTCATCCGCGGCAAGCAAACCGACGATCAGGATCGCATCTACCTCCACCGCGGCATCGCGGCACGGCAGTTTCACCGTTCCTTCGTGCTTGCCGAGGGTATCGAGGTCACGGGTGCGTCCCTGGATAACGGATTGCTGCATGTGGATTTGGTCCGACCGCTGGTCCAACCGAAGATTCGCAAGGTCGAGATCAAATCGAACGGCGCCAAGCCAAACGGCACGGGCCGGCGTGAACCCCAATCCATCGATATCGCGCCGGACCGATCTGTCGAGACGGCATCGGCTTAACGGCGGGGTTTGTAGGCGGGCTTGAAGCCGCCCCTCGAGCATTTCGCAGGCTGAGATCCGCCAGGCCCCTCGATTTTGCAGGGATGGCGCCCACCAGCCAGTTATGGAAAGATACGGTTATGAACCAGGTAGAAGAGCTACGGCACATTTCGCCCAAGGACTTCGCGGCCCTCGGCATGCAGGACTTGGCGTTCATCAAACCGATCGTCGTCAATGACGAGGTGGGATACGCGATCCACGCGGCGGACGGAACCCAGATGGCCGTCATCGCGGACCGCGATGTCGCCTTCGCGGCGGTCCGTCAGCACGATCTGCAGCCGGTCAGCGTCCACTAAACGCCGCGTTCCATGAAGGTTGGGCGGCGCTGGTCTCCGGGTATCAGCGCTCGCCGGCACCCGGCCGCGAGACCGGCGTTTCGGCATTGGTCATGTCCACCCAATCGCCCCAACGCGCCTTGCGAGCGAGACGATAACCGGCGCCGGCACGGCGACTGACGATGTGGCGCGAGGCCGTTTCATCCGTGCACAGGCTCAATTCGACATGGCCGGATGCGAGCCGGGGCGATCGCAATACCCGCCCCACGGCCACGCCAGCTGGCACCGCCTCAGCCGGAGAGCGAGCCGCCTGCAACGGCCGCGGCCGTACCAACGCCACATAGGCGTATTTCTCATCTTCATAACCCAACACGGCCGATTTCGCGCGCCGATGCAGTTGCGTGCGCTGAACCCGCGTCGCGAAGTGACACCAATCCGGCGCCTCCAGCGGACAGTCGCGGTCATGCGGGCAGGGTGCGATCACATGGCCACCAAGCCCGATCAGCCTGGATCGCGCGGCGAGGATCCTGGCGAAACCCTGTGGTGTCCCTGGCTCAACCAGCACCAGCATCCCGGAGCAGGCCGCCCAGAGCTGCGCCAGCAATTCGATCTGTGCCGGGCCCGTCAATTCACCCAAAAGATAGGCGGCCGTCACCAACTCATGCGAGCCGAGATCGCTCAACGGCAGGCTCAGATCGGCCCGTCGCCAAGTCGCCTCGCGCAGCCCCGGCGAAGCCGCGTGACCGGCAAGAAACCGGCCGCTTTCCTGGAACACCGCGCTGTCGTCGAGCAACAGGATATGGCCCGGCACCTGCCATGCGGGCGCCTCCGGCCAGATGTGGGCGGCCGCCCACATCGCCGTCCCTGGTCCGGAACCGGCATCTAGGTGGCTGGCAGGCATGAAGCCCGGCCGGGCGACGGCGACCGCGTCGAGCGCCGCCGCGACCGCGGCGAAAGTGGCGGGCATGCGCGCCGACACATAGGCCGCGACATCCTTGGCATCGGCGACCGCGCCGCCGGCCTTGCCCGATCGGTAGCGCGCCGAAAGCCCGGCCACGACCTTGGGCAGGTCCATGGGTGCCGCCCGCTGGACCAGCACATCGATCGCCCGGCTCAGCCGGTCCGGCAGGTCGACCATCCTCTTCCCTTACGGCCGCTATTTACCGGGGCCGCTCAGGCGGCGTCGCTCGCCCGCTGTTCGGCCAGAATGGCGTAGAGCGCGTCGGGATTGTCGGCGCCGCGCAGCTTCGCGCAGATCGACCGATCGCGGAGCAACCTCGACACGCAGGCCAGCGCCTTCAAATGCTCGGCGCCTGCTCCTTGCGGTGCCAGCAGCAGGAAAACGAGGTCGACCGGCTGATTGTCGATCGCCTCGAAATCCACCGGCTTTTCCAGATGGGCGAACAGCCCGGTCATCTTCGTCACACCCGGCAATTTACCGTGTGGGATGGCGATGCCGGCGCCTACCCCGGTCGTTCCCAGCCGCTCCCGCTCGGCCAGCACCTCATAGATCGCCCGTTCCGGCACTGCGACGATGAGGGCCGCACGCTTGGCCAACTCCTGCAGTGCCTGCTTCTTCGTCGCAGCCGGAAGCCTGGCGACGATGCTGTGCGGGGTGATCAGGTCGGTAACTTGCATCAAGCTGACATCCTGAATGGGTCCTTGGAGCGTGTTCCGATCAGGTGGAACCCACCTGACCGGAGAATGCTCTAGGCGGTACCCTGGTGGCTGGGATCGATCCAGCCGATATGACCGTCCGCGCGGCGATACACGACGTTGAAGCCGCCATGTGCCGAATTGCGAAACATCAACGTCGGCTGGTCGGCCAGATCCATCCGCATGACCGCCTCGCAAACCGTCAGGAGGGGAATGTCGGTGGCCATCTCGGCGATGACAATGGGCTGGTCGCCCTCGCCATGCTCCTGACCGTCGACACCGTTCAGCATCGTGTCGGCCTGTGATTCGCCCTCCACATCCGCTTCGGGGGCCAGGATATAGGCGCGCCCGGCCAATTGCTCCTCCGGTCGCGGATCACGGCCATTGGTATGGTGATCACGCAGCCGACGCTTATAGCGGCGCATCCGCTTGGCGATATGTTCGGCGGCACCGTCGAACGCCGCGTAGGCGTCGTGGCCCTTCTCGCTGCCCTGCAACAGAATGCCCCGACCGACACGCACCGAGATATCGGCGCAGACCCGATGCGCCTCGCGCGAGATCACGGCATGCGCCTCGATCCCCGTGCCGAAATACTTCTCGACCAGAACGGTGAGTGACGTCTCGATATGCTCCTTCAAAGCTTGTCCGACATCAATTTGCTTACCAGTGACGAGGAACTGCATGGTCATGGGTTTTTCCCTTTTTCCATCGCGTACGTCCCCTCGGCATCGCGGCGGCCGAGGGCCTCCTAGATTCGTAGGGACTTATCCCGCCGGCGCAAGACCGATGATGGAATACGCATCGCCTCACGGTATTTCGCCACGGTCCGCCGGGCTATGTCGATACCGCCCTGATGCAGAATTTCGACGATCTTATCATCGGACAGCACGTCGGTCGGCTGCTCCGCATCGATCAAGCCCTTGATCCGGAACCGAACCGCCTCGGCGGAATGAGAATCACCGCCATTCGCCGCCGGGATCGACGAGGTGAAGAAATATTTCAGCTCGAAGATGCCCCGCGGCGTCGTCATGTACTTGTTCGTGGTGACACGGCTGACCGTGCTTTCATGCATGCCGATCGCCTCGGCGATGTCGCGCAGGATGAGTGGGCGCAACGAGGTCACGCCACGGGCGAAAAAGCCCTCCTGCTGCCGCACGATCTCGGTCGCCACGCGCAGGATGGTATTGGCCCGCTGATGGAGCGATTTCACCAGCCAATTGGCGGATTGAAACCGTTCCGTCAGATATTCTTTGTGCGTCTTGTCGGTGACCGCGCGGCTGACCTTGGAATAATAGCGGGTGTTGACCAGGACGCGCGGCAAGGTATCGGCATTGAGCTCGACCGCCCAACCGGTGAGCGGCGAGCCGCGTAGCAGGATGTCTGGCACGATCGGCTGCGCCACCGCCCCATCGAAGGCCAGACCCGGCTTGGGGTTGAGCGCCCTGATCTCGGCCACCATGCCGGAGAAATCCTCGGCATCGACGCCGCAAAGCCGCATCAGCGCGGCGGACTCTCGGTTGGCGAGCATCGGCAGATTTTCCACCAGGCGGCGCATGGCCGGGTCCAGGCGATCGCGCTCCGCCAGCTGAATGGCCAGACATTCGCTGAGCGAGCGGGCAAAGATGCCAGGCGGATCGAACCGCTGCAGCCGCAGCAAGGTCGCCTCGATCCGGTCGATCGGACAGCCCAGCAAGGCCGCGGCCTCGTCAAGATCGGCCAGCAGATAGCCCGACGGCTCCAGCAGATCGATGAGATACCGGCCGATCATCCGCTCGATCGGGTCGGCGATATCCACCATCAATTGCTGCATCAGGTGTTCGCGCAGCGTGATTTCCTGGCCGAGCGTCTGTTCCAGCCCCGGCAGATCGTCGCCGTAATTCGTGCTGCTGTTGCGAGTCTGCCAGTTTTCCGCATCGCCGGTGCGATCGTGATCGCCCGATCCGTCAGCGCCCTCGCTGGCATTCCAGGTATCCGCGGCCTCGCCGTCGAAGGCGGGTTCGCTTTCGGCTGCGATAGCCGGCGTGTCGAAGGGGCTCGGCGTCTCGAAAGGATCGATCTTGTCCACCGGCGCGGCCGTCCCATCGGACAGTGGGACGTGGTCGTCGGTACCGTTCGCCTGTGGACCGCTGGCGTCGCTGCCGCTGCCGATCGCGGGATCCGTCTCGGACTCGTCGCGCTCGAGCAACGGGTTCTGCTCGAGTTCTTGCTCGACGAATTCGCCAAGCTCCTGGTTGGACAGCTGCAGCAGCTTGATCGCCTGCTGCAGCTGCGGCGTCATTACCAGAGCTTGGCTTTGCCTGAGATCAAGCCGTTGGCTGAGAGCCATGATGCGCTAGTGCTTAGAGGCTGAATCTTTCGCCAAGGTAAACGCGCCGAACGTTCACGTCAGCGACGATTTCCCCTGGCTCGCCCTCCATTAGCACCCGACCGTCATGCAGGATATAGGCTCGATCGACAATGTCGAGCGTGTCACGCACGTTATGGTCTGTGATCAGCACCCCGATGCCGCGGTTTTTGAGGTGCTTGACCAACTCGCGGATATCGTTCACCGCAATGGGATCGATACCGGCGAGCGGCTCGTCGAGCAGAATGAAATGCGGCTGGGTCGCCAGCGCGCGGGCGATTTCCACGCGCCGTCGCTCACCGCCGGACAGTGCCAGCGCCGGAGTGCGTCGCAGGTGGCTGATGGAGAATTCGGCGAGCAACGCATCCAGCATCGCCTCGCGCGCATCGATAACCGGCTCGACCACTTCCAGCACGGCGCGGATATTGCCTTCGACCGAGAGGCCGCGAAAGATCGAAGCCTCCTGCGGCAGATAACCGATGCCGAGCCGCGCGCGCCGGTACATCGGCAGGCCGGTGATGTCATGGCCATCGAGCGAGATGCTGCCGACATCGGCGGAGATCAAGCCGGTGATGATGTAGAAACAGGTCGTCTTACCGGCACCGTTCGGACCGAGCAAGCCAACCGCCTCGCCGCGCTTCACGTTGATCGAAACGTCGCGCAGCACCGGCCGCTTCTGAAACTGCTTCCCGAGATTGGTCGCGACCAACCCAAGATTCGAGGAGACGAGACGCGGTCGCGTCTCCGACAGGTCCGTCGATATCTCGGCGGCGATCGACCGGGCGGGCTTCATCAGGGATTTTAGAAACGTCATGGCGGGCAATCTAACGCGGATTCGTCGGCGGCGTCTGGCCTTTTTGAGGCGTACCAGCCGCTTGGCCCTTTTGCTGAGGAACGAAATAGCCTTGGACCCGCTGTGGCGCTTGTGCGACCGCCTCGCCTGGCGGTCCCGGCAGCAGCCGGCTGACGTTCTGGTTCAGATCCATAACCCCGTATTCACCGCGCAGAATACCTCGTTCATTGGTCAGCTTGACATTGCCGGCCAAGGTCGCCAGGCCGCTATCGACATTATATACGCCCGTATCGCCGGTGCCGACGCTGGTCTGGTTCGAGATGAGGACGTGGCCTTTGCCATCGACCCGACTGATATGCGACCCCTGGCCCGGCGGTTGGACCACTTGGGCGGTCAGCACATCGCCCTTGAGCCGCCGGTCCAGGCGAATCGCCACGGCATCGCCCCGCGCGACGGCGACCTGCTGGCCATCATACCATTCCAGACTGTCCCGCGCGGTGACCACATCCTGCGGCGTCGTGAGTTTGAGGCCATTGCCGGTAACCACGACCAACGCCTGATCGAGATCGTAGACCGCCCTGTCGCCGACGATGGTCTGCGTGGCGGTTTCGATCGTGACCTTGCCTTCGGCGACCACACGCCAGATCTCCGTCGACCCGCTGGAGGAATCGTCCGATTTGTTGCTCCCCGAGGCCGAGGATTTGGGTGGTTGGGCCGCAGCGGCGGGAGGTGCCGTGGCGTTCCCAGTGACCGGCGGCGCGGATGGTGGCGCGCCCGGTTGCGCATCCGGAGCAGCGGGGGGTTTGGCGATGTCCCGGTAATAGGCGTAGATCGTGTCGGAGTGGAGGGTCACGCCGCCGCGCGTGGCGACCGCGTTGCCGCGGGCGATATAGACCTTGTTGGCCTGCTGCATCTCCAAACCGTCTTCCGCGTCAACCGTGAGCGGACCGCTGCTGCGGGTGCCGGCGAGGGAATTATCGCCCCCCTTGGCCGGCTGATTCTGAGTCGGTTGATTCTGGGTCGACGGGCCTGGGGTCGTCTGGCCTGGAGTCGCTGGCGGTGCCGATGTCTTGGACGATGATTTCTGCGTCGATTGCGCCAAGACCGCGTCAGGCAGCGTCAGAGCGACAAACAGTGCCAGGACCAGCCGCGCCAGCAGCATCGAACGATTGCCCATCATGGCGTGGTCGCCCCAGTGGCCGCCGGGCCGGCCGCATTCAATTGCAGATGCTGTGGCGCCGGCTTGGAAGCAGCCGGTTGCTGGGCTGGTTGCTGGGCGGAATTCGTCGGGCCGCTTTTCGCCACGGTCGGCTTCGACGGCGACGGGGCGGTTGGCTTTGACGGCTGAGCCGAGGTGGGCTTTGCCTGTGTCGCGGCGGGCTTTGAGGCTTGCGCCGAGGCGGGTTTAGCCGGCGGCTGACTGCTCTGAGGCTTGGGTTTGGGCGGCTTCGCCGGCGGCGCGGCACCGAGGGCCGGCGGGCCCGCCGCATCATCGGCGGTCTTGGCGCTGATCAGCACCAGATGCGATTTGCCCGTGAAATAGACGACATCGCCGTTGCGCAGCACACGGAATCCCTGGCCTGAAATGGTTCCGCCCGGCCCCTGTCCCGAAACCGGGTCCGACCCCTGGGCATCCCCCGAATTGAGATCGACTCGGGCGCTTTCGGTTTTGAACTCATAGCCTTTGTCGTGGAACAGCGTCACGTCCTGGGATAGGTCGAGCAGATGCGCTTGCGGTTGGTAGATACCGGTCCTGCCGGTCATCGCCAGCCAAGCTCCCTCCTTGGTGCGCATATCCGCCTTCGGTCCCTCCAAGGCCACCAGATTGCCGTCCGGCGCCTGACGGGCGACGTCGGCTGTCACGGTGAACGGACGCTTCTCCCGGTCGAGGCCGCTGTAGCTCGCGTTGATCATGCGCAAATCATGGGCGTCCCGCAGATCGATCTTGGCGAAACCGATGCGCAGATGATCGAGGCTGCTTGCAATATAAGGCCAGCACGCCAGCACCAGGACGAGGCCGCCGGCGATGATCGGCAGCACGCGCTTCGCCCGGACGACAAAGCGGCTGTATTGCCGAGTCTGCAGCTGCTTTGTATCGGTCTGCCGCCGCCGGTCGCCGACGCGCAAGCCGACCGGCACCGGCGAACCTGTTCTGGCACTGGCGGCGGACTGGTTGGGAGTGCGATCGGTCATGCTCACGCCACGCCGGCTTTCAGGCAGTCATGCATGCGGATGATGCCGACCGGATGAAATTCGTCATCGACGACGAACAGCGTCGTCGTCGGCTTTTCGTTCATCAGGCGCAGCGCCTCGGCGGCCAGCCGAGTCGGCACGATGGTGCGCGGCGCATAGCTCATGACACTGCCCGCGGTACGCCGCAGCAAATCGTCGGACATGTGCCGCCTGAGATCGCCGTCGGTGACGACGCCGACCAGCCGATGCTGGTCATCGGTCACCCCGACCACGCCGAAATTCTTACCGCTCATGACCAGGATGGTATCCGCCATGCTGTGCGCCGGGGTCACCAGCGGCACGGCGTCGCCCTCATGCATCAGGTCCTTGACCAGCAGCAGGCGTCTGCCCAGCGCTCCGCCCGGGTGCAGCGCCCGGTAATCGGTCGTGCTGAACCCGGTGCGGTCGAGCAATGCCACGGCAAGCGCGTCGCCCAGCGCCAGCATCACCGTCGTCGAGGTCGTCGGCGCCAGCCCCAGCGGGCATGCCTCGGGCGTATCGGGCAGAACCAAGGCGACATCGGCGGCGGTCGCGAGGCTGCTGCCCGCCTGACGGGTGACGCCGATCAGCGGGATCTTGAAGCGCCGCGAATAGGCGATGATGTCGCCGAGTTCGTTCGTCTCGCCGGAATTCGACAACGCCAAAACGACGTCGCCGACGCCGATCATGCCCAAATCGCCATGGCTCGCCTCGGCGGGATGAATGAATTGCGCCGGCGTGCCGGTCGAGGCCAGGGTCGCGGCGATCTTCCGGGCGACGTGACCGCTTTTGCCCATGCCGGTCACCACCACGCGGCCGGTAGCGGCGGCGATCATCGCGACCGCCTCGCCGAATCGGCTGTCCAAAGCGGCTTCCAGTGCCAGGATGCCATCGGCCTCAAGGCGCAGCACGCGCTTCGCCGCTGCGATATCGAGCGCGGCGCGCTTGGCCGACGCGGCGCGCCCGGCATCGATCTCCGTCACTGTCAGGGCTACACTGTCTTTCGGCAACGACCATCCCTCGCTTGCGGTGTGCCGGCATGGCCATCATCCATGCCGCCGATGCTCATCTCATTGATGCTCATGTCACCGATCCCATCATTCGGTACGCCACGAACGCCTTGGCGGCAACCCCGGCGTGGGTGACGCCGCGCGGCCTCCCCCGGGCGTGCACCCGCATTTGGAAAAGCCGCGCGTCACATATGGGGGAAAACTATGGTGGCTTGAAGGCATCATCAACCGATCGCAAGGCCTCTCCCCCTGGCCATCGGCCGCGTGGTACCTTCCCGCCGATGTCCCGGCTCAGTTTTCCGCCTTTCCTGAAAAGCCTCTCCGCGCGGCTGCTGGTCATGACGATCGCATTTGTCATGGTCAGCGAAATCCTGATCCTGGCGCCATCGATCGCCCGTTTTCGGATGGACTGGCTGGAGCAGAAGCTGACCGATGCGCATCTGGCCCTGCTGGCGCTCGAGGCGACGCCCGACAACATGGTCAGCCAGGAACTCGCCGATCGCCTGCTGGCCAACGCAGGCGCCTATGCCATACGGCTGATCAACCCCAGCCAGGTCACCTCGACCGAGGTACAGCGGGTATTGGCGTTGAAGATGCCGCCCAAGGTCCAAGCGACTTATAGCCTGGCCGGCACCATGATGGCGGGCTCGCTGGTCGATGCCTTGGCGACGCTTGGCCGCGGCGGCAGCCGAACCCTGCTGGTGATCGGCGCGCCACGGCAAGAGCCGGAGATGCCGATCGCCGTGGTTCTGGACGAGGCGCCGCTGCGCCAGGCGATGCGGGACTATGCCGCGCGCACCTTGGAGGTGTCGCTGGTCATTTCGCTGGTGACGGCGGCGCTGGTCTTCTTCAGCCTGCAATGGCTGCTGGTCGGGCCGATGCGCCGGATCATCGCCGCGATGATGGCGTTTCGCTCCGACCCGGAGGATGCCACCCGCATCCTGGTGCCGAGCGATCGAGCCGACGAAGTCGGCATCGCCCAGCGCGAGTTGTCGCAATTGCAGAAGACCGTTCACGAGGCCTTGCACGAACGCGCTCGGCTGGCGGCCCTCGGCACGGCGGTTAGCAAGATCAATCATGACCTACGCAACATCCTGTCGACCGCGCGGCTGATTTCCGATCGCTTAGCGGATGATCCGTCGCCGGAGGTTCGCCGGATCACGCCCAGCCTGGTGGCGGCGATCGATAGCGCGGTCGAGCTGTGCACCGGCACGCTCAACTTCGTGCGAGATGGCAGCACGCCGCCGCGCCCCACGCGTTTGGCCCTATCCAGCCTGATCGACGAACTGGCCGCGGCCCCCATCCGGGGACCGAGCGGGGTGATTGAGATCGACGACCGGGTGTCCGCCACCCTGCTGATCCATGCCGATCGCGCCCAGCTCTATCGTTGCCTGCTGAACCTCGCCCACAACGCCGCCGAGGCTGGTGCCACGCGGTTGACCATAGATGCGATGATCAGCAAGGCGATGGATGGCAGGAACGTCGCGATCGACGTCGCCGATGACGGCCATGGTATCAGCCTACGTGCGCGCGCCAGCCTGTTCCAGGCGTTTTCCGCCTCGGGCCGGCCAGGGGGAAGCGGCCTCGGCCTGGCGATCACCCGCGAAATCCTGCACGCCCATGGCGGCGACATCGTGCTGGTCGCGACCGGCGCCGAAGGCACCCGGTTCCGCCTCACCCTGCCCGACCCAACCCCGGCTGCCGCGCCAGCACGCCCGGTTCGCAACCCGGTCGCGGCCGGCTAGAAGCTCTCGGCCGGCACCTCTAATCCACCGCCAAAAGCTGCCCCTTGAGGTAGGCGGATTCCGGCAGGGCCGGATGCACCGGGTGATCCGGGCCGGCGCCGGTAGTCGCCAGGATGCGGCCGGTACGATCGGCATCCCCCAGACCCTGCCGCACCGCCTCGGCGAAGGCGTCGACCGAGACGTTGTGGGAGCACGACGCCGCGAACATGACCCCGCCGGGCGATACCAGGCCGGCACCGAGGCGAACCAACTTGCGATAGCCACGCAATCCGACGGCCAGATCCTTCTTGGATTTGGCGAAAGCCGGCGGATCGAGGATGACGACGTCGAAGCGCTCGGCGGCATCGCTCAACTGCTGCAGCGTCTCGAACGCCTCGCCGCGCAACGTGCGGAAGCGGTCGGCGACGCCGTTCACCAGTGCGGCATCGGTGGCGAGCAGCAGGGCCGCTTCCGATCGATCGAGCGCGGTCACGGTACTGGCGCCGGCGAGTGCCGCCTGAATGCCGAAGCCGCCGGTAAAGCTATAGACGTCCAACACGCGGGTACCCCGCGACAGGGCCGCCACAGCGGCGCGGTTGGGCCGCTGGTCATAGAACCAGCCGGTCTTTTGCCCGCCGCGCGGATCGGCGAGGAAGCGTGCGCCATTCTCCTCGACCGGCAGTGGCCCATCGAGCCGCCCCTTGACGATCCGCTCCTCCAGCGGCAGGCCTTCCAGCGTTCGGGCCGGCGTATCGTTGCGCAAGACGATGATCGCGGGTGCCAGCACGGCATCCAGCGCCGCCAGCAATTCAGCCTCCAGCAGCGCCATGCCGGCGGTATTTAGCTGGCAGACCAGGGCGTCGCCGAACCGGTCGACGATCAGGCCGGGCAGGCCGTCGGCTTCGGCATGGACCAGACGATAGAACGGCCGACCGAACAGCCGGTCGCGCAAGATGAGCGCCCGGCGCAGCCGGCCGGCGAGGAATTCCCGATCTATGACCTGCGCGGGATCGCGGTCGATCAGGCGCAGGCCCACCAGGCTGTGTGGGTTGAACATGGCGACGCCCAGCCGCCTGCCATCCGCCGCGGCGACTGTGACAAGAGTCCCGGGCGGCAATGCCTTGGCCGGCTGATCGAGCACGATCTCGTTCGAATAGATCCAGGGATGGCCGCCCCGCGCCCGCCGCTCCTGGCCCCGGGCAAGGGTGACGAGCGGTCGGCCCGCGGGATGGTCGGTCATCGGCGTGATTTCTCCTGCGGCACTCTCGATGCCAACTGAAACGCGGCATCTCTCATAGCCGCTGACGCCAAGAGGCGCGAGCGTTACCGGATCGGCGGCGGGCCAATCAACCAGGGACCGATCAACTATCGGCCGGTTAGCCGCGGGCGAGCGCGGTGATCGGCGGGGTGAATTGCGGCTCGATATCCCAGGGGAACAGGATCCAGGTATCTTGGCTCACCTCGGTGATGAAGGTGTCGACCAGCGGCCGGCCGGCGGGCTTCGCGTAAATCGTCGCGAAATGCGCCTTGGGCAGGGCCGCCCGCACGATCCGCGCGGTGCGGCCGGTATCGACCAGATCGTCGATGATCAGCATGCCGGCACCATCGCCGGGGACCGATTTCAGCACCTTGCTCTCGCCGATCTTCTGCTCGTCATAGGTCGCGACGCAGTAGGTGTCGATCAGCCGGATCTCCAGCTCGCGGGCGACGATCGCGGCCGGCACCAATCCGCCCCGGGTGATCGCGACGATCCCGCTCCAGGGCCCCAGATCGAGCAACCGCCACGCCAGAGCACGGGCGTTGCGGTGCAATTCTTCCCAGGAGACCGGAAAGTGGCGATTGGG
Organism: Allostellaceae bacterium; assembly: GCA_035555315.1. Lineage (GTDB taxonomy): Bacteria > Pseudomonadota > Alphaproteobacteria > ATCC43930 > CGMCC-115725 > DATMGU01. Next base: position 32,346 of record DATMGU010000081.1, read on the forward strand.
AGACGGGGAACGGGTCATGGCAAGTGCTCGCATTGATCGAAAACCAGGCGCGAGTATGACGGCTCAACGCCGACACACCAACATCGGCGAGCGGATACCAGCATCCGGCCAGCGGACTACACGGCGCGCGCTTGGCTGCGCGTCAGGCTGCACCCGCTGATCCGCCAGCGGCCATCCGGTTGCTTTTCCATGCTGTAGAGAGCGAGTACCGCCTCGCCGTCGGGGCCGACCAGCTCGACCTTTTGCACCAGCATGCCGTCGATCGTGACCAGGTCGCCGAACGCGATGTCGCGCGGCCGATAGACCGGCGGATAGGCTCGCCGCACCATGCCGATGAAAGTGTCGGCGTTCTGGAACATCTGCTGGATCGACGGCGCGGCGAAATCGAACGCCGTCGCGGCATCGTCCCGCTTGAAGGCCTCGATCTGCCGTTGAATGATACCGCGAATCGCGTCGCGGTCCGCTTGGGGCATTTGCACCGCATCCTGGGCCTGGACATCTTGAGCCTGGACATCCTGGGCCTGAACCGTGGCCCATCCGGATGCGAGCCACAGCAGAGCGGCCAGAACGAGGACAATTCTTCGCATCGATCTCTCCTTACCGGGTTGGCGCCGGATCCAAGGCCACGCATAAACTACGCCGCCGACACAGAGGCGACGACTGGTCAGCCGCCTTCGCTCTTCCTAAACGAATAAGGACATCGATCGGATGCTGGAAACTCCAAGGGCGATGCGCGGCATGATCACGGCGCCGCATCATGCCGCCGCCGAAAGCGGCCTCGCCGTGCTGCGCGAGGGTGGCACGGCGATCGAGGCCATGATCGCCGCGGCCGCCGCCATCGCCGTGGTCTACCCACATATGAACGCGATCGGCGGCGACGGTTTCTGGCTGATCGCCGAACCGGGGCGGCCACCGATCGGCATCGACGCCTCGGGTCGTACCGGTGCCGCGGTGACGCCGGAACTCTATCGCCGCGCCGGACTGAGCGCGGTGCCGTCGCGCGGGCCGCTCGCGGCCAACACGGTCGCCGGCACGATCGGCGGCTGGCAGCGCGCGCTGGAGATCTCGCAGGGCTGGGGTGGCTCCCTGCCGCTCAGCCGGCTGCTGGCCGACGCGGTGTGGTATGCCCACCAGGGCATGCCGGCGACCCGCAGCCAAGCCTTCTACACCACGTCGAAGCAGGCGGAACTGGCCGATCAGCCGGGCTTCGCCGAGCGTTTTCTGGTCGCGGGTGCCGCCCCCGCACCAGGTCAGATCATGCGCAACCCGCCGCTGGCGGCGCTGTTCGAACGGCTGGCCGCCGCCGGCCTCGATGATTTCTACCGGGGCGAGGCGGCACGCTCGGTCGCCGCCGACCTCGGCCGCGTCGGTAGCCCGGTCACCGCCACCGACCTCGCCGCCCATCGGGCCGAGCTGGTCGAGCCGCTCTCGACTCAGCTTTCATCCGGCCTCGTCTATAACCTGCCGCCACCGACCCAGGGCCTCGCCTCCTTGATGATCTTGGCGCTCTATGATCGGCTCAAGGACACCCGTGCGAGCGACTTCGATCACATCCATGGGCTGGTCGAGGCGACCAAGCGGGCCTTTCTGATTCGCGATGCGGAGATCGGCGACCCCGGGCGCCTCCGCCATGACCCGCGCGCGTTTCTCGCACCGGCGCTGCTCGACCGCTTGGCCCGCGAGATCGATCCGGCCGCCGCCTTGCCCTGGCCGATCCCGGTGATCGGGGAACGGCCGGCCGATGCCGGCGACACCATCTGGATGGGCGTCATCGATGGCGCCGGCCGCGCGGTCAGCTTCATCCAGAGCATCTATTGGGAATTCGGCTCGGGGGTGGTGCTGCCGGAGACTGGCATCGTCTGGCAGAATCGCGGCAGCAGCATGGTGCTCGACCCCACGGCGCCAAACGCGCTGGGCCCGGGCCGCAAGCCGTTCCACACCTTGAACCCCGCACTGGCACGGCTCGATGACGGGCGGGTGACGGTCTATGGCACGATGGGTGGCGAAGGTCAGCCACAGACTCAGGCCGCGGTGTTCAGCCGCCACGTGATGCATGGCATGCCGCTGCAGGCCGCGGTAACCGCCCCCCGCTGGCTGCTCGGCCGGACCTGGGGTGCTGCCAGCACCACCCTCAAACTGGAAGATCGAATCGATTCCGGAACGATCGCTGCGCTGCGTCTAGCCGGCCATGATGTGGAGGTCTTGCCCGGCTTCGTCGACGCGATGGGTCATGCCGGCGCACTCAGCCGACACGTCTCCGGCGTCATCGAAGGTGCTACGGATCCACGATCCGATGGAGCCGTGGCCGGGTTCTGAGGCAGTCCCCGCGATCCTTAACGGACGTAGAGATGCACTTCGCTGGTCTGCGCCGAAGCGCTGGTCATCGAGGAGAGGTTGACCCGATCGAGCGGCAGGCCGAGCGAACTCAATGACCGCATCACCGTATCCGCGTTGCGCTTGGCGGTCGTCGAATCGAGTGCCGCCTGGGCCGGCGAGCCGCTGCCGGGACTGACCGCGACCAGATCGAACTGGGCGTTGGGCTTACGCTCCAGCGCACGGTTGACGGCAGTATAGAGCGCCGGCTCGTACACCACATTGGGCCGATCGAAGCGAATCACGACAAGCGGCCGACGATCTATCGAGGGGGGTGCCACAGCGCCCTGAGCCGCGACCTTGGCGAGCGGTTGCGCACTGATCATGCTGCTCGGTCCCACCGGCGCGAAGGCCCGGTTCGACAGGTTGCCGCCCAACAGCTCGCCATTCTTGATGGCCAGCGACAAGGTGGTGAGATTGCCGCGCTCCACACCGATCGACGCATTCTGGCGGCTGATATCGTCGTTCAACTGGTTCAGCAGGCGGTCGATGCTGACGACCGTGCGGTTGACGTCGTTTTCCAGCAGCCCCAGTTGGCGATGATCCTCGTCGACCGCGCCCTGCAGCCCGTAGGAGGCGCGTGTGTTTTCCAGCAGATAGGCGGCGAGCGAACTATCGGCGGCGACCTTGTTGGAGAGATCGGTCAATTGCCCGACCGATGAGGCGATCTTGTCGAGATTGCCCTGCGCCTGGTTCCATTGGGCGATCAGCTGCGGATTGCCGGGCGTCGTGCCGATCTGCAACCGCGTGTTGATCGAGCCGACCGAGGCGTAATACGCGGCGGAATTCTGCTGCAGGTTTTGGATATCGCTCTGCAATTCCTGATCATGCTGCGCCACGCTTTGTTGCAGCCCGGCGAGTTCACCCCGCAACGCCGCGACCTTATGGCCGACCAAGGTGCCGGTATCGGCGCCCGATCCCGAGGTTATCGGTGGCAGCGTACTCGCCGAATAGCCGGACGCGCCATTTGCCGGCACGACCGCAGGCTGGTCACCCGAGGCGTCGCTAGGAATCAATGATGGAGACGAGCCGCCGGCTGTTGCTGCACAACCGGAAAGGACCGCCGCCATGAATATGGCACGAAGTGGACGAAGGTTCGGCATCAAGACGGATCCCCAGGATTCCCCAACCGCAGACGCATCCGGCAAATGGCCTTACCCCCACCTGAAAGTCAAACGGATAAGGGCGTTACGCACCACAGACAGTATCTGGTCGACCGAAAAGCCACAAGTTGCGTCGGCTAAGAAAATCCTGTGTGAAAGAATGACGGCCGGTGCGACAAATAGTCCATGATGCGCGCCATAACCAGCCTCCAGAAGCCTCTCGCGACCTCTTGCTCCGCCGATCCCATTCCGCTAGTGTCCGCGACCTCGACGGGGAAGCCCCCCTCGAAACGCCGAAATCGCGCGCCCGTAGCTCAACTGGATAGAGCACCAGACTACGAATCTGGGGGTTAGGAGTTCGAATCTCTTCGGGCGCGCCAAATTTCTCAATCCGCGTCCTGGCGCCGCGAGCGAATTCCTCATAAGCGGCCTTTACGACGCTCGGGAAATAAGCCCCCACGGCATTGAGTAGAGCGTGTCGGATGGCGTTCAGTGATCGAACCGAGCCCGGTTGTCTCAGGACAGGCAACCACCTGGGCATGCGGGGTCTTGTATGCCTTGGGCCAGGCGAACTTCCTCACCGACAAGAGTTCGAAGCCATCCATGTCGATGCAGGCGCTGTGCGCCAGTTTTGCTGTTGGTTTGAGCACCGGCGGCAATAAGGCCAAGGTCGTGCGTGATGCACTCGGCATCAAGCGCTGGGATCATCGCTGGCTGTTGCCGAGTCGGCTTGATTCCATGCCGATGGTTTGGATGGTCGATTTCGATGGTTTCGCGGTCGACGCCCGCGGTCTGCCGCGATGGTTTCGCGGTCGACGCCCGCGGTCTGCCGCGCCCGCTCCAGATTGCCGCGTCCGAGCACGGCGCAATTCCATATGTTCCGGCAGATGGGCCGGCCGGGGATGGCGGCATTCGCAAACCATCGAGCACAGCGAGCGCGAGAAGGCGTCCGTCGCCCGCCAGATCGAAGACGCCGGCGCGTGCGCTGCCGGTGCCGACATCGATGCCGATCGCGACGTCTGTCACGGGGATCCCTCCTGCTTTACTAGAGGTCGGTGGCTTGATCAGAGGCCGGCCTCGAAGCGCTGGAACTCGGCCAGGGTCGCATAAGATTTCTGCGTGCCGCGGCCGGTGATCGAATGGGCGGCATAGCGGGCGGCTCGGTTGAGGGAAGCCCTCAGGTCGCGGCCTTCCACATAGAATCGAGCGAAGCTGCCGATGAAGGCATCCCCGGCACCGGTCGTGTCGACGGGCGTCACCGGCACGGGAACCACCGGCTCGCTGCCTTCCGCCGTCACCAGGAGCGCGCCCCGGCCTCCCATGGTCACGATCACCGTGCGGATGCCCTGGGCGATCAGGCTTTGCGCCGCCCGCTCGATCTCGGGCCGCCCGTCGACCGGCAAGCCGGTGAGAAGCGTCAGCTCGGTCTCGTTCGGCACGAAGAAGCTCAGGTTCCTGAGACGCGCGATATCGAGGTCGGCCGCCGCCGGGGCCGGATTGAGCAGCGTCTCCTTGCCCAGCCGGGCACCCAGGGCGATCGTGTGGTAGACGGTCTCGAGGGGCACCTCGAGCTGCATCAGGATGAGGTCGGCGCGCGCCAGGTCCTCGGCCGCCCGGTCGATGTCGGCCGGCGCGAGCGCCCCGTTCGCGCCTTTGATGATGAGGATGCTGTTCTCGCCCGAGGGCAGCACGAAGATCGGCGCCACGCCGCTCGACATGCCAGGAACGCGCCCGACATGCCTGGTGTCGATGCCGAGCCGCTCGAAATTCTCGATCGTGTTCTGGGCGAAGAGATCGTCGCCGACCTTGCTCACCATCATGACGTCGGCACCGAGCTTGGCGGCGGCGACCGCCTGGTTGGCGCCCTTGCCGCCGAGACCCATCTCGAAGCTCGGCGCCTCGACCGTCTCGCCGTCCTTGGGCATGCGGTCTACATAGGTCACGAGATCGACCATGTTGCTGCCGACCACGGCGATCCGGGGCATCGCGTCGCTCCTCTAGAGGTTGGAAATGAAGGTGGCCTGCCGCGCCGCGGCCGCCCTGTCGAGATAGCCGAGTCGCACCGCGAAGCGGACCTCGGCGCCGGGGTCGAGCGTGCGCACGTTCCCCTTGCCCTTTTCGGCCAGATAACCCTCGGGCTCGCAGGTCGCCGGCATGGCGAAGGCCGCGACCGACTGGTCGGCATTGTAGAGGATCCAGCGCACGGTGGTCGGGAAGCTGACGGGATCATAGGCGATGGCGAAGCCATCACCCTCGCGCCGGAGTAGCAGGAAATGGGTGAGCCCGTCCCGGTCGATGCCCGGCGATCGGATGTAGAAGACCTGCTCCGGATCGTAGCGCTGCGGCTCGTCGAGCCGCTCGAGGGCGGCGGGATTGCGCGCCAGTTCCTCGATCAACGCGCGATAGCCGGGCGTTGCTTGGACATGGCCCGGAATGGCGGTGCGCGCGACCGTCCGCTCGGGCGTGAAGGGCGCTGGCTGGACGAAGCGCGCGCCCTCGGCGAAGGCGAAATTGGTGTGGCACATATACATGAGGTCCATCGGCCGGGCGCCCAGATTTTCGACCGACATGGCCACGTCGAACAAACCCGAGTCGGGCCGGAGCGTGACCGCGGGGCTCGCCCGGTAGTGGTCGCCGAAGCCCATGACATATTCGCGTTCGCCGGTGAGGCGGATAAAGGGCCCATCCGCATCCTCACCCACCTCGAGCCCGGCCCGGTCCATGGGCGCACAGGGCATTTCGCCATGGAGCGGATGGTCGTCCTCGGGCGATGGGCAGCCGTTGCGCAGGAGCCCGCTATGATAGGCGAGGCAGCCATAGGTGCCGATGATCGTCTCGGTCCGGCGCGGGGCCGCGAACATGCTCTTCATACCGAGCCGAACGCCGTCGAACTCGGCGCCCCAGATCATCTGGCCCAGATAGGGCAGCAGGACGACATGGCCGCGGCCGTTCGAAAGCCGCATGGCCTCGACGCCGGTCTCGTAGCGGAAGAGGCTCGCCGCGAGGCCGTCGAGCCGTGCGAATTCCCGCTCGCTTTCGCCGAAGAAGCCGCGATTAAGGGCGATTTTGGTCAGAGTCATGGAATCCCTCCGATTACCGGGTCCGGTTGCGATAGGCGTTGAGGGCGATCACCAGGAGGAGAAACGCGCCCCAGATGAAATCCACGAGGAAGTTGCTGAAGCGCATGAGCTGGAAGCCGCTCGACAAGAACATGAGCGCCAGCACCGCGATCGAGACGCCCAGGACCGTGCCGCGACCGCCCGACGGGTTGGTGCCGCCCAGGACCGCGATCAGCACCGCCTGCAGAAGATAGGAGGTGCCGTAGTCCGACTTCGCGGCATTGGTCCGGCCCGACAGAATGATACCGGCGAGGCTCGCGAGCAGCCCGCTCAGCATGTAGGAATAGAGGATCATGCGCTCCCGCCTCAGCCCGGCGAAAAGAGCGGCCTTGGCGTTCGTGCCGATCAGCATGAGGTTGATGCCGAGCATCGTGCGCGACAGCACGAAGGCGACGGCGACGGCCGCGGCGAGGAAGAGGAGGAAAGGCACGGCCAAGCCCAGGATCTTGCCGTTGCCGACGAAGCTCCAATAAGCGGGGAAGCCCACGATCGCCGGACCACCGGTCAGGACCAGGGAAAGACCGGTGAAGATCTGGGCCGTGCCCATGGTGGCGAGGATCGGCGTGACATGCAGGCGCGCGATCAGGACGCCGTTGAGCAGGCCCGCCGCGAGGCCGGTGAGCAGCGCGATCACGACGCCAGCCGCCACATAGGCCAGCACCGTGCCGTCCGGCGTCACATGCGCTTCGATCACCCGGTGGAAGAAGGTGCCGGCCAGGATACCCGAGAGATTGGCGATGCCGATGATCGACAGATCGATGCCACCGGTCAGCATGGCGATCATGACGGCGATCGACAGCAGGCCCAGCTCCGGGAAGACGTAACTGATCGATTCGAAATTGTACGGACGCAGAAACTTCTCCGGATTGAGCCCGGCCATGAGCGCGAAGACCAGGATCGTGATCAGCACAAGCTGGCCCAGATTGTCGTCGCGGTTCACAAGATTGCGCAGATCGCTCCCGAGCTTCATCACCCCTCCTGCTAGATCCGCCGCTTGCGGTCGCGCCACGCCGTCGTGGCCGTGGCGATGATGACGATGGCGCCAACCGCGACGCGCTGCCAGGTCGTGTCGATCTTCATGATGATGAGGCTGTTATTGACCATGACCAGCATGAAGACGCCGAACAGCGTGCCGAGTACGCTGCCCCGGCCGCCGAAGATGCTGGCGCCACCAAGCACCACGGCGGCGATCACATCGAGTTCGAGCCCCGCGAAGTCGCGCGGGTTGGCGAGCCAGATCATGCCGCTATGGAGCAGCCCCGCGAACCCGGCGAGCGCGCCCGCGGCGCCATAGACGAAGAAGGTCGTCCAGCGGAGGTCGAAGCCCACCCGCCGCGCCGCCTCCCTATCGCCGCCCAGAGCATAGATGCTGCGGCCAACAAGCGTGTGGCGCAGCACAAGATGCACCGCGAGCGCCAGGGCGCCATAAAGGACCACCATGGCGGTCAGACCGTAATGGGTGCCGTCGCCGTTCTGGATGCCGACGAGCTCGCTCCGGGCGAAAGTGATGAGCGGCTTCGGCATGCGATCGATGTTGATCTGGCTCGCCCCAACCATGCCCAACAGGAAGCCCCTGACCATGGCGCCCGTGCCGAGCGTGACGATCAGCGGAATGACGCGGACGTAGTGGACGAAGACGGCATTGACCGCGCCGAGTGCCAGCCCGATCAGCGTGGCCATGACGAAAGGCAGCAGCACGCCTTCATAGCCGAGCGCCACCATCGCGCGGATGGTGAGATACATGGCGGCGACGGCGAAGGCCGGGAAAGAGACGTCGATGCCGCCCGAGATCAGCACCATGAGCACGCCCAGCGCCATGATCCCGATCACCACGTTGCTGCGCACCAGCCCGAACAGGTTGTCGAGCTGCCAGAAGGCCGGATTGACGAGGCCGATCAGGATCATGGCCAAGAGCAGCACGGCGGCGATGACGGTTTCGGACCGGTAAAAGATGCGCATGCTTATGAAAACTGCCTCAACATGTCCGATACGGCCTCCTCGCTCGCCTTGCCCCCCGCGACCTCGCCGACCAGCCGGCCACGGTGCATGAGGAGGATCCGGTTGCAGTTCTGCGCCAGCTCCGGCAGGTCGTCGGAGATCATCAGCACGGCGAGGCCGCGCGTCTGGGCGAGATCGCGGAGCTTGCGGTGGATCTCGGCCTTCGACCCCACATCGACACCGACCGTGGGTCCGTTCAGGACCAGCACCTTGGCGTCGGTCAGGAGCCAGCGCCCGATGACGACACGCTGAGCATTGCCGCCGGATAGCTGGCCGACCGGCTTGTCGAGCGAGGGAGTGGCGATCTGCATGGCGGCCACGGTCTCTGCGGCGAGCGCCCGCGCCCGGGTTCGGTCGAGAACGAGGCCGCGTGTCACCCGGTCGTAAGCGGCGGCCAGGATGTTGCGTTCGATCGACTGGGCGAGGAACAGGCCTTCCGTCAAGCGGTCCTCCGGCACATAGGCGATGCCGCGGGCAATCGCCTCCTGCACGCTCGAAAGTCTGGCCGGCACACCGTCGATCAGCACTTGGCCGCCATGGCCCGGCGCCATGCCGAAGAGCGCTAGGGCAAGCTCCGTACGGCCGGATCCAAGCAGGCCCGCGAGCCCGACGATCTCGCCCGCTTCGAGCCGGAGATCGTTCCCGCCGGCACCACCCGGCAGGACGAGGCCGCGTACTTCAAGCCGAGGCGGCCTGTCGTCCGTGGCGGGTCGCCAGCAGTAGGGCTCGCCCGCGATGTCCTGGCCGGTCATGTGGCGGGTGATTGAGGCTTCGTCAAAGCCGCCGGTCTCGCCTTCGGCCACCTTGCAGCCGTTGCGGATGACCGTCAGCCATTCGCTGATCTCGAGCATCTCGCGCATCTTATGGCTGACGAACAGCACGGCGATGCCCTGCCGCTGGATCTCGCGGACCACGTGGAACAGCGTCTCGACCTCCCGGCGGGTGAGCGCCGTGGTCGGCTCGTCCATGATCAGGAGACGCGGATCGGACATGAGCGCGCGGGCGATCGCCACCAGCTGCTTACCCGAGGTCGGCAGGGTTTCGAGATCCGCCTCGATATCGATATCGACACCCAATCGGTCGATCGCACGGCGGGCAAGCGCGTGGACCGCCCGCCAGTCGACGAGCCGCCGCTTCTCACGCAGCTCATGGCCGAGCGCCAGGTTCTCCGCCACCGTCAGATTCCCGAACAGCGAGAAGTCCTGGTAGATGACCTCGATACCGTGGCGGATGGCGGTGATCGGATCGAGCCGGGCGACTGGAACGCCGTCGACCACGATCTCGCCGGCATCCGGCCCGTAGACGCCGGACATGATCTTGATGATGGTCGACTTGCCGGAGCCGTTCTCGCCGGCCAGGCAATGGATCTGGCCGCGGCGGATGGCGAGCGATACGCCGTCGAGCGCGCGCACGCCAGCGAAGCGCTTCTCGATGTTGCGCAGCTCGATCAGGATGTCGGACATGGGATCGGGTCGCCCGCCGGTTCGAGGGACCACCGGGGGTGCCGGCAGTCCCATCCTCCTCATGGCACAGAAATTACAGGGCTCAGAAATTATACTGGGCCATGTTCTCCGTGGTCACGCCGACCCAGCCCTGACCGTAGAGCAGATTAGGCTTGGCCGCGTCGGGCACCGCGAGGCCGGTATAGCCCGGCAGCGCCAGGTTGAGGCCGGCCTTGATCTCGCCCGTCTTCTTCTGGAGCGCGAGCACGGCGAGTTCGTTCATGGCATAGCCGGCGACGGCCGGATCCCAGAACTGGATGTACTGGATATCGCCCTTCTTCAGATACTCCCCGGCGACCGAGACCAGACCGGTGCCCGAGAAGAACATCTTGCCGGCGAGCCCACGCTCGTCGATCAACCGCCCGGCACCGGCCGAGGTCGGCATGGGCGCGCCCAGGACGCCCTTGAGGTCCGGATAGGTCGTCAAGGTCTCCTTGAGCTTGTTGTAGTCCTGGTTCGCATCGTCATAGGTCTCGAGCCGGCGCGTCGCCTCCTGCATCTTCGGAAAATGCTCCTTCTGATAGGCGATGGCCCCGTCGATCCATTCGTTTTGGGATTTCGACGTGAGGCTGCCGACAGTCGCGACGTACTTGCCCTCGCCGCCCATGGATTTCGCCAGGACCTCCATGAGCTTCGCGCCATAAGCCTTGTTGTCAAAGGCCTCCAGTTCGTAGTCGACGTTCTCGATGTTGGAGGCTTCGTGGGCGATGACCACGATGCCATGCTCGCGCGCCTTCTTCAGCACAGGCTCGACCGCCTCGACCGAGAAGGGCACGATGCAGATGGCGTCGACGCCCTGGGCGATTAGGCTCTCGACGATTTGCACCTGGGCGGCGGCATCGGCCTGGCTCGGCCCCACCATCCAGGTGTCCTGGCCGGTATCCTTGCCGAACTGACCGACACCGTCGCGCATGCGGTCGAACCAGGCGATGCCGTCGACCTTCACCACCGTCGCGATCGAGTATTTCTTGCCCGAGGCGACGGCGATGTCCTTGCGCACCTGGCTCGTGTCGATCGGCCCGCTCGAGGCCGCGAAGACCGGCACCGCCGCAAGGCCGGCCATGGCAACCAGAGAATAGATCAGCTTCCTCATGACGTTCCCTCTCCCTCGTTTCCGGCGGGCCGCGGAATGCGGTCCTCGCCGCGGCCTTTCGGCGGCCGTTTGGTTTTTTTGTCCGCCCGCCCCGGCACTCGCCGGCACGGACGCTTCAGGCGCCGATCAGCACCAGGCTCGCGCTGGCGCCGATGCGGGTCGCTCCGGCCGCGATCATCGCGGCCGCTTGCTCGAAGGTTCTGATGCCGCCAGAAGCCTTGACACCCATATCGGGTCCGACCGTACGGCGCATCAGCGCCACATCGGCCGCGGTCGCGCCGCCGCTGAAACCGGTCGAGGTCTTGACGAAATCCGCGCCAGCCTCTTGGGCCAGCCGGCAAGCCGTGACCTTCTCGTCCTCGTCGAGCAGGCTGGTCTCGATGATCACCTTGAGAAGCGCTTCGCCCGAGGCCCGCTTCACGGCGCGGATATCGTCGCGCACGTGATCGAACTGACCATCCTTCAGGGCACCGATGGTGATCACCATGTCGATCTCGCGGGCTCCTTCGCGGACCGCATAGGCCGTTTCGGCGACCTTAGCTTCCGTCGCGGTGGCGCCGAGCGGGAATCCCACCACCGAGCAGGCGAGCACAGGGCCACCGGCAAGCAGCCGGGCGACCAGCGGCACGAACCAGGGATTGACGCAGACCGTACGAAAACCGTGCTGCCGTGCCTCCAGGCAAAAACGCTCCACCTCGGCCGCGCGTGCATCGGCGCGCAGGATCGTGTGATCGATGAACGGGGCGAGATCCGCCGGGCGCCTGATGGGCGTCACGGGTCCGGAGGCGGTCTCGATCATGGCGCGGCTCCTCGTCTAGGCGTGGTTTGACCGGCAGGCTTGTCCAATGTACCGTTTCAATGAAACGTTTCAATAGGACTTTTTCAGGGCGCGTGCGACATGGTCAGCATCCGGGATAGCGCAGCGCGCGCCGGTCTCGGTCGGCACAGTCTCGCAGGTGATCAATCATCATCCGACTGTTCAGCCGGATACGCGGCGGCGGGCCGGCGGGGCAGACGCCGCTCCAGACGCGACTCATGATCCGAGACTCCCGCGCACCACCGGCTCTCGATGCAAAATCACAGCACGGACTTTGGGCGAACACCCTTGGGAGCCCCGGTTAGAGAAGGGTCTCTCACGCCTTTAGCAGCCACTCGTGCTCGGGGGCGTTGTAGAACTTCCAGGTACGCTTCGGCCCGGCCATGACGTTAAGGTAATAGAGGTCGTAGCCATGGATGGTGGCGCAGGGGTGGTAGCCCTTGGGGACCAGCGTCACGTCACCATCCTCCACGACCATCGCTTCGTCGAGCGAGCGGTCGTCGGTATAGACGCGCTGGAAGGCAAAGCCCTGCGGCGGGTTCAGGCGGTGGTAGTAGGTCTCCTCCAGGAAGGATTCGCGGGGCAGATCGTCCCGATCATGCTTGTGGGGGGGATAGCTGGAGGTGTTGCCGCCGGGGGTGATCACCTCCACCACCAGCAGCGAATCCGCGTCTTCCCCCTCCGGCAGGATGTTGGCGACGTGGCGCACGTTCGAGCCCTTGCCGCGTGTCTCCTGCGACACGGCACCGGGGCCGATCAGCCGCGCCGGACGGGCGCCGGCCTTGCCTGGGGCCGAGCACACCGCAAGCGTCACCTCGGTCTCGGCCGTGGCGCGCCAGGCGCTGCCGGCCGGCACATAGACTGAATGGGGCTTGCCCTGAAACGGTGACAGGCGCTCGCCCACGGTGCCGAAATCCTGGTTGTCCGCCGCGATCCCCGCCTTGCCCGAGACGAGCACGAGGCAGATCTCGCGATCGCCCGTCTCGGCGCCTGCCGCCTCGCCGGGGCGCAGCTTTAGGAGGTCGAAGCCCACATAGGTCCAATCGGCGGACTGGGGCGTGACATGCGTCACGCGCCCTTTGTCGCCGACCGGCTTGACCAGCAGCTTGCTCATGCGCGTCTCCTTGTCGGTCAGCGCTTCAGGCCGGCCTCGGCGATGAAGCGGCTGAGGTTCTTGAACCCCATGCTCACATAGGTGAACGGATCGGCCTTCTTCGGATCCTGCTCGGCCTCGATGACAATCCAGCCGGAATAGTCCGGCACCTGCTGGAACACCGAGACATAATCCACCGTGCCGTCGCCCGGGACGGTATAGACGCCCTCGAGCACGGCATCGAGAAAGGACCAGTCGCCCTCGGCCGCCTCCTTCGCCACGTCGAGGCGTACGTCCTTGGTATGGATATGGCCGATGCGGGTGCGATAGCGCCGTGCGAGATCAACGGGGTCAGCCCCGCCCCAGGTGGCATGGCCGGTGTCGAGCAGCAGCTTCACCGCCTCTCCTGTGCCGGCCATGAAGCGGTCGATCTCGGCACCGGTCTGGACGACCGTGCCCATGTGGTGGTGGTAGACGAGCGTCAGGCCCTCCTTGGCGACCAATTCGGCGAAGCGCGTCATGCGCGGCAGAAAGACGGCCCACTGCGCCTCGCTCAGCATCGGTCGGGTGGAGAGAGGTGCTGCCTTGTTGCCATGGACGGTACCGGTGCACTCGCAAACGATCAGCACGCCAGCACCGGCACCCTTGCGCAGGGCGATCGCCTCGCGTGCGGCCTCGAGTTCCGCTTCGGCGTCGCGCTCCAGCAGAAATGTCGAATACCAGCCCGATACAAAGACAAGGCCATGTTCGGCGAGCTTGGCTTTCAACGCCTCGGCCGTCTTGGGGAACTTGTTGCCGAGTTCCATGCCCTCGATGCCGATCCGGCTCGCCTCCGACAGGCATTGCTCCAGGCTGATGTCGCCGCCGATTTCGATCATGTCGTCGTTGGACCAGCAGATCGGGTTGGCGCCGATGCGGATCATGATGGGTGTCTCCAGGATCAGTTG
>DATMGU010000082.1:0-17500 GCA_035555315.1 Allostellaceae bacterium
CGAAGGGCCGGTTCCGGAAGATCCGTTCTCGACCCCCGACTACGCGGCGCACCGGGCCGATGCCGTGGCGTATCTGCGCTCCGTCTTCTCCGGCGACCGGTTCGCCGGGCTGAGACCGCGCGGCGCCGCCACGGGCAGCGACCCGCCGTGAAGGACGGCGTCATCGCCCATTAGAGGATCATTGCGACTCCTGATCGCGACCCACTCTGCTCCTCTCCGCCCCTCGGGGGCGGAGAGGTTGGGTGAGGTGGGGGACGGCACGACCTCGACACGGAAACATCGATGGCACCTCTTGGCTATTCGGTCATTCGGCTTTTGAAACAGCAGGATCATCGGCGATGCGCGGTGGGCGATCGTCCTTGTGCCGGAAACACCCCACCTCACCCGGCCTCTCCGCCCCACCGGCAGAGAGGGGCAGATTGGTGATGTCGCTGGCCGGAGTGGGCCCCTACTGAGCTGGAGCCGTTGCACGATCCGATCGGCCTCCGGCATCGCCGGCAGAGATATCGCGAACCCCTCGTCGTTCATTCTCCCGACCGCGCAGTTGCTCGACTGGCATGGCGTGCCCAATGTTCTTGGACTCGGCGACACATAATCGTGGGTGCGGAACGGTCCCGTTCGTTGACCTGCCTCGCGGGCTTCCTGCTTCAGCCCGGCCGCGGAAGGTCCGAGAGGAACGCGTCGAAATCCGCGTCTTCGATGCGGACCATATGCTCCGGTGCGGGGTAGACGCCCGTTTCGACGTCGCGGCGGAATTCCGTGAAGGCGGCGGTGCGTTCCGCTTGCAGGCGACGATGCTCGGCGGCGAAGTCGCGGTAGCGCTTGCAATGGCGGGGATAGTGCCCCTCGTTCGCGCCCAGGATATCCTCCGAGAAGAGATACTGTCCGTCGCAGCCCGGCCCGCCGCCCATGGAGATGACCAGCATGGTGGTGCGCTTGGAAATCTCGGCGGCGACCCTATCGGGCACCACTTCCATCTCCACCGCGATGGCGCCGGCCGCTTCCAGCCGCTTCGTCGCCTCGTAGACGCGCAGCGCTGTTTCGGCGGTCTTGCCCACGGCCTTGAAACCGCCGGTCCAGGTTCGCCGCGAGGGGATGAGGCCGACATGGCCGACGACCGGCAGGCCCTCGGCATACATGCGCGCGATGATCTCGACGCTGGAAGCGGAATAGACGGCATCGGCCCCGGCGTTCATCGCCTTGAAGCCCGCCCGGATATACTCGTCGGCGTTGACGTGCGCGCCGTAGATCAGCCCGGCCGTGATGAAGGCGCTGCCCGCCGCTTCGCGAAAGGCCGGCGTCACGAACTGCTCTTCCGTACCGATGATGTCGATGCCCGCCGCGTGGGCCGCCGCTGCCTCGTCCGGCGTGGCGCAGAAGATCTGGACGAGCTGTCGCTTGCCCTTTTCGGCCAGCAGATCCGCGACCGTGGCGCGCGTGGTCTTTTTCATGGGGATTCCTCCAAAAGCGGGATAGGAGCGCGGAAGAGAGGAGGACCGTCAGGCCGCCAGAAGGGATTTGAGCTTGAACGTGGGCGAGGCGAGGGCTTCGGGGTCGGGTCGGGCCGACCGCGCGATCAGCTTCTCCGCCAGCCGGACTTCCTTGGCGATGCGCCCGATCGGTCCCAGCCCGCTCGCGGCCAGCAATCTGCCATCCGCCGCGAGATGGAACAGGATGACCGCTCCCTCGCCGACGTCGCGCTCGATCGTCGTAGCACCGCCGTCGGCGAGCCCCGCGATTTGCAGGTGCAGGTCGTACTGGTCCGACCAGAACCAGGGAACGGCCGTGAAAGGCTCGCCGGCGCCCAGCATGGCGCGGGCCGCGGCCGACCCCTGATCCTGCGCGTTGCGCCAGGCTTCAAGGCGGATGCGGCGCCCCGCATAGAGCGGATGCGGAAAGGAACAGCAGTCGCCGGCCGCCATGATGTCGGGGTCCGACGTGGTCAGGGTCTCGTCGACGGCGATGCCGTTGTCCAGCGTCAGACCGGCGGTTTCCGCCAGCGCCGTGTCGGGCGTGGCGCCGATGCCGGCGACGACGCAGTCGGCCTCGATGCGCGACCCGTCGGCAAGCCACACCCCATGGGAGGCATCGCCCGGCTCGATCCGTGCGATGTCAACGCCCGTGCGCAGGTCCACGCCTGCTGTTCGGTGGCGTTCCGCCAAGCCATCCGCCAGCCTCGCAGGCACGCCCCGCATCAGGATGCGCGGTGCCGCCTCGACGACGGTGACGCTCGCCCCGCGCTGGCGGGCGCTGGCAGCGAGTTCCAGGCCGATGAAGCCGCCGCCGATGACCACGAGGCGCCGGCCCGGCCCGAGCTTCGAGCGGATTGCCAGCGCATCGGAAAAGCTGCGCAGGTAGAGAAGCGCCTCGTCGCCCTCGATCATCATGCGACGCGGCCTGGCACCCGTCGCCAGCAGCAGCTTGGCGTAGGGCAGGGCACGGTCGTCATCGAGGCGCACGGTCTTTGCCGCGCGATCGATCGCCGTCACCCGCGCGCCCGCGAGATAGGTGATGGAAAGCTCCGCGAAGCGATCGCCGTGGCCGATGAGCGGGAGCACCGGCTCGCCGTCCGCCAGCATGACCGCCTTGGACAGTGGCGGGCGCTCATAGGGCGGATGCGTCTCCTCGCCGATCAGCGCGATGGGGCCGGTCCAGCCGCCCTCGCGCAGGGCCGTGGCGGCGCCGGTGCCGGCCTCGCCTGCGCCGATGATCACCATGCCGGGCTCGGCCATCGTCATCTCCCGGTCTCAGATCCGGAGGAAGACGCGGCCGCCTTCGACCTTCACGGGGTAGGTCTTCAGGTCGACGCAGACCGGCGCGCCCTTGGCCTGTCCGGTGGTGTAGTCGAAGCGGCCGTTATGCTTGGGGCACTCGATGATGCGGCCTATCACGAGGCCGTCGGCCAGATGGACGTTCTCGTGGGTGCACAGGCCGTCCGTGGCGAAATAGCCGTCGTCCTCGTCTCGGTAGAGCGCGAAGCTGCGCCCGCCATGGTCGAAGCGAATCACATCCTCCTCGTCGATCTCGTCGGCGCCGCAGGCTTCGATCCATTGAGCGGACATGACCGCTTCCTCGCTGGTGTCTTGAAGGGGGCTCGTTGCTCTGATCACGGGCATCACTCGGCAACGATGATCGGTGTCCCATGAGTGTGGGGAGCCGCGTCGGACCGGTCCGGCAGTTCGCGACGCACATGATGGGACGGGGCCTTGATCTGCCGCAGCAGTGCCGGGATGATCTCCCTGTAGGCGGCCCAGCAGCTCGGATAAGGCGTCGGACAGTCGGCCTTGATCGCTTCGTGCAGCTTGGGCAGCGCGTGATAGGGCACCATCGGGAACATGTGGTGCTCCATGTGATAGTTCATATTCCAGTAGAGGAAGCGGAACACCGGGTTCATCAGCACCGTGCGGGTGTTGAGCCGGTGGTCGAGAACGTCCTCGGCCAGACCCGCGTGCTGCGTCAAGCCGAAGAAGAGGGACATGAACCCGCCATAGAGCGTCGGCAAGCCGACGAGCATGGCGGGCAGGATGCTGCCGATCGCGATGCACCACAGGGCGATGGCGGCGAGGATCGCCAAATAGAGGCGGGCGACGGCATAAACCTTCCAGTGCTCCATGTCGGGGATGAAGGTTTCTTCCTCCGCCGTCAGCCGGCCGGCGACATGCGGTACGAGGCAACGCAGGGTCTTCGCGGTGTTCTTCAGGGCGAAGAGATTCAGTAAATGCTCCAAAACATCCGTCGGGCGCTGCACGGCGATCTCGGGGTCGCGGCCCACGATGATCGTGTCGGTGTGATGGCGGGTGTGGCTCCAGCGCCAGACGGTGGGTTCGCGCAGCATCATGAAGCAGGCGACGTGATAGACGGCATCATTCATCCAGCGTGTCTTGAACGCGGTGCCGTGATTGCATTCATGCATGCGGCTATCGGAGGCCGAGCCGTACAGCACGCCGTAGACCAGGAAGAACGGCGCACACCATGCCGTGCCCCAGAACCACCAGCCGCCAAGCCCGGAGAGTGCCAGGGCGGCGAGCCAGATCAGCGTGTCGCGGATGGCCGGCCCATCGCTGCGCACCATCAACGCCTTGAGCCGCTTGCGAGGAATAGGGCAGGCATACCACTCAGCCGCCGCCAGGCCGCTCTCCCGCGCCAGCTTCGCATCGAGACCGATGAGGCTGTAATCCCTTCTGCTGCCTTCGACGGGCATGGTCGTCTCCTCCGGTCGATGCGGCTCTTGCCGTCAGCCAGCTTCATTGCTGCAGCATACTGTAATCGTTCCGGCAGAGCGCCTCAATGAGAGGCTATCATTTTCTATCAAAATCTATCATCGTGACGCTTGCATTTCTGATAGACTCGCACGGCGCTTGATGAGTAGACGGCCTACGATCTCCGATCTCGCCGAACTTGCCGGCGTCAGCGTTGCCACCGTCGACCGCGTCCTGAACGGGCGTCTGCCGGTGCGGGGCGTGACGGCGGATCGCGTGATGCGCGCGGCCGAGGCCATCGGCTATCATGCGGCGCCGCTGTTGCGCAGCCGGGTGCGCAAGACCGGGCCGGCCCGCAGGTTCGGCGTGCTGCTCCAGAAGAAGACGGACGCGTTTTATCAGCACCTCGCCGCGAGCTTCGAGGCCGCCGCCAGGGCGCACCCGGACAGGCGGATCAGGCTTGCCGTCGAATTCATCGAGGAACTGTCGCCCTCCACCGTCGTCGACGCCCTGCGCCGGTTGGGTACCGTGGCGGAAGCGCTGGCGATCGTGTCCATCGACCATCCCTTCGTGTCGCAGGAGATCGCCCGCCTTCGCGCCGAGGGTATTCCGACGGTGGCCATGGTGACGGACCTGACGGCGGAAGACCGCATCGGCTATGTCGGGCGCGACAACCGCAAGGAAGGCCGCACCGCCGGCTGGATGATCGCCCGCGCGGCACGGGAGCCCGGCAAGGTCGGCATCATCGTCGGCAGCCACCGCTTTCTCTGCCAGGAAACGGCCGAAATCTCGTTCCGCTCTTATTTCCGGGAACATGCGCCTGCCTTCCGGCTGATGGAGCCGCTGGTCAACCTCGACGATCCGCGCATCGCCTACGAAGCGACGCACGACCTGGTCGCCCGCAACCCCGACATCGTGGGCATCTATATCTGCGGCGGCGGCACGGAGGGCGTGATCCGCGCCGCGCGCGAGGACGCCTTGGCGGGGCGCGTCGCCATCGTCTGCAACGAACTCACAGGCATCACGCGCGGCGCCCTCATCGATGGCGTGCTGACGGCGGTGATCTCGACGCCCGTGGAGGCGATGGTGGCGCGCACGATGGCGATGCTGGCGGAAGCCCTCGACACGCAGACGGCGATGCCGGCGCGCCAGGAGATGCTGCCCTTCGACCTCTATGTCTCGGAGAATGTGTGAGGCGGAGGGGGCGCCGCCCGCGCGTCTCAGCCGATCTCCACCGCCCGTTTCTCGCGCAGGCTGCGCACCGCCGCGTCGGCCAGTACGAGCGCCTTGAGGCCATCGTCGCCGGACGGGTTCATCGGCAGGCCGCCTTCGACCGCCTTCAGGAAGGCACCGATCTCGTTGGCATAGGCCTGCGTGTACCGGGTCATGAAGAAATCCAGCAGCGGCTCGCGCCGATAGCCGTCGCCGTTCGCCACTTCGACAGTCGTGGCGCGGACGTTCTCGGCGCTGACGAGGCCCTTCGAGCCATGCACCTCGATGCGCTGGTCGTAGCCATAGGTCGCCCGGCGTGAGTTCGAGATCTGCGCGATCCGGCCCGAAGCGGTCGTGAGGATCACCGAGGCGCTGTCGACATCGCCCGCCTTGCCGATGGCCGGATCGACGAGGTTCGAGGCCGCCGCGAAGACGCTCACCGGCTCTTCGCCCAGCAGCCAGCGCGCCATGTCGAAATCGTGGATCGTCATGTCGCGGAAGAGGCCGCCCGAACGGCCGATATAGTCGATCGGCGGCGGACCGGGATCGCGCGAGGTGATCGACACCATCTCCACCACGCCCACGGCGCCCGCATCGATCTGGCGGCGGACTTCCATGAAATTCGGGTCGAAGCGGCGGTTGAACCCCACCATCAGCGACGCCTTGCGCTCGGCGACGACCTCGAGGCAGGCCCGCACGCGGGCGACGTCGAGGTCGATCGGCTTCTCGCAGAAGATCGCCTTGCCGGCCTTGGCCGCCTGCTCGATCATCCCAGCATGCAGGTCCGTCGGCGTGGTGATGAGCACGGCGTCGATGTCCGCGCCGTTCATAATGGCGTCGACGCTGCGCACCTCGGCGCCGGAACTGGCCGCGAGCGCCTCGGCCGCCTTTGGGAAAGCGTCCGCCACAGCCACAAGCTTCGCGCCCGGTGTGGAGGCGATCGCCCCCGCATGCACCTTGCCGATGCGCCCGGCGCCCAGAAGTCCCAGTCTCAAGCTCATATCCGTCCTCGTTGGGCTGCGCCGGGGCTGGTCCTGCCGGCCGGCATTGGTGATGGGTTCCCGGCCAGGCGACGCCCGGCCAATTCCGCGGTGTCCGTGCTAGACATCCACCCAGCCGCGCGTCGCATACGAGCGCGCCATGGCGTGGACGGTCTCTTCGATGGCGAGGCCCGTTTCGAAATCGATGAGGCGGGCCGGCTCGCCGGCGATCCCGCGCAGCAGCTCACGCGCCTCGATCACTTTCAGGTCGTTGAAGCCCAACCCATGCCCCGGCGCCGGGATGAAGCGCTCGTAAGGCGGATGCGCCGTGCCGGTCAGGATGGTGCGGAACCCCTGTTCCGCCGGCGGGCCGGCGGTGGTGTAGAGCTGTACTTCGTTCATGCGTTCCTGGTCGAACAGGATGGCGCCGTCCGACCCGAAGATCTGCAAGGCGATGCGGCCCTTGCGACCCCAAGCCGCGCGGTTCGCCAGCAAGGCGCCGGATGCGCCGCTCTCCAGCCGGAACAGTGCCGAGGCGATGTCGTGGGTCTCCACCCTTTTGCCGCCGCTCGTTGTGGGGCGTTCGGCGTAGGGCATCGCCTGATCGGCGACGAGGCTGGCGATCGGGCCGAGCAGCGTGAAGAGCAGGGACAGCGGATGGACGGCGAAATCGTCCAGGGCGCCATAGCCGGAGGCCGCGGCGCTCTTCTCCGGGAAGGGTGCCCGGCCATCGGCCATGAAATCCTCGTCCATCTCCAGGCGAACATGGTTCACGGTGCCGATGGCGTTGTTCTTGAGGAGTTGGCCGATGTGCCGGATGGCCGGGTTCTGGATGTAGTTGTAGCCCAAGGCCACCACCTTGCCCGAGACGCGGGCGGCGTCCCGCATCGCCTCGGCGTCGGCCTGCGAGGTTGCCATGGGTTTCTCGCACCAGACATGCTTGCCGGCCTTCAGCGCGGCGATCGCCATCTCGGCATGGAAGCGGTTTGGCGTGGTGATCGAGACGACGTCCACCTGCGGGTCGGCCACAACCGCGCGCCAGTCGCCCGATGCGCGGGCGAAGCCGAACTCGGCAGCCTTCCTGTCGGCCAGCGCCTGATCGGCCTCGCCCAGATGCAGGAGACGCGGGCGCGCCACGTCGCCGAACGTCGGCGCCACCGCGTTCCAGGCCAAAGCGTGGCATTTGCCCATGTAGCCCGTGCCGATCAGGCCGACGGCGATCCCGTCCATGTCAGATCCTATCGTGTCGAGAGTTTCGTGAAGGCGGCCGGCTCAGGCGCGGCCGCGCTTGCTCTGGCGATACTGGTCGACGATGACGGCGACGACGATGATCACGCCTTTCACCATCTCCTGGTAGTAGGCGTCGATGCGCAGGAAGGTGAAGCCCGAGGTCATCACACCGAGGATCACGGTGCCGATCACCGTGCCGGTGATGCGCCCGACGCCGCCCGAGAGCGAGACACCGCCGATCACCGCCGCCGCGATGGCGTCGAGCTCGTAGTTCGCGCCCATGCCGGCTTGGCCGGACACGGCGCGGGCCGAGGTGACGACGCCCGCCAGCCCGGCCAGCAGCCCCGCGATCGAATAGACGGTGACGAGATGCCGGCTGACATTGATGCCCGAAACGCGCGCCGCCTGCCGGTTGGCGCCGATCGCATAGGTGAACTTGCCGTAGCGCGTATAGCGCAGGGCGATGTGGAAGATGAGCGCCGTGATCAGGAAGATGATGACCGGCATGCCGGTGGAGCCGATCCAGGCATAGCTGTCGGACAGCATGCTCACCGGCTGGCCGTGCGTGTACCATTTGGCGAAGCCGCGTGCCGTGACCATCATGCCGAGCGTCGCGATGAAGGGCGGAATGCCGGTATAGGCGATCAGGCTGCCGTTGATGAAGCCGGCGATGAGCCCGACGCAGAGGCCCACCAGCACAGGCACGATGACCGGCATGTCGGTGAACGCGGGATAGACGGCGCGCGCGAAGTCCGATGTCTGCGCGAAGCTCGCCGCCATCATCGCCGTCAACCCGACCAGCGAGCCCGACGAGAGGTCGATGCCGCCGGTGATGATCACTTGCGTGACCCCGACGGAGATGATGCCGATCACCGACACCTGCAGGATGATCACCATCAGGCGCTGCGGATTCATGAGGAAGCTCTGTCCGGCGAAGATCCAGCCCAGCGCCTCGAAGATGAGCGCGATCGCGACAAGGACGAGGAAGATGCTGGCATCCGCGGGCAGTCTGCGCCTGCGGCTTGCCGGCGCGTGGAGCGTGGCCCCGATTGATGTGTTCATCGCCATGGTCGCTTCCCATCTTCTTGCCGTTGTCGCCTATCGAGAGGCGAGATCCATGATCGTGACCTGATCGGCGTCCTCGCGATCGACGATCCCCGTCAGTCGGCCCTCGTGCATCACCATGACGCGGTCGCTCATGCCGAGCACTTCCGGCATCTCCGAGGAGATCATGATCACCGCCACGCCGTCCCCGGCGAGACGCGAGATGAGTCGATGGATCTCCGCCTTGGCGCCAACATCGATGCCGCGCGTCGGCTCGTCGAGGATCAGGATCCTCGGTTTGGTCAGGAGCCAGCGGCCGATCAGCACCTTCTGCTGGTTGCCGCCGGAGAGGTTCTCGATGCGCTCGTAGAGATCCGGCGTCTTCACGCGCAACGCCTCGCACATGTCCTCGCAGGCACGGCTCGCCGAATTCTGCGCCACGAAGCCGCCCGTGACGAATTGCTGGCTCAGTACCGCCATCTGCATGTTCTCGAGGACGTTGAGCACCAGGAAGCAGCCGGTGTCCTTGCGGTCCTCGGTGAGGAAGGCCATGCCATGCGCCATCGCGGTCTTGGGGCTGTCGATGACGAGGGGCTTGCCCTTGATCGAGATGGTACCTGACGTCGCCGGCGTCACGCCGAAGATGGTCTCCGCCACGTTGCTGCGCCCCGAACCGACCAGCCCGGCCACGCCGAGGATCTCGCCGGCCCGCACGTCGAACGAGACGTTGTGGAACACGCCCTTCAGCGACAGGTCGCGCACGGACAGGACCGTCTCCCCGATCGGCACGGTCTCTTTCGGGAACATCTGGGTGATCTCGCGCCCCACCATCATGCGGATGATGTCGTCGCGGGTGACGTTGGTGGAGAGCTCGGTGCCGATATATTTGCCGTCGCGGAAGACCGAGACTTCGTCGGCGATCTCGAACAGCTCGTTCATCTTGTGGGTGATGTAGACGATGCCTTTGCCGGCGGCCTTCAGTTCCCGGATGATGCGGAACAGATGGTCGACCTCCTTCTCCGTGAGTGCCGAGGTCGGCTCGTCCATGATCAGGATGTCGGAATTGAAGGACACCGCCTTGGCGATCTCGATCATCTGCCGGCTGGCAATGGAAAGCCGGCGAACCTCGATCTCGGGGTCGATATCGATGGAAAGCTGATCGAAAAGCGCCTGTGTGCGGCGGCGCATTTCGGCGTGGTCGATGAAGCCGAGACCCATCTTGGGCTCACGCCGGATCCAGATGTTTTCCGCCACCGTCATGAACGGCATCAGGTTGAGTTCCTGATGGATCATGGCAATGCCGTTCTCCAGCGCTTCGAGCGGAGACTTCAGGCGGATCTCACGCCCCTTCATCCGGAAATCGCCGTGGTCGGGCGCGAAGACGCCGGCGATGATCTTCATCAGCGTGGATTTGCCGGCGCCGTTCTCGCCCATCAGGGCATGAACCGAGCCGGGCCGCAGGCGAAAACCGACATTGTCGAGCGCCACGACGCCGGGGAACGTCTTGCGGACGCCTTCCACCTCAAGCAGATAGGCCGGCAAGGTGCTGGCATCGCTGGGGGCGGCATTCGTCACGGTTTGGCTGGACATGACCCTTCTCCGACCGGGCTTCGGCAGATCGTCCGGCGGGCGCCTGGAAGGCGTGCCCGCCGGCCCGTAACCGTTCAGTTCTTGGCGGTGTATTTGTCCATGTTGGCTGGCGTCACGAGTTCGAACGGCACCCAGACCATACTCTCGACCTTCTCACCTTTCGCGAGCTTGAGGGCGGTGTCGACGGCGCCCTTGCCCTGGCCCGCCGCGTTTTGGAACACGGTGACCTTGAGATCGCCGGCCTTCATCGCGGCGAGGCCGTCCTGGGTGGCGTCGATGCCGCTGACGATAACTTTGCCCGAGGCCCCGGCCGCCTTCAGCGCCTGGATCGCGCCGATCGCCATCTCGTCGTTATTCGAGACGATGGCATCGGGTTTGAGGCCGGAGCTCAGCCAGTTGGTGACGAGGTCGGTGCCTTCCGTGCGCTTCCAGTTGCCCGTCTGCTTGTTGAGGATCTCGATGCCCTTGCAGCCGTCGGTCTTGATCACGTCTTCGACGTCCTGCGTGCGCTGGCGGGCGGCCTGGTTGGAGAGTTCGCCCATCATGACCAGGATCTTGCCCTTGCCGCCGAGCAGCTTGCAGGTTTCGGTCATTTCCAGGGTACCGGAATCCTTCTCGTCGCTGCCGACGAAGGAGACCTTGGCGGGAAGGGTTTTGTCAGCCGGCATGCGGTTGACGTAGACCAGCGGGATGCCGGCATCCGCCGCGAGCTTGGTCATCTTCGGCGTCGCATCCGTATCGACTGGGTTGACGATGATGGCGTCGAGTTTCTCGGCGATGAAGTTCTGGATCTGGTTGAGCTGTTTGCCGACGTCGTTCTGGGCATCTTCGAACTGGATGTCGACACCCGGCTGCTGAGCGGCATAGTCCTTCATGCCGTTGCGCAGGACAGTGAGGAAGTTGTCATCGAAGAGGGCCATCGATACGCCGATCTTCGCGGCGAAAGCGGATGTCGTGACCAGCGTGGATAGGGCGAGGGCAAGGGCAAGGCGTTTCATGGGGCGTTCTCCTCCGTTTTTGATTGACCCGCCGGAGTTGTTCTCCACGTCGGGGTATTCTTATCGTCATGAGGTTCCGCGGCGCTGCCACCATCGGGACCTCATGTTCCGTCACGCAGCCGCCGCGCTGCGCAGTCCCGCCTCGACGAATTGGATGCTGGATCGAAGATCCGAAGCGATCTGGCCGCTGCGATGCACCGAAGCGGCGAAGGGCTCGAAGGACAGGGCCCCGTCATAGCCGCCCCGCAGCAGGATGCGGATTTGCCCGATATTGTCGAGCCGGTCGGAGGCATCGACCAATACGCGGTGCGGGTCTCGCATATGACCGGCCGTCAGGGTGGCGTCCGAGACCCCGGATGCGTGCACGAGGCCGGTCTCGTTCGGAAAGAAAGCGGTCTCGCCGGCCACGAAATGATGGAACGTGTCATGGACCAGCTTGAAGACGTCGCCGGTCTTCGTTTCGCCTATCGCGGCGACCGCCTCCGCCTTCAGGCGTAGCGAGCACTCGGCGAAGCCTAGCGGTTCGACGAACCCGAGAATACCGGCATCCGTCAGGATCGGCGCGAGGCCGCGCAGCGCCTCGCGCAGCCCGGCGAGCCGGTCCGCGTGGCTCGGCGTAAACGTCACGTCGTTGACGGGGCACAGAACGAGCGCGCGGGCGCCGCTGGCCTTCGCGTAGGCCACAAGCCGGCGCGCCTCGTCGGCGCGGGTCTCGTTCCATTGGTTGAACCGCTGCAGGGCGTTGATCGATAGGATGTCGAGACCGGACGCGGATGCCGCCTCGCGAATGGCGTCGGCCGGCGTTCCGTCGGCAAGGGCGACCCCTTCCAGGTCGTTGCGGATCTCCACCGCGCCGACGCCCAGGGTTTTCGCCAGTTCGAAAAACGCCGCGTGATCCAGCGAGGGAGCGACCATGTGGTTGAGAGCTAGGCGCATGAAAGGAGTCCGGATTCAGCCGAGGAAAAGGGACGGTCTGCGGAAAATAGAGCGGGAAAAATGCGCGTGACCACGGGGTCGGCGAAAGGCCGGGGCGGTGGCGGCATAGCGCTCTCTCCCATGGTGCGGTTGCGAACCGAAAACGAAATAATTCGTCTTTTTCATTTTGTTGCAGAATACATATTCCATGCTAAAGATGGCTGTCAAGCGCCGGTTCAAGCGGGGCGCGGTCTTTCGGAAGGTAGGTAAAACTCATGCAGGCCGATGATGCGGCCCTCCAGGGGGCGGGGCGTCGAGAGATGGAATGGCCGGCGCCCGAGGACTTTCAGAGCCTGCGCGATCTTTTGATCAGTGGGCGCGTGCGGCTGCCCAAGCGCCTCGCGCAGGTGGCGACCTTTGCGATGGCCCATCCGGATGACGTCGCCTTCGGCACAGTGGCCAGCATCGCCGAGCGCGCCGAGGTGCAACCATCAACCTTGGTGAGGTTCTCACAGGCCGTTGGCTTCAATGGATTTTCGGACCTTCAGGCGCTGTTTCGCGATCGGTTGCGCGTCAAGGTGTCGACCTATGAGGACCGGCTGCTGCCGCGCCAGCCCGAAACCGCCACCCGGTCGAAATCCGCGGAATATTTCGACGGATTCTGTCAGGCGTCGGCCCGATCCATCGGCATGCTGCACGACAGCGTCGATGTTTCCGCCATCGAGCGGGCGGCCGAGTGCCTTGCGTCGGCCGATACCATCTATCTCATTGCCCAGCGGCGTTCTTTTCCGATAACCGCCTATATGAACTATGCGTTCAGCAAACTTGGCGTGAAGACGGTGCTCGTCGGCTCCGCCGCTGGGACCGATGCCGAAACGCTCGCCTTCGCCACACCGAAGGACGCGGCCATCGCCATCAGCTTCACGCCTTATGCGCCGGCGACGCTGGCTTGCGCGCGGCAGGTGGCGCAGGCGGGTGTGCCCCTTGTGGTGATGACGGACAGCCCCTTCAGCCCGCTCGCCTCCGACAGCGTCATCTGGTTCGAGGTGGTTGAGGCCGATTTCCAGGGCTTCCGTTCGCTCGCCGCCACAATGGCACTGGCGATGACCCTGACAGTCGCTGTCGCCGAGGCGCGGCGGTGATCGATGAAAACAGAACGTATCTTCCATATTGACTATTTTAGGAAAATATGCGTCATTTAGAGCGTTGCCAAAGCATCCAGAGTGTCGTGTTTCCTTCCACCAAGCGGCGCGATTTTTTCAAATTAGATCGGACTTTCTTGCGCTTAAAAGTCGGTCCGGCAGCCTGAATGACGACAAAATCTAAACGGCGACAAAAAAACGACCGGAGGAACGGTGCCCAAAGCTCTCGACGTGATTGCGATCGGCCGTTCCTCGGTCGATCTCTATGGCCAGCAGATCGGTTCGCGGCTGGAAGACATCGCATCTTTCGCCAAATCCGTCGGCGGTTGCCCTGCCAACATCGCCATCGGCACCGCCCGGCTGGGGCTGAAGTCCGGCCTTGTCACCCGCGTGGGCGCCGAACAGATGGGTGGCTTCATCCGGGAGCAGCTCGCGCGCGAGGGGGTTTCGGTCGAGGGCGTGGCGGTCGATCCGGCCCGTCTCACAGCCCTGGTCATCCTGGCGGTGGAGGACGAAGGTGTCTCGCCGATGATCTTCTATCGCGACAATTGCGCCGATATGGCCCTTTCGGAGGCCGACATCGACGAAGGCTTCATCTCTTCGGCGGGTGCCATCGTGGTCACGGGCACGCATTTCTCGCGGCCGGACAGCGACGCGGCGCAGCGCAAGGCGATTCGCATCGCCAAGGCGGCGGGCGGCCGCGTGGCGTTCGATATCGACTACCGTCCCAATCTCTGGGGCCTCGCCGGGCACGATGCGGGCTTCGAGCGCTATGTGAAATCCGAGCGGGTGTCGCAGCAACTCGGCTCGGTGCTGGACCAGTGCGATCTGGTGGTCGGTACGGAGGAGGAGATCATGATCGCCTCCGGTGCCGATGACGTGCCCGGCGCGTTGCGGGCGATCAGGGCGCGCACGCCCGCCACCATCGTCCTGAAGCGCGGCGCCATGGGCTGCATCGTCTATGATGGGCCGATCGGCGACGACCTGGAAGACGGCATCGTCGGGCAGGGCTTTCCGATCGAGGTCTACAACGTACTGGGTGCGGGCGACGCCTTCATGTCCGGTTTTCTGCGCGGCTGGCTAAAGGGCGAGCCCCTGGCCACCTGCGCCACCTGGGCCAATGCCTGCGGCGCCTTCGCCGTGTCGCGCCTTCTGTGCTCACCGGAATATCCGACCTTCGAGGAATTGAGCTTCTTCCTTGCCAACGGCAGCCCGCATCGGGCGCTGCGCAGGGATGCCGCCCTCAACCATCTGCACTGGGCCACCACGCGGCGCGAGCAGCCCGGCAGCCTCGTGGCGCTCGCCATCGATCATCGTGTGCAGCTTGAGGAAATCGCCGACCGGGCTGGCGCCGACCACGATCGCATCCCCGATTTCAAGGTGCTGGCCGTGGAGGCCGCGGTGCGGGTTGCGGCCGGGCGCAAGGGTTTCGGCATGCTGCTGGATTCCACTTATGGCGCCAAGGCGCTGTTCAAGGCGGCGCATCATGACTTCTGGATCGGCCGGCCGGTGGAGCAGCCGGGCTCGCGCCCGCTCGACTTCGACTGCCTACCCGATCTCGGTAGCCATCTCGTCGAATGGCCGGTGGGCCACACCATCAAGTGCCTGTGCTTCTACCACCCCGACGATCCGCCGGAGCTGAAGGTACGGCAGGAGCGCGAACTGCTGCGCCTCAACGATGCGGCGCGCACCGTGGGGCGCGAGCTTCTCATGGAGATCATCGCCGGCAAGAACGGCCCGCTCACCGATGACGCCGTCGCCAGCGTGATGCAGCGTCTCTACGACATCGGCATCAAGCCGGACTGGTGGAAGCTCGAGCCGCACGAGAGCCCCGCCGCGTGGCGGCGTATCGGCGAGGTCATCACGCGCAACGATTCCCATTGCCGCGGCATCGTGCTGCTGGGCCTCGACGCGCCGCAGGAGGATCTTGTGGCCGCGTTTCGCGCGGCGGCGGCGAGCCCCTGGGTGAAGGGCTTTGCCGTGGGGCGCACGATCTTTTCCGACGCCGCGGCGCGCTGGCTGGCCGGTACCCTGTCCGACGAGGAGGCGGTCGCCGACATGGCGGGCCGCTTCAACACGCTGGTGCAGGCGTGGCACGCCGTGGCGCGTGGCAATGCGGCATGAGGGGCGGCGCCGCTTGGAAAACCGATAAGAAACATCGCAACGACCTGAGGATACGCCCATGACGACGATCCGGCTTACCATGGCGCAGGCTTTGGTCCGCTTTCTCGCCGTGCAGAAGACGGTGATCGACGGCGAGACGCTGCCGCTCTTCGGCGGCGTGTGGGCAATTTTCGGCCATGGCAACGTCGCGGGCATAGGCGAGGCGCTATACGGCGCGCGCGATGCGCTGCCCACCTTCCGCGCCCATAACGAACAGGCCATGGCTCACGCAGCCATCGCTTATGCCAAGGCTCAAGCCCGCCGCCGCATGATGGCGGTGACGACATCCATCGGCCCCGGCGCGCTGAACCTGGTGACGGCCGCGGGTGTCGCCCACGTCAACCGCCTGCCGGTGCTGCTGCTGCCGGGCGATGTCTTCGCCACCCGCCGACCCGACCCTGTGTTGCAGCAGGTGGAGGATTTCGGCGACGGCACCGTGTCTGCCAACGACTGCTTCCGCCCCGTCTCGCGTTATTTCGACCGCATCACACGGCCAGAGCAGATCATGCCGGCGCTTGCCCGCGCCATGAGCGTGCTGACCGACCCGGCGGAATGCGGGCCGGTAACCCTGTCGCTGTGCCAGGATGTGCAGGCGGAGGCCTACGACTATCCCGCCGCCTTTTTTGGGGAACGGGTGTGGACGCAGCGCCGCGTGCGCCCGGCCGAGGATGAACTGGCGGCGGCGGTCGCCGCCCTGCGGGCTGCGAAGAAGCCGCTGATCGTCGCCGGCGGTGGCGTGCTCTATTCCGATGCTCCCGCCACGCTGCGGACCTTTGCCGAGACGCATGCCATTCCCGTGGCCGAGACGCAGGGCGGCAAGTCCAGCCTGCCGACCGGCCACCTGCTCAACATGGGCTCCATCGGCGTCACCGGCACCTCCGCCGCCAACGCGCTGGCGGAAGAGGCCGACGTGGTGCTGGCCGTCGGCACGCGCCTGCAGGACTTCACCACCGGCTCCTGGGCGCTGTTCAAGAACGATACGGCCAAGCTGATCGGCCTCAACGTCCAACCCTTCGACGCCGGCAAGCATCGGGCGCAGCCGCTGGTGGCCGATGCCCGCGCCGGGCTTGCGGAACTTTCCACCGAACTCGGCCGCTGGCGGGCACCGGCCGGCTGGTGCGAGAAGGCCGAGCGCGGCCGGGCGGAGTGGTTCGCCGCCGCCGTCAAGGCTACCGGCCCGACCAATGCGGCTATGCCTTCCGATGCGCAGGTGATCGGCGCCGTGCAGCGTAGGCTGGGGCCGGATGCGATCGTCGTCTGCGCCGCGGGTGGCCTGCCGGGTGAGTTGCACAAGCTGTGGGAGGCTGATGCGCCGGGCTCCTACCACCTCGAATACGGCTTCTCCTGCATGGGCTACGAGATCGCCGGCGGGCTCGGCGTCAAGATGGCGCGGCCGGACAAGGAAGTCGTCGTCATGGTCGGCGACGGGTCCTACCTCATGCTGAATTCGGAGATCGCCACCTCGGTGATGCTGGGGTTGCGCCTCACGCTCGTCGTACTCGACAACCGAGGCTACGGCTGCATCAACCGGCTGCAGATGGCCACCGGCGGCGCCAACTTCAACAATTTGCTGAAGGACGCCCGCCACGAGGTGCTGCCCGACATCGACTTCGCCGCCCATGCCGCCAGCCTCGGTGCGATCGCGAAGAAGGTTGCGTCCATCGCCGAGCTGGAGGCCGGCCTCGCCGAGGCCAGAACCAATCCGCGCACCACCGTGCTCGTCATCGACACCGATCCGCTGATCACCACGCAGGCCGGCGGCCATTGGTGGGACGTGGCGGTACCGGAGGTCAGCGCGCGGCCCGACGTGGAACGCGCCCGTGCCGACTACGAACAGGCGCTGAAGCACCAGCGCCCTGTCAACTGATCCTGGCAACTGATCCTGGCAACTGATCCTGGAGACACCCATCATGATCCGCATCGGCGCCAACCCGATCTGCTGGTCCAACGACGACATGATCGAAATCGGCGGCGACATCAGCCTGGAGCAATGCCTGTCGGAGGCGAGCCGGATCGGCATCGAGGGC
>DATMGU010000083.1:0-85202 GCA_035555315.1 Allostellaceae bacterium
CGAGACCGATATCGGCAGCCATCCGATCGGCGAGATCATCGCCCGCATCTGCTGGGATCTGGGGCTCGATCCGAATTGGCGCCGCTGGGCGGAAGATCATTGGGCGGTGGAGGAAGCCCGGACCAAGGCGCCGGGATCGCCTTATGCCGAGTGGGGCGATGAGGAGGACGAGGACGGCGAGGAGGACGATGAAGAAACCCTCGAAGATCCACCGGACGGGGACGAAGCTGAGGATATCCGGCCGGTAGAAAGTCAGGCGGCGAGGGAAGAACCGGCCGAAAGGCCGGTTCCGGAAGATCCGTTCTCGACCCCCGACTACGCGGCGCACCGAGCCGATGCCGTGGCGTATCTGCGTTCCGTCTTCTCCGGCGATCGGTTCGCCGGGCTGAGACCGCGCGGCGCCGCCACGGGCAGCGATCCGCCGTGAGGGCGGGGTCATCGCTGATTGGAGGATCATTGTGACTCGTCAGGCTGTCTGATCGCGCCCCTCGCCCGCTTCGCGGGAGAGGGGCAGATTAGCACTCCACACAGCCGTCAAATCCTCCGTGCAATGGCACTAGCCCTGCTCGACTAGGAAGAATCGACCCTATGCCGAGGGCTGTAGCCAGGTTGCCAGCTTGCTCATGAATTGGCCGCCGGCCGCGAATTGCTCCAGCGAGATGAACTCGTCGGGCTTGTGCGCCTGATCGATCGAGCCGGGGCCGCAGACCACCGCCGACATGCCCGCCGCCTGGAATAATCCCGCCTCGGTGCCGAAGGCGACGACACCGGACCGATTGCCGCCGGTCAGATGCCGGACCAGCGCCTCCGCCTCGCCATCCGGTTCGGGGGCGAGGCCGCGCAGCCGCATCAGCTCCTCCGTCGCGACATCCGAACCGGGATGGATCCGGCGCATCCGGGGCAGCAGGTCCTGGTCGATGAAGCCCTGGATCTCGGCCAGGATCACATTGGGATCGTCGCCGGGTATCGGGCGGTATTCCCACAGGAAGGTGCAGGACCGGGCGATGATGTTGCCGGCGGTGCCGCCTTGGATGGTGCCCACGTTGAAAGTGGTATAGGGCGGCTCGAACGGGCAATCGGGCTTGGCCTGGCGCCGATGCCGCTCGGCGATGCGCGCGATCGTCTGGATAATCTCGGTCGCGGCGAAGATCGCGCTGACGCCCTTATGGGGCGCGCTCGAATGCCCCTCCAGGCCGGTCACCGTCGTGCGAAAAACCATTCCGCCCTTATGGGCGTTGATGATCGCCATGCTGGTCGGCTCGCCGATGATCGCCAGGCGCGGCCGGCGGTCGCCGGTCGGCAGCGCATCGATCAGCCGGTGCACGCCCAGGCAACCGACCTCCTCGTCATAGCTGAACGCCAGATGGACGGGGATGCGCAACGGCGTCGCCTTGAACTTTGGCACCGCGGCCAGCGCCAACGCGATGAACGCCTTCATATCGGCCGTCCCCCGGCCGAACAGCAGCCCGTCGCGTTCGACCACGGTGAAGGGATCGGCGGTCCAGGCCTGATCGGCCACCGGCACCACATCGGTATGGCCGGACAGCACCACGCCGCCCGGCCCGTCCGGTCCGATGGCGGCATAGAGGTTCGCTTTGCCGCCCGTGTCGTCATGGGTGAGCTCGGACCGCACCCCCAGCCCGTCCAGGTAATCGGCGACCCACTCGATCAACGCCATGTTCGACTTCGCCGAAACGGTGTCGAACCCGATGAGCCGGTCGAGCAATTGGCGGTCGGAAAGCGGCGTCGTGCTCATGCTGATGTCGTCTCGTTAATCAATGCAGTGGGCCGATCATGCAACGGCCGCGCCGATCAGACGTTGGGCGGCGCGCCGGAGGGGTTCGCGATCATGGCGAGGAATTCGCGTCTGGTCGTCGGGTCGTCGCGGAAGGCGCCGAGCATGCGGCTG
Organism: Allostellaceae bacterium; assembly: GCA_035555315.1. GTDB lineage: Bacteria > Pseudomonadota > Alphaproteobacteria > ATCC43930 > CGMCC-115725 > DATMGU01. Next base: position 1,910 of record DATMGU010000083.1, read on the forward strand.
GTGATCATGCTGACGCCGGGCTTATGAACGCCGCGGGTGGTCATGCATTGATGGGCGGCGTCGATCACCACGGCGACTCCCTTGGGCTGCAGCACCTCGTTCAGGGTATTGGCGATCTGCGCCGTCATCTTTTCCTGGATCTGCAGCCGCTTGGCATAGACCTCGACCAGCCGGGCGAGCTTGGAGATGCCGACAACGCGCGAGGAGGGCAGATACGCGATATGCGCCCGGCCGATGATCGGCGCCATGTGATGCTCGCAATGGCTCTCGAACCGGATATCCTTCAACACCACCATCTCGTCATAGCCCTCGACCTCCTCGAAGGTCCGGGCCAGCAGCTCGACGGGATCGGTCTCGTAACCTGCGAAAAATTCCTCGTACGACCGCGCCACCCGTTCGGGCGTGCCGCGCAGACCCTCCCGATCCGGATCATCCCCCGCCCATAACAGCAGGGTCCGCACCGCGGCCTCCGCCACGGCGCGCGTCGGGCGGTCGGCAGGCGTCGTGGTGCGAAGAGCGGCGATCGGGTTGTGGGGCTGCGACATTGGGTCTCCGGTGTTCTCATGGGGTTGGTTGGGTGTACGAACACCAAGGATATCGGGATCTCGGCCGGTCAATGCAATTGCACGGGCTGGTGCGGGCTATCCAGCGAGAATGCCGGGATGGCGACGTCGAACGCCTCGCCCGCTTCGGTCTGCATGCCATAGCTGCCGACCATGATGCCGGACGGTGTCGTCAGCGGCGTGCCGCTACGGTACTGATAGGATTCACCCGGCGCCAGCACCGGCTTGTCGCCGACCACGCCCTCGCCGCGCACCTCCTGCATGCGGCCGGTCGCGTCGGTGATCCGCCAATGCCGGGTTTTCAGCTTGACCGTCTCGGCGCCCAGATTCTCGATCCTGACGACATAGGCCCAGACATAGTGATCTTCCCGCGGCGAGGATTGATCCTCCAGGAAGAAGGTCTGCACGGTGACTTTGATCGAATGGGTCGTCTCGGAATACATCTGTCGCGGTCTCCGATACCGGGCGGTGATCGACCGGTGGATCACCCGGCGGGTTTGGGGGCTCGCCTGGTGGGATGGGCGTCGGCATGCGCCCAGGACGCGGCGCCAATCCAGCCCCGGCGCCATGCCTTACCTTGTGTGCCTCGCCGGACCCGCCCGTGGCAAGCCCCGACACATGATTGCCACATATCATCGTACCACGTGTCGGCATTGCGCGACGCGCGCCGGCTGCCTATTATCCCGCCGCCGCTCGCCCGAGGCTTGTTACCAGCCGGCGATCGGAGACGCGGGTGTAGCTCAATGGCAGAGCAGAAGCTTCCCAAGCTTACGACGGGGGTTCGATTCCCCTCACCCGCTCCAAGAAAATCAACGACTTAGGACGCCCGAAGCGCTTTCCCCGCATTTTTTAGCACACATGATGGCATAGAGAATGTGCCATGAGGCGAGCGATGCCAGGCGGAATCCAAATGCGCGGACCCCATCAATTCCGGGTCCAAGTGCGGCGGAATGGCGTCTACGAAACGAAAACTTCCGAGACGCTGCGCGAAGCGCAAGATTGGCAGTGGGTGGCCGAAGGCAAGGTCACGGGCGAGGAGTTCGTCGATCGGAAGCTCGCCCGTGGCACCACCTTGGCGCAAGCTTGCAATTGGATGCTGGAGGGCGGGCATGTCGGCAGCCGCGCCGGATGCTCGCGGCACTTGCCGCCCTCTGTCACCCTTTTCAGGGCGCAACTGCCTGGCCGTAACCCCGAGACGGACCTGACACGTCCAAGCGATGTAAGAACCTTGATTCCTAGCTTGGTGGAGTTCTTTCTGGCCGGCAGACCACATTGCGCTTCTCCACCGGTTGTTTTCTACGGCCTATAGTCTGGGAGCGCTGGTGGCTTTCGAGTTGATCCGATCGCTCCGTACTGCGGGGGCCCAACGCCGATTGCTCTTGCTGTGTCTGGACGCCGAGCACCCCAATGACCTCTTTCCAAGATGGTGTTACGCCGTCTGCCTGACGAAACGCTGATCTCTCTCGGAGGAGTGCCGATCACGCTGGCTTGAGCCTAGCCCTGAGCGAGGAAGTGCTTCGAAAGCTGCTCGGCTTCATTGCGCAGCAAACCGGCGAGCCAGAGCGCGCGCTCGCCACGCACGCGGTCCGCGATCGCCGTCACGCCCAGTGCCGCAACCGGACGCTTCATGCTGTCAAAGACGGGGACGCCGATCGCATTGATCCCTGGCGTCATATGCCCTTCCACCAGCGCGTAACCTCGGCTCTGTGTCTGTTGAACGAACCGGCGCATGGCGTCGGGCCCGAACGACGGAAATTCCACGAGCCAGCGGGCATTCGCGTCGATGGCCGCCTCGATCTCCGCTGGCGGCAAGAATGCGAGCAACGCCAAGCTCCCAGAACCGACCCCAAGCGGTCGAGACTGTCCGACATCCAGAGTTAGAGTCTTGATCGGGAACACGCCTTGTTCGCGACCAACGCAGACCGAGCGCAGCCCTTCTTGAACATAGACATAGATCGTGTCCTCGGTCTGTTTTGCCAGATGAGTGAGGATGGGGTGGGCGAGGCAGCCGATGTCGTGTCGATGGGCTTGCCGGCTCAAGATCGCCAAGTTCGCGCCCAGGTTATACAGCCGGGTCGCATTGTTCTGATAGGCATACCCCACGTCGGAAAGTGCTGCGAGAATCCGATGAGTCGTCGTCTTACCGAAACCCGCCTCCCGCGCGATTTCGGTTAGTCCACCGCCTCCCGCCGGCAGCCGGGCGAGAACTTTTAGAACCGTCGCCGCGCGTCCGATGGATTTGACGGGTGGAGCGGAATCATCTTCGTCCATTGCCCTACGCTTTGCTCCATTCCAGGAAATTCTATTCCGCAAATTGATCCAACGCGGATGCCGAAGCAATGGCCCTGTTGCGGTTGCCCCCAATCGCTCGATCCAAAATTCAAGCCAATCCGCAAGCGGCCTCGCCGGCTCGGAAGCATTGACAGCAGCGCTTGACCGATGGCACTGTTCCGAAAATGGATAATTTAATTCCAATAAACGGAACATTTCGGTCGGGCGATAGGGGATCGAATGCAGTCATCTCTCCGCCCGCACAGGTCCCATACACGCGTTTTAGGGGCGGAGCCTGAACGCGGCGAGATCGTGCGGTTTTGAGGCCGCCCAGCCCATGATCGGCGATCACCCACCGAATACCCGCCGGCCATCGGCCTGCGACCGCCCATCAAATTTCATTGGGAATGACCAGCGATGAACTTCTTAAAGACGCGAGGCCGCGACACAGGTGGATTGCCCGTCAGCGTCGGACTCATCGGGGCCGGCAAGTTCGGATCGATGTTTCTTTCCCAGGTTCCGACGACGCAAGGGTTGGTGGTCACGACCATCGCAGACCTCAATCCGGACATCGCTCGGGCGGCATGCCGGCACGTGGGCTGGCCTGAACGCCTTCTCGCCGAGACGACGATCACCACCGACGCGCTCGAGATGATCAACGATCCGAGGATCGACGTGGTTGTGGAAGCAACCGGCAATCCGGCCGCCGGCATCCTCCATGCTCGTACGGCGATCGCCGCCGGCAAGCACGTGGTAATGGTCAATGTCGAAGCGGATGTCCTCGCCGGTCCGTTGCTCGCGCGCCAAGCCGCCGAGCGCGGGCTCGTCTACAGCCTCGCATACGGCGATCAGCCCGCGCTGATCTGCGAGATGATCGACTGGGCGCGCAACTGCGGCTTTGAAGTCATCGCCGCCGGCAAAGGGACGAAATACCTGCCGGTCTTTCATACCTCTACGCCGGAAACAGTCTGGGGGTATCGCGGAGTCAAGCCTGAAGATGCCGCGAACGGCGGGATGAACGCGCAGATGTTCAACTCATTCATCGATGGGACAAAGTCGGGCATCGAAATGGCGGCAGTGTCTAATGCGACCGGTCTCACTGCCAATCCGGATGGGCTGCGCTTTCCGCCTGCGTCGATCTCTGACCTACCGGACCTCATGAGCGTCGGGCCGGGCAAGCTGCATCATCGCGGACAGGTCGAAGTCGTATCGAGCGTCCACCGGGACGGTTCTACCGTCGCCGACAATTTGCGTTGGGGCGTGTATGTCGTCTTCGCGGCACCGAATGACTATGCAAAGCGCTGTTTCAAGGAATATGGCGTCGCCACCGACAGCACTGGCACACTCGCGGCGCTTCACCGACCATTTCATCTGATCGGCCTGGAACTCAACGTTTCGATCTTCTCGGCGGCGCGACGCGGAGAGGCAACGGGCAGCCCGATCGGCTTCTTCTCCGACGTCGTTGCGACAGCGAAGCGGGATATTGCGCCGGGCGAGACCCTTGATGGCGAGGGCGGCTATCTCGTCTGGGGGCGCCTGATGCCGGCTGCGGACAGCCTCCGTATCGGCGGCCTGCCGATCGGCCTCGCTTCCCACCTCAAGATCCTGCGTCCGATTCTCGCGGGGCAGAGCCTGACCTGGGATGACGTCGAGTTGGATGTGTCGGACGAAACCTATCGCTTCCGCAGAGAAATGGAGCGTGCGTTCGCCGCGTGAGACGTCGCGGCGTCGCCAACGCAAAGGGTCGCGTGCCCTATGAAGAACGGGCGTGATGATCGGGCAGCCGCGAAAGCGAATTGTTTGCGACATACCCATCGCATTCCGGGCAGTCGCCGACTTAGCCGCCAAGGTAAAGCGTCTGAAGACCGTCTCGTCGGAGATTTCGTCGGCTCCGTGAGGCTCTGACCAAACCGCGCGGAGCGAAAAAAAGCCGAATTGGCATCGTCGCACGCGGACAAAACCCAGGGAGGGAACGGCAATGGAAGCGCTCAACCGCAGAAATTTTCTAAGATCAGCTTCGATCGTGGGCACCACCCTCGCCATCGGCGTACCGCGCGTCGCGCGCGCTGCTGATTTTCAATATAAACTCGGAACGGACGCGCCAAACGGCCACCCGGTCAATATCCGTTTGCAAGAGGCAGCCGACGCAATCCGGAAGAAGTCGAACGGTAGCGTCGATATCCAACTATTTCCCAACAATCAGCTCGGCGGCTCGACCGACATGCTGAGCCAGGTCCGCGCGGGAGGCATCGAGTTCCTGTCGATTCCCACCTCGATCCTCTCGGTCATCGTGCCTGTCGCCGCGATCTGCGGGATCGGCTTCGCCTTCAAGAACTATGACGCTGTTTGGCAAGCGATGGACGGTGACCTCGGCGCCTATATCCGGGCGGAGACGCTTAAAGTCCGCCTCGTCGCGATGGAGAAAATCCTCGACAACGGCTTCCGCCAGATCAGCACGAGCAGCAGATCCATCAATTCGCCCGCAGAGCTTAATGGACTGAAGATCCGTGTGCCGCCGAGTCCGATGTGGACATCACTCTTCAGGGCCCTCAAAGCCGCGCCCACCAGCATCAACTTCGCCGAACTCTACTCCGCGCTGCAGACGAAGATCGTCGACGGACAGGAGAATTCCCTGCCGATCATCAACGCGGGCAAGCTTTACGAGGTCCAGAAGTACTGCTCGATGACCAACCACATGTGGGATGGTTACTGGGTCGTCGCGAATCAGGCCGCGTTTATGGCCATGCCGAAGGACCTCCGGGAGATCGTCGCTCAGAGCTTCGAGACCGCTGCGCTGGCTCAACGTGCGGATATCTTCAGTCTGAGCAACTCGCTCCGTCCTTCGCTCGAACAGAGCGGCATGGTCTTTAATCAACCGGCCACGGCACCGTTTCGCGCAGCCCTCTCGACTTCCGGCTTTTATGCCGAATGGAAGCAGACATTCGGCGCGGATCCCTGGGCACTGCTCGAGAAATATTCCGGAACGTTGGTCTGAATGGCCGCGCGCATTCACCACGCGCTGCGGGATGCGTGTGCGGTCGCCACCTCGCCGCCTCCGCGTATAGGCCGCCCACGGGATCTGTCCACGCAGGAGGCGGTCGCTCAGCCTCGCGATGGGACCGGGATCGCCACGAAAACGATCGTCTCGATCGAACGGGCGATCGAGACCGCGGTCCGGACTGTCGCCAGCATTCTCTTGGTGTTCGAAGTGCTATTGCTCTTCGTCGGGGTCATCTGCCGCTACGTATTCAATCAACCCCTGGTCTGGTCGGACGAACTCGCTTCGGTGGTTTTTCTCTGGCTCGCGATGTTCGGCGCGACCCTCGCGTTCCAGCGCGGACAACACATGCGGATGACCTGGATCCGTGGAACGCTCAATGGCCGAGCTCATCTTATCATCGAGGCGCTGGCCGTTCTCGCACCGCTGCTCTTCCTGGCCTTGATCATTCGACACTCATACGTCTTCGCGGTTGATGAAGGTGTTGTCACTATGCCGGCGCTTAACCTGCCCAACTCGTGGCGAGCGTTCGCGCTGCCCGTCGGCTTCGGAATGATGTTCGTCCTCGGCCTGCTGCGCGTGCTCCGCATGACGGACTGGCGCGCCACGGCAATCGGCGTTGCGATCCTGGCGATCCTCGTCGGCGGGCTCGTCGCCGGCACGCCGGTGTTTGCGCTCCTTGGCAAATGGAATCTGGTGATCTTTTTCATAGGTGCGGTTGGCCTGGGCGTTTTCAGCGGGATTCCGATCGCATTCTCGTTCGGGCTTGCGACGTTCGGCTACTTGGCGCTCACCACCCGCACGCCGCTCGTGATTCTCGTCGGCCGCCTGGACGAGGGCATGTCGCATCTAATCCTGCTGGCAATTCCTCTTTTCATTTTCCTGGGCTACCTGATGGAAGCGACGGGAATGGCCCGGGTGATGCTTACGTTTCTGTCGGCGCTCGTCGGACATCTTCGCGGCGGGCTGTCGTACGTCCTAATCGGGGCGATGTATTTGGTTTCCGGAATTTCGGGGTCCAAGACCGCCGACATGGCGGCGATCGCGCCGGGTCTCATCCCCGAAATGAGAGCGCATGGGGAAAAGCCCGGTGAGTTGACCGCACTTCTGGCGGCCACCGGTGCTCAGACCGAGACGATTCCGCCGAGCCTCGCCCTGATTGCGATCAGCTCTGCCGCAGGCGTGTCGACCTCGGCCTTATTCATCGGCGGATTCATGCCCGGCCTTGTCATGGGAATAATCCTCTGCGGCCTCGTGTCGTGGCGAACTCGGTCAAGCACTTCCGAGCCTCGAAAGAGAGCCCCGCTCAAGACCGTGCTCGCCTCATTTGCCATCGCATTCCCCGCTATCCTGCTGCCATTCGTCATACGTACGGCCGTCGTCGAGGGCGCTGCCACGGCAACCGAGGTATCGACGATCGGGGTCTTCTATACGCTGCTGGCGAGCTTTCTGTTTTATGAGCGGATCTCCTGGTCATGTCTGCTCAGGCTCCTTGCGAGCACCGCATCCTTGGCCGGGGCGGTATTGTTCGTGGTCGGCGCCGCGACGGGCATGGCCTGGGCGCTGACGCAATCCGGCGCCTCGCGTGACCTTGCCGCTGTGCTCACCCACCTTCCGGGCGGCGCATTCGCCTTCATCGCGGCGAGCATCGTGATCTTCGTCGTTGTCGGTGCCGTGCTCGAAGGCATTCCGGCAATCGTCCTTCTCACGCCTCTGTTGCTGCCGATCGCGAAGACCCTCGGGATCCATGAGGTCCACTATTCCATGATTGCGATCCTCTCGATGGGGATCGGCTATTTCGCCCCGCCGCTCGGCATTGGCTATTACACCTCCTGTGCGATCGCCAACGTCCATCCGAACGAGGGGCTTCGGCCGATGATCGTCTACACGGCCGCGCTTTTGTTGGGCCTGTGTCTTGTCGCGGCAGTCCCTTGGTTTTCAACCGGCTTCCTGAACTGAGACGCCGGATCGACTGCTAGTCGCCGATTGTCTCTGATGGACTATTCCCTCCAAACGACTGGCTTGGCTGGCAGGAAGCTCAACATGCGAAGCTACCAGATCACTCAATTCGGTAAGCCGCTCGAGTTGCGGACATACGATCGACCCGTGCCGCAGGGTGGCGAGGTGCTCGTCAAGGTCGCCGGCTGTGGCGTCTGCCATTCTGATCTTCACCTCTGGTCCGGCTACTACGATCTCGGCGGTGGCAAGCGCATCACACTCGCTGACCGCGGTGCGGTGCTTCCTTTCACGATGGGGCATGAAATCGTCGGCACCATCTCGGCGGTTGGGCCTACGGTGGATTCGTCGGTGCTCGGCCGCAAGGGCGTTGTTTTCCCCTGGATCGGCTGCGGACAATGTGATTCTTGCCGTCGCGGCATGGAGCCGATGTGCGAGACGCCGCGGACCATCGGAACTCGCCGCGACGGGGGCTACAGCGATTACGTGATCGTTCCCGACGCGCGCTATGTCGTCCCGTACGGGGATCTTGATCCGAAGCTCGCCGCGACGGCGGCCTGTTCGGGCCTCACCGCTTATAGCGCGGTCCGAAAGTTGCCGGCCTTGGATGACCATGATTTTGTCGTCGTCATCGGCGCGGGGGGCGTTGGGCTCGCCGGCGTTAGCTTGTTGAAGACCATGACGCCGGCGAAGATTGTCGTCATCGACATCTCGGAAGCCAAACGAAAGGCGGCCCTGGAGGCTGGTGCAAGCGTCGCCATCGATTCCGGCGACGGTCAGGCAGTCTCGTCGATCAAGGCCGCGTGTACGCGGACGCCGCGGGCCGTGATCGACTTCGTCGGCATGGGGATGACCGCCCAGATGGGGATGGACCTGCTTGGACGCGGCGGCCACCTGATCGTGGTGGGGCTATACGGCGGCGAGATCGCGGTGTCCGTGTCGAGCCTCGCGATGCGGAACATCACGCTTCAAGGATCGAACGTCGGCACGCTTCAGGAATTGTGCGATCTTATCGAATTGCTGCGAGAGACGGGACTTCGCCCGATACCGGTGCAGGGGCGACCGATGGACGCGGTCAACAGCGCCCTGCTTGAGGTTGCCCAAGGCCAAACCATCGGCCGCATCGTGCTCGAACCTTCTGCAACGCCGGAGGCAGTGGGCAGATCATCCAGCTGAGCCGCCGGTTGGGTTAGACCGGATTCGGCGTGTGGTCGCGGATCACAAGCGGAAACACACTCCCCGGCGTTAATCGGGTATTTCCTCAGAGAGCTGACCCGCGCGATGGCATGGGGTACAGCGTCGAAGAGGCTGCCGTGTCGGGCAAGGTCACCGGCGAGGGAGTTGGTCGTCCGGCCCCAAAAGCCATGGGATATGCCGGGCTATCCCTCCGGCCGCCTATGCACGCGCCGACGCGCAAGCAGTCGCGGAGGAAATCATCGGCGACAGAGGCGCGCACCGTATGGTGTGTCGTATGGTGCGAAAGATCAGACCCTTCTAGCCGGTCACGGCGCCTTCGTTTGTTGTTCACATGTCGCTGACAGGGCGGCGGTTTTTTTCCAAGAGATCATCGCTCGGCTGGGATTTGACCAACCGGTCGCGCGCGGGGCGCAGTGCCATCTGAGTGACGAGAAACGCCGCCACGGCGCAGGCGGCGATGCCGATGACCATGGGCTGCGGCGTCCCATCGGCGAAGAGCCCCGCGACCGCCATGACCGCGGCACCGGTCACCATTTGAATTGAACCCATGAGCGCGGACGCGGTCCCGGCGATTTCGCCATGATGTTCGAGCGACAACACCGCGGCGGCGGGGATCACCACGCCGAGGAACCCGTAGCCAACGAAAAGCAGGGCCATCATCAGCGCCAGGCTGTCGGTGCCAAGCGTCATCAGGACGGCCAAGATCACCATCACGACGGCGAATCCAGAGACCGCGACCCGGATGACGGGCGCCAGGCCGAACCGCGCCGTCAGCTTTGCCGTCGCCTGGCTGAAGGCGAAGAAGGACGCGGCGTTCAGCGCGAAGCAGAGACTGAAAAGGGTCGGCGACAGTCCGTAGTGATTGATGAGGACGAAGGATGCGCTGCCGATGTAGATGAAAAAGGCTGCCACGCCGAACGCACCGACGAAGGACAATCCGGTAAACATCGGATCGACCAAGAGCAGGCGATAAGCGCTGAATGCGCTGCGCCATGTGCTCTCCGAGCGATGCTCGGCGGGACGGGTTTCGATCAACTGGGTGGCCGCCAGAAGCAGCCCGGTCAGGGCGGCGGCCGTCAGCACCCAGAAGACGGCCCGCCATCCGAAAGCCTCGATGATGAAGCTTCCGGTCAGCGGCGCCAGGATCGGCGAGATGCTCACGACGAGCATCAGGAGAGACATGAGGCGCGCCGCCTCATGGCCGGTGTGCAAGTCGCGAACTATGGCGCGGGGGATGACCATCCCGGCGCAGGCGCCAAAGCCTTGCAGGGCGCGGAAGCCGATCAGCACATCGATGTTGGGCGCAAGAGCGCAGCCGATGCTGCCCAGGGCGAAGATGACCAGCCCCGCGTAAATGGGTGTTTTCCGACCGACGATGTCGCTCAGCGGTCCATAGAAGAGCTGACAGACGCCAATGGTGATGAAGAACGCCATCAGGCTCATCTGCACCGCGGGCGGGGATGCATCGAGGCTTTTTCCCATCGACGGCAGCGCCGGCAAATACACGTCGATGGCGAATGGACCGACGGCGGTAATGAGCCCCAGAACGAGGACGAGGGGAAGGACGCGTCGTGTCATGGGGATACTGAGCTCCGGCTGACTAAGGCAAGAGATGGCTTGGTCATTTGGACTCTTGCAGGGTGAATGATGGAGAATCTCGGCTATGCGAGATAGGGATACGTTAAAGGAACATTTCGTCGGAAACCCCAAACTGCGCGGCGGCTTTCTATCCCCTCCAAGCGGTCTGCCGCACACGGAGCCCGCACAGTCTGTCGCGGCATGGATGATCGAACACTTCGTGAGTCAATCCAGGGCGACGTAGGAAATGGCTCCCATGCCGAGGGGAGGAAGGAGCATTGGGGGCAAGGGATGGAAAACCCATCCCCTTGGGAATAAGCCACTTTATCCTTGTCATAATTTTTTTGACCGGCGCGGCTGGTCAGATCGCTATATTCATCGGAATATAGCGATCTGTCGGTTCCTGCTTGCAGGGGAGGCGCTTTGGGCTTTTCAGGACCGTTGTTGCTCGACCGACCTTCGCTCGACAAGCGGCATCAAGCGCCCCTCAACCGATTTGCCAATCCGGGCCGGAGCCAAATCCGCAGCCCGATCCGAGGTGACGGACCCGCATTGGGGAACCGCGCCCAGTACCAAGGAGGAAGAAGACATGGACACGATCGCACTCGATCCCCGACTGAGCGGGGCCACGAGAGAGTTCTTGAGCCGGGTCGGTAAGCTTCTGATTGACGGCAAGCTCGTCGCCGCGGCCTCCGGCAAGACATTTCCGGTCTATAACCCCGCGACCGGCACCGTGGTGGCCTCGGTCGCCGAGGCCGACCGCGAGGATGTCGACCGCGCCGTCAGGGCGGCCCGCCGGGCGTTCGACGACGGGAGCTGGTCGCGCGTGAAGCCGAACGAACGGAGCCGGCTGCTCTGGAAGCTCGCCGATCTCCTGGAACGGCACGCCGACGAGTTCGCCGAGCTGGAATCGCTCGATAACGGCAAGCCGGTCGCGGTCGCCCGCGCGGCCGACGTGCCGCTGGCCGTCGACATGTTCCGCTACATGGGCGGCTGGGCGACCAAGCTGACCGGCTCGACCATCCCGCTCTCGATGCCCGGCGACTATCTCTCCTACACCCTGCGCGAGCCGGTCGGCGTCGTCGGCCAGATCATTCCCTGGAACTTCCCGCTGCTGATGGCGGCCTGGAAGCTCGCGCCGGCGCTGGCCGCCGGCTGCGCCGTGGTGCTGAAGGCGGCCGAGCAGACACCGCTATCGGCGCTGCGTCTGGCCGAACTGGTGATCGAGGCCGGCTTCCCGGCCGGCGCGGTCAACATCCTGGCGGGCTTCGGCGAGACCGCCGGCGCGGCGCTCGCCGCGCACGATCTGGTCGACAAGGTTGCCTTCACCGGCTCGACCGAGGTCGGCAAGCTAATCGTCGGGGCGGCGACCGGCAATCTCAAGAAGGTGACCTTGGAACTCGGCGGCAAATCGCCGGCCATCGTGTTTCCGGATGCCGATCTGGAGCGCGCGATCCCCGGTACCGCGAGCGCCATCTTCTTCAACCACGGCCAATGCTGCTGCGCCGGCTCGCGCCTGTTCGTGCATCGCAAGATCTATGACGAAGTGGTCGAAGGCGTCGCCGCGATCGCCAGCAAGATCAAGGTCGGACCGGGCCTCGACCCGGCCACCGAAATGGGGCCGCTCGTCTCCGAGGAGCAGTTCGATCGGGTGTCGCATTATATCGGCGAGGGGGAGCGCGAGGGCGCCAAGGTCATGGCCGGCGGCAAGCATCCCGGCGACGGCTATTTCGTGAAGCCGACCGTGCTCGCCGGCACGACGCCGGAGATGACCGTGATGCGCGAGGAAATCTTCGGGCCGGTCGTCTGCGCCCAGCCGTTCGACGACGCGGATATCGAGCGGATCGCCCACCAAGCCAACGACACGATCTATGGTCTGGCGGCCAGCATCTGGACCCGGGACGGCGGTCTCGCGCATAAGCTCGCCGCCCGCATCCGCTCGGGTACGGTCTGGATCAACTGCCATAACGTGTTCGACGCGGCGCTGCCGTTCGGCGGCTACAAGCAATCGGGCTGGGGCCGCGAGATGGGCGAGGCCGTGTTCCATAATTATACCGAGACCAAGGCGGTCACGACCGCTCTCTGAGACACGGCCGAGGCCGGGGCCTGTCGAGGGCTCCGGCCTCCTTTTTTCGAGTTGCTCAGTCGGGGTCTGTTCAGTCCGGGTCTTGTCGTCGTCGGTCACCTGCGCGAAGCTCGGCTTCGGCGGTGCAAACGACGAGATCAGCGCGTGCTCCAATATGTTGTCCAACGGTTCATTCAGCTGATCTTCGTGCTCGTCGGGGTCAGCGTCGTCATTTTCCTGACCATGCATGTCCTCCCCGGCGACGTCGCGACCCTTCTGCTCGGCGACAGGGCGACGGCGGAGCAGCTCGATCGTCTGCGCCACCAGCTCGGGCTCGACCAGCCGATCTATAGTCAATACCTGCGCTTCGCACTCGACGCGCTCGACGGCGATTTCGGCACGTCGCTGCGCAGCAACCATGCCGTGTTCGAGGATGTGTGGACCGCCTTTCCGGTCACTCTCCAACTCTCGCTGGCGGCCCTCTTCGTCGCCGTCGTGATCGGGGTGCCGTGCGGCGTCCTGGCCGCGGTCCGGCCGTTCTCGCGCTTCAACGACATCATCATGACGCTATCGCTGTTCGGCGTCTCGATGCCGATCTTTTGGCTCGGCCTCATGCTGATCCTGGTTTTCGGCGCCGTGCTCGACTGGCTGCCGATCGGTGGGCTCATGCCCATCGGGGTCGAGCCGCCGCGCGTCACCGGCATGTCGGTGATCGACAGCGTCCTCTCGGGGGATTGGCGGCTCGTGCTGCTCAGCCTGCGCTACCTGGTGTTGCCGGCCGTCACGCTCGGCACCATCCCGCTGGCGCTGATCATGCGCATTACCCGCTCGGAGATGCTGTCGATGGCCTCGCACGATCACGTGCGCACGGCGCGCGCCAAGGGGTTGCCGGAGGGCAGCGTCATCGTGAAGCATGTGCTGCGCAACGCGCTGATCCCGATCGTGACGGTGATCGGGCTGCAGCTTGGCCTGCTGCTTTCCGGCGCCGTCCTGACCGAGTCGATCTTCTCGCTGCCGGGATTGGGACGGCTCATGGTCAACGCGATCCTGGCGCGCGACTATCCGGTGGTCCAGGCCGCAGCCCTGCTCACCGCGTCGGTCTTCGTCTTCGTCAACCTGCTGGTCGATCTCAGCTACGCCTATCTCGATCCCCGGATCCGCTACCAGTGACCGCGATCGAGATCGTTCCGAGCGGAACGTCTGGGCGGTCGCCGGGCACCGCTCGGCTCCTGCGGCGGCCGACCGCGCTGATCGGCATCGTGATCGTCCTGGGTTTCCTGCTGTTGACGATGTCCGCCTCGTTGGTCGCCCCCTACAGCCCGTTCGACCAGGATTTCTCCAACACGCTCATGGGCCCGACCGGCGGCCATCCCTTCGGGACCGATCAATTCGGCCGCGACGTGCTGAGCCGTGTCATCTTCGGCTCGCGCACGGCGCTGCTCTCGATCCTGGTCGCCGACGGTCTGGCGCTCGTTCTCGGCTGCGCCCTCGGGCTGATCGCCGGTTTCTTCGGCGAATGGCTGGATTCCGCCATCATGCGCATCGTCGATGTGCTGCTCGCCTTCCCCTATCTCCTGCTGGCGCTCATTATCATCGCGGCGCTCGGCCCCAGCCTGCTCAATTCGATGATCGCGATCGGCCTGGTCTACACGCCGCAATACGCCCGGCTCATCCGGGGTCAGGTCCTCTCGGTCAAGACCACCGAATTCGTCGTGGCGGCGCGGGCGATCGGCGCCAACCCCGCCCGGATCATGCTGCGCCACATCCTGCCGAACAGCGTCACGCCGATCCTCGTCATGGCGACGCTGCAGGCCGGCACCGTCGTCGTCGAAACCGCCGGTCTGTCCTTCCTCGGCATGGGCGCGCAGCCGCCGTCGCCGGATTGGGGCGCCGTCCTCGCGGAAGGCCAGAGCTACTTCCTCAGCGCCTGGTGGATCGCCACGTTTCCGGGCCTGGCGATCTTCGCGGTCGTGCTTGGCTTCAATCTCGTCGGCGACGCGCTGCGCGATCACTTCGATCCGCGGCGGCGCACGGAATGAGCCGGCTGCTCCGACGAGACGGGCCGCTCCGACAGGACGGGCCGGCTACTTCTCTAGCGATACGTTCTGCATCTCGAAGAACATCTGGGTCGGATTGAGGACATAGCCCTTGACCGCCTGCCGGGTCACGCGAACCTGGAGGAGCGAGTTGACGAAGATCCACGGCGCATCGTCCAGGATGATCTTCTGCGCCTGCTGGTAGAGCGCCACGCGCTTGGCGTGATCGGGAACGTGCTGGGCATCGACCAGGAGCTTGTCGACTTCCGGGTTCGCATAGCGCGGCGTGTTGGTGACCGGGATGTTCGCCGATCCGAACAGCTCGTACAGGAAGTTGTCGGGATCGCCGTTGTCGCCGGTCCAGCCCACGAGAAACATGCCGCCGTATTTCGTGGTCTTGTTGCGGATCTCCGCGAGATAGGCGCCGATCTCCTGCTTGCGGATGGTGGCATCGACGCCGATTTTCTGAAGGTAGCCCTGGATCGCCACCGCGAGGTCGGCGCCGGCCGAGTTATAGCCGCGCGGGCTGTTATAGGTCAGCAACTCGGTCTTGAAGCCGTCGGGATAGCCGGCTTCGGCGAGCATCTGCTTCGCCTTGGCCGGATCGTAGGGATAGCCCTTGAGCGAGGGATCGAAGCCCCATTGCGCTTCCGGCAGCGGCGACGTCATCGGTACCGCGAGTCCTTGGAACAGCGACTTGTCGAGGGCGTCGCGGTCGATCGCATAGTTGAGGGCCTGGCGCACGCGCTTGTCGGTGAACGGCTTGGTGTCCGACGGCAGGCCGACGCCGCTGACCGCGAGCCCCGGCTGGGTCATGACGACCAGATTGGCGTCGCTCTTGGCGGCCGGGATGATCTGTGCCCCGACATCGGCCAGGATGTGCACGTCGCCGCGCTTGATGGCGAGCAGGGCGGCCTGCGCGTCGGGGATGACCTTGAACACGATGCGGTCGACCTTGGGCTTGCCGCCCCAGTAGTTGGGGTTGGCGTCGAGCACGATCTGATCGCCCGCGCGCCACTCCTTGAAGATGAAGGGTCCCGTGCCGACCGGATGGTTGCGAAAATCCTTGCCGAACTTATGCACCGCCGTCGGGCTGACGACGCCGTTCCAGACCATCGCGAGGTTGGTCGTGAAGGGCGCCGACGATTCCTTGAGTTTGAAGACGACGGTGTCGTCGTCCGGCGCCGTATAGCTCGCGACTTCGCCATAGGTATCGTCGAGGGAGCCTTCGACCGGACCGGTCTTGAAGATCGAGTCCTCGTCCTGCTTGTCGAGCAGACGCTTCAGCGTCTTCACATAGCTCGGGCCGTTGAACGGCGTACCGTCATGGAACGTGACACCCTTGCGCAGATGGAAGGTGTAGGTGAGCCCATCCGGAGCGACATCCCAGCTCTCGGCGAGACCGGGTTCGACCTCGACCGAACCCGGCTTGTATTTGACCAGGCCGTCGAAGACCGTCGCCATGACGAAGCCGGAGGTGTTGTTGAGCACCGCCTCGGGATCGAAGCCGGTCGGATCGGCCGCGATGGCGATGACCAGGGTGGTCTGCGCCACGGCATTCCCGGTTAGGGCGGCGAGCATGAGCAAGACAGTAAGCACCAAGCGTTTCATGGCGTGACCCCCCTTGTGGTTTCGACCGAACTCTCTCCTCCGACGCTCGGACAGCGGCGGGAATGTGAAAGGCTAACCGTCGCTGGGACGATAGGCTTCGTTAGGCGATGACCTCCGCGACCGGCACGATATCGGCGTATTTCTTCGTCATGTCGTAGAGATTGGCGAAATGCGGGCTTTCATGCAGGTCGGCCACGCATTCCTCCGGCACGATGGTACGGCAGCCGCGTGACAGGCTGTCGACCACGGTAACGCGCACGCAACCGGAGGTCGAGCCCCCGGTCACGCCTTCAGGGCATCCTCGAGGAAGGCGGCGGCGGCGAGCACTCGGGCGTCCTCGCCGATCCGCCCGACCAGCTGCACCCCCACCGGCAATCCACCCGGCCCGATCCCCGCCGGTACCGTGACGCAGGGCACGTGCAGCATCGTCCAGGGCCGGTTGAATACCGCGTTGCCGGTCGATTCGAGGCCGAGCGGCGCCTCCCCCGGTGCCGCGGGGGTCAGCAGCATGTCGCAATCGGCGAACAACTCGCCGAGACGGGCGCGGCCGTCGCGCGCCGCCGCCTGCGCCGCGTCATACATCTCCGCCGTCACCGCGAGCTTCATGGGCAGATACTCACGGGTCTTGGCGGTCAGCCGTTCCGCGAGGCGCAGCCGTTCGAAGGCGAGCGCGCGGGCGACTTCCCAGGCCATGACATCGTCCTGCGCCTGCAGCATGCCCTGGAACCAGGGCGGCACCGTCGCGTCCGAGACCGGCGCGCCGGTCGCCGTCAGCGCCGCGACGGCGCGGTCCAACGCCTGCCGGGTGCCGGGTTCGGCGAGGTCCCAGGTGGAGGTCGCGAACAGGCCGACGCGCGGCGCCTGTACGTCCGTCACCGCCAGCGCCGGGCGACCGGAAATCACCGCGGTGAAATAGGCGACGTCGCGCACGCTGCGGCCGATGATGCCCACCGTGTCCAGGCTGTCGGCGAGGGTTTTCACGCCGAAGCGGTTGACCAGGCCAAAGCTCGGCTTGCAGCCGACGGCGCCGCAGAACGCGGCCGGGCGGATGGTGGAGCCCGAGGTCTGGGTGCCGAAGGCGATATGCGCCATCCCTGCGCCGACCGCGGCGGCCGAGCCGCTGGACGAGCCACCCGGCGTATGGGCGAGGTTATGCGGGTTGCGTGTCTTGCCCGGCGAGATGATCGCGAATTCGGTGGTCACCGTCTTGCCCAGCACCAGCGCCCCGGCCTCGCGGCTGAGCGCGACGCAGGCGGCGTCCCAGGGCGGGCGGACCCCGGGATAGGCCGGCGAGCCGTATTCCGTCGGCATGTCCGCCGTGTCGATCACGTCCTTCACGCCGAGCATGAAGCCGGCGAGCTTGCCCGGAGAGCCGGCGCGGTCGAGTGCCTGCGCCGCGGCGATCACCGCCTTGGGGTCGTGATGGATCCAGGCGCCCACTTCCGGTTCGCGGTCGGCGATGCGATCGAGGAAGGCGCGCGCGACCCGCTCGACCGTCAGCGTGCCGGCGGCGATGCGGGCGGCGACCTCGCGCGCCTCCAGCGTAATCAGATCGGTCTCGCTCATGCTGCCATCTCCGGACGTCGGTGAAACCGGGGCCGTGCCTGCTCAAGCTGGTCCGCCAACGCGAACAGGCGGCCCTCCTGTCCGAACCCTGCACCAAAATGCACCCCGACCGGTAGACCCTCCGCGATCCAGTACAGCGGCACGCTCATCGACCAAGCCGATCCGCGCCGGACTACCCGAGCAATTGGCGGGCGTGGTGGGCGATATGATCCGCCATGAAGCTCTGGATGAACCAATAGCTGTGATCATAGCCCTCGTGGCGGCGCAGGATCAGATCCTGCCCCGCCAGGGTCGCCGCCTGCTCCAGCCGGTCCGGCCGCAATTGGCTGTCGAGGAACTGGTCGGACAGGCCTTGATCGACCAGGATCGTGCCGGGATACCGCGTCTTGGCCATCAGCAGGCTCGCGTCCCAGGCCGTCCAGGCCTCGCGGTCCGGCCCCAGATAGGACGAGAACGCCTTCTCGCCCCAGGGTACCGCGACCGGATTGGCGATCGGCGCGAAGGCGGAGACCGACTGCCAGAGGTCGGGCTGACGCAGTGCCGAGACGAGCGCGCCATGACCGCCCATGGAATGGCCGAAGATGCCCCGCCGTCCCGGCCGCACGGGGAAATTCGCCTCGACCAGTGCCGGCAGTTCCTGGTTCACGTAGCTCGCCATCCGGTAGTGCCGCGCCCAGGGCTCCATCGTCGCGTCGAGATAGAACCCCGCTCCCGTCCCGAAATCCCAGGCATCGTCCTCGCCGACTAGGCCCGCGCCGCGTGGGCTCGTGTCGCAGGCGACGAGCGCCAGACCGTATTCCGCGGCCAGGCGCTGGGCGCCGGCTTTGATCGCGAAGGTTTCCTCGGTGCAGGTAAGCCCGGCCAGATAGTAGATGGCGCAGACCGGCGCATCCGTTGCATGGGGCGGCAGATAAACCGCGAAGGCCATGTCCGTGCCGGTTGCGACGGAATGGTGGCTATAGAAGCCCATGCGGCCACCAAAGCAGCGCTGTTCGCTGCGGGTCGAAAGGGTCATCGGGGAGGTCCTTGGTGTTATCGAGCGCGGGCGACGCTCGATCTTAGCCACCGGTGCCGGCGGGCGAAAGCTCGGGAGCCATAAGACTTTGGTAGGGGTTTGGTGGTACGCCGCCGCTACGCCCTTGACGTTTGTTGGACGAGGTCCCGATGAATGAATTCGTTGCCGTCATCCTGATCTGCATGAACTCGGTCGCCACGGACCAGTGCACCGAGCAGACCGCCAGCGACTTGATGTCGAAGGTCGTCCAGAACGAACTCGGCTGTGCCACCGGCTGGCAGGAGGTCATCGCGCGCTCGCCGCTCAGCAAGGAGGTCGGTACGTCGTCCTATGTGCGCACGCTCTGTCGGCGCCAGACGCTGCCCAAAAAATGAACCGGGACCCCCGCGCCCGGAGGTAGCCCACCGGCCGGCGATCCCGCCCGGCAGCCAGCCAGAATAAAGCCCTGAGGGAATTCACCTACTGGCCAATAGTCCTATGGCGAAGCCTCCGGACGGGGCGCAATATCGCGCGTTACCGAGGACGACCACGGCCCGGTAAACGGGCAAGGCCGGCACGAGACCGGCGGCGTCGGGGAGGAGATGGATGAGGGTTCGGTTCGACCCCCGGACGGTTATCTGTGCGATTTCGGGATTGGCGTGCCTCGTGGCGGCGTTTTCGGCGCAGGCGCAAATGGCCCCGTCCGTTTCGGTGCCCCCTGTTCCAGCGGCGCCCGTTCCAGCAGCACAGCCGGCGCCAGTGACCAGCGTCGATCTCGCCTATTTGGCGCTGGCGGTGAAGCGAACCCTGCCGCTCAGCTATCTCGATCAGCCGCCGTCCGACGAGGGCATCCAGGGCGCCCGGCTTGCGCTGGCCGATGACGAGACGACCGGCCGTTTCATCCATCAGACCTATCACCTGACCGAGGCGATCCAGCCCGACGAGGCCGCCGTGCTCGACGCCTTCAAGAGGCTGGCCGCCGCCGGGCGGAAGATCTTCGTCACCGATCTGCCGGCGGCCCTATTGCTCAGGATCGCCGATCTGCCCGAAGCGAAGGACGCGACGTTCCTCGATGCGACGTCCGAGGACGACATGCTGCGCGCGGAGGGATGCCGGGCGAATATCCTGCATCTGCTGCCCAGCCGCGCCATGCTCGCGGATGCGCTGATGCAATATCTGGCGGTCAAGAAATGGCGGAATATCCTGCTGGTCAGCGGGCCGGAGGTGCCGGACAAGGCCTATGCGGAGGCGATCCGCCATGCCGCCGCGAAGTTCCAGATCCATATCGTCCAGGACAAGCCTTGGACCTACGATCCGGGCGCCCGGCGCACGGATACCGGCCATTATGCGATCGAAGCGGAGGTCGCCCGCTTCACCCAGGGCATCAGCTACGATGTGCTGGTCGTCGCCGATGAGGGCGGCAATTTCGGCGACGAGCTCTCCTATCGCGGGACCGATCCGAGGCCGATCGCCGGCACCCAGGGGCTGGTGCCGAGCGCCTGGGCGCGGCCGTTCGAGCAATGGGGGGGCACCCAATTGCAGAGCCGCTTCCTGAAGCAGGCCGGGCGCTGGATGACCGATCGGGACTATGGCGCCTGGATGGCGGTGCGGACGGTCGGCGAGGCGGCGGCCCGCGGCGGCGGCACCGATCCCAAGATCCTGGGCGCCTTCATGCGCGGCGCGGATTTCGAATTGGCGGCCTTCAAGGGGGCCCGGCTCAGCTTCCGTCCCTGGGACGGCCAGCTGCGCCAGCCGGTCCTGCTCGCCGATGCCCGCTCTCTCGTCTCGGTCTCGCCGCAGCCGGGCTTCCTCCACCAAGTCTCCGAGCTCGATACGCTCGGCGTCGATCAGCCGGAATCGTCATGCCATCTCGAATGAGCATCCGCGCGCCGCTGGCGGTCCTGCTGCTGATCGCTGCCTTGGTGGTGGGGGCCGCGCGCCCGGCCGCCGCCGAGCGGCTGCTCGTCTCCAACGAGAAGGACAATACCATCACCGTGGTCGATGGCCGGTCGCTGGCCGTGATCAAGACCGTACGGGTCGGCGCCCGGCCGCGCGGCATCATCCTCTCGAAGGACGGCAAGAGCCTCTATATCTGCACGAGCGACGCCGACCATATCGAGGTGCTCGATCTCGACAGCCTGGCCGTCTCGCGCACCCTGCCGAGCGGCCCGGATCCGGAGACTTTCACGATCAGTCCGGACGGCAAGTTCCTCTATGTCTCGAACGAGAACGACAACATGGTCTCGGTCCTGGATATCGCCGAGGGCCGCATCACCTCCGAGATCCCGGTCGGCGTGGAACCGGAAGGCATGGGCATCAGCCCGGACGGCAAGACCCTGGTCAATACGTCGGAGACGACCAGCATGGCGCATTTCATCGATACGGCGAGCCACGAGGTGATCGCCAATGTGCTGGTCGACAGCCGCCCGCGCGTCGCGAAATGGACGAGCGACGCGGCCCAGGTCTGGGTCTCGGCCGAGGTCGGCGGCTCGGTCTCGGTGATCGACGCCGTCCGGCACACGGTGATCAAGAAGATCCGCTTCGCCATCCCCGGCGTCGCGACGGAATCGGTTCAGCCGGTCGGCATCGCGCTCACCAATGATCGCAAGCTCGCCTTCGTGGCGCTCGGGCCCGCCAATCGGGTCGCTGTCGTCGACGCCCAGACTTTCGAGATCAAGAAATACCTGCTTGTCGGCCAGCGGGTCTGGCAGCTCGCCTTCTCCGCCGATGAACAGCGGCTCTACACGACCAACGGGGTCAGCAACGACATGTCGGTCATCGACGTGCCGGCGCTCAAGGTCACGAAGTCGGTGCCGGTCGGTCGGCTGCCCTGGGGCGTGGTGGTGGCGCCATGACGGCATGACGATGATGCCGCCGCCTTCCACCCTCGACCGGGTGTCGTCGCGACCCGCCCTTTCGGTCACCGAGGTCAGCCACGGGTTTGGGCGGCGCACGGCGCTCGATCGGGTCGGCTTCACGATCCGGCCCGGCGATTTCACGGTGCTGCTCGGCCCGAACGGTGCCGGCAAGACCACGTTGTTCTCGCTGATCACCGGTCTCTACCATTGCGGTCAAGGCCGCATCTTGGTGTTCGGCCACGATATCAGCACCGAGCCCTCGCCGGCCCTGGCGCGCATCGGCGTGGTGTTTCAGCAATCGACGCTCGACCTGGATCTGACCGTCGATCAGAACCTGTTCTATCATGCCGCCCTGCAGGGCATGGCGCGCGCCACGGCCGCGCCGCGCATCGCGGCCGAACTCGACCGGATCGGCCTCGCCGCGCGCCGCAAGGACCGGGTCCGGCTCCTATCGGGCGGCCAGCGGCGGCGGGTCGAACTCGCCCGCGCGCTGATTCACCAGCCGACCCTATTGCTGCTCGACGAACCGACGGTCGGGCTCGATATGGAAAGCCGTGGCTTCCTCCTGGAGCATGTGCGCCGGCTGTGCGGCGAGCAGCGGCTGGCGGTGCTCTGGGCGACGCATCTGATCGACGAGGCGGGTGTCGACGCGCGGGCGATCATCCTGCATGGCGGTCGGGTGCTGGCCGATGGCCCGGTACCCACGATCATCCGGGATGCCGGCGTGCCGACGCTCAAGGCGGCGTTCGATCGGCTGGTCGCCGCCGCGCCGGCTGTGGCGGGGGATCGGCCATGAGCGAGGCGCTGTCGTCGATCGGTGAAGCGGACAGGCTCGACCGGACCGCCGGGCTCGGGCCGATGCGGTATCCGCGCTGCCTCGGCGGCATCGTGCGGCGCGAGGCGTTGCGCTGGGTGCATCAGCGCAGCCGCTTCGTCTCCGCGCTCGTCCGGCCCCTGGTCTGGCTCGCGATCTTCGCCGCCGGCTTCCGGTTCGTCCTGGGCGTCTCGATCATTCCGCCCTACGAGACCTACATCCCCTACGAGGTCTATATCGCCCCGGGGCTGGTTACGATGATCCTCCTGTTCCAGGGCATGCAAAGCTCGCTCTCCATGGTCTATGACCGGGAGATGGGCAGCATGCGGCTGTTGATGGTCAGCCCCTTGCCGCGCTGGTTCCTGCTGACCGCCAAGCTGATCGCCGGCGTCATCGTCTCGATCGTCCAGGCCTATATCTTTCTGGCGATCGCCTGGTTCTGGGAAATCGAGCCCCCGATTTGGGGCTATCTCACGGTCCTGCCGGCGCTGGCCCTCGCCGGGCTGATGCTGGGGGCGCTCGGCCTCGTGCTGTCCTCCTTCATCCGCCAGTTGGAGAATTTCGCCGGCGTGATGAATTTCGTGATCTTCCCGATGTTCTTCGCCTCCTCCGCGCTCTATCCGCTCTGGCACGTCAAGGAGGCGAGCCTGACGCTCTATTGGATCTGCCAGCTCAACCCGTTCAGCCATGCCACCGAACTGATCCGCTTCGCGCTGTATGGCCGGTTCAACCTGCTCTCCATGGGCGTGGTGGCGCTGTTCCTGCTGATCTTCATGGGGCTCGCCGTCTATGGCTACGACCCCGGCCGAGGGTTGATCGCGCGGCGCGGCGGTCCGGAATGATCAAGGGAGGCTCGCTTCTGGCACTCTCGGCGTTGCTGTTCGCCGGCATCCCCCCGGCTCACGCGGCGATCCCGGGGCAGAATCCCGATTGGCCGTGCCAGCAGCGGCTCATCCCCCTGCTGACCGCCGACACCTTCTGGAACGGCCCCTTGCCGAGCGGGCAGGATTGGCGCGCCGACCCGCGCGTGGCGGCGGTCGTCTCCGAAACGGCGCCACGCGAGGTGCCGCTCCGCGAAGGGCATGCCAAGATCGCCGCCTTTGCGAAGCATCTGAAGCCGGCGGAACGCCGGACCCTGTTGCCGGTCCTCTTCATCGGCATCGTCGACGAGACCAATCGGCAACGCGGCGAGATCATCGACCGCATCGAGGAATTGACCCGGCGGCAGCGGGAGTTGGGTGATCGGGTGGCCCAGATCGCCGCCGAGCTGGGCGCTATCCCGCCCGATGCCACGGGTGAGGCCGCCGGACGCCGGGCCGAGATCGTGCAGCGCCGCGACTTCGTCATTCGTGGTTTCGAAGAGACCCAGCGCACCATGCGCTATGCCTGCGAGGTGCCGGTCGAACTCGAGGCCCGGCTCGGCGATTATGCCAGGACGCTGCAGGCGGCACCCTGACTCGTGCGATAAACCTGGCGCGTGCGATAAAAAAACCCGGTGCCCCCGGAAAAGGGGCACCGGGTTCGGCCGCCTAGGTCGCCCTAGGACGCCGCGGGGACGCCGGGCATGGGGATGAAGCCCGGCAGCCTTTTCATGGATTGCAGCCACCGCCGGATATTCGGGTAGGGGTCGAGGGGGATACCGCCCTCGCCGGCCATCGCGGTGTAGGGGAAGCAGGCGAGATCGCCGATCGTCGGATGGCCGAGTTCGAGCCATTCCCGATCGGCCAGATGCGCGTCGAGGATCTTGAACGTCGCATTGGCACGCGCCTGCAGCTTCGGCAGGTCCATATCGTAATTCAGGATCTTGACCAGCCGCGCGCCGGCCGAACTCATGACCTCGTTGCCGCCGGTCGACAGCCACTGGGCGATTTTACCCTGCGCGGCGGGATCGGTCGGCCACCAGCTTCGAGCCTTATCGTACTTTCCGGCGGCATAGATCAGAATCGCCTGGGCATCCCGCAGGCGCAATCCCTCATCTTCGAAGATCGGAATCTCGCCGAACGGATTGAGTTTCAGGTATTGATCGTTCTTGTGCTCCTTGTTGACGAAATCGACCTCATGCTTCGAATATTCGACACCTAGAATATTCAGAAGAAGTCGGATCTTATAGCAACTGCCGGATAGTTCAAAATCATAGAGCTTGATCACTTCATGTCACTCCCCATGGTGATTTTGCGGTGATTTTTCATTCGCCGGTTCTGTGAACCGCTATCGGTCGCGATGTTCTGAGCGCGCCGGTCGCGGGCGACATTACCGGTCATCGCGGCATGCACCCATGACGCCTGTCGCATTTTCAGGATGTCCGAGGCCCGAGCCAATTGTACTTTGGTACGAGACCGGACAAGCAGGATACAAGCGACAGCGCGTCTTCGTTCTTGGTGATCGCCTGCGATCTCGGTTAGTATCGCCTCTCGGAGAGCGAGCAAGGCCCGAGAGGCCAATAATGAAAAAGATCGTGATCGCCGACGATCACCCCATGATCAGGGGTGCCTTAGCACTTTCTCTGGCGGCCACTACGGCGTTCGGCAAGATCGAGGTTCTCGAGACCTCGACGCTCGACGAGTTGTTCGAGCGGCTGACCGAAAGCGGTGGGGCG
Organism: Allostellaceae bacterium; assembly: GCA_035555315.1. Lineage (GTDB taxonomy): Bacteria > Pseudomonadota > Alphaproteobacteria > ATCC43930 > CGMCC-115725 > DATMGU01. Next base: position 27,013 of record DATMGU010000083.1, read on the forward strand.
GATCTCGTGCTGCTGGATCTGCGCATGCCCGGTGTGAACGGCTTCGAGGGGCTGTTGACCCTGCGTGCGCGCTTTCCGAGCACGCCGGTGGTCGTCATCTCCGCGCTCGAAGATCCGCGACTCGTCGCCGAAGCGCTGGCGCTGGGGGCGGCCGGTTTCATCCCGAAATCGACGCCCCGCCATGAGATCGTGCGGGCGCTCAACCTCGTCGCGGCCGGCGAGATCTACGCGCCGACCCATCTCATGGGATTGTCGATGCCATCGGCGACGGACCGCGTCGATGCCGAATTCGCCCAGCGCCTGTCCTCCTTGACGCCACAGCAGCGCAGGGTGCTGAAGCTCCTGGGCACCGGCAAGCTCAACAAGGAAATCGCCTACGAGCTCGATATCGCCGAGACGACGGTCAAGGCCCATGTCTCGAGCATCCTGCACAAGCTCAATGTCTATAGCCGAACCCAGGCGGTGGTCAGGGCCAGGCGGCTGCATTTGAGCAGCTTCGCCGATATCGCGGAAGTCTAGGAGGTTCCTGCTTAGACCAGCAGTTGGGTCAGCAGGGCGCGGAGCTGCGCCGGGTTCAACGGTTTGCGCAGCAGCCAGAAACCATGCTGCTTGACCAGGGCTTGGACCGTCGGCGTCTGGTTCGCCGTGATCACGATGCCGGGCACCTTCCGCCCCAGGGTTCGTCGAATCCGGCAGATCTCGGTGATCCCGGTCGTGCCGGCTTCCAGGTGATAATCGGCGATCACCAGATCCGGCGGACGGGGCAGGTGCCCCAGCAGATCGAGCGCCTCGTCGCCCGAGACGGCGACGGCGGCGGTACAGCCCCAGCCTTCGAGCATCGCCTGCATGCCGGCCAGGATCGTGCGCTGATCGTCGATCACCAGCAGCATCGGATTGGCGAGATCGCCGAGCGCCCGGCGGGTCGCAGGCTCCTTATGGCCGAGCGGCACGGTGACGGAGAAAACCGAACCGCGGCCGACGACCGAGCGGATCTCGATCGGCAGGCCGAGCGTCTTGGCTGCCCGCCTGACGATCGCCAGTCCCAGGCCGATGCCGCGATCATGCCCGGTTCCGCCGGTATCGAGCTGGCGAAACTCCTCGAAAATCTCGTCGAACTTGTCGGATGGAATACCAAGCCCGGTATCCCAGACCTCGATCTTCAAGCCATCGCCACGGCGCCGGCAGCCGAGCAGGACGTGGCCTTGCCTCGTATAGCGGATCGCGTTGGACAGAAAATTCTGGACGATGCTGCGCAGCAGCCGGATGTCGCAGCGCACGACCATGCGTGAGGGAACATGGCGGAGCGACAATCCGCGATCCAGGGCCAGCGCCTGATGCTCGGTTACCAAGGGCCCGAGCAGGCTGGCGATCGGAAAATCGACGAGCTCGGGCTGCACGGAGCCGGCATCGAGCTTCGAGATGTCGAGCAGGGCCGCGAGCAGATCCTCGACGGCGCTCAGCGAGATTTCGATATTGTTGATCAGCCCGCGATTGGGTTTGGAATGGTCGAGATCGGCCAGCGCCGACACGAACAGCCGCGTGGCATTGAGCGGCTGCAGCAGATCGTGGCTGGCGGCGGCCAGAAAGCGGGTCTTGCCGAGATTGGCCTGTTCCGCTTCGCTCTTGGCGATTTGCAACGCCTTCTCGATGTCCCGCCGGTCGGCGATCTCGTGCTTCAGCTGCGCGTTGAGGCGGGTGAGGGCGGCGGTTCGTTCGGCGACCCGCCGTTCCAGCGTCTCGTTCGCCTCCTTGATCGCCGCGTTGGCGCGGCGGCGCTCCGTGATGTCCTGCATCAGCGTGAAGAAGCCCAGGCTCTGTCGTTGGTCGCCGAGATGGGGGACGAAGCTGACATGGCCGTAGCGCGGCTCCCGCGCGCCCGATGGCGTCAGCTCGACCTCGAAATCGACCACCTCGCCGGCGAGCGCCCGATCGACGAAATCCTTGCGGCGGTGATAGAGCTCCGGCGTCAGCAGATCGCCCATCTTGCGGCCGAGGATCTGCTCGACCGGGCGATCCAGCCATTGCCGATAGGGCTCGTTGACGAATTGGTAGCGTTCCTCCGCGTCGACATAGGCGATGAGCGCCGGCATCGCATCGGTGACCAGGCGGATCCGCCGTTCGCCGTCGCGCAGCGCCTCTTCGGTGCGCTTGCGGCGGGTGATGTCGGTGAAGGTCAGGACGAAACCGCCATCGGGCATGGGATTGCGGTCGATATAAAGGATCCGGCCGCTGTGCCAAGCCTGCTCGAAACCGAGCGGCAGGATACCCTCCTCGGGATTGAGGAAGCCCTGCTGGGTGATGCCCTGATCGCCCAACGATTGATTGAAGACACACAGATCATCGAAGCGGGCGCCCGGGGCCACGCAGCGCGGCGACAGGTCGAGCAGGCGGACGAATTCATTGTTCCAGGCGACCAGGTTCAGGTGCCGGTCATACACCGCGACCCCTTGGAAGATGGTGTCGAGCGTCGCCTGCAGCAGATTGGTCTTCTGGGCGAGCTCAGCCTTGCGCTGCCGGGTCTCGGCCCGCTTCAGATTGGTGATGTCGGTATAGATGCCGACGATGCCGCCATCCTGGGTCCGCTTCTCATTGACCTGCATCCACCGCCCGTCGCTCAGCGCATGGACCGAGGGGCCATGACTGTTGGCATGCTGCTGCATCCGGCGGTTGATCCAGCCATCCGGATCGCGATAGGCGTCGAGCACGCATTTATGATGGATGGCGAGATGCACGATCTCGGCGAACAGCATGCCGCAATGGATGCGATCGGCCATGCCCGGCCAGAAGGTCAGATAGCGCTGGTTGAACAGGACCAGCCGGTCGGTGGTATCGAACAGCGCGAAGCCTTCCCTGATCGATTCGATGGCGGTGAGCAGACGCAGGCGGGCGGTCTCGGCCTGTTCCTGCGCCTTGGCCGCGTGACGATAGGTCTGTTCGAGATCCGCGAGCGTCCGTTCGAGGGCCAGCGTGCGGGCGCGGATCTGGGCCTCGAGCACGATCGCCGTCTGGAACAGGGAGAAGGCCGAACCCTGGCCGTCCATGCTGCGTTCGACCCGATCGATCAGCACCTGGTTGATCCGCTCCAGCTTGGCGACCTTGCGCTCCAGCTCGGCGATCTGCTCGGCCTGATCGGCCGGCGCGGCACTCCGTTCCAGCACGATCATCGGTCCGGCGGGGTCACGGCGCACCGATGATGACGCCGGTGAAGGTCTGGTTCACATGCATGGACATGTATTGTTCGCCATAGGTGCAGAACCCGACCACATGCTGTTCGACGAAGAGCGCCGAGACGGCGGATTTCAGTCGTCGCTGTTCGATCTCCAGATTGCGCAGCACGCAATCGCAGCCGATGATCAGGTCCGGCGGACCGACATCATGGCGCAGGCGCCGGAACAGGTCCTTGAGATCTTCCAGGATATCGACGCCCTTGGCTACCGTCAGCACGATCCCCTCGTCGATCGCGCAGAGGAAGGTCAGGCTATGGTCCGGGTTGACCTTCTGGATCGCGCGGACATGGTATTGGCCGCCGACCCGGACCATGACGGGATGGGCGGCGAAGATCTTGGGCGAGAGCGGCGTGCCCGCCAGCCCGACCAGCCGCGCATATTCCGAGGCCGCGGGCTCGGCATTGATCTCATAGACCCGGCGCTGATCGAGATCGGCGCCGGTCACCACCATCTTGCAATCGGTCGGCACGAAATGCTCGGTCTTGAAGACCGAGAAGCGCCGCCGGGTCATGATCAGCAACAGCACCGCTGCGTCGTCGATGAAGCGGCCGTCATGGAACACGTAGCACCGGCTGAAATTCATGCCATCGCCGGCCGACCCGCCGACGAGCGGCGTCCCGTTGAGCGTATTGCCGATGGCGCTCACCAACTGTTCCTCCCGCACCGACATGCCGTCGACCAGCAGCAGGGCGAAGGCCTCGCCGGGCGAGAATCGGCCATCGCTGTCGGCCGCGAGATCCGCCTGCGCCGCCATGACCAGCCGCGTCCGCTCGATCGTCGTCGCGATCTTGAAGTCCTTGAGGTCCTGGAACAGGGTCGACGCGATCGCGAAATCGCCTGACGGAAAGCCGATGCCGCTCAAGCCGCCGCTGATATAGCCGAACGGGGTGATCTCGCCCGCCGTGGTGCAGCCGAAGACATTGGTATCGCCGAAATGGTACCGGATCGCCGCGGCCAGTTCCGACAGAACATAGTGCGGCGAGCAGAAGATCAGTACGAAGGCCAGATCGGGGCCGCCGATCTGCCGATACAGCTCGCCCACCGCCGACCAGGGTTCGGCAGCGCTGGAACCGCCTCTTCGCAACTGCGTTGTCGGCATCGGTCGGTCCACCTCCGCTGACCGATCAGACGTCTTTGCCATCGGGATGGCAAGCCACCGGACGACAGCCACCGGGCATCTTGGGGCAGATCATCCACCAGCATTCAAAGGTGCCGCCCCGACGACAATGCTTCTTTAGTCGTATTGCATGCCCGGTCGAACGGCGTTCTCAATAGCGGGCACTCTGAATAATCAGAGGCTCATCGACCCGTACGCGCACCAGAATGACGTGTGGTTCGCAAAAGTTTCGACGATCAGCCCATGGAGGAAAACGCGATGACGTGGAAGACACCGACCATCATCGAAATCGCCCTCGGCGCCGAAATCAACTGCTACGCCTGCGCCGAACTGAAGTAGCCCGCTAAAGCCGGCGCGGCGGCCTTAGGGTCGCCGGCCGTCGGAGCAGCGCCATGTTCGCTGTTGTCCTCGGTGCGGCGGCCGGCGGGGGCTTCCCGCAGTGGAACTCCAACGCGCCGGCGTGCAGGCGGGCGCGCCGTGGCGATCGGGCGGCCCGACCGCTGACCCAGGCTTCCCTCGCGGTCAGCCTGGATGGGCAGTCATGGGTCTTGCTCAACGCCTCCCCGGATCTGCGACAGCAGATCGAGGCGAACCCTTGCTTGCACCCGCGCGACGGCCTGCGCTCCTCGCCGATATCCGCCATTGCCCTGACCGGTGGCGACGTCGATGCGGTCGCCGGTCTGCTGACCCTGCGGGAGCGTCAGCCCTTCACGGTCTATGGCACGCGGCGCATCCATGGCGTGCTTGACGCCAATCCGATTTTCGAGGTGCTGACCCGCGATCTGGTCGCGCGCCGGATCTTGCCGCTGGGCGAGCCGGTAACCGTGGCCGAGACGGGCGACGGCGCGCGGCGCCTGACGATCGAACTCTTCGCCGTGCCGGGCAAGGTGCCGCTCTATCTGGAGCAGCCAGGTGCGGCGCCGCCGATCGTCGAGGGGGAGGAGACGGTCGGGATCGCGGTCGATGACGGGCGTCGCCGCCTCTATTTCATCCCCGGCTGCGCCGCCGTGACCGAGACGCTTGCCCGCCGGCTCTCAGGCGCGGATCTCGTCTTCTTCGACGGAACGCTCTGGACCGATGACGAAATGATCCGGGCCGGTCTCGGCACCAAGACGGGCGCCCGGATGGGCCATATGAGCCTCGACGGTCCGCATGGCACGCTCGCCGCCTTCCGGTCCCTCGATATCGGGCGCAAGATCCTGATCCATATCAATAATTCCAATCCGATCCTGCTCAGCGACTCACCCGAACGGGCGAGGGTCGAGGCGGCGGGGTGGGAGATCGCCTATGACGGAATGGACGTGACCCTATGACGGCCAGCTTGCTCTCGCCGGACGCGCTCGAGGCCGCCTTCAGGGCGATCGGCGCCGATCGCTATCACAATCTGCATCCGTTCCATCGCCGGCTCCATGGCGGTGGTTTGAACCGGGGCCAGGTCCAGGCCTGGGCGCTCAATCGCTATTATTATCAGAGCCGGATCCCGATGAAGGATGCGAGCCTGCTGGCCCGCCTGCCGACGGCCGATCTGCGCCGGGCCTGGCGCGGCCGGCTGGAAGATCATGACGGCGGCGCGCCCGGAACCGGCGGGGTCGCGCGCTGGCTGAAGCTGGCGGAGGGGGTCGGGCTCGATCCCGCCGTCGTGGAAGCGACGACGGGCATCCTGGCCGGCACGCGCTTCGCTGTCGATGCCTATGTCGCCTTCGTGCGCGAGCGCAGCATTCTCGAAGCGATCGCCTCGTCGCTGACCGAGCTGTTCGCGCCGACGATCATCGCCGAGCGCGTCTCCGGCATGCTGGCCCATTATGCCTTCGTCACGCCCGAGACCCTGGCCTATTTCACGCCGCGCCTGACTCAGGCGCCGCGCGACGCCGATTTCGCGTTGTCCTATGTGCGCGAGCACGCGGTGACGATCGAGCAGCAGCAGGCCGTGCTCGCCGCTCTGCGTTTCAAATGCGACGTGCTCTGGTCGCAACTCGACGCGTTGCATTTCGCCTATGTCGAGCCGGGCCATATTCCGCCCGGCGCCTTCGTGCCGGAGGACCGGCGATGAGCGACCCCTCCGGCGACGGAACCGTGCCGGCGCTCGGCCGCGGGGTAAAGTTCCGCTTCGACGAGGTCCGGCAAAACTGGGTGCTGCTGGCGCCGGAGCGGCTGTTCGTGCCGGATGAACAGGCCGTGGAGATCTTGAAACTGGTCGACGGCGTCAGAAGCCTGGGCGCCATCATCGACGATCTGGCCGGCCGGTTCGCCGCGCCGCGCGATCTGGTCGCGCGCGACGTGGCGGCCATGCTGGGCGATCTGGCCGATAAGGGAGCGATCACCCTATGAGCGCGCTGGCTGTGACCTCGCTGGCACCGCCGATGGGCCTATTGGCCGAGCTTACCCATCGCTGCCCGCTGCGATGCCCGTATTGCTCGAACCCGCTGGAACTCGAACGCGGTGCCGGCGAGCTCGATACGGCGACCTGGCTGCGCGTGCTCGACGAGGCCGCCGATCTCGGCATCCTGCAGGTGCATTTTTCCGGGGGCGAGCCGACCGTCCGGCGCGATTTGCCCGATCTGGTCCGACGCGCGGCGGAGCGTCAGCTCTACAGCAACCTCATCACCTCGGGCGTCATGCTCGACGAGCGTATGCTGGGCGGTCTGGTCGAGGCCGGGCTCGATCATGTCCAATTGAGCTTCCAGGACGTCGAGACCGGCAATGCCGAGCGGATCGGCGGGATGGCCGGTGCCCAGGCGAAGAAGCGCGCGGCGGCGGCGCTCATCCAGCACGCCGGTCTGCCGCTCACCGTCAATCTCGTCATCCATCGCCAGAATATCGACCATCTGCCGGCCATGATCGCGCTCGGCGCGGAGCTGCGTGCCGAGCGGATCGAGGTCGCCCATGTGCAGTATTACGGTTGGGGACTGGTGAATCGCGACGCGCTGCTGCCGAGCCGCGCCCAGCTGGAGGCGGCGACGGCGGAGGTCGAGGCGGCGCGCGGACGCTTCAAAGGCCGCATGGTCATCGACTATGTCACGCCCGACTATTATGCCGAGCGCCCGAAAGCCTGCATGGGCGGCTGGGGACGACGCTTCATCAACATCACGCCCGCCGGCAAGGCGTTGCCTTGCCACGCGGCCGAAACCCTGCCGGGCCTCACCTTTCCCTCGGTTCGGGAAGCGAGCCTGGCCGCCATCTGGCGGGACGCGCCGGCCTTCGAACGGTATCGCGGCACCGACTGGATGGTCGAGCCCTGCAGGAGCTGCGACCGGCGCGAGATCGACTGGGGCGGCTGCCGCTGCCAGGCCCTCGCCCTGACCGGCGATGCCGCCAACGCCGATCCCGCCTGCGCCCTCTCGCCCCATCACGGGGCCATGCGGGCGGCGATCGCGGCGGCCGATCGCGCCACGGCGCCGGGCTTCGTCTATCGCCGGATCGGGGCCGCGCCGACGGTCGAGGCATGACGCGGCGCCAGTTCACGGCGCTCATCGGGATCTGGCTGGCCAGGACCGGTGCCGCCGATGCCGCGCCGCCGCCCTCGACGGCAACTCCCTTCTCGATGACCGAAGTCGCGCCGGGCATCTTCGTGCGTCAGGGCGTTCACCAGGACGCGACGGCGGAAAATGACGATGCCATCGCCAATATCGGCTTCATCGTCGGGCCGGCGACCGTCGCGGTGATCGATCCGGGTGGCAGTCTCGATGACGGCGCCCGGTTGCGCGCCACGGTCCAGGCCACGACCGATCGGCCGATCCGCTATGTCGTGATGACCCATGCCCATCCCGATCACATCTTCGGCGATGTCGCCTTCGTGCCGGATCATCCGGTCTTCGTCGGCCATGCCCGCCTGGCCGGCGCGCTGGCCGATCGCGGCGACTATTATCGCCGGCGGCTGGTCGAGATTCTGGGGGCCGACCGGGCCGGGGATTACGAGGTGCCGACCCTGCTGGTCGCCGACAGGGCCCAGCTCGATCTCGGCGGCCGCATCCTCGATCTGCAGGCCCATGGCGCCGCCCATACCGACAACGACCTGACCGTCCTGGATCGGCGGACAGCGACGTTGTGGGCGGCGGATCTGCTGTTCGTCGACCGGATTCCGGCGATCGATGGCAGTCTGTCCGGTTGGCTGAAGGCGCTCGACGGGCTGAAGGCGCTGCCGGCGACCCGCGCGGTGCCGGGCCATGGGCCGCCGATCGTGCCCTGGCCGGCGGCGGCCGCGGATGAGGAGCGCTATTTCCAGACGCTCGCCTCGGAGATCCGCGCGCTCATCGCCAAGGGGGACGATATCGAGACCGCCGTCACCGGGGTCGGGCTTGGCGAGCGGGGCAAGTGGCTGCTGTTCGACGATTACAACGGGCGCAACGTGACGGCCGCGTTCAAGGAGCTGGAGTGGGAATAGCAGGCGGGCGGGGATAGCTGGGAGGATGCGCGCATGAGACGGATCGTCTTGCTTCTCGTTCTGTCGATGCTTGGCTGGACAGCGGCGCCGGCCCGGGCCGAGGAGGATGACGCGGCCCGCCAGGCCCGCTGGCAGGACCTTCGCCATGCCGTGTTCGGCGACCGCCAGGTCGAAGAGGGCGCCGGCATCATCACCCTCGATGCGCCGCCGCGCGCGCTCGATGCCGCCCTCGTGCCGATCGCCATCGATCTCGTGGGGCCGGCCAAGGTGACGGCGGTCTATCTGGTGATCGACGAGAATCCGTCGCCGTTGGCTGGTACCGTTCATTTCGGCCCGGCCGCCGACACGCGGGAACTCCGCCTGCGGGTCCGGGTCGATGCCTATACGCTGATGCACGCGGTGGCGGAGACCGAGGATGGGCGTCTGTTCGTCGCCGAGACATTCGTGAAGGCGGCCGGCGGCTGCTCGGCGCCCTCGACCAAGGATCAGAAGCTGGCGCTCGAACGATTGGGCCAAATGAAGCTCAAACCCGTGGGCGAGGCGTCGGCAAACAAGAGCGGCGAGACGATGCAGTTGCTGATCAGCCATCCCAATTCCAACGGGATGCAGATGGATCAGCTCACCCGGAACTATACGCCGGCCCGCTTCATCCAGGACATCAGGGTGACGCGCGGCGCCGCGCTCGTCTTCGATCTGGAGGCGGATATCTCGCTGAGCGAAGATCCGGCGATCACCTTCGGGCTGCTTGGCAAGGCTCCCGGACCGCTCGCGGTCGAGGTCCATGACAGCGCCAACGCCACCTTCAAGCAGAGTTTCGAACTGCCGGGCAAGGGAAGCTGATGGCGGCCGAGCCCCGGTTATCTACAGCGCAGATTTACTTCGGCCTGGGCGCGCCGCAGCTTCTCGGTCTCTTCCCTGGCGACCGGTGTGTCGCGGAACAGCGCGCCGCGCTCGCCCAGACCGCCCTGCTGCATGCGCAGGATCGTATCGGCCTTTTCGTAATCGTCGTAGGGCATGAAGTCGGCGATCGTATCGATGCCGCAGGCGCATTTGTCGAGCAGTTCGCGCTTGAAGCCGTTGGCGGCGAGGCAGCCGATGACGTAATCCGCCCGGGCGGCGGTCGGGTAGTCGTTCCTCTTATGATGCGTGGGCTCGGCCCGGGCCGGCACGGTGAAGGTCAGGGCGGCGATCAGGGCGACGCGAAGCGCCGGGCGATACGTCATGGTGTTTCTCCGACAAACGTGAGCCGCTCGGTCCAGGCCGGGGCACCGGCGGCCGGGTCGGCCGGCACCTCGGTGCCGAGTTCGGCCAATTGCCCGGGGACCTGGTCGGACAGGACGAAATCGTAGGTCTTGCCCTGGACGGTCGGCAGATGATCGAAGCGATGGTCGTCGGCGAAGGGCTTCAGGGTGACGCGGTGGGCCGGGATGCGCTTGCCGTCGAACTGGATCTCGGTCTCGGACAGTTCGGCCCGATCGATGAAGGCCGTGCGGATGCGATTGCGAAAATAAGCCGCGGCGATGCCGACCTGGTCCTTCATCTCGCCGACGTCATGCTCGAGGAAAACCATGAGCAGTGGGTTGCCGGAAAAATCATCGACCGCCGGAAAGAAGGCATGATGGGTACCGGTCAGGAAGTCGAAACTGACGTATTTCGTCCCGTTCGGATGGATCTCGTCGATATGGACCGAGACCTGGTCGGCGAAGGCGGCCGGGCCGGTTTGCTCGAACCGGTAATTGAGCGTTTCCGGATGACCGATATTGCTGAGATGCGGCGTTTCGAACAGCGCGGCCTGGGCGGGACTGAGAGGGGGCGGACCGGTCGGCGCCTCGGCCTGGGCGATGGACGAACCCAGGGGCAGGACCAAGATCATCAAGGATGCCAGGCCGGCCCGGACCCACGAGGATCGTCCGGGCAGTCGACGAAGGAGGGAAGCGTGATCGAACTGGTGCTCGTCTATTGCATGGTCGCCGATCCCAAGAATTGCCTGGAGCGGCGGCCGGTCTTCGAGGATCCGCTGACCGCGGCCAGTTGCGTGATGAATGCCCAGCGGATGGCGATCGAGTATGTGCGCGACCATCCGGCCTGGCAGCTCGCCGGTTGGCGCTGCGAGAAGGACAAGCCGTCGGAGCTGCCGTCCTGAGCGCCGATCCCCCATGAACCGGTCGCTCAATAGAGCACGACCGACCGGATGGATTCACCCCTTGCCATCAGGTCGAAGCCGTCATTGATCTTGTCGAGCGGCATCGTGTGGGTGATCAGGTCGTCGATATTGATCTTCTTGTCCATGTACCAGTCGACGATCTTCGGCACGTCGGTGCGGCCCCTGGCGCCGCCGAAGGCCGAGCCCATCCAGACGCGGCCGGTGACGAGCTGGAACGGCCGGGTCGAGATCTCCTGGCCGGCGCCGGCGACGCCGATCACCACCGAGACGCCCCAGCCCTTGTGGCAGCATTCCAGCGCCTGGCGCATCAGGGTCGTATTGCCCACGCATTCGAAGCTGTAATCGGCACCGCCCTTGGTCAGTTCGACCAGATGGCCGACCAGATCGCCCTGCACCTGCTTCGGGTTGACGAAATGGGTCATGCCGAATTTCCGGGCTAGGTCTTCCCGCGCAGGGTTCACATCGACGCCGACGATCATGTCGGCCCCGGCGAGCCGCGCGCCCTGGACGACATTGAGACCGATGCCGCCCAGCCCGAACACCACCACCTTGGCCCCCACTTCGACTTTGGCGGTGAAGAGCACCGCGCCGATGCCGGTGGTGACGCCGCAGCCGATATAGCAGACCTTGTCGAACGGCGCGTCGGGCCGGATCTTGGCCAGCGAGATCTCCGGCAGAACCGTGTAGTTGGCGAAGGTCGAGCAGCCCATGTAGTGATGAATGGGATTGCCGCCGATCGAGAAGCGGCTGGTGCCGTCGGGCATCAGGCCCTGGCCTTGCGTCGTGCGGATCTTCTGGCAGAGGTTGGTCTTCCGGCTGAGGCAATACTCGCACTCGCGGCATTCCGGGGTATAGAGCGGGATGACGTGGTCACCCTTCTTGAGCGAGGCCACGCCCGGCCCGACATCGACCACGATGCCGGCGCCCTCGTGACCGAGAATGGCCGGAAACAGCCCTTCGGGATCCGCCCCCGACAGCGTGAATTTGTCGGTATGGCAGAGCCCGGTCGCCTTCACCTCGACCAGGACCTCGCCCGCGCGCGGGCCCTCCAACTGAACCGTCTCAATGCTCAAGGGCTTGCCCGCCTCGAAGGCCACCGCCGCGCGCACGTCCATCGTTCGTGATCCTTGCCGTTGCTGTTCCGCGGAGAGGCCGCTCATATCGGCGACGTCGTCTGGTCGAGACATTTGACCGTCGATCGATCCCGCCGCGCAAGAGACGGCACGGCCACCGCCGCCGGCTTTTCGCTGCTGCGCGAAGAACTCCGCTGCGGCGCGGTAAGAATTTGATATTCAATCCAAATATCGGATCGGATGAGATGCTGCGCGGGCTTCGACAAGAAATCGGCGACTGAAGTACAGGACTAAAGTCTCATCGGTGGAAACCGGCGGCGGCATTGACCACCGCCCCCCTCCGCGCAATCGTCACTTCCGGCTAGCGAGCATTGCATCGCAAGAAATGGCCGTGCGCTCCAACGGCTTCTGAAAAAAGCCGGTCAGGCGACGACAAGATTGGGAGGAAACCGTGAAACTGAGATATCTTTCAGTGTTGGCCTGCTCTGCGCTTGTCTTCGCGGGGGCGGCCTTCGCCAATGACGGACTGCTGAAGTCACAGCAGGACGCCAATCAATGGGTCATGCCGACCGGCGACTATAGCAATCATCGCTATAGCACCCTGAAGCAGATCAACGCGTCGAACGTCAAGGAATTGCACCCGGTCTGGAGCTTCTCGACCGGCGTGCTGCGTGGCCATGAGGGCGGCCCGCTCATCATCGGCGACACGATGTATGTGCATACGCCGTTTCCGAACAAGGTCTTCGCGTTAGACCTCAACGAAAGCGGCAAGATCATCTGGCAATACGAGCCGAAGCAGGACCCGAACGTCATTCCGGTCATGTGCTGCGATACCGTCAATCGAGGCGTCGCCTATGGCGACGGCAAGATCATCCTCAACCAGGCCGACGCCACCGTCGTGGCGCTTGATGCCAAGACCGGCAAGGAGCTGTGGAAGGCCGTCAACGGCGACCCGACGAAGGGCGAAACCATGACGGCGGCGCCGATGATCGTGAAGGACAAGGTGCTGGTCGGGATCAGCGGGGGCGAATTCGGCGTCCAGGGCCGTCTGACGGCGCTCAATCTCAAGGATGGTACGGTCGCCTGGAAGGCCTACTCGGTCGGGCCGGACGATCAGATCCTGTTCGACCCGCAAAAGACCACCAACATGGGCAAGCCGGTCGGCAAGGATTCATCGATCAGCACATGGCAGGGTGATCAATGGAAGACCGGCGGCGGTGCCACCTGGGGTTGGTATTCCTACGATCCGACGCTGAACCTGATCTATTACGGCTCGGGCAATCCCAGCACCTGGAACCCGGCGCAGCGGCCCGGCGACAATAAATGGTCGATGACCATCTTCGCGCGCGATCCGGATACGGGCGTCGCCAAATGGGTCTATCAGATGACGCCCCATGACGAGTGGGATTACGACGGCATCAACGAGATGATCCTGGCGGATATCCCGGTGAAGGGGACGCCGACCAAGGCGCTCGTGCATTTCGACCGGAACGGCTTCGCCTATACCCTGAATCGGGAGACGGGCGAATTGCTGGTCGCCGAAAAATATGACCCGGCGGTCAATTGGGCGACCCATATCGACATGAAGACCGGCCGGCCCGACGTCGTGCCGCAATACAGCACGAACGCGCAGGGCGAGGACAAGAATACCAAGGGCGTCTGCCCGGCGGCTCTCGGGTCGAAGGACCAGCAGCCGGCCTCCTTCTCGCCCCAGACCGGCTTGTTCTACGTGCCGACCAACCATGTCTGCATGGATTACGAGCCGTTCAAGGTATCCTACACCGCCGGGCAGCCCTATGTCGGCGCGACCCTGTCGATGTTCCCGCCCAAGGGCGAGACCAATCTCGGCAATTTCATCGCCTTCGACGCCGGCAAGGGCAAGGTCGTCTGGACCGATAAGGAGCCCTTCTCGGTCTGGTCCGGTGCGCTCACCACCGCGGGGGACATCGCCTTCTACGGCACGCTCGAAGGCTATCTGAAGGCGGTCGATCTCAAGACCGGCAAGGAGCTCTATAAGTACAAGACCCCCTCGGGCATCATCGGCAACGTCACGACCTATACGCACAAGGGCAAGCAATATATCGCCGTGCTCTCGGGCGTGGGCGGCTGGGCCGGCATCGGCATGGCGGCGGGCCTCGCCGGCGACACCGATGGGTTGGGGGCGGTCGGTGCCTACCGGCAATTGTCGAACTATACCCAGCTCGGCGGCGTGCTGACCGTGTTCGCCGTTCCCTGACGTTATCGACGTCGAACCGGCACGGCCGTTCCGTTCCCACGACAGACCGTGGATCGGAACGGCCGCTTCCCGCCGGTGCCTATCCTTCCGTCAAATGTCCGCGCCGATGCAGCCTGCCGAACCCTCGCCAATCTTGGGCGGCGGCGGGGCCGGCGAAGGGAGTCTCTTAATGGGTAAAGGCCTGCTGCCAGCCGCGACGGCCCTCCTGGTCCTCATCATCACCGCATCGACCGTCTTCCCCAGGGCAGCGCGCGCCGCGGACGATCCAAAGCCCTATAAGATCGACAATGGCAGGGTCGATCAGGGCACCTATAACGGCTACCGCCGTTACGGCGAATCCTGCATGCGCTGTCACGGGCCCGATGGCGCCGGCAGTTCCTATGCGCCGAACCTGGCGGAGTCCCTGAAGCAGCTCGACCACGACCACTTCGCCGAGGTGGTGATCAATGGCCGCAAGAACGTGACCACGTCGAACAACAATGTCATGCCGGCCTTCGGGACGAGCGAGGACGTGGTCAATTATCTCGACGATATCTACGCCTATCTGAAGGCCCGGTCCGACGGCGCTCTCGGTCGCGGCCGGCCGAAACGGGTCGGCGATGACTAGGAGGGGCTCGCTGTCTGGTCTCATAGGCCTGCCCGGTCTCATAGGCCTGGCCGCTCTCCTTGGTCTGGCCATTCTCATTAGTCTACCCGGAACCGCGACGGCGCAGACCGTGGAACTGGTGTCGCGGACCGAGCTCAGGGTCTGTGCCGACCCGCATGATCTGCCCTTCTCCAACGACAAGGGCGAAGGCTTCGAGAACAAGATCGCCGAGATCATCGGGCAGGAATTGAAGCTGCCGGTCAGCTATCTCTGGTTTCCCCAGATCGTCGGCTTCGTGCGCAACACGCTGCGCGCGCGGCAATGCGATCTGGTGATGGGAACCGTCAGCGGCGACGGCATCATGGACAATACCAACGCCTATTATCATACCGGCTACATGATCGTGACGCGCGCCGACGCGGATATCCGGGCGACCGGGCTCGGCGACCCGGCGCTCGCCGACAAGCGGATCGGCTTGGTCGCGGCCACGCCGCCGACCGATCTGCTGCTGCGCCACGGGCTGATGCCCCATGTCACGTCCTACGCGCTCGCCGTCGATACGCGCTATGACTCGCCGGCCCGCGCGATGATCCAGGACATCCTCGACAAGAAGATCGATGTCGGCCTGCTCTGGGGGCCGATCGCCGGCTATTACATCAAGCATGATGCCCTGCCGCTCAAGGCGGCGTTCATCGAGGGCGAGCCGAATTCGACCAGGCTCGATTTTCGGATCGCCATGGGCGTGCGGGCGGGCGAGCCGGAGTGGCGTCACCGCATCAACGGCGCGCTGGACAAGCATCAGGCCGATATCGTCCGGATCCTCGAGGAGTACGGCATACCGCTGCTCGACGAGCAGGGGCGCCCGGTCGTCGGCGCGGTGCAATGAAGTGCGCGGCTCCCTGCATGATCGCCCGCATAATGATCGCCCGTATAATGATCGCCGGCCTAGTGGCACTGGGTTCGCCCTCTCTCGCCGCGACGGTCCCCGAACCCTCGGGTTATCGTCTCGACGATTACCGGGCGCCGGTCCCGGCGACGGTCGAGGGCGGAACGGTCATCCATACCAAGGGATTGCAGGCCCTGATCGGCCGGCGCCACGTCGTGTTGATCGATGTGCTGCCGGCGCCGCGCCGGCCGGAGGGCATGCGGCCGGACCAGCCGTGGCTGCCGGTCCCGCGTCGGGACATACCGGGCAGTCTGTGGCTGCCCGATGTCGGCCGGGGTGCGCTCGCCCCCGAACTCGCTCGATGGTTCCAGGAAAGCCTGGCCCGGGCGACGGCGGAGGACAAGAACCGCATCCTGGTTTTCTATTGCCTCAGCCAATGCTGGATGAGCTGGAACGCGACCAAGCGGGCGGCGCGCTGGGGGTATCGCCACGTCTATTGGTATCCCGACGGCAGCGATGGCTGGGCGAAGGCCGGCTTGCCCGTGGCGGAGATACGGCCCGAACCATACCCGGATCAATCAAGACCGTAGGGAGCAAGCGCGAGGAATGAGGATGCTCAGGATGGGTTTCGTGGCCGCGACCGCGGCGATCTTCACGATGGGTTCCGCCCTGGCTCAGGAGGGCGATCCCGACGCGGGCAAGGAGATCTTCAAGAAATGCGCGCTCTGCCACGCGCCGGATGCCGGTGTGAACAAGATCGGACCGAGCCTGCACGGCATCGTCGGGCGCCATTCCGGCAGCATCGAGAATTTCAGCTATTCGGTGGCGATGAAGGCGTTCGACAAGACATGGGACGAGCCGCAGCTCAATACCTACCTGACCGACCCACGCGCCGTCGTGCCCGGCACCAAGATGATCTTCCCGGGCCTCAAGGACGAGAAGGACCGGCAGAACGTCATCGCCTATCTCTCGACCCTCAAATGACCCCGGTACCGCGATCAATGCACATCTTCTCGTCGGCGAGGCTCAGGATGCCTTCGACGCGCGGAGTATTTCCCCCGCCATGATGTCCTTCCCGCGGAACTGTTGATCTTCACGGGGCGAGGACAGCGGTCGCAGCAATGCGACGCGGCAGCCTGGCACGGCGTCTTCGATGGTCAAGCTCATGCCGTGCAGCCTCGCGACGGCGGCGACCAGGCTCAGGCCGAGGCCATTGCCGGGTGTGTGCCGGCTTTTCTCCGAGCGGTGGAAGCGGCGCAGCACCGCCTCGCGCTCACCGGCGCCGATGCCGATGCCGGTATCCGTCACGCTCACGCCGAGACCGTCGGGCCGATGCGTCACGTCGACCGCTATCCTGCCGCGCGGGGGCGTGAATTTGATGGCGTTGTCGACGAGATTGCCGATCGCCTCGAACAGCAGGCTGGAATCGCCGTTCATCGCGAAGGGCGGCGCGCCGGCGCAGGCAAAGCTCAGTACGATGTCCTTTTCGTCGGCCAGCGGTTCGTAGAACTCCGTGACGTCGCGTGCCACGGTTTCCAGGTCGACTATGGAAAATCCGGCGTGCCGGGCGCCGTCCTCCACCTCGGCGATACGCAGCAGAGCGGAAAACGTCTTGAGCACGCTTCGCATCTCGACGATGGCGTCATCGATCGCGGTGGCATATTCGTCGGTCGAGCTGGCGCGCCGTCTCGCCCGCTCCAACCCGGCCAGCATCCGGGTCAACGGCGTGCGCAGGTCGTGCGCGATGCCGTCGCACACGCCCTTCACATCCTGCATCAGCCGTTCGATGTCATCGAGCATGCCGTTGACGACATGCGCCAGCCGGTCGAGGTCGCCGGACGTGCCGTGCGAGGGCAGGCGGCGCGACAGGTCGCCGCTGACGATGCGCTGAATGGCCAGAGCCACCGCGTCGAACCGTCTCACCGTTCCGGCCCCGACGATCAGCGCGCCCGCCAGGCCAAGCGTCATGGTCAGTACCCCGCACCAGAGCGCGGCGTTGACAAAGGCTTCGTCGAATTCCCGCGTCTCGTACATGTTCTGGGCCACCAGGACGAGCTCGCCGCCCTGCAGCCGATGCGCGATGCCGCGAAAGCGCGTCCGGCCGTTTTCCACGGGAACTCGGAAATCGAACGGCTGGTCATAGACCGGGATGCGCGTTGGCATCGGCAGCGGATCGCCGGCCAGATGCTGGCCTCGACCGTCGTAGAGCGCGAAGACATGATCCCGATCCGGATTGGCCACGAGATGCGCATCGAAGCGGCGCACGATCTCGGGCACTCGCACCTGGGGTTCCGGCGCTTCGCGGATCAGCCAGGTATCCACATGCAGCAGAAGAAATTGCTGTGTTCGCAGATACAGGAAGCCGAACAGGACCGCCGAGGAGATGCCGAAAAGGGCCAGAAACAGCAGCGCCAAGCGGAAGCTGCTGGTGCGCGGTAGGTCAATCAGGCGCATGAAGGACATAGCCCGAGCCGCGCACGGTGTGGATCAGCGGCGCCGTGCCCGGCAGCTCGATCTTGCGGCGCAGCTTGCCGACATGCACGTCGATGACATTGGTCGGCTCGTCGTAGTGGTAGTGCCAGACCTCTTCGAACATCATGGTGCGCGTCACCACCTGACCGGCGTGACGCATCAAATATTCCAGGAGCCTGTATTCGCGCGGCAGCAAGTCGATCGGCTGACCCGACCGCCGCACCGTCCGCGTCAACAGGTCCATCTCCAGAGTGCCGACGCGCAGCACCACTTCGCGCTGCGGACCGGCTCGGCGGCGCACCAGCACGTCGAGCCGCGCGGTCAATTCCAGGAATTCGAAGGGCTTGATCAGATAATCGTCGCCGCCGGCCTTCAGCCCGCGCACCCGCTCATCCACACCCGACAGCGCGCTGAGTACCAGCACCGGCACCTCGTTGCCGGTGGCTCGCAAGGTCGTCAAGACGCCCAGGCCGTCCAGCCCGTCTGGCAGCATGCGGTCCAGCACGACCGCCTCGAAGCTCTCGGTCGCGGCCTTCAGCAGCCCTTCGCGGCCCGTGCCCGCGCATTCCACCTGATACCCATGGTCGCCCAACGCGGCGGCGATCTCAGCCGCCGTCTGCGCGTCGTCCTCGATGACAAGCACCCTGGTCATATCCCCCCGTCCTCTCACGGTGCCCGGATCTCACGACGCCCGGATCTTACGACGCCCTGACCGGCACATTGGCGGGTCTGTCATGCCGTTGTCCGGATATTCTGGCCCGGCGACAATGGTTGCGCATTCGGAGTATAGCCACGTCATGCGAAAGAGCGGCTTCGCCCGAACATGAAACACAATTCATCAAACGGAAAAGCCCATGCGCCTCCTGCTGGTCGAAGACGATGACCGGACGGCATCCTACCTGGTCCGCGGGCTCGCGGAGAGCGGCCATGTCGTCGACCGGACCATGGACGGCGAAACCGGCCTGGCGATGGCGCTGGAGGGCATCTATGACGCCCTGATCGTCGACCGCCGCCTGTCCGTCTTGGATGGGCCCGCCTTGGACGGGCCCGCGCTGGACGGGATCGCCTTGGTGCGGCGCCTCCGCGCGACCGACCAGGCGACGCCGGTTCTGATGCTCAGCGCCATCGCCGGCATGCTCGACCGGGTGGAAGGCATGCAGGCGGGTTGCGACGATTACTTGGCCAAGCCCTACGCCTTCGCCGAGCTGCTGGCGCGGCTGGAGGCGCTGGCACGCCGCGCCGATCGGGCGCGGCGTCGTTCCGCTCTGCAGGTCGGCGACCTGGCGCTGGATCCCGCCGGCCGCCGAGCGCTGCGGGCCGGCAAGGAAATCCGCCTGCAGCATCGGGAATACCTGCTGCTGGAAATGTTGATGCGTCATGCCGGTCAGGTCGTCACGCGCTCGATGCTGCTGGAAGCGGCATGGGATTACGATTTCGAGCCGCGCGGCAACATCATCGACATGCATATCCACCGGCTGCGGCGGAAGATCGATCAGGGCCATGCGCGGAAGCTGATCCAGACCGTGCGCGGCGGTGGCTACACGATCCGTGTGGACCCTCAGGCGACGCCCTGAGAGGCGACCTTAAAGTCCATTTCATGTTTGGGCGAAGCCGCGCCCATCGGCGCCTGTGCAGTTAACTCATCCATGCCGCACGCCGAAGCACCCCTGCGATCCGTCAAACAGCCCGCCAAGCATCGCCCACGAGGCAAGACCGGGCTTGTCCTGGCTCTGTGCCTGGTATCGGCCGGCTGCTCGCTGGTCCCGGACTACCAACGCCCGCAAGCCGATGCGGCCGCCGCCTGGAGCACCGCCGTGGGGGACGGGACGGGCGCGGTCCCGGTGAGCGGCGCCTGGTGGCGAAGCTTCGGCAGCCCGGAGCTGGACGAGCTGATGCAGCGGAGCTTGTCCGGCAACTTCACCCTGCGGGCGGCCGTCGCGCGCATCGACGAGGCGCAGGGCACGGCGGAGGTGAACGCGGCGGCGCTGTTCCCGTCCATCACTGTCGCCGGGACGCAGGATCAAAAGAACGGCGTCAAGAATACCGGCACCCATCAATTGCTCGCCCAGGCCAGCTACGAGCTGGATTTCTGGGGCAAGAACCGTGCCGCCGCGGCATCCGGCACCGCCCTCGCGCATGCCTCGGCGTTCGACGCCGACACCGTGGCCATGACGCTATCGGCATCGCTCGTCGACACGTATTTTCAGATCCTCTCGCTCAATGAACGCGTTCGGCTGGCGCGGCAGATCGCCGATGATGCCCGGCATGTGCTGGCCCTGGTGCAGGTGCAGCAGCAAGCCGGCACGGCGACGGAGCTGCAGGTGGAGCAGCAACGCGCCGCCGTCGCCACCTTCGATGGGGCCGTGCCGCCGTTGTTGCAGCAAGCGGATCAGGCCCTGCACCTGCTGGCGGTGTTGACCGGCCAGGCGCCGGAGGGGTTCGCGATTGCCGCCAGCGATCTGCATGGCTTGGCGCGGCCTGGCGTGCTGCCCGATCTGCCCACCGCCCTGCTGGAGCGGCGGCCGGACATCCGCGCGGCCGAAGCGCGCCTGATTTCCGCCAATTTCGATATCGGCGTGGCGCGCGCGGCGTTCTTTCCCAGCGTCTCCCTCAATGCCGGCGTCGGTATCGGGGCGAAGCAGGCGTCCCATTTCTTCCCGCCCTCGGCGGTGACGGATCTGGGCTTCAGCCTGTTGCAACCGTTGTTTCAGGGTGGCCAGTTGGAGGGACAGTTGCGCTTTGACCGCGCCCGTCAGGTGGAGATGGTGGCGACCTATCGGCAGACCGTGATCGCCGCCTTCCAGGATGTGGAGGATATGCTGAGTACGCTGGCGCATGTGCGCGATCAGGAGGAGATAGAAATCGTCGCGCAGACGGCGGCGAGCAGGGCCGCGAGCCTGGCGGAGCTGCAATACCGCCTGGGCAGTGCCGACTACCTGACCGTGCTGACCACGGAACAGGCGCTGTATCAAGCGCAGGACGCCTTGCTGCAGGTGCGGCTGCAGCGGCTGCAGGCGATCGTCGGCCTGTTCCGGGCGCTCGGCGGCGGCTTCGACGCCGACGCCGGTCCGGCGGTGGTCCAGGTCAGCGCTCCGCAGGGCGCCCGTCCCCAATCCGCGCCCCAATCCGCCGCCCCATCCGCGCCCATGCCCATGCCCGCAACGCCGTCCGGAGGTTGATGTGAGCGAATCCGTGAAGAGGGACATCGAGATCCGCCGCCCTGGCCCCACCTCCACCGGGAAAGCGCTGGTGCGCATGGCCCTCGCCATCGTCGTGCTGGGAGGCGGCGTCGCGGCGCTGAATTGGGGATTGTCGTCGAGAAAAGCGCCGTCCGCGGCGGCACCCGGCGCGGCATCGGTGCCGGTGATCGCCGGCGCGGCCACCATGCGCGACTTGCCCGTCTGGCTTTCCGGGATCGGCACCGTCACGCCGCTGAACGCGGTGGATGTCAAGGTGCGGGTCGACGGCCAGTTGCAAAGCGTCGCCTTCACGGAGGGGCAGGAGGTCGCCGCCGGCCAGCTTTTGGCGCAGATCGATGCACGGCCGTACCAGGCGTCGCTGGCGCAGGCGCAGGCGAACCGGCAACGCGACCTGGCGCAGTTCGCCAATGCCCAGCAGGAGGTCGCGCGCGCCAGCAAGCTGATGAATGCGGGCGCCGGCACGTCGCAGAACTTCGACACGATGAAGGCGCAGCAAGCGGCATTGCAGGCGACGCTCGACGCGGATCAGGCCGCGATCGATTCGGCGCGGCTGAATCTGGAGTTCACGCGCATCGTCTCGCCTCTGGCGGGCCGCGTGGGATTACGCCAAATCGATCCGGGCAGCATCGTGCATGCCAGCGACGCCGCCGGCCTCGTCACGATAACCGAGATGGCTCCCATCGCGGTGCTGTTCTCCCTGCCGCAGGACGAGCTGGCGGCGGTGGCGGAGGGGCAGCGTGACGGGGCGCTGCCGGTGGCGGTGGATACGCGCGATGGCGCCAAGCACATCGCCGACGGCCAGCTTGTATTCATCAACAGCTCGGTGGATCAGACCAACGGCCAAATCCAGCTGAAGGCGGTCTTCGATAATCCCGACCGCGCCCTGTGGCCGGGCGAGTTCGTTTCCGCGCGCGTGCTGGTTCGCACCGACCGCGACGCCACCGTGGTGCCCGCCCAGGCGGTGCAGACTGGTCAGAACGGCCTCTATGTCTATGCGCTCAAGCCCGACGACACCGTCGCCCCGCAGCCGGTGACGACCGGCCCGACGGTGACCGGCTTCACCGAAATCCGCTCCGGCCTGGCGCCGGGGCAACGGGTGGTGCTGGACGGGCAGTCCCGCCTCGCCCCCGGGACCCATGTGACGATCGCCCCCGATGCCCCTCCCAGTGCCACTCCCGTGCCGGGAGCCCCGTCATGAGCATTTCCAGGCCGTTCATCTATCGGCGCATCGGCACCTGCCTGCTGGCGGTCGGCGTGGTTTTGGTGGGGTTGGTGGCCTATCAGGGCTTGCCGGTATCGGCCCTGCCGCAGGTCGATTATCCGACCATCCAGGTGCAGGCCCAGCTGCCGGGGGCCAGCGCGCAGACCATGGCGACCTCGGTCGCGACGCCCTTGGAACGGTCGTTCTCCAGTATCCCCAATGTGACGCAGATGACCTCGTCCAGCTCGCTGGGCGTCACCTCCATCGTTCTGCAATTCGACCTGAACCGCAACATCGACGGCGCCGCGCAGGACGTGCAGACGCAGATCAACGCGTCGTCCGGGCTGCTCCCCAAGAACATGCCGAACCCGCCCAGCTACAACAAGGTGAACCCGGCCAATGCCTCGATCATCTCGCTGGCATTGACCTCGCCGACCCTGCCGCTGACCGAGCTGGACCGCTACGCCGAGGACTTCATCGCGCAGCCGATCGCGCAGCTCCCTGGCGTCGGCATCGTGGATTACCACGGACAGCAGCGGCCGGCGGTGCGCGTGCGCGTCGATCCGGAAAAGCTGGCCGGGCTTGGACTGACCCTGGAGGATGTTCGCTCCGCGATCGGCAGCTCTACCATCGATGCGCCGAAAGGCACCTTGAACGGCCCGCACCAGGCGGTGGTGCTGAACGCCACCGACCAGCTTCTGAGCGCGGATGCCTATCGGTCCATGGTGATCGCCTACCGCGGCAACGCGCCGATCCGCCTGCAGGATGTCGGCACCGTGGTCGATGCGCCGGAGGATATGTACGAAGCCGCGTGGTTTCAGGGGCAGCGCGCGATCATCGTCGACGTGGCGCAGCAGCCGGGGTCCAACGTCGTCTCGACCATCCAGGCGATCAAGGACAAGCTGCCGTCCCTGGCTGCTTCCCTGCCGGCGGCGGCGGAGCTGCATATCGTGGGCGACCGCACGCAGACGATCCACGCGGCGATCAGCGACGTGCAGCTCACCATGATCATCACGATCGCGCTGGTGGTCATGGTGATCTTCGTGTTCCTGCGGAATTTCTGGGCGACGCTGATCCCCAGCCTGACGATCCCGCTCTCGCTGATCGCGACCTTCGCGGCGATGTACGCGCTCGGCTACAGCCTGGACAACCTGTCGCTGATGGGGCTGACCATCGCCGTCGGCTTCGTGGTGGACGACGCGATCGTGGTGATCGAGAACGTCATCCGCCACATGGAAGCGGGCAAGCCGCGGCTGGAAGCGGCGCTGGAAGGGGCCCGCGAGGTCGGCTTCACCATCGTCTCGATGACCGTATCGCTGATCGCCATCTTCATCCCCATCCTGCTGATGGGCGGTCTTGTCGGGCGGCTGTTCCGCGAATTCGCCATCACCATCAGCATCGCCATCATCATGTCGGGAATCATCTCGCTGACCGTGACGCCGATGCTGTGTGCCTGGCTGATCCAACACGATTCCGACCGCCAGCCGAGCCGGCTGTATCAATGGTCGGAGCGGCAGTTCGAGAGCATCACCGCCGGATATGGCCGGCTGCTCGACAGGGTGCTGCGCTATCAGAAGCTGACGCTGATGGTGATGGTGGCGACGATCGGCCTGACCGGATGGCTGTTCGTGACGGTGCCGAAGGGCTTCTTCCCGCAGGTCGATACGAGCTTCGTGCTGGGGATCGCCAAGGCCGCTCCGGACATCTCGTTCGATGCGATGTCCGGCAGGATCAACGCGCTGGCCGACATCGCCATGCGCGATCCGGCGGTCGACACGGTGGATTACTGGATCGGCGCCAATCCCACCGTCAGCCAAGGCCGCATCCTGCTCAACCTCAAGCCGCTGGGCCAGCGTTCCGATACGGCGGATCAGGTACTGGCACGCCTGCGGCGGCAGATGACGTCGGTGCAGGGCATCACCCAGGGCATGCAGGTTCGCCAGGACATCCAGGTAGGCGGCCGGCTTTCCGCCGCGCAATACCAGTACACGCTGCAGGATGCCGACGTGCAGGAGTTGTACAAATGGTCCTCGCTGCTGGAGACGAAGCTGGGCGCGCTGCCACAGCTGCGCGATGTCAGCTCCGACCGGCAGGCCTCGGCGACCAGCGTGACGCTGGACATCGACCGCCCCACGGCGTCCCGCATGGGTGTGACCGTGCAGGCGATCGACGACATCCTGTATGACGCGTTCGGCCAGCGACAGGTGGCGACGCTGTTCTCGCCGCTCAACCAGTATCATGTGATCGAGGAAGTCGATCCGCGCTACCAGCTCAGTACCGAGGCGCTTCGGCACCTGTTCGTGCGGTCGTCGACCACGGCCAAGCTGGTACCGCTGAATCTGCTCGTTCAGGTCCGGCAAGGCGTATCGCCGGTCACCATCAACCATCAAGGGCTATTCCCGGCGGTGACGCTCTCGTTCAACCTCGCCCCCGGCACGGCGCTGGGCGACGCGGTGAACGCGATCAACGCGGTGGAGCAACAGGCCCACATGCCCGCCACCGTCAGCGGGACATTCCAAGGGGCGGCGCAGGTCTTCCAGAGTTCGCTGAGCAGCGAGCCATGGCTCATCCTCGCCGCGATCGTGACGATCTACATCGTGCTCGGTGTGCTGTATGAAAGCGCCATCCATCCCCTGACGATCATCTCCACCTTGCCCTCCGCCGGGGTCGGCGCGCTGTTGGCGCTGCTGGCATGTGGCCAGGATCTTTCGATCATGGGTATGATCGGCATCCTGCTGCTGATCGGCATCGTGAAGAAGAACGCCATCATGATGATCGACTTCGCTTTGGTGGCCGAGCGCGACCAAGGCATGTCGCCCTTCGATGCGATCCGGCAAGCCTGCCTGCTGCGGTTCAGGCCCATCATGATGACGACCTTCGCGGCGCTGCTCGGCGCCCTGCCGTTGGCCTTCGGCCACGGCGCCGGCGCGGAGCTGCGTCAGCCTTTGGGCATCGCCATCGTCGGCGGTCTGGTCGTCTCCCAGATCCTTACCCTGTTCACGACGCCGGTGGTCTATCTGTGGTTCGACCGCGTGCAGCATGCCCTGCGCCGTCGCCCCGCCAGGCGCCTGACCCAAGGGCCGGAGACCGGCGTGTCGACCCCCCGGACAAGCCGCGGTTCCGCGCCGGTCTGATCGGCGTTACGCCGATTTGACGCCCTGATCGGGGTTACGCCGATTTGACGCCGATGAGAAACTCGCCGACTTCGCTGTCCAGTTCCTCGGCTTGCCGGGCGAGACCCGCCGAAGCCCGCAGAAGCTCTTCCGCCGCGGCCCCGGTGGTGGCGGACGCCTCGCGGACGCCCGTGATGTTGTCGGAAACCGACTCGGTTCCCCTTGCCGCCTCCTGAACGCTGCGGGCGATTTCCTGGGTCGCCGCTGTCTGCTCCTCGATCGCCGCGGCGATGGTCATCGCGATATCGGACATGTCGGCGATGGTCCGACCGATGCCGGTGATCGCCGTCACGGTCTTCATCGTCAGGGTCTGGATCTGGCTCACCTGGTTTTCGATATCGCCCGTCGCCCTGGTCGTCTGGGTCGCGAGGTTCTTGACCTCCGACGCCACCACCGCGAAGCCCTTCCCCGCCTCGCCGGCGCGTGCCGCCTCGATCGTCGCGTTCAACGCCAGCAGGTTTGTCTGGTCCGCGATCGCCGAGATCAATTGCACCACATTGCCGATCTTCTGGGCGCCTTCCGATAGCTGGTCGACCGTCTGTCGCGTTTCCTGGGATTCGGCGATCGCCCGCTGGGCGATGTCGCGCGACATCGAGACCTGCTGGCCGATTTCCCGGACGGTCGCCGCCAGTTCCTCGGACGCCGCTGCGACGGTCTGTACGTTGGTGGACGCCGCTTCGGCGGCCGACGCGACCACACCCGTCTTGTGATTGCTCTGTTCGGCGGTCGACGCCATCTCGTTCGCTGTCGCCTGCATTCCCCCCGCGGCCTCCGCGAGCGCCTTCACGAGGCTTCCGATCTTCGTCTCGAAGGCGTGCATCAATGTCTCCAGCGCTTCGCCGCGGCGCTGTTTCGCGGCGCCCTCGGCTGCCTGCGCCGCGGTCAGCTCGACGGTTCGCCGCATATTGTCCTTGAAAACCTGCAGCGCGCGGGCCAGGGCGCCGACCTCGTCGCCCCGAGTGGTGCCCGCGATGGCGACCTCGATGTCGCCAGCCGCCAGCCGCTCGACCACCGCGGTCGTCCGGCCGAGAGGGCGCGCTATGGAGGCGACCACGGCGTAGCAAACCAGCACGCCGAGCAACGCCGCCGCGATCAAGGCGAAAGCGGTGGTCCATCGAGCGCTTTGATAGACCTCGACCCCGTGATCGGCCGCATTCTTGCCCCCGATGGTCTTGAAGGCCACATCGGCGATCACCTGGGCCATTGTTTGGTCATAGGCGTCCGCATCGGGGCCGCGATAAAGAGTCAAATACTCTTCCAGATTTCCACCGTTCTGAGCAATGCTCAGTACTTTACCGCTGCTTTCAATATATTTAGACCAGGCAATGTCGAACGCTTTCATAGATTGCTCGTCCGGCGTCCCTTTGTTGATTAAGGCAGAATAAGATTGGCGGATTTTATCTATTTCGGATTTCGATTGCTGGACAATCATGTTGTCGCGTGGCAACGCGTCGGTCTTGCCGCTGATCACGCTCATCAGCAGGCGTGTTTCCCGGACTCGATATTGTCTGACCTCGGCTTCGAGCTGACCCAGCGTCGCGACCGATGGTAGCCAATTGTCCCTGATCTCGCTCGCTTGATCATTGACGGCGGCCGTCCGGCTCAGCCCGAACAAGCCGAGGCTACAGGTTGCGAGAAGAGTTGCCAGGGAGGCTAAGACGATCTTCTTGTATATAGACGCGTCGGTCCAGTATCTCATAATTCTCTCTATGTACGAAGAGGAGTGACTGCCGTTACCCTTATTTGCGGCTCGGTTTTGTAAAAAAGTTATGAATATTTGTATGGTTGATATTTAGATGCATCTCGTAATGTTCGATACTTAAAACACTTCGCGTTGAGATATATAATATATATACAATACAGAATCTGATATATCATGACGGATAAATGAGCCATCTATTGGTAAAATAAACAAGAAAACCCTTCATGACCGACTAACATGTTACGAATTATAATGATTTCCAACTATTAAAAATCGATGAACGGCTCTATTGGCGTCATACTGGATATATCGGGGGATCTCGTGTTCGGCATTCCGGCGAAAACCGCATCGAACCGTTCGCCGCCGATCTCCGCCCCCGATGGGCATGGTCACATCGGCGATGCCGCGTAGGATCTCGGCAGGCCCGATTATCGTGGAAAATCAGGGTCCTCGGGGGCGCACATAGCCTTCGCCGATGCGGTCGAGGGACGGGCAGCCGAGCAGCGCCAGGGTTCGGCTGATCTCGTCCCGTAGCAGGTTCAGCACATGGGTGGCGCCGGCCTGCCCGGCGACGGCGGTGCCGAACAGCACCGAGCGGCCGACCAGCACCGCCTGGGCGCCCAGTGCCATCAGCTTGACGACGTCGCTGCCCCGCCGCACGCCGCCATCGGCGAGCACGGTCAACCGGTGCCCGACCGCCTGTACGATCTCCGGCAGCACCTCCACCGGGCTCACGGCACCGTCCAGGTTGCGGCCGCCATGGTTGGACACGACGATCGCATCGGCCCCGCATTCCGCCGCGCGTATCGCGTCGTCGGCGCGCAGCACGCCCTTGACGATCAGCTTTCCGTGCCAGCGCTGGCGCAGGGCGTCGAGATCCGCCCAGGTCATGTCGGCGGCCAGGCCCAGCCTGTCGCTCAGCGCGGCTCGGGTGATCTTGTGGCGGAATTCGGACGGATAATGGGCGTAGGTCGGTATGCCGCCGTCGCGCAGATAGCGGCCGAGCACCCGCCACAGCCAGCCCGGATGGGCGGCGAGGTCGAGCCCGCCGCGCCAGGTCGCGCGCATCGGAATGCCGAAGCCGTTATGGATGTTGTACTCGCGCTTCGGCGCCACCACCGTGTCCACGGTCAGGATCAGTGCCTCCGCTCCCGCGTCGCGCGCCCGGTCGATGAAATGCTCGGTGATCGTGCGGTCGTTCAGCACATAGAGCTGGAACCACAGCCGCCCGCCGGCCTTCTTCGCGATCGTCTCGATCGGTGTGATCGACTGAGTGGATACGCCGAACGGCACCCCCGCCGCCGCCGCGGCCTTGGCCAGTTCGACCTCGCCCTCGTGCCACATCAGCCCGGCCAGGCCGGTCGGCGCCACGATCAGTGGCAAGGGCTGGCGCTGTCCGAACAGCTCCACCCCCAGCGTGCGCCGGCTGACATCGGTGAGCACGCGCGGATGCAGCTTCACACCGTCCAGGGCCGCACGGGTGGCGCTCAGCGCCACCTCGTCCTCGGCACCTCGGTCGATATATTCGAACATGCCGCGCGGCAGCCGCCGCCGGGCCAGGCGGCGGATTTCCTCGACGTTCAGGGCGTGATGGTACACGGCCTAGGTTAGCAGCCCGTCGTTCCGCAGCGCGTCGATCGCGGCACGCAGCGCTACCAGCACCGTCTCGGCCGGGCGGCGCAGCGGCGGCAGCGCGTGGCCGGACGGCAGGCCGATCATGCCCAGCGCCTCCTTCAGCGGGCCCGGATTGGGCTCGGCGAAGATCGCGTCCAGCAAGGGCAGCAGGCGGCGCTGCGCGGCGATGGCCTCGTCCAGCCGGCCGCCGATGGCCGCTTCGAACACGCGCACCCAATAGGCCGGCAGCAGCGCCGCCGAGGCCAGGATCCCGCCACAGGCACCCAGCGCCACCTGCGCCGGAAACAGCGTATCCTCGCCGCTCAGCAGGGCGAAGCTGTCATCCACCGAAGCGGCGATCCGGTTGAAATGGTGCATGTCCGTGTTGCACGCCTTCATGCCGATGATCGTCCGGTCCGCGGCCAGTTCGGCCAGCACGGCGGCGTCGGTGATGATGCGCGTGCGATAGGGGATGTCGTAGAACACCAAGGGCGCATCGACATCGCCGCGATAGGCACGGAAATAGTCGCGGATGCCCGCTTGGCTCGGCGTCACATAGAACGGGGCGATCAGCAGCAGCGCGTCGGCCCCGGCGGCCGTGAGCTCCCGCCCGGTCTGCACCGCCTCGGCATAGCCGGGGGAAAGCACGCCCGCCACCACCGGCACCTTGCCGGCGGCGACTTCGGCGGTGATCTCCACTACCCGGATGCGCGCGGCCGGGGATAGGGCGGTGAACTCGCCGGTGCCGCCCATCGGCACCAGCCCGGTGGCCCCGCCCTCCAGCAGGAATTTCACCAGGCGGCGCAGCGCCGCCTCGTCGACGGCGCCACCCTCCGTGGTGGGGGTGGGGAAGGCCGGCAGGATGCCGCGGAGTACAGGGTTGGACATGTCACAGATCCTTCGATGGTTGGATGCGGGGTCTTGAAGGGATGCGGGGAAGCCGTCAGCCGCGCACCGCGCGGTCCCGCCGGCCGATCCAGCCGGCCAGCAACAAGATGCAGGTGATGAGCAGAAGCAGCAGCGTGGACACGGCCGCCAGCGTGGGATCGACCTGCAGCACGGCGCTGTCCCACATCATCTTGGGCAAGGTCGTCTCTAGCCCGCCGGTGACGAACAACGCGATGGTCAGCTCGTCGAACGAGGTGACGAAGGCGAACAGGAAGGCCGCGATCAGCCCGGCGCGCAGCAGCGGCAGCGTGACGTGCCATAGCGCGCGCAGCCGATTGGCCCCCAGGCTCCAGGCGGCGTTGTCGTAGCGCTGGTCGTAGGTTTTCAGCACCGCCATCATCGTGACCACGACATAGGGGATGGCCAGGATCGTGTGCCCCAGCACCAGGCCCAGCGTCGTGCCGACCAGCCGCAGCTTCGCATAGAGATAGAACAACGCCACCGCGATGATGATGCGCGGCACGATCAGCGGCGAGAGCAGCAGGCCGAGGATCAACCCGTTGCCCCGCCGAACGCCGCGCGAGAGCCCGAACGCCGCGGGTGTGCCGAGCGCCATCGCCAGCACCGCCGTCAGCAGCGCCACCTCGAACGACCGCCCGGTCGCCGCCAGCCAGGCGCCGGAGCCGAGATAGGCCTGATACCACGAGACGCCGAAGCCGCGCGGCGGCCAGTCCAGCACGCTGCGCGTGGTGAAGGATACCGGGATCATCAGGAAGGCCGGCAGCGCCAGGAAGACCAGCGCGCACAGCCCCGCCACCCACAGCATCCGGCGCGTGCCCCGTGGCGGCGCTCCCCGGAAACGGGGCTGCAACCCGGCCAGGGCTTGCCCCAACAGGTCGCTGGCGCGGCCCAGCCCGGCGAGCAGCATGCGGCCGAACCGCGTCACCCGTCCCGCCGGGCGGCCGGCGCCCGCCGCCGTGGTGCCGGCCAGGCTGGAGATGCCGAACACCCGGTCATAGCCGGTGAACACCACCAGCACCGCCACGATCAGCAGCACCGATAGCGCGCCGGCGAAGGGCCAGTTCAGCAGCTCCTGCACCTGCTGGATGATGATCTGCGGCAGCATGATCTCGCGCGGGCTGCCCAGCAGCGCCGGCGTGATGAAGAAGCCGAGCGAGGAGATGAACACCAACAGCCCGCCGGCCGCGACACCGGGCAGGGAGAGCGGGAAATAGATCCGCCAGAAGGTGCTGCCCCGGGGTGCGCCCAGCGTCAGCGCCGCCTTGGAAAGGTTGCCGTCGATGCTCTCCATGACGGAGATCATGGTGATGACGCAAAGCGGCATCAACGCGTGCAGCATGCCGACCATGACGGCGGGGAAACTGTACAGCATCGGCAGCGGCGCGCCGGTCAGCCCGATCGCCTGCAGCCATTGATTGAACACGCCATTGCGGCCCAGCAGCACGATCCAGGCGAAGGTGCGCACCAGGAAGCTGGTCCAGAACGGCAGCATTACCCAGAAGGTCAGCCGCGCGCGGACGCGGTCCGTGCTGGTCGCGATCAGATAGGCCACCGGGTAGCTGAACACCACGGAGAGCGCGGTGGTCCAGGCGGCGCAGCGCAGCGTGATGCCGAGCACGCGCCAATACACCGCCCCCGCCGCCAGCCGTTCGTAATTGGCCCCCGTCCATGCGCCGGCCTTGGTCTGCAGGCTGAGCAGCAGCAGCTGGCTGACCGGGTAGAGCATCAGCCCGAGGAGGAAACCCACCGCCGGCAGCAGCATCCACATGGCTGGGCGGAAGCGCCGATGCGGAGCGGTCGCGTCGCGCATGGTTAGGCCTCCTCCGGCAGCAGCACCGTATGCTCGGGCCGCCATTGCGCCACCAGCGACCGCCCGGGGGCCGCCGACAGCTCGCTCTCGACCGTCAGCCCGGCGACCAGCAACGCGGCCCCGCCGCGTGTCTCCACGATGGTGCGGGTGGTGCTGCCCGTGAAGATCACCTCCTTCACCACGCAGGCGATCGCGTTCCAGCCGGGCTCGGCCTGCGTCACCAGCGTCAGATTCTCCGGCCGCACCATGATCCGCACGGCGCCCAGGCAACCTGCACCACCGGTTACCAGGACCAACCCGCCGGCGGTGGGGCATTCCAGCACCGCGTTGCCCGCCGCATGGCCGGTCAACCGTGCCGGCAAGATGTTCGATTCCCCGAGGAAATCGGCGGCGAACACGGTGTTCGGCCGGAAATACAGATCGCCCGGCGTGCCGATCTGCTCGATCTTGCCATGATTCATCAGGCAGACACGGTCCGACATGGTCAGCGTCTCCTGCTGATCATGGGTGACGTAGAGGATGGTGGTGCCGAGCTGACGGTGCAGCCGCTTGATCTCGATCTGGAGCTGGTCGCGCAGCTTTTTGTCCAGGGCGCCGAGCGGTTCGTCCATCAGGATGATGCTGGGGCTATAGACCAGGCAACGAGCTAGGGCGATGCGCTGCTGTTGCCCGCCGGAAAGCTGCCTCGGCATGCGGTCGGCCACATGTGGCAACTGCACCAGGTCCAGCACCCGCGCCACCTTCTCGCGCACCACTGCGTCCCTCTCCCGCCGCATGCGCAGTGGGAAGGCGATGTTGTCGGCGACGCTGAGATGCGGGAACAGGGCGTAGTTCTGGAACACCATGCCGATGTCCCGCTTGAACGGCGGCGCATGGGTCGCGAGCTTGCCGTCGATCGAGATGGTGCCGCCATCCGGCAGGGTCAGTCCCGCGACCATCATCAGCAAGGTCGTCTTGCCGGAGCCGGACGGCCCGAGCAGGGTCAGGAATTCCCCCTCCCGCAGCGTCAGGCTCGTCTTCTCCAAGGCGACGAAGTCGCCGTAATGCTTCCAGACCTCGTCGACCTGCAACTTCGGGACGGCGGCGCCGCTTGTCACCCCCGGCGGATCCGTCTCAGCCCAACAGCCAGGCGTTGAACCGGTCGAGCGCCGCGTCCTTGGACTTCGCCCAATAATCGCCGTCGATCTTGAGGCCTTGCTTGTGCCACTCCGGATAGGTCGTCAGCGTGCGGGCGACCGGGTCGTCGATGTATTTATAGGCGGCTGGGTTGGTCGGGCCGTTGGTCAGGTATTTGGTGAAGGTGGCCTGCCGCTTGGGGTTGCAGGTGAACTTGATGAATTTGCGGCAGATATCGGCATTGGGCGTGCCTTTAAGGATCGCCCAGACATCGACGCCCCAGATGTTCTGGTTCCACTCCACC
Organism: Allostellaceae bacterium; assembly: GCA_035555315.1. Lineage (GTDB taxonomy): Bacteria > Pseudomonadota > Alphaproteobacteria > ATCC43930 > CGMCC-115725 > DATMGU01. The sequence goes on from DATMGU010000083.1 coordinate 60,184, forward strand.
GCGACCGGCACGCCCGCATCGCGCACGGCATAGATCCGGTTGGCCCAGACCGGCAGCATGTCCACTTCGCCATTCGCCAGCATCTGCGTCGCCTGCGCGCCCGACGCCCACCAGGCATCGACATGCGGGCGGATGGCGGTGAGCGACTTGAACGCTTTATCCAGGTCGCAGGGGTAGACCTTGTCGGACGGCACGCCATCCGCCATCAAGGCCTGCTCCACCGCGTCGAACGGGTATTTGCGCAGGCCCCGGCGGCCCGGGAAGTTTGCGACGTCCCAGTACTCCTTCCAGGACGTGGGCGGCTTTTTCACCTTGTCGGAGCGATAGCCGATGGCGGTGGCATAGACGTCCGAGCCGATACCATAGGCGTCGCGGTATTCGAGCGGGATCTCCGAGACCGCCGGGTCGTTGTCGAGCTCGTGCTTCTCGATATAGCCCGCATCGGCCAAAAGCTGCACCGCGGTCTGGCTCATGCCACCGGCGATGTTCCAAGCGTAGTTCTTGGTCTCCACCATGCTCTTGATCTCGGCGGTCGGCTCCGCGGCCGAGACGACGCCGACGACCTCGATCCCGGTTTCCTTCTTGAACGGCTGGTAGAACGCTTCCGCGAAGCCCGGGGTGAACGGGCCGCCGGGGTCGCGCACCACGATGCGGGTGCCCTGCGCCTCGGCATCGCGGATGATATAGGGTGCCGCGAAGGCAGCGGCCGCGCCGGAAGCGGCGGTGCGCAGCAGCCCGCGACGCGTGATTCCGGGTGTGATTCCGGCATGTCCGACGATCCGGTCCGAGCTAGGCATGACACCCTCCGCGTTGCGAAAAATTCTACTATAGTATAACTCTATGATCATCGTCCCTTTTCGTGCAAGCCGATTTTCGCGTGTAGCGAACCCGAGGCAGGAGGCAGCCCATGCATCCAGATAACCCGCGCCCAGATGACCTGCGGGACGCCGTCGCCGCCATCGTCGGTGCCGCCCATGTGTTGACCACGGCGGCGGACCTCGCCGCCTATGTCACCGATTGGCGCGACCGCTATCACGGCGATGCACGCATGGTGGTTCGCCCGGCCAGCGCTGCGGAGGTGTCGGCGGTGGTGCGGCTGTGCTTCGAACACGGCGTCCCGGTGGTGCCCCAGGGCGGCAATACCGGGCTATGCGGCGGCGCCACGCCGGATGCCAGCGGGCAGGCGGTCGTGTTAAGGCTGGATCGGATGAACCGGATTCGCGACATTTCCGTCATGGACGGCACGATGCTGGTGGAGGCGGGGTGTATTCTGCAGACCCTGCAGGAGGCGGCCGCGGCGGCTGGGCTGCTGTTCCCGCTGTCGCTCGGTGCCGAGGGCAGCTGCCAGATCGGCGGCAATATCTCGACCAATGCGGGCGGCACCGCCGTGCTGCGCTATGGTCCCACGCGCGACCTGGTGCTGGGATTGGAGGTCGTATTGCCGGACGGGTCGCTGTGCGACTGGCTGACACCGCTGCGCAAGAACACCACCGGCTACGACCTCAAACAGCTGTTCATCGGCGCCGAAGGCACGCTCGGCATCATCACCGCCGCCGCGTTGAAGGTCTTCCCGCAACCGGCTCAGAGCACTACCGCGATGGTGACGCTGGAGGGGCCGGAAGCCGCCCTGACGCTGTTGGAGCGGTTGCGCACCACGCTCGGCGACCGGTTGTCGAGCTTCGAGATCATCAACTGGGCACAGGCCGAGATCGCTCTGACCTATGTCCCCGGCAACACCCTGCCCTTCGCGGGGGTGTCGCCCTGGTACGTCGTGGTGGAGGTCACCGACACGCTGACCCGCTACGACCTGCGCGAGGCGCTGGAGAGCGTGCTGGCCGGCACGCTGGAGGACGGCACCATCACCGATGCCGTCGTCGCCAGCAGTGAGGCGCAAGCGGCGGCGCTCTGGCGCATCCGGCACAGCGTGTCCGAGGGCAACAAGCATGCGGGGTTCGGCGTCTCCCATGACACGGCCGTGCCGCTGCGCGCCCAAGCCGATTTCGTGCGCCGCGTCGAACAGCGCATTCCGGCGGAGTTTCCGGACGGCAAGCTGCTGCTGGTCGGCCATATGGGCGACGGCAATATCCATGTCGTCGTCCTGTTCGACCAGGCCCGCCACACGTCGGATGTCCTGCAGCGGATCGCCACGCGGGTCAACGCCATCGTGGATGAGATAACGCTCGATCTGCGCGGGACGATCAGCGCCGAGCACGGCATCGGGCAGACCAACAAGCAGCGCCTGCTGGCAGGCCGCGGTCCCCATGACGTGGCGCTGATGCGGCGGATCAAGGCGGCGCTGGACCCGAAGGGGCTGTTCAACCCGGGCAAATTGTTCGATCCGCCGGACCAGCCCTCGGCCCCAGATCTCCTGCACTAGACCTCCCGCACTAAACAGGGACCTTCGAGCTTGGATATCAGCCATCCCGGACGCCGCATCGATGGCGACGATAGCCCCAGGCCGGCCGCTGGCCCGGTCGATATCGGACAACGCCTGCGCATGTTGCGACACGAGCGGTCCTGGACCTTGCTGCGCGCCAGCCAGCAGACCGGCCTGTCGTTATCCGCCCTGTCCAAGATCGAGCGCGGCGAGCTGTCGCCCACGCTGAGCAGCCTGAACAAGATCGCCGCCGGGTTCGGCATCGACATCGTCAGCTTGGTGGATAGCGAGGCGCCGCCCAACGCGATGGGCCGCCGGGTCATCAATCGCCAATCCACGGGCACAACGCTCAAGACGAAGACCTGCCAGAACGTCTGGCTCGCCGCGGAATTGCGGCACAAGCGGATGCTGCCGATCGTGACCCGGGTGACGGCGCGCGATCCCGACGAATACGCCGAATGGGCCAACCATTCCGGGGAAATCTTCCTCTACGTGTTGTCCGGCACGCTCGTCGTGCATTCGCGCCTGTACGAACCGGTGCGGCTGAAGGCGCATGACAGCATGTATTACGATGCGACCGCGGACTCGAAATGGACGTCCCACGGCAAGGCCGATGCCCAGGTGCTGTGGGTCTACGCTTGATCTAAGGCGCCGCATCGAGAGTGTCTTGACCCGCACCAGCCATACTAGTATCCAAGGATACAAGAAATCTGGGGGCACTCTGCATGGTCGCGATCTCGGTCGAGAAGCCGCATCATCTCGTGGTGGGTGAGGATCGGGCAGGTCTGCCGGGTCCGGGCGACGTGCTGGTCGCCGTGCACCGCGCCGGCATCTGCGGCTCGGATATGCATATCCTCCACGGCACCAACCCCTTCGCGCGCTATCCGCGCATCATCGGGCACGAAATGGCCGGCACCGTGGAGGTGGTCGGTTCCGACGTGACGGGGCTGCGGGTCGGCGACAGGGTAGTGATCGACCCCGTGGTCGCCTGCGGCCGGTGCTACCCGTGCCGGGCCGGCCGGCCGAACGTCTGCGCCAAGCTGGAGGTGTTCGGTGTCCACCGCGACGGCGGGTTCCGCGACAGCCTCGTCGTGCCGGCCGCCAACGCGGTGAAGATTTCCGCCACGCTCGATTTCGGCTTGGCGGCCCTCGCCGAGCCCCTGTCGATCGCGGCCAATGTCCTGTCGCGCACCGGCTGCACGGACCAGGACGTGGTGTTGATCTATGGCGCCGGGACGGTGGGCGTGACGGTGCTGCAGGTCGCGAAGCTGTTCGGCGCCCGCTGCATCGTCGCCGATCCCGACGCGGCACGGCTGCGCCGGGCGACCGCGTTCGGCGCGGATGTGGTTCTGCGGTCCGGCCATGACGACATACCCGGCGCCGTCGCGGGCGAGTTGGACGGTCTCGGCCCCTCGGTCGTCATCGACGGCGCCGGCGTACCGGCCCTGCTGGGTGAGGCCTGCCGCGTCGCGGCGCCGGCCGGGCGCATCGGCTTGCTCGGCTTCTCGCCGGAGCCGACGCCGGTGATCCAGCAGGCGATCGTCAGCAAGGAACTGACCATCGTCGGCTCCCGACTCAACCGCCGCCTGCTGCCCCAGGTGATCGGCTGGCTGGAGGCAGGCTCGCTACAGCCGGCCGCGATGATCACCCAGACCTTCGCCGCCAGCGACGCCCAGGCCGCCTTCGACCTGGTGGAGAACCACCCCGAACAGACCGTGAAGGTGCAGCTCAGCTTCCGATAGCCAATCCAAGAACAATAACGACAAGGGAGAGAACCATGACCGCTCGCATCCATCCTATTCTGCGTTTCGCCCCCATTTTGCGCTTCGTCACGGCCGCCGCCGCTGTCCTGACGCTGACCGCCGGCAGCGCCGGCGCCGAGGGCACCAGCATCCTGCAGCAGATCCTGTCGCGCGGGACGATCCGGATCGCCGTGCTGCCCAGCCTGCCGCCCTATAGCCGCGTGCTGCCGAGCGGCGAGGCCGAGGGTTACGACATCGATATCGCCAAGCGGCTCGCGGAGGCGTTGAAGGTAAAGCCGGAATTCGTCGTCACCGATATTCCCGGCCGCGTCACCTCGCTGCAGACCCATAAAGTCGATATCACGATCGCCGACTTCACCCGCAACGTGGAGCGGTCGACCACCATCGCCTTCACCGATCCCTATCTGGTCACCACCATGCGGATGCTGGTCCAGGACGGCAGTAAGCCGCGCGCGATTACCGACCTTGGCGACGGGGCGGGCATCAAGGTCGCGATCTCCCGCGGCGGCACGGCGGAACGCGCGGTCCCCGCCGCCTTGCCGAAGGCGGAGATCACCCGCTTCAACACGCAGGCGGATGAGATGAGCGCCCTGCTGTCCGGCCAGGTGGACGCGATGGCGGAGGATGATTTCTACAACACGCAGGCGATCAAGGACCGCCCCGGCAAGCTGCGCCAGCTCGATGGCACCCTGGCACGGGCGGAGATCGCGATCGGGCTGCCCGCCGGCGATTTCGATCTCTACCGCGTGCTGAATCTGTACGTCGCCCAGTTCAACGCGTCCGGCGACAATGCGAAGCTGTTCAAGCAGTGGTTCGGCTTCGACCAGCCGGCGATCGCCGCCCGCTTCTAGGGAGCGCCTGCTTCTCGCCAGCCTGGCCGGCATGACGCTGGCCAGGCACCCATTTTCAGGGTGCCGCGACCATGGCCTATACCTTCACGCTGCGCACGATCTATCCCTATCTGGGCGAACTGCTGCACGCGGCCATGCTGACGCTCGGCCTGTCGCTGCTCGCGATTCTGATCAGCCTGGTGATCGGCGCCGGTGTCGCGGTGTTGCGGCGCAGCCCGTCCCGGCTGCTGCGGGCCGTCGGCGCCGCCTATGTCGAAGTGATGCGCAACACGCCGCTGCTGGTCATCCTCTACATCATCTATTTCGCCGGGCCGGGCGTCGGCCTGCGCCTGTCCTCCTTCACGGCGGCGGTGATCGGCTTGTCCCTGAACAGCGCCGGCTATATGGCGGAGATCCTGCGCGCCGGGCTGATCGCGGTCTCCGCGGGACAGTTCGAGGCGGCGCAGGCGCAGGGTTTCACCACCTTTCAGACCTTCCGGTACATCATCTTCCCGCAAGTGTTCCGGACCATCTACGCCCCGCTCGGCAATCAGATCATCGCCGTCATCCTCGCCTCGTCGCTCGCCTCGGCCATCGCCGTGGACGAGGTGGCGTCCTGGATGGAGACCACCGGGTCCACCTCGTTCCGGTTCTTCGAGACCTTCGTCGTCGCGGCGATCGTTTATCTCGTGCTCTGCCAGTTGGTGAATATCGGCAGGCTCGGGCTGGGTCGCATCCTCTTCCGCCAGGAGATGGGTACCAGATGAGCCTTACGCCATGACCCCCGACTGGCTGGCCTATGCCCCGCTCCTGCTGCGCGCCGCCGGCTTGACCCTCTGGCTGAGCTGGCTCGCCCTGCTGGCGGGTGCCCTGGGCGGCACGGCGGTGGCGCTGCTGCGCACCTCCCGCTTCCGGGTGCTCCGGCTGTCCGCCTTGCTCTATACGGAGTTCTTCCGCTCCGTGCCGATCCTGATCGTGATGTTCTTCTGCTATTTCGGCGTGCCGCTGGTGTTCGGCACCGACGTCTCGAGCTTCACCGCCGCCACCGTGGCACTGGCTCTGCATGCCAGCTCCACCATGTCCGAGGTGGTGCGCGCCGGCATTCAAAGCGTCGGGCGGGGCCAGTGGGAAGCGGCCCAGGCTTGCGGCATGAGCCGCGCGCAGGTGATGCGGTACATCGTCGGGCCGCAGGCGATCCGCGTCGTGCTGCCGCCCTCGGTCGGCGTGTTCATCACCACCCTGAAGGAATCCTCGCTGGCCTCCATCATCGGCTATATTGAACTGACCAAGACCGGGCTGCTGATCCGCGAATCGACCGATGGCGGGTTGGTCCCGCTGCTCGCCCTGGCCGCCCTGTACTTCCTCATCAACTACGCGATCTCCCTCGCCGGCGGCAGCCTGGAACGCCGGTTCCATATCGGGCGGAGATCGGACCTCGCCGGAGCCATGGGATGAGCCCTGTTCTGACCCTAGACAGCATCGTCAAGCGCTTCGCCGCCCGCACCATTCTGGACGGCATCAGCATGACCGTGTCGCCGGGCGAGATCGTCTGCTTCGTCGGGCCGAGCGGCACCGGCAAATCCACCCTGCTGCGCTGCGTGAACGGGCTGGAGGCGCTCCAAGGTGGCGCGATCACCTTCGAGGGCAAGCGGGTGCAGGCGAACACGCGCGGCATCACCGATGTGCGCAAGCGCGTCGGCATGATCTTCCAGCACTTCAACCTCTACCCGCATCTGACGGCGCTGCAGAACGTCATGCTGGCCCCCGTCATCGTCCATAAGGAGGCCAAGTCGGTGGTCGAGGAACGGGCGCGCGCGTTATTCGAGAAGGTGCGCCTGTCGCACCGGATCAACGCCTATCCGGCGCAGCTTTCGGGCGGCGAGCAGCAGCGCGTGGCGATCGCCCGGGCGTTGGCGACCAACCCGCATCTGCTGATGTTCGACGAGCCGACCTCGGCGCTGGATCCGGAGACGGTCGGCGACGTGCTGGCGGTGATGCGCGACCTGGCGCGGGAGGGGCGCACGATGCTGGTGGTGACCCACGAGATCCGCTTCGCCGCCGATGTCGGCACGCGCATGGTGTTCATGGATCAGGGCAAGATCGTCGAGGACAGCGACCCTCGGGAAATGCTGGCCAACGCCCGCACCGAGCGGGCGCGGCAGTTTCTAAGCTCGATCCGCGGCTGAGCCGGGCATGGCCAATCTAGGCAACCTGGCGAAAATGGGTCCTCGGGCATCCGGCCAGCAGGTCTATGAAGATCTGCACGGCAGGATCGTCCGAGGCGAGCTGCGCCCGGGCGACGCGCTGTCCGAGACCAAGGTCGCGGAGAGCTATGGCCTCAGCCGGACGCCAGTGCGCGAGGTGTTCTGGCGCCTCGGCGAGGACGGGTTCCTGCGCGTGGTGCCCCAGGTCGGCACCTTCGTCGCGCCGATCAACATCCCGGCCGTCTATGACAGCCAATTCATCCGCGAAACCTTGGAATGCCGGGCGATCGCCGATGCCGCGCGCCACCCCCAGGCGCGGGACCTGGCCGAGCTGCGGCACATCCTCGCCGGTCAGCACGACGCCATCGCGGCCGGCGATTTCGCCGCCTTCTTCGCGCTGGACGAGGCGATGCACCGCACCTTGATGCATATGGCGGGGCGCCCCTTCGTCTGGCAGGTCATCACCGGGGCGAAGGCGCAACTCGACCGCGTGCGCTTCCTCTCGCTGGAGGATCACGACTGGTCGGGCATGATCCTGAACCAGCACGCGGCCATCGTGGACCGTGTCGCGGCACAGGATCCGGTGGGGGCGGTCGCCATCATGACCGCGCATCTGCGGACCGCCTTCGCCGCCATCGGCCGCATCGCTGTCGAGCACGCGGATTTCTTCGAAGGCACCGGCACCCACCCGGATGAGGGTTCCGCCGCCGCCACAGACCCACATGCATAGCCCACCCGCCTAAGCGCACCGGGCCTCGTCAATTGGTCTTCCGATTGATCTGCGTAGCATTCAACCAGTAGTTGAGGCGAGACGCATAGTTTCCGCGACGGGCGCGACAAAGTCGTCGGCGGATGGGAAGAATTGTCACAAGAATTTCATCCCATCCACGGACCCACATCCCGTATGTTTCGCGCCAGTAACACGACGCGTTAACCAACATAATCTTCCGCGCCAGCTATTCGTCAAACTCCACGCCAATACATTTAACCCTCGTCATTTGCTTCAGGGTCATTTGACTCGATGACGCTCGGTTCGACGCGCACCTTGGTTAACCTTTAATCCAATCGCGTGTCCTCACTGAGCGGAGAAATCAGATGTCAAATGTGACCCAAATCTCGGTGCTGGCGAATGCTCCGCGGAGCTTGAAATCGCCGGACTCGATCACCCTGGATAATGGCACGGTCTGGACGGCCTATACCAATGGCGCCGATTCGACCGGCGCATCCGGCCATAGCACGGTCGTCGAATACGATGCCTCGGGCACTATCATGCAGTATTACCAGGTGGCGGGTTATGTCGACGGGTTGAAGCTCAACCCCACGACCGGTGAGATTTGGGTGCTACAGAACCAGGACGGCAATTCGCAGCTGTCGCTGATCAACCCGGTGCTGCAGACGCTCAGCGCGCCGCTTTCCTATGCCAATTCCTCCAGTACGCGTGGCTTCGACGATGTCGTGTTCGAGAACGGCAAAGTGTTTCTGAGCATGACCAACCCGCCCGACGCTCAGGGCGACGCGACCATCGTCGAACTGACCAACGGCAACAACCCGACCGGCCCGCTGCAAGTCACGCCGATCCTGAAGAACGGCACCACCGGTCTCAATACTGAAACCGGCACCGTGCAGGTCGTGCCGCAAGCCGATCCGGACTCGCTCAAGCTGGCGTCGAACGGCGACCTGTTATTTAGCAGCGGCGCGGACGGCGTCATCATCGACGTGCACAACCCCGGTGCCAGCACCCAGTCGGTGTCCTTCACCCAGGTTCAGGGTTTCACGCCCGGGAGCGTCGGTCTCGATGACGTGATCAAGCCCTCGGCGACCTCCGGCACCTTCTACATCGCCGATACCAAGGACAACCGGATCCTGCAGGTCCATGTGACCGGCCTCAACGTGAACGACTACTATGCCTCGGTCGGCAATGAGTTCGCGCAGATCGACCCCACCACCGGTATCGCCACCGCCATCGTCTCCGCCGCCGATGCCCCGGGCTTCACCTTCGGTTCCTCCCATGGCGTCGAATTCGTCGCGGACACCACGCCCCCCGTATCGACCGTGACGGTCGATAAACTCTCGGTTCTGGCGAGCGCCCCCCGGAGTTTGAAATCGCCGGACTCGATCACCCTGGATAATGGCACGGTCTGGACGGCCTATACGAACGGCGCCGATTCGACGGGTGCCTCGGGCCATAGCACGGTCGTCGAATACGACGCCTCGGGCAATATCATGCAGTATTACCAGGTGGCAGGTTACGTCGATGGGTTGAAGCTCAACCCCACGACCGGTGAGATCTGGGTGCTACAGAACCAGGACGGCAATTCGCAGCTGTCGCTGATCAACCCGGTGCTGCAGACGCTGAGCGCGCCGCTCTCCTATGCCAATTCCCCTACGACCCGTGGCTTCGACGATGTCGTGTTCGATAACGGCAAAGTCTTTCTGAGCATGACCAACCCGAACGATACCTCTGGTGACGCGACCATCGTCGAACTGCTCAACGGCAATAATCCTACCGGCGCGTTGCTCATCACGCCGATCTTCAAGAACGGCACGACCGGTCTCAACACCATCACCGGTACCATGCAGACCGTCCCGCAAGCCGACCCTGACTCGCTCAAGCTGGCGTCGAACGGCGACCTGTTATTTAGCAGCGGGGCGGACGGCATCATCATCGATGTGAAGAACCCGGGGGCCACGAACCAATCCGTGTCCTTCACGCCGATCCAGACGACCACACCCGGCAACGTCAATCTCGACGATGTGATCAAGCCCTCGGCGACCTCCGGTACCTTCTACATCGCCGATACCAAGGACAATCGGATCCTGCAGGTCCATGCCACCGGCCTCAACGTGAACGACTATTATGCCTCGGTTGGCAACGAGTTCGCGCAGATCGACCCCACCACCGGCGTCGCCACCGCCATCGTCTCCTCCGCCAACGCGCCGGGCTTCACCTTCGGCTCTTCTCACGGCGTCGAGTTCGTGCCTGACGCCGTGCAGACCGCGCCGGTGGCGACGGTCGATAGCATATCGGTTCTGGCGAGTGCTCCGTCGGGCACCAAGTCGCCGGACTCGATCACCTTGGCCAATGGCGATATCTGGGTCGCCTATACCAATGGCGCCGATTCGACCGGTGCCTCGGGCCAAAGCACGGTTGTCGAATACAACGCCTCCGGCACCATCATGCAGTCGTACAACGTGGCGGGCTATGTCGACGGGCTGAAACTCAACCCCACGACCGGCGAAATCTGGGTACTGCAGAACCAGGATGGCAATTCGACGCTGTCGCTGATCGATCCGACGGCGAAGACGTTGAGCGCGCCGCTCTCCTATGCCAATTCCTCCAGCACCCGTGGCTTCGACGATGTCGTGTTCGATAACGGCAAAGTCTTCATGAGCATGACCAACCCGCACGATACTTTTGGTGACGCGACCATCGTCGAGCTGCGTAACGGCAACAACCCGACCGGTCCGCTGCTCATCACGCCGATCCTGAAGAACGGTACGACCGGTCTCAACACCATCACCGGTACCATGCAGACCGTGCCGCAAGCCGATCCAGACTCGCTCAAACTAGCACCGAACGGCGATCTGCTGTTTAGCAGCGGGGCGGACGGCATCATCATCGACGTGAAGAACCCGGGGGCCGCGAACCAATCCGTGTCGTTCACGCCGATCCAGACGACCACGCCCGGCAACGTCAATCTCGATGACGTGATCAAGCCCTCGGCGACCTCCGGCACCTTCTACATCGCCGATACCCAGGACAATCGGATCCTGCAGGTCCATGTGACCGGCCTCAACACCAACGACTATTACGCCTCGGTCGGCAACGAGTTCGCCGAGATCGACCCCACCACCGGCGTCGCCAAAGCGCTGATCTCCTCCGCCAATGCCCCGGGCTTCACCTTCGGCTCCTCCCATGGCGTCGAATTCGTCGCCGATCCCTCGCCGACGGCGGTGACCAGTCTGTCGAGCCAGCTGGTCCAGGCGATGGCGAGCTTCAATATGACGAGCAGCGCCACGCTCCAGACGGCGGTCGTCTCGACCAGTCAGGTGCAAAACCCCGTGCTGGCGGCCAGCACCCAGACCCACGCGTAAACGGACCGTCGATGTCCGCGCAAACCGTCGCGGCGTTGGACGAGGACGCTTTCACCGCTTTGGCCATCCTGGCTGGCGTCCTCGGCATCGCCCTCAATCTCGAAGACCTTCAGCACCGCTATCGGTCTCGTGACGAGCAATCGGTGATCACCAACCTGCTGCGTGCCGCCAAATCGGTTGGTTTGAAGGCCCGCATGATCTCCGCCCGCCCGGAACGATTGCCGCGGATCCCCATGCCGGCTCTCGCGATCGACCGCGAGGGCCGGGTGGCCGTGGTCGGCGGGGTCACGGCGGATCATGTCCTGGTCCAGTATCCCGCCGAACCCGGCCCGCGCGCCGTGACCCGCGACGCCTTCCACGAGACCTGGTCGGGCAAGCTCATCCTGGTGGCCCGGCGCGCGAACGGGCTCGATCAGGAGCGCCGCTTCGGCCTGAGCTGGTTCCTGCCTGCCGTGCATCGCTACCGCCGTGTCCTTGGCGAGGTTCTGTTGGCCTCGTTCTTCCTCCAGATTCTGGCCCTCGTCTCGCCGCTGTTCTTCCAAGTCGTCATCGACAAGGTGATGGTGAATCGCGGCCTGTCGACGCTCGACATCCTGATGATCGGCCTCGGCGTCATCGCGCTGTTCGAGATGATCCTGGGTACGCTGCGCACCTATGTTTTCGCGCATACGACCAACCGGATCGACGTCGAACTCAGCGCGAAGCTGTTCAGCCATCTCCTGTCGTTGCCGCTCGGGTATTTCGGCGCGCGTCGGGTCGGCGACAGCGTGGCCCGCATTCGCGAGTTGGAGTCGATCCGAAGCTTCATCACCGGGTCCGGATTGACGCTGGTGATCGACCTGCTGTTCACCGTCGTCTTCGTCGCGGTGATGTTTCTCTACAGCCCGCTGCTGAGCGCCGTCGTGCTCGGGTCGCTGCCCCTCTATGTCGCGATCAGCTTCTTCGTCATGCCGATATTCCGCCGTCGGCTCGACGAGAAATTCGCGCGGGGTGCGGAAAACCAAGCCCTGCTGGTCGAAGCGGTGACCGGCGTCGAGACCGTCAAGGCCATGGCGATCGAGCCGCAGCTGCAGACCTGGTGGGAAGAGCAGCTCGCCGGCTATGTCAAAGCCAGCTTCAACACGCAAACCCTCGCCAATATGGCCGGCCAAAGCGTCCAGATCGTCAATAAGTTGACCGGCGTCCTCGTGCTGTGGCTGGGCGCCCATCAGGTGCTCGCGGGCGATCTGACCGTGGGCGAGATCGTCGCGTTCAGCATGCTCTCGGCACAGGTTACCGGCCCGGTCCTGCGCATCGCCCAGCTTTGGCAGGATTTCCAGCAGGTCGGCGTGTCGATCGACCGGCTCGGCGATATCCTGAATACGCCGCGTGAGGTGCCGCCCGGCACGGCGGTCTCGCTGCCGCCGATCCGGGGCGAGATCCGCTTCGAGCATGTCGGCTTCCGCTATCGGCCCCAGGGGGCCCCCGTGTTGAGCGATGTGTCGCTGACGATCGAGCCCGGCCAGGTGATCGGCATCGTCGGCCCGTCGGGCTCGGGGAAATCCACCTTCGCCAAGCTCATTCAACGGCTGCACGTGCCGCATGACGGCCGCGTGTTCATCGATGGCGCCGATCTGGCGCTGATAGATACGGCCTGGCTCCGCCGCCAGATCGGCATCGTGTTGCAGGAGAACATCCTGTTCAACCGCTCGGTCCGCGACAACATCGCCCTGGCCAAGCCGTCGGTTTCGATCGGCGAGGTGATCGAGGCCGCGACGCTGGCCGGGGCGCATGACTTCATTCTCGAATTGCCGCGCGGCTACGACACGGTGATCGGCGAGCGCGGTGCCTCATTGTCCGGGGGGCAGCGTCAGCGCATCGCCATCGCCCGCGCCCTCGTCACCAACCCGCGCATCCTGATCTTCGACGAGGCGACGAGCGCCTTGGACTATGAAAGCGAGCGGATCGTCCAAGACAATATGCGGCGGATCACCGCCGGCCGCACGGTGCTGATCATCGCCCATCGGCTGTCGACGGTGCGCCATGCCGACCGCATCTTGACCTTGGAGCGGGGGCGCCTGGTCGAAGACGGCAGCCATGAGGATCTGATCCGCAGCGGCGGCCGCTACGCCCAGCTGCACTACCTGCAAGCGGGGATCTCCGATGTCGTCTAGCCTCCGCGATCGCCAAACCCTTCAGTTCCTGTCGGCGGCGCTGGAGATCGTCGAAACCCCGGCATCGCCGGCCGGTCGTTGGATCATGGTGACGATCGTCGCCCTGATTGGCGGGGCGCTGGTCTGGGCGACGATCGGCAAGGTCGACATCATCGCAACCGCCGAAGGACGCCTCATCCCATCGGGCAAGGTCAAACTGATCCAGCCGCTGGAGATCGGCGTCGTCAAGGCGATCCATGTCGCCGATGGCGATCACGTCGCGGCAGGCCAGGTTCTCGTCGAGATGGATCCGACCGGCAATACGGCCGATGCCGACCGGGCGCGGCGCAGCGAGATACAGGCCTCCCTGGACGCGGCCCGCCTGCGCGCGCAATTGACCGGCGATCCCTCGGCTTATGTGACGCCGCCCGGAGCGCCGCCCGATCTCGCGGCCACCTCGATCGCTCAGCTGGGCGCGATTTTGGCGGAGCATCGGGAAGTCTTGGGCGTGCTCGACGCCGAATGGGCGGCGAAGGAAGCCGAACGCATCTCGACGCTCGCCATGGCCGCGAAGCTCAAGGCGACATTGCCCATGCTGCAGCAGCGTGAAGATATCTTCGAGAAATTGCAGACCAGCGCCTATGCGCCGAAAGCGCAATACCTGGATGCCCATCGCACCTTCGTCGATCAGCAGCAGGAAGTGCTGGTGACCAGTCATCGGGTCGAGCAAGCCGTCGCGGATCAGGTCACCCTGGCGCGGAAAATGACCGAGGCGGTGGCGGAATTCCGCCGCAAGACGCTGGAAGATCTCGTCCATGCCGAGACGCAAGCGGCGGAGGCGCGGTCCGAATACCGCAAGCTCGCCGGCAAGACCGAGCTGCAGACACTGCGCGCGCCGGTCGAGGGGATCGTGCAACAGCTCACGCTGCATACGGTCGGCGGCGTCGTGACGCCCGCCGAACCGGTCATGGTGATCGTCCCGTCGGGTGTCGGCCTGGAGATCGAGGCGATGGTCAAGAACCGCGATGTCGGCTTCGTGCAGAAGGACCAGCCGGTGGAAGTGGAGGTCGATGCCTTCAATTTCACGCATTACGGTCTGCTGCACGGCACCGTGACCGGCCTCAGCCGCGATTCCGTGTCACCGGCGGATGGCGAAAGCATGACCAACGCCGGCGGCGATTTGCGCAAGCGGACCCCGACGACGCGCGACCCCACTTATGTCGCGCATATCACCCTGGCCGAGACCGGCTTCGAGACGGAGCAGGGCTGGAGCGCGCTCGCCCCCGGCATGCAGGTCGTCGCGGAGATCAAGACCGGCAAGCGCCGGATCATCGATTACCTGCTCTCACCCATTGAGCGGTACCGGCATGACGGGTTGCGGGAACGGTAGCCCCGCGCCCACCGCTACCCGCCCGCGGCTAATGGATCAGTTTGAAATGCGGGCAGAGGTCCTTGTAGGTATCCTCGAGGAGCTTGACCGCGCCATTGTCGCGCAGGATCTGGCCGGTCGCGATGCCCAGCGCCTCGGCGTTTTCGGCGATGTCTTCCTCGGTCGCGATGATCCGCTCGCTGCCGTCGAGCGACGTGACCTGCGCCTGCAGGCAGAGCCGATCGCCCCGCCACAGGCTGAGCACGCCGACCGGCAGGCTGCATCCCGCCCCCAGCATGTGCATCATGGCGCGTTCGGCGTCGACTTCGGCACGCACCCTCGGTGCCTCGATCCGCTTCAGGATCGCCAACAGCTCGCGATCCTCGCCGCGAGCCTCGACGCCCAGCGCGCCCTGCCCGACGGCATAGGGGAACGCCGCCGGATCGAGCGTCTCGGAGATCTCGTCGCTGAGGCCGAGCCGGCTCAACCCCGCGGCCGCGAGGATCACCGCGTCGAGGCCGTCCTGACCCTTGGTCTTGTTCAGGCGGGGTTGAACATTGCCTCGGATCGGGATCACCTCGATATCGTTTCTGAAGGCCAGGATCTGCGCGCGGCGGCGCAATGAACCGGTGCCGATGCGCGCACCCCTCGGCAGCGCCGCGAGGGTCGAGCCGCAGATCGCGTCGCGCGGGTCTTCACGGTCCGGCACGGCGGCGAGCACAAGCCCGTCCATCAGTGTCGTCGGCAGATCCTTCAGCGAATGAACCACGAAATCCACCTCGTTCCGCACGAGGCATTCCTCGTGTTCGACCGAGAAGACGCCGGTCATGCCGAACTGATGGAACTCGGATTTGCGGTCCTTATCGGCGACCGTCGTGATGAATTTGATGTCGAACTCGAGCGACGGAAACTTTTCGTGGATCAGACCGATGATGTAATGCGTCTGGGCCTGCGCCAGGGCGCTCCGCCGTGTCCCCACTCTCAATTTCATGCATCGATGTCCGAAAAATAGCCTGAAGCCGCCTATTCTATGGGGCGGAACGTAAACGTCGGGTGTGATAGCGGACGCTTGATATACGAATTTGGGGCAGGATTGGATAGATATCAATTGTCGCGGCGCGGCTACGTGGATTGGGGCTCAGCCGCGATGCCCCATGAGATGGGATATCGCTCTGGCCGCCGCGATGCAGCGGGTTCGCAGGCCCGGCAACCGGTTCTCGTCCAGCCGGCTGGTCGGGCCGGTGATGCAGAAAGCCCCGGTGACGGCACCCGACGCGTCGCGGATCGGCGAGGCGACACCGGCGACGCCGACCTGCCACTCGTCCAGCGATTGCGCGCAGCCGTCGGTCCGCACGCGTTCCAGATCCGCCAACAGCGCCTCCGTCGTCTGGATGCCGGACCCCGTGATCGGCGCGAATTCTAGCGCCACCGCCGCGATCAGCTCGGGCGGTTGAAACGCCAAGAGGGCGCGGCCCAGCGACGAATTGGCGAGCGATACCCGTGCCGCCAGCGGCGAGAAGATCTGCAAGGACTGGCTTGAATCGACCTTGTCGATGATCAGCGCCTCGCGGTCCTGCATGATGCCCAGCAGGGTGGCTTCCTCGGTCGCCGCGGCCTCCCGCTCCAGCACCGGGCGCGCCACCTGGCGGAGGTTCAAGTCGCGGACGACGCCGACGCCCAGTTCCCACAGCTTGACGGTCAGCGCGTACCGACCCGATGTAGTGTCCTGGCGCGCATAGCCGTGCCGGCACAGCGTGTCGACCAGCCGGTAGACTGTGCTTTTGTTGAGCTGCAAATCGCGGCCAAGCTGGCTGACGCCGACCGGCTCGGCGCTGCGCGACAGGGCCTCGATCAGCTGCAGCGCCTTTTCAACGGTGACGGACATGGCACGCTGTATCGAAAGCCCTTGGACACTGCCGATGAGGGAAACCTATGGGCGGCACGGGAGCTCCTGCTAATTCCGGGGGTGAGTATAGCTGTTTTATATAACGGCACAGCGTTGCAAATTCACGCCCATCACGGCATGTTTCTGGTCTGTGTTGGCCAGGATAATGCCTTAGCATGCTGATCGACCCTCCACCGCTTGAACCGAACAGGCTGATGGCCCTCGCCATTCCGCGTCGCGATGTGGCGTATGTCGAGCGCGATGCGATGCTTTACGCCTTGGCGGTCGGGTGCGGATCGTCGCCGTGGGAGCCGGATCTCCCGTTTGTCTACGAGCAAAGCCAGCTCTCCGGCCAAGGCCTGCGCGTGGTGCCCAGCATGGCGACCATGCTCGCCTTCGACGATAGTTGGCTCGAACCCGGCGGCATCGATCTCAGCCGCGTCGTGCATGGCGCGCTGGATCTGACCTTTCATCACCCGCTGGCACCGGCGGGCGTGGTCGAGGTCGCCTCGCGCATCATCGGGCTCTCGGATAAGGGGGCCGGGCGCGGCGGGGTGGTGTTGCAGGAAACCATCCTCACCCAGAACGGCGTGGCCGCTTGCGCCAGCCTTTCCACCTTGTTCGCGCGCGGCGGTGGCGGCTTTGGCGGGTCGGTCGGCGAGCAGGCGGCGGCGCATGCCGTACCCGACCGCGCCGCCGACCGCGTGCTGGCCGTTCCCACGGCGGCGAACCAGGCGCTGCTGTTCCGGTTGCTGGGCGACCGCAACCCGCTGCATGTCGACCCGGCCGTGGCCGAACGGGCGGGCGTCGGCAAGCCGATCCTGCATGGCGCCTGCACCTTCGGCATCGCCTGTGTCACCCTGCTGCGCGTCTTCTGCGGTATGGAGCCGGGGCGGCTGACCCGTCTCGCCGCCCGTTTCGCCGGCCCGCTCTATCCAGGCGAGACCCTCGCCTTCGCGTTCTGGGAGGAAGCCGACGGCATCGCCTTCCGCGCCGTCGCGCGGGAGCGGGAGGCGATCGTGCTCGACAATGGCTGGGCGGTGCTGGCGAGATGAACCAACCCCTCGACGCCCCGTCGATCCTGTTTACCCATTGGGGCGCCTATCAGGCGCGCCAGCGGGATGGCCGCCTCGTCGGCCTCGACCCCTTGCCGGGCGATCCGGACCCGTCGCCGATCGGCCAGTCGATCCCCGGTGCCTTGACCGATGCGGTGCGCATTACCCAGCCGATGGTGCGGGCGGGCTATCTGGAGCGCGGCCCGGCCAGCCGCGAGGGGCGCGGGCGGGAACCGTTCGTGCCGGTCAGCTGGGAGCGCGCCACGGCGCTCGTCGCGGATGAACTACGCCGGGTCGCCACGGCGCATGGCAACGCGGCGATCTTCGGCGGCTCCTATGGCTGGGCCAGCGCCGGGCGCTTTCACCATGCGCAAAGCCAGTTACACCGCTTCCTGAACCTCGCCGGCGGCTATACCGCCTCGGTCAACACCCACAGCTACGCGGCGGCCGAGGTGCTGCTGCCGCATATCATCGGCAATCTGGATGGTCTGGTCGGACGGCACACGCCCTGGCCGGTGATCGCGCGGCACACCAGGCTGATCGTGGCGTTCGGCGGCATGCCGGTGAAGAACACCCAGATCAGCGCCGGCGGCGTCGGCCACCACACCATCCGCGACAGCCTGCGGCTCTGCCGCGACAACGGCGTCGGTTTCGTCAATGTCAGTCCGATCCGCGACGATCTGGCGGCCGAACTTGGCGCCGAGTGGCTGGCCCCGCGGCCGAACACCGATACCGCGCTGATGCTGGGCCTGGCGCATACCCTGGTCGCCGAAGGGTTGCACGATACCGGGTTCCTCGCGCGGCACTGCACCGGCTTCGAGCGGTTCCTGCCCTATCTCATGGGCGAGGCGGATGGCCAACCCAAGGACGCGGCTTGGGCCGCCGGGATCTGCGCCCTGCCGGAAGACGAGATCCGGACGCTCGCCCGGCGGATGGCGGCGACGCGCACCATGATCGCCGTCGCCTGGTCGCTGCAGCGCGCGGATCACGGCGAGCAGCCGCTTTGGATGGCGATCACGCTGGCCGCGATGCTGGGCCAGATCGGCCTGCCGGGCGGCGGCTTCGGCTTCGGCTATGGCGGCTCCAACCGCATCGGCAACGTGCCCCAGCCGCTCTCCTGGCCGGCACTGCCGCAGGGGGCGAATCCGGTGCGGCGCTTCATCCCGGTGGCGCGCGTCGCAGACATGCTGCTCAATCCCGGCGCCGCCTTCGAGTATGATGGCGCCGGCCACCGCTACCCGGATATTCGGCTGGTCTATTGGGCGGGCGGCAACCCGTTCCACCATCAGCAGGACCTCAACAAACTGGTCGCCGCCTGGCGCCGGCCGGAAACCGTGGTGGTGCACGAGCCCTGGTGGAACGCGCTGGCGCGGCACGCCGATATCGTCCTGCCCTGCACGACCCCGGCCGAGCGCGACGATCTCGGCATCGCCACCGGCGAGGGGCATCTCTTCGCCATGCGCCGGATCGTATCGCCGATCGGCCAGGCGCGCAGCGACCATGACATCCTGACCGGGATCGCCAGGCATTTGGGTCTGGCCGAGGCGTTCACCGATGGGCGCGACGAGATGGGTTGGGTCCGGCACCTCTATGGGCTGGCCCGCCAGCGTCTGGCGGAGCACGACCTGGACGTGCCGGATTTCGAGACCTTCTGGCGCCAGGGCCATGCGCGGCTGCCGGCACCGACCGACGAGACCAGCCTGCTGCAGGCGTTCCGCGCCGATCCCGAGGCCGCCCGGCTGGACACGCCCTCCGGCCGGATCGAGATCTTTTCCGAACGCATCGCCGGTTTCGGCTATGCCGATTGCCCGGGTCATCCGACCTGGCTGGAGCCCGCGGAATGGCTCGGCGGCGAGGTCGCGGGGCGGTTCCCGCTGCATCTCATCTCCAACCAGCCGCGCCACCGGCTGCACAGCCAATACGACAATGGCAGCGCCAGCCGGGATGCCAAGATCGCCGGTCGCGAACCGGTCTGGCTGCATCCCGGGGATGCCGCCGCGCGGGGCATTCTCGACGGCGCCGTGGTGCGCGTGTTCAACGATCGCGGCGCTTGCCTCGCCGGCGCCGTGCTGACCGACGCGGTGATGCCGGGTGTGGTGCAGCTCGCCACCGGCGCCTGGTTCGACCCGGCCGAGCCCGCCGCCGACGGGTCGCTCGACCGGCACGGCAATGCCAATGTGCTGACCCTGGACAAGGGTACCTCCAGCCTGGCGCAGGCGCCGGTCGCCCATAGCGCGCTGGTCGAGATCGAGCTGTTCATCGGCGAACCGCCGCCGGTCGGCATCTTCGCGCCGCCGCCGATCGAGCCGGAGCGAACCCAGCCCCAGCGAACCCAAACCCAGCGAACCCAACCTCAGCGATCCCAGCCCCAGCGATCCCAGCCCCAGGGAGGTGGATCATGATCGCCCTCGACAGCCTGGAGGCTCTGGTCGCCCGCATTCCCGACGGCGTCATGCTGGTGGTGCCGCCGGATTACAGCGGCGTCGCCGTCGCCGCGACCCTGGCCCTGGTGAAGCGCGGCGTGCGCGGCCTGCATCTGCTGGCCAGCCCCTCCTCGGGCATCCAGGCGGATCTGCTGATCGGTGCCGGCTGCGTGAGCACGATGGAGGCCGCCGCCGTGACGCTCGGCGAATTCGGCCAGGCGCCGGCCTTCAACGCGGCGATCCGGGCCGGGCGCATCCGCATGCTGGATTCGACCTGCCCGGCGATCCACGCCGCGCTCAACGCCGCCGAGAAGGGCCTGCCCTTCATGCCACTGCGCGGGCTGCTCGGCAGCGATATCCTGGCCCATCGCGCCGATTGGCAGGTGACGCAGAACCCCTTCGCCGACCGACCCGACCCGATCGTGCTGTTGCCGGCATTGCGGCCGGATATCGCCCTGTTCCACGCCGCCGCCGCCGATTGCGAGGGCAATATCTGGGTCGGCCGCCGCCAGGAACTCTCCGTCATGGCGCATGCCGCGCGCCAGACGCTGGTGACGGTGGAGCGCGTGCTGGAGACCTGCTTCTTCGATGACGAGGCGCATGTGGCGAGCGTGCTGCCTGCCCTCTACGTCTCGGGCATCGCCATCGCCGAGCGCGGCGCCTGGCCGCTCGGCATCGACGATGTCTACGAGACCGACGGCGAGGCGATGGCCGCATACGCCGCCGGCACCCTGTTCGCGGTCCCCGCGTGATGGATACGGCCCTGCTGATCGATCTGATCGCCGATTTGATCGGCGATGCGGGGCATGTCGCCACCGGCGCCCTGTCGCCGATCCCGATGGCGGCGGCCATGCTGGCCCGGCGCCGCTCCGGCGGGCGGATGCGCGTCACCATCCTGGGCTCTCGCCGCAACAGCCGGTTCAGCGGCGGGGCCAAGGAGCTGTTCGATTGTGCCGCGCAAGGCCGGATCGACGTGTTCTTCCTGTCCGGCGCGCAGATCGACGGCGAGGCCAATATCAACCTGCTGAGCGTCGGCGATTACGACCGGCCGAAGCAGCGGTTCTCCGGCTCGTTCGGCTCGACCTACCTCTACATGATGGTGCCGAAGGTCATCCTGTTCCGGCCGGAGCATGACCGCCGCGCCCTGGTGCCGCGCGTCGATTTCATCAGCGCGCCGGGCTGGAGCGCGCCGGAGGTCTATCGGCCGGGCGGTCCCCATGCGTTGATCACCGGCCGCTGCCTGTTCGACTGGCGCCGCGACGAACGGCGCTTCGCCTTGCGCAGCATCCATCCGGGCGAGACCGCCGCGAGCGTGCGCGACGCGACCGGCTTCGACTATGCCGAACCCGCCGACGTGCCCGTCTCGCCCGCGCCCAGCGCCGAGCTTCGCGCGGAAATCCGCGATCTGGTGCGGGGCGAGGTCGCCGAGGTCTATCCGCGCTTCGCCGAGGAATTCGCCGTTTAAGTCTCCCCTCTCATCAAGGCAGATCATGAGCGACCCCTTCACATCGAAACGCGTCATCATCACCGCGGCCGCCACCGGCATCGGCCGTGCCATCGCCGCGAGCTTCCACGCGGCCGGCGCCACGGTCTGGATCTGCGACGTCGACGAGGCCAAGCTGGCGGAGACCGCGGCGGCGCTGCCGGGCATCGGCACCATGCGCTGCGACGTCTCCGACCCGGCGGCGGTCGATGCCTTCATCGATCGCGCGGTGACGGCGATGGGCGGGCTGGATTTCCTGGTCAACAACGCCGGCATCGCCGGGCCGGCCGCCCCGGTCGAGGAGATCACCACCGAGGATTGGGCGCGGGTCATGGCGGTCAACGTCAACGGCCAGTTCTTCGTCGCCCGCGCGGCGGTGCCGCATCTCAAGGCGGCGGGCGGCGGTGCCATCATCTGCATGGCCTCCGTCGCCGGCAAATACGCCTTCCCGCTGCGCTCGCCCTATGCCAGTTCCAAGGCGGCGGTGATCGCCTTCGCGCGCGGCCTGTCGGTCGAACTCGGGCCGTTCAAGATCCGCGTCAACGCGATCGCCCCCGGCGTGGTCAGCGGCGACCGGATCGAGCGCGTGTTCACCGACCGGGCCAAGACCAAGGGCATCAGCTATGCCGAGATGGAGGCGCTCGCCCTCAAGGCGGTGTCGCTGAAGACCATGGTCGATCCCGAGGAGATCGCCAGCCTGGTCCTGTATCTCTGCGCGCCGACCGGGCGCGCCATCACCGGCCAGGTGCACAGCATCTGCGGCGGCCTCGAATATACCGAATAGGGAAAGCACCTCATGGCACCGTCACGGAAAGTCATCATCACCTGCGCCGTCACCGGGGCGACCCATACGCCGACCATGTCGCCCTATCTGCCGGTGACGCCCAGCGCCATCATCGACCAGGCGGCCGAGGCGGCGGAGGCCGGGGCCGCGATCCTGCATCTCCACGCCCGCGACGAGAAGACCAGCCGGCCGACCGGCGATCTCGACACCTGGTTCCACATCCTGCGCAGCCTCAAGCAGCGCACCGGCGCCGTGCTCAACATGACGACCGGCGGCAGCACCTACATGACGATCGAGGATCGGCTGAAGGCGCCGCTGGCCGCCCGGCCGGAGCTGTGTTCCTGCAACATGGGCTCGATGAATTTCGGCGCCTATCCGATGATCGAGAAATACAAGGGCAAGTGGAAGCACGACTGGGAGGAGGCGTATCTGGAGGCCAGCCGAAGCGCCATCTTCCGCAACACCTTCGCCGATATCGAGAGCATCCTGACCGATCTCGGCGCCGGCGGCACCCGCTTCGAATTCGAATGCTATGACGTCGGCCATCTCTACAACCTCGCCCATATGGTCGATCGCGGCCTGGTCAAGCTGCCGATGTTCATCCAGCTGATCGTCGGCACCCTGGGCGGCATCGGCGCCGACCCGGAAAACCTGGTGTTCATGAAGCGTACCGCCGACAAGCTGTTCGGCGACAAGTACCGCTGGTCCGTTCTGGCTGGCGGCCGCCACCAGATCAACATGGGCACCATGGCCGCGACCATGGGCGGCAATGTCCGCGTCGGGCTGGAAGACAGCCTCTATGCCGGCAAGGGCAAACTCGCCACCTCGAACGCCGAACAGGTCCGCCTGATCCGCGGCATCCTGGAACGCCTGTCGCTCGACATCGCGACCCCGGACGAGGCGCGCGAGATGCTGGGCCTGAAGGGCGGGGATCAGGTGGCGTTTTAGGGGGCGGCTGCACGACGGCGTCACCGCTTAACGGTCGCGGCACTGGGCATTCTGGCGATATCACCGCATATTTGGCGCATATCGCCAGGAGGTCACATGACGAAAGAAGCGGATCTCGGCAGGTGGGCGGCGCTGGGCAATGAGGCTTTCTCGCGCGCCGATTTCGCTCATCCAACCGACCAAGTCGCCTTCTTGCTGACCCACGAGATCCGCAAAGGCCTTCCGGTTCAAGCGATCGCCACTCTGGTCGACCAAGGCGGCTTCACCGTGGCCGAGTTGGATCAGGTCATCATCTCCCGCAAGACTCTGGCGCATCGCCGGCAGATCGGCACCCTGACTCCCGACCAATCGGATCGCGTCGTACGGGCCATCAGCATCTTGGCTCTGGCGCAGGAGACCTTCGGATCGGCCGCGAAGGCCAATGAGTGGCTGCGTCGCAAGACCTCGACACTCGCCGGCCAGTCGCCGCTTGAGATGCTGGACACGGAGATCGGGGCGCTCCAGGTGCAAACCCTCCTCGGCCGCATCGCGCACGGGATCGCCGCCTGAGGTGTTGCTATGGCGCCTGACGCGCGCGCCCTATGCCGACTTGGGTGGGCAAGGCGCGCAACTCTATGGTGGCCGTTGGAATTCGCCCGGCGCGCCGGTGGTATATGGCGCGGCGGAGCCTTCGACATCGGTGCTTGAGGTGCGCGTCCACTTGGACGTACCCCTGCACCTGTTGCCGGACGATTATGTTCTCGTCTGCGTATCCCTCGAAGAGGTCGCTATCGAAGTCGGCCCCGCCGTCGGTACCCGGGCGGAATGCCGAACCTTCGGTGACCAATGGCTCAAGCAGGCTCGCACACCGCTGTTGCGTGTGCCCTCCGCCATCGTCGCGGAGAGTACCAACCTCCTGCTGAATCCCCGCCATCCCGACGCCCCGCGCGCGAGCATCGTTGCCAGCCGCACATTCCAATTTGACGAGAGGGTGTTCGGGTAGGTCTGGCACCCACCGGATGATTTTCCATCGTCACTATGCCGCCCCTTCCAACCCGAGGAAAGCGACAAGCGCCCGGCTGATGATCATCGTCACCAAGTCGCCGCGCTTCACGCCTTCCACTCATCCGCGAAGTCGCCGCTGTCCGGATCACGCCCCCCGCCCACTCCAGCCGGCGAGACATCACCGACCTGCCCCTCTCCGCCGGTGGGGCGGAGAGGCCGGGTGAGGTGGGGTATTTCCGGCACAAGGATCATCGCCCACCGTGCACCGTCGATGATCCTGTTGTTTCAAAAGCCGAATGACCGAATAGCCGTGCGGTGCCATCGATGTTTCCGTGTCGAGGCCGGTGCCGTCCCTCACCTCACCCAACCTCTCCGCCCCCAAGGGCGGAGAGGAGCAGAGTCGGGCGCGATCAGACAGTCCGACAAGTCACAATGATCCTCCAATCAGCGATGATGCCGTCCCTCATGGCGGGTCGCTGCCCGTGGCGGCGCCGCGCGGTCTCAGCCCGGCGAACCGATCGCCGGAGAAGACGGAACGCAGATACTCCACGGCATCGGCCCGGTGCGCCGCGTAGTCGGGGGTCGAGAACGGATCTTCCGGAACCGGCCCTTCGGCCGGTTCTTCCCCCGCCGCCTGAGCTTCTACCGGTTCCTCAGCTTCGTCCCTGTCCGGTGGATCTTCGAGCG
>DATMGU010000084.1:0-24421 GCA_035555315.1 Allostellaceae bacterium
TGCCGGTGGTCGTGGCGGCGATCGTGCAGAATGCCGGCCAGACCTGCTCGGCCGGATCGCGCCTGCTCCTGCAGGATAGCATCTACGATCGTTTCGTCGGCCGGCTGGCCGACCGATTCGCCGCCCTGCGGGTCGGCTCCAGCGACATGGATCTCGATGTCGGTCCGGTGATCAACCTGGCGCAGCAGCGCCGCGTCGAAAGCTATCTCGATCTCGCCCGCCGCGACGGGCTGCCGGTCTTGGGTGCCGGGCGGATCGCGCCGAACACGCCGCCGGGCGGCTTCTATGTGGCGCCGACGCTGCTCGGCGATGTGCCGCCGGACCATCGCCTGGCCCAGGAGGAAGTGTTCGGCCCGGTGCTGTCGGTCACCCGCTTCAGCGACGAGGCTGAGGCGCTGCGTATCGCCAATGGCACGCCGTACGGCCTCGTCGCCGGTGTGTGGACCGCCGATGGCGGCCGGCAGATGCGGTTGGCTCGAGCAATCAAGGCGGGCCAGGTCTTCATCAACAATTACGGCGCCGGCGGTGGCGTCGAATTGCCGTTCGGCGGCGTCAAGCGCTCGGGCCATGGCCGCGAGAAGGGCTTCGAGGCGCTGATGCATTTCAGCGCCTTGAAGACCATCGCGATCCGCCACGGCTAACCCCTAACCGGTCTGGTCCTGTTTCCGGGGTACGCGGTTCGCGAGAGCCACCCCGCCCAGGATCAGGATCAGGCCGACCAGATGAAACAGCGCCAGCCGCTCGCCCAGCAGGACGGTCGCCAATCCCGCGTTGTAGAGCGGTATCAGGTACAGCATGACCGAGGCCCGGCTGGCACCCAGCCTGTCGATCAGCCGGCTGTGGAGCGCATAGCCGAGATATCCGGGCACCAGTGCCAGAAAGGCGATCACTCCCAAAGTCGACCAATCGATCGACATACGGTCGCCGAACGCCAGTTCCAGCCCATAGAACGGCGCGGTCGCCAGCACCCCGCCGGCGGCGATGGCGGCGAACCGCGCATCATTGCCGAGGTCGGAGCGGTGCCGGCGCAGGACCACCGAATAGACCGCCCAGCTGGCCGAGGCGACGACCGTCAGGGCATCGCCGGCATTGAAATCGAGGCGGATGAGGCTGGCGAGATCGCCTCGGGTGATGATCGCGACGACACCGACAAAGGAGAACGCCACCCCGACGGCCTGGATGAGCGACAGGCGCTCGCCCCACCAGAGGGCGGCCAAGACCGCCACCATGACGGGGGAAGCCGCGTAGATCAGGCCGATATTGGTGGCGGTGGTCATCCGGGCGGCGAGATAGACCGGCGCGCCGCAGAGCCCCATGCCGAGGCTGCCGAGCAACAGCAGAACCGGCCATTCCCGCGCCAGCGCCGCGCGCTGGGCCCAAAGCTGCCCGCCGACCAGCACCAACAGCAGCGCCAGCGTGCCGGTCCAGCGCCAGAACGCCAGCGCCACCGGCGGAATGGCGCCATTGACCCAACGCGCGGCGATCATGTTGCTGGCGAGCAATCCCGGCACGATGAACAGCAGGACCATCGCATTGCGGTGCGACAGAACGGACCGTGTCGCAGGGCGAGCCGCTCGTTCAGAGGCGATTTGATCTAACGGGATTGTCGGGTCCCCCGCTTCAGCACCTCGGGGTTCATCACCCGCACCGGCGCGCCGGCGAGAAAGCCGCGCACCGCCTCCACCGTATCGGTGAAGAACACCCGATAGGTCTCGCGGGTGACATAACCCAGATGCGGCGACAGCACGGTGTTGGACAGCCCGCGCAACGGATGATCGACGGACAGCGGCTCGCGGTCATAGACGTCGAGTGCGGCGCAGCCGATGCGGTCGGCGCGCAAGGTCTCGATCAGCGCCGCCTCGTCGATGATCGGCCCGCGCGAGGTATTGACCAGGATCGCATCGGGCCGCATCAACCCCAGCTCGCGGGCGCCGACCAGCCCGCGCGACCGGTCGCTCAGCACCATGTGGATGCTGAGCACGTCGCTCTCCGCGAACAGCTCGTCCTTGTCGACCCGGCGAGCACCGCCCGCCGCCGCCCGCTCGACGGTGAGATTGGGGCTCCAGGCGATCACGTTCATGCCGAAGGCGCGGCCGATCTCGGCGACCCGGCTGCCCAGCTTGCCGAGACCGAGAACGCCCAGCGTCCGGCCATGGAGGGTCAGACCCAGCGTGCTCTGCCAGCCGCCGGCGCGGATGTTCCGGTCCTCCGCCGCCAGATGCCGCGCCGCCGATAGGATCAACCCCCAGGCGAGCTCGGGCGTGGCGTGCTGGCTGGGGCCGCCGCCGGTATGCGAGACGATGATTCCGTGATCGGTCGCCGCCTCCAGATCGAGCGATGGGCTGCGTGTCCCGGTCAGCACCAGCAATTCCAGGTTCGGCAGCCGCTCCAACAGCGCGCGCGGCACCGGCATCCGCTCGCGCATCAATGAGATCATCCGAAACGGCGTCAGGGCCGCCACCGCCTCGTCGATCGAGGCCAGGGGGCGATCGAACACCTCGATGGCGCAGAGACCGTCGAGGGTGCTCCAATCGGCCATCTGCCGGCTGATCCGCTGGTAATCGTCGAGGACCGCCAAGCGGGGCGGCACCGCCACATCCTCGGTCATGAGCCGTTCCTCCACATCGCCTTTTGTCGCAGCATGACCGAAGCAGACCGGCCGGTCGAGAATCGGACGGTCAAAGACCCGCCCCGAACCTAGCGGGCAGCCATGTTCCCTTGGCATGGGAACGGCTTTCGGCATACCTATGGTGGAGCCGATGGCGCTACACTCAGCCGCTTGATACACCATCGCCGATTCATGCCCCCAACGGCCATGCCACGACCATCACCCGAGGAAAAGGCACCGATCCCGTGCCGGATGTAGCCGTATCCCTGCTGATCATTGCCAGCCTGCTGGTCGTGGTCGCCCTCATCCAGCCGGTGGCGACACGGCTGCGGCTGCCGCCAGCCGTCTTGCTGGCGGTCGTCGGTGTCGCCATCGGCACGCTGGCGAGCTATGTGCTGGCCAGCCCGCTGACCCATGCGCTCGACGGCCTCGCCTCGCTGTTCGTCGACCTGCCGATCACCTCGGCGGCGTTCATCAACATCTTTCTACCGATCCTGTTGTTCGAGGCGGCGATCGCCATCGATGTCCGCCGGATGATCGAGGACGCGGCGCCGATCCTGCTGCTGGCGGTGGTCGCGGTGTTCGTCACCACCGCGGCGATCGGCGTCAGCCTGTCGCTGCTCTCGGGCGAACCGCTGGTCGTGTGTCTGCTGCTGGGGTCGATCGTGGCGACCACGGATCCGGCCGCCGTCGTCACGATCTTCCGCGATCTGGGTGCGCCGGCACGGCTGACCCGGCTGGTCGAGGGCGAAAGCCTGCTGAACGACGCGGCGGCCATCGCGCTGTTCACCGTCATGCTGGACATGCTGGTGCGGCACGCGGAGCCCAGCATCGCCGAGGGGGCCTGGCAGTTCTTCGGCGCCTTCGGCGGCGGCATCGCGCTCGGCATCATCGGTGCCCGATTGATGATCCGGCTGATCCCGGTACTGGCGGAGATGCGCCCGGCCGAAGCGACCCTGACCCTGGCGCTGCCCTATTTGGTGTTCATCATCGGCGACCGGTTCCTCGATGTTTCCGGTGTCGTCGCCGTGGTCACGGCTGGCCTGACCCTAAGCGCCACCGGCCGATCCCGCATTCTGCCGGAGAATTGGCGGTTCCTGACCGACCTCTGGGGCCAAGTCGGATTCTGGGCAAGCTCGCTGGTGTTCGTGCTGGCCTCGATCCTGGTGCCCCGGTTGCTGGTCGATGTCAGCTGGAACGACGCGATCCTGCTGGCGGCGCTGATCGGTGCCGCCCTTTTGGCGCGCGGCCTGGTGCTGTTCATGCTGCTGCCCCTCTTGTCGCTGCTCGGCCTCAGCCAACGGGTCAGCAACGCCTTCAAGATCGTCATCACCTGGGGCGGGTTGCGCGGCGCGGTGACCCTGGCGCTGGCCCTGGCGGTGACCGAGAACGGCGCGCTCGACCAGCATCTGCAACGCTTCGTCACCGTGCTCGCGACCGGCTTCGTGCTGTTCACCCTGTTCGTCAACGGCACAACCCTGCGGGCGCTGATCGGGCTGTTGAAACTCGATCAGCTCTCGCCGCTGAACCAGGCGTTGCGCAATCAGGTACTGGCACTCTCGCTCGCCCGGGTGCGCGACGTCTTGCGGGAGACGGCGACGGAGCACGCGTTGTCGGATCCCGCGACCGCGCAGGCCATTCGCCCCTATAGCAAGCGCATCAAGGCGGCGACCGAGGACGCCGAAGCACCGGCGATCGGCGATCGCGATCGCCTGACCGTCGGCCTCATCGCTCTGGCGAGCCAGGAGCGCACCCTGATCCTCGACCATCGCGAACAGCGCACCGCCTCGATGCGGATGGTCGAGCTGCTGCTGCGCAATGTCGGGCGGATCAGCGACGCGGCGCGCAGCCAAGGCCGGTTGGGATACAAGCGCGCCGCGGACGCCATCGTCGATTTCCCGCTGGCGCTGCGCCTTGCCAATGCGCTGCACCGTCGGCTGGGCATCGAGGGCGCCCTCGCCCGCGCGCTGGCCGACCGCTTCGAGATGCTGCTGCTGACCCGCATGCTGCTGCAGCAGCTCGTGCGCTTCAACGAAAGCCGGTTGACCGCCCTGCTCGGCGCCCGCGTCGGCGCGGTGCTGGGGGAGGTGTTGCGCAGCCGGCTGAGCCGCACCGCCACCGCCCTCGACGCGCTGCGCCTGCAATACCCGGATTACGCCGAGGCGCTGGAGCGCCGCTTCCTCGGCCAGGCGGCGTTGCGGCAGGAGATCGTCGAATACGAGACGCTGTTCGATGACGGCCTGGTCGGCCAGGAGCTGTTCGACGATCTGCGGCGCAGCGTCACGGCGCGCAGCGATATCGAGCGTCAGCCCCGGCTGGATCTCGGCCTCAACACGCTGGAACTCGCCCGCAAGCTCGACTTCTTCACCGATCTCGCGGAGCCGGAGCTCAATCGGCTGGCCGCCCTGTTCAAGCCGGTCTTCGTGGTGCCCGACGAGATCATCATCCGCAAGGGCGACCGTGGCGACGCGGTGTTCTTCATCTCGTCCGGCGCCGTCGAGGTGGTTTTGGATACCGGCAATATCCGTCTCGGCTCCGGCGAATTCTTCGGCGAGATGGCCCTGCTCAGCCGGCGGCGACGGCAGGCCGACGTCAAGGCCCTGGCCTATTGCCGGCTGCTGACGCTATCGAGCAATGATTTCGAGACATTCCTTGCGCATAACCCGGATGTCCGCGCCTGCATCAACGACATCGCCGCGGCGCGCATCCGGATGAACAACGATGCGCTGGCCGCCGCCGAGGCGACGGCGGTTTAGGCGGCAAAGAGGTGGTTCATCGAGATGCTCGTTCGCCACCTGTCTTATTTCGTCACGCTCGCGCGCGAGAAGCATTTCGCCCGAGCCGCCGAACTCTGCAACGTTGCCCAGCCGACACTCTCCGCCGCGATCCGAAAACTGGAGGAGGATCTCGACGTCAGGCTTGTCCTCAGAAGCCATCGATATATCGGCCTCACCCCTGAAGGAGAGAAGCTGCTCGCCTGGGGGCGCCAGATCCTGCGCGACTACGATAGCCTGCGCGAGGATCTGACCGGGCTCAGCCGGGGCATCACGGGTTGCCTGCGGCTCGGCATCATTCCAGCGGCGATGCCATCGAGCTCCTTCCTGACCTCCCGGTTTTGCGCGATGCATCCTACCGCCACCGTCGAGCTTCACTCGATGACGTCGCGGATGATCCAGCAGCGTCTGGACGCCTTCGAGATAGACGGCGGGCTGACCTATCTGGACAACGAGCCGCTCGAAAACGTGCGTCGGATCGAACTCTATCGCGAGCGGTATGTCTTCGTGACGCGCCGCGATCATCGCCACTCGGCTCGCAAGACCCTGACTTGGCGGGAAGCGGTCGCGGAGCCGCTCTGTTTGCTCAGCGACGACATGCAGAACCGTCGCATCATCAACAATGTCGCCGCCTCAATCGGGGTGACGATCAACCCGAGCATCGTCAGCAACTCGTTTCTGGGTGTCTGCGCCCATCTGCGGCATGGCACATGGTCCAGCATCGTACCGCATACTTTCCGCTACATCTTCGGCGGAACATCCGACCTGGTGGCCATCGACCTTGTGGAACCGATCCATAGTCAGGCGATCGGGCTCGTCTTGTCCGACCGCGACCCACGAACGCCGATGACGACGGCTCTCCTCGCGGCGGTTCTCGACGCCGATTTCGAGACGGAATTCGCGGCGGTGAGTGCCAAGGATTGATAGAAGCCTCCTATCATACGTTCCAAGTTATTCATTTGATCTGACGCGCGCGCCATCCCAGCTTAGACTCGTCCGGTCAATGGGCACATCAGATAAGTCGAACGCAATAGAACGGGGAAAACCGCGCCCAACAATCATGTTGGAATCCATCCGAGTAGCCAAATCAATCTGCAAAATAGCTCGGATTTCTTTCCACTATCATTAACCGGTCGAGCGCCTTCTTCCTTGTTCTAGAACCAAAGGAAGCACGAGATGGCAAAAGTTGTTTGCGTTCTTTATGACGATCCGGTCGATGGATATCCAAAATCCTACGCCCGCGACACTCTTCCGAAACTCGAGCACTACCCCGGTGGCCAGACGCTGCCGACGCCCAAGGCAATCGACTTCAAGCCGGGGGCGCTGCTCGGCAGCGTGTCGGGCGCGCTTGGCTTGCGAAAATACCTGGAGGATCTCGGCCATACCCTCGTGGTAACCGCCGACAAGGACGGGCCCAATTCCGTCTTCGAGCGCGAGATCGTCGATGCCGAGGTGGTCATCTCCCAACCCTTCTGGCCGGCCTATCTCACCGCCGAGCGCATCGCCAAGGCACCGAAGCTGAAGCTGGCGCTCACCGCGGGCATCGGCTCCGACCATGTCGATCTCCAAGCAGCGATGGATAGAGGCGTCACCGTCGCCGAGGTTACGTACTGCAATTCGATCAGCGTCTCCGAACATGTGGTGATGATGATCCTGGGGCTCGTGCGGAACTACATCCCTTCGTACCAATGGGTGGTGAAGGGCGGTTGGAACATCGCGGATTGCGTTGCCCGCTCCTATGACGTCGAGGGCATGCATGTCGGCACGGTGGCGGCGGGGCGCATCGGCCTTGCCGTGCTGCGCCGTTTGAAGCCTTTCGACATGCACCTGCATTATTTCGACCGCCACCGCTTGCCGGAGGCCACCGAGAAGGAGCTCGATCTCGTCTGGCATCCGACGGTCGAGGACATGGTGAAGGTGTGTGACGTCGTCACCATCAACTGCCCGCTCCATCCCGAGACCGAGAACCTGTTCAATGAGGCGATGCTCTCGAAAATGAAGCGCGGCGCCTATCTCGTGAACACCGCGCGCGGCAAGATCTGCGATCGCGATGCGATCGCGCGGGCTTTGGAGAGCGGCCAGCTGGCGGGCTATGCCGGCGATGTCTGGTTCCCACAGCCAGCACCCAAGGACCATCCATGGCGGACCATGCCTCATCACGGCATGACGCCGCATATCTCCGGAACCTCGCTGTCGGCTCAGGCGCGCTACGCGGCCGGCACGCGTGAGATCCTCGAATGCTGGTTCGAGGGCCGGCCGATCCGCGACGAGTATCTGATCGTCGATGGCGGCAAACTCGCCGGGACGGGCGCGCATTCCTACAGCGCGGGCAACGCGACTCGCGGGTCGGAAGAGGCCGCGCGTTTCAAGAAGACGGCCTGAGCGGCCTTCGAGGGGCGGTGGCGCGTGCCGCCGCCCCTCCCACATTGGCCCCGGTAGTCCCGTCTAGCCGGCAGCCCCGTCTAGCCGATAGCCCCGTCTAGCCGGCGGCCCCGTCGACGCGACGGCGGTCCGGGTCAGCCCTCGCGCTTCACCGCCAGAGGCCCGAAGGCCTGGCAGACCGGCATCAGCTGCATCGAATTGATGTTCACCCGCGCCGGTCGGCCGGCCACCCAATGCACCGCGTCGGCGATATCGTCGGCGGTCAGCGGATCGGTGCCCGCATAGACCGAATCCGCTTTGCCCTGATCGCCCTTGAAGCGGACGGCGGAGAATTCGGTGCCGCCGCACAGGCCGGGCTGAATATCCGTGACGCGGACCGGCGTGCCCAGGAGATCGGCCCGCAGATTGAGGCTGAACTGATAGACGAAGGCCTTGGTGGCGCCATAGACATTGCCGCCCGGATAGGGAAATTCGCCGGCGATCGAACCCAGATTGACGATATGGCCGCGACCACGCTCGATCATCCCGGGCAGCACCGCGCGGGTGCAGTACATCAGGCCCTTGATGTTGGTATCGACCATGGCGTCCCAATCATCGAGATCGGCCGTCTGCGCCGGCCCCAGCCCGAGGGCCAGACCCGCATTATTGACCAGCACGTCGATCGCGGCGAATTCCGCCGGCAAGCCGGCGATCGCCCGCTCGATCCCGGCGCGGTCGCGCACATCGAGCACCAGGGGCAGCACCGCGGCGCCGTACTCGGCCTTGAGCGCCTCCAGCCGTTCGATCCGCCGGCCGGCGGCTATCACCTTGGCCCCATCGGCGACGAAGCGCCTCAGAATGGCCGCACCAAACCCGGCCGTGGCACCGGTCACGAGAACGATCATCGGGTTTTCTCCTTCGTCAGCGTAGCAGACCGGTAAGCTACCGCCGGCGCGTCGAGACCGCCAGGGGTGCCGACAGGGATGCCGGCGGGCGAACGATAGAGAGGCTGGAAACCGTGTCCGGCGTCGGTCATGATGCCCCCAATTCCGACACCGGCCCCTCCGCTCCTTTCCGATAACGAGAACATCCCATGACCCTGACGATCTTTGGCGGGCGGCTCGTGCTGCCCTCGGGCGAGCTTGCCGCCGGCGCCATCGACATCGATGGCGAACGGATCGCGGCCGTCGGTCCACCCGGACGCGTGACCGGCGGCATCGATGCCACCGGCTTGATCGTGGCACCGGGCATCGTCGATCTGCATGGCGATGCGTTCGAGCGGCAGATCATGCCACGGCCCGGTGTCACCTTCCCGATCGACGGCGCCCTGATCGATACCGACCGGCAGATGACCGCGAATGGCATCACCACCGCGTTCCACGGCCTGACCTATTCCTGGGAACCGGGCCTGCGCGGCCGCGACATGGCGGTGCGGTTGCTCGACGCGCTGGAGCGGTTGCGGCCCCGGCTGGGCTGCGACACCAAGCTGCATCTCAGATGGGAGACGTTCAACCTGTCGGCGGTCGAGGAGGTGGTCGGCTGGATCGCCGAGGGAAGGGTGCATTTCCTGGCGTTCAACGACCATTTCGACGAGATCGTCAAGAAATGCGCCAGCGCGGAGGCGCTCGGCCGCTATGCCGACCGGTCGCAGATCTCCTCGGACGCGTTCGTGACGCTGCTGGGCGAGGTCGAGCTTGGGCGCGACGCGGTGCCGGGTGCGATCCGGCGACTGACCGAAACGGCCCTCCGCCACGGTATCCGGATGGCGTCGCATGACGATTACACGGCCGAGACGCGAGCGAGCTACCAGGCCCTCGGCTGCCGCGTCGCCGAATTCCCCCGCACCCGTGCCGCGCTGATGGCGGCGCAAAGCTGCGGCAGCCCGATCGTGATGGGGGCACCGAACATCGTGCGCGGCGGCTCGCATCTGGGATCGATCGACGCGGCGGAGGCGATCGCCGAGGGCCTGTGCGACGTGCTGGTGTCGGATTACTACTACCCGGCGCAGTTGCAGAGCGTGTTCGACCTTGCCCGCCGCGGCAGCCTACCGCTGGCCGCCGCCTGGCCCTTGATCGCCGCCAACCCGGCGAAGGCCGCGGGATTCGACGATCGCGGCGAGCTGGTTGCCGGCCAACGGGCCGACCTCGTGCTGATCGATGACAGCGATCCGGCCCTCCCCCGGGTGGTCGCGACGCTGGTCGCCGGCCAAGTGGTGCATCTGGGCGGCGATGCCTGGCGGTTGGGAACCGATGCGCGACAACGCGCGCAGTGAAGCTGGTATAGTGAAGCTTACGCCGTGACCGACGGCATCACGATCGGATGGGCGGAGCCCGCCGAGGCGGCGGCCATCGCCCAGGTCATCCGCGCCGCCTTCGAGCACTATCGCGGCTGGCTGGCTGGCGCCTCAGCCGAGCGCGCTGCTGGAGACGACCGAGAGCGTGGCCCGGCATCTGGCCCAAAAGCCGATCGGGCACGCCGCGATCGTGGCCCGACGGGACGGCGAGATCCTCGGCTGCGTCTTGACCCAGCGGGTCGATGACAGCGTCTATCTGGGCCGCGTCGCGGTCCTGCCCGCCGCGCGCGGCCACGATCTCGCCCGCCATATGGTGACACGGGTCGCCGAGGAAGCGAGGGCGGCGGGCGTGCCGGCCCTGACGCTCAGCGTCCGCCTGTCGCTGCCGCGGAACCGGCACCTCTTCGAGTCCCTCGGCTTCGAGGCGATCGGCACCGAGGCCCATGCCGGCTTCGACCACCCGACGACGCTGCTGATGCGGCGACGTCTACGCGGCGCTTGAGCGCCACGCTTTAACTGAGCTGGAGCGATTCCACTCCCGTGGAACTCGCTCTAGGACCGATTCTTGCTGCCTCGTCCTCCCCAGGAACCCTCGCGAAGAGCCCGCACGCATGACCGCAACCGAAGCCTGTACCATCCGCGACGCCACCGCCGACGACCTTCCCGCCATCACGGCCATCTACCAGCATCATGTGCTGACCGGCACCGGATCCTTCGAGGAGGTGCCGCCACCGATCGACGAGCTCCGCCGCCGGTTCGATTCCATCCGTCAACTGGGCCTGCCCTATCTGGTGGCGGAGATCGCGGGCACGGTGGCCGGCTATGCCTATGCCAGCCAGTTCCGGCCCCGCAGCGCCTACCGCTTCACGGTCGAGGATTCGATCTATGTCGACCGGCACCATATGGGTCGGGGCGTCGGCCGCGTGCTGCTCGACCGGATCATCGCCGATTGCACGGCCAAGGGCTATCGCCAGATGATCGCCGTGGTCGGCGACAGCGCCAATACCGGGTCGATCCGGCTGCACGCCGCCGCCGGCTTCCGCATGATCGGCTGCCATGAAGGCGTCGGTTTGAAATTCGGCCGCTGGCTCGACATCGTCATGATGCAGCGAGCATTGAGCGAGGAGGCAGCGGCCATGTAGTGCAATCACTACATGATTGACGATGGTTCTCAATGTCACCAATTATAGTCTGGTGATAATTCCGGGATTGCCCATGACACGCATCATATCCGCTCGAGAGGCCAACCAGCGATTTTCCGAAATCCTTGGGCAAGCTGCCGATGGCGAAGCCGTGATCATTACGCGCCGTGGCAAGCCCGTGGCTCAGCTCGTTCCCTATCTGCCGGCTGCAGTTGATCAGGCGCGCGCACGCGCCTGGGATCGTTTGATCGCCAAACTTGCGACGGGCGTCCCGCTTGGGGGTGATAAATTCGACCGAGAAGCCCTCTACGATCGGTGATGCGCTTTACTTTCGATACCAATGTTCTGGTTTATGCTCTGGATAGCGAGGCTGGCGAACGGCATAGGATTGCGGTTGATCTGGTACGTCGTGCCAACGGACGAGACTGCATCATAACGCTACAGGCGCTTGCTGAGCTGTTTCGCACGCTGACCAGTCGGAAGGGTATGCCTGCACCCCAGGCCGCGGCCCATATTCAGGATTGGCGCGATGCGATGCCGATCGTTGCCGCCGATGAAGGATGTCTGGCCGACGCTATGGACGCAGTCGCTGGTCATGGCTGGTCGTTTTGGGACGCCATGATGTGGGCCACTGCGAAACGAGCAGGTTGTCGGTTGCTGATCAGCGAAGATGGCCAGGACGGACGTATTTTGGGCGGTGTGACGGTTATCAATCCGTTCGCAGCCGATCCTTCGCCGCTGCTGACCGAAGCCCTCGACGCCGCTATGTGATCCCGGCCGCCTTATGATCACCCGTCTCTCCATCTCCGGCTACCGGTCGCTGCGCGATATCCGGGTCGAGCTGGCGGCGCTGAGCATCGTCACGGGGGCCAATGGCAGCGGCAAGTCGAGCCTGTATCGGGCGCTGCGGCTGCTGGCGGATATCGCGCAGGGCCGGATCATTCAGTCGCTCGCCCTCGAAGGCGGCCTGCCATCCACCTTATGGGCGGGCCCCCCGCAATTCTCGCGTGGCATGAAAGCCGGCATGCAGGCGATAGAACCCCTGGTACGCAAGGCCCCGATCGGTCTCAAGCTGGGTTTTTCCTCACCCGAATACGGCTATGCGATTGATCTCGGCCTGCCGATCCCCTCCTCGTCCAAATTCCGAAGTGATCCGGAAATAAAGGTCGAGAGCCTATGGACCGGCGAGATATTGGGGCGGCACAATATGTTCGCCCAACGCAACGGCCCTTCCGTCAGGCTGCGCGGCAAAAGCGGTGAGTGGCGGCAGGCGGCCCAGGATCTGGCGCCGTTCGACAGCATGATGACCCATTGCACCGATCCGCACGAGGCGCCGGAGCTGCTGCTGCTGCGCGAACGGATGCGGGATTGGCGCTTCTACGACCATCTGCGGACGGATAGCGAGGCTCCGGCGCGGCGGCGGCGGATCGGCACCTATACGCCGGTGCTCGCCGGCGACGGCTCGGATCTCGCGGCCGCCCTCCAGACGATTTTCGAGATCGGCGACGGCGGTTCCCTGGACGAGACGATCACCGATGCTTTCCCCGGTGGCGGCATCGAGATCGACGGGACGGACGGCTATCTGGACGTGCTGATGTCCCAGCATGGCCTACTGCGGCCGTTGAAGATCTCGGAACTGTCCGACGGCACGTTGCGGTACCTGCTGCTCACCGCGGCGCTGCTATCGCCCCAGCCGCCGGCGCTGATGATCCTTAACGAGCCCGAGACGAGCCTGCATCCGGATCTGTTGGCGCCGCTGGCGCGGCTGATCGCACGGGCGGCCGAACACTCGCAAATCATCGTGGTGTCCCATGCGTCGGCCCTGGTATCGGCGCTCGATGCCGAGGCCGTTAGCCGGCGGATCGTCCTGGAAAAGGCCCTGGGCGAGACGGTCGTCCGAGACGACGATCCGCCTGCCTGGACTTGGCCCAAGCGGTAACTATTCCCGGCGCCATTCCTCGCGCAGCATGGCGAGCAGCACATGATCCTGCCAGACGCCGTCGATGCAGAGGTATTTGCGGGCGTAGCCCTCCTCGCGAAAGCCGGCATTGAGCAGCAATTGTTGGCTGGGGATGTTGGTCGGCAGGCACGCGGCCTCGATCCGGTGCAGGCGCAACCGATCGAAGATGAAAGGCAGCAGCAGTTTCAGAGCCTCGGCCATATAGCCGTTGCGCGCATAGGGCTGGCCGATCCAATAGCCGAGGCTGCCGGCCTCGGCGACGCCTCGGCGGATATTGCTGATGCCGATGCCGCCGAGCAGCGCGTCGTCCTCGGTGCGGAAGATGAAAAAGCTGTAGCCCTCGTCATCCCGCCAATCCAGCGCATAGCGGGCGAGCCGGCGACGGAACGCCGCCTTGCTGAGCGCATCGGCGGTCCAGCTCGGCTCCCACGGCTTCAGAAACGACCGCGATCCGGCACGCAACTCGGTCCAGGCCGGCCAATCGTTCCGTTCCGGCGGCCGCAAATGGATCCGCGGCCCCGCCAGCCGAACCACCGGCGGCTGCACCGCGAAGATGCCGGAAAGCCGCGGGATGTCACGCATTGTCAAACAGCGCGGGGCCAAACAGCGCGGGGCCAAACGGCACGGAACCGGAAAGGGCGACCCTCGGTACGGTCACATCGTAAGCCTTTCGCGGATCCGCTCGAACGGCTCGACCTGGTCGATCGGCCCCAGCGCCGCCACCGTCGGCACATGGCCGAACATGGTGCGGGCGACGCGCGCCACGGTCGCGCGATCGACCGCCTCGACCTGCGCCACGATCTCGGCGGTCGGGATCGTCCGGCCATAGATCAGCAACTGGCTCGCCGCCTGTTCGGAGCGCGAGGACGAGCTTTCCAGCCCCATCAGGATACTGGCCTTCAGCTGCGCCCGCGCGCGCTCCAATTCCGCCTCGGTCAGCGTGTCGCCGACGCGCAGTACCTCGTCGCACAGCACCGGCACCAGTTCCGCCACCTCGTCCTCGCCGGTGCCGGCATAGATGCCGAACAACCCGCCATCGGCATAGGAACTGGCGAAGGAATAGACCGAATAGACCAGGCCGCGCTTCTCCCGGATCTCCTGGAACAGCCGGGACGACATGCCGCCGCCCAGCACGGTCGACAGCACCGAGGTCGCGTAATAATCCGGGTCGGTATAGGAGACGCAGGGGAAGCCCAGCACCAGATGAACCTGCTCCAACTCCCGCGCGTCGCGGAAATCGCCGCCATCATAGCGCGCCGGCTCGACCGGTGCCGGGCGGGCGGGCGGCAACGCGTTGAACGCCTTATCGGCGAGGTCCACCAGCCGGTCGTGATCGACCCGGCCGGCGCCCGCCAGCACCATGCGCGAGGCGGAGTAATGCGCATGCATATAGTCGGCGACCGTGCCCGGGGCGATCGCGCGGATGATCTCCGCCTCCCCCAGGGTCGGGCGGCCCATCGCCTGGTCGGGGAAGGCGCGTTCCTGGAAGTGATCGAAGATCACGTCGTCGGGCGTGTCCTGCGCCTGGCCGATCTCCTGCAGGATCACCGTCCGCTCGCGGTTGAGCTCGGCCTCGTCGAACACCGAATGCTGCAGGATATCCGCCAGGATATCGACGGCGAGCGGCACGTCCTCCTTCA
This sequence comes from Allostellaceae bacterium, assembly GCA_035555315.1. Lineage (GTDB taxonomy): Bacteria > Pseudomonadota > Alphaproteobacteria > ATCC43930 > CGMCC-115725 > DATMGU01. Next base: position 14,779 of record DATMGU010000084.1, read on the forward strand.
GCACCTTGGCGTAATAGGCGGTTTGTTCGCGCGAGGTATAGGCGTTGAGATGGCCGCCGACGGTCTCGATCTCCTCGGCGATGGCCTGGGCGCTGCGTCGCTCGGTTCCCTTGAAGGCCATATGCTCCAGGAGATGGGCGACGCCGTTGATCTCGGCCGGCTCGTTGCGCGTGCCGACATCGACCCAGACGCCGATCGAGGCACTTTCGACCCCGTCCATGGCATCGGTGACGACACGCATGCCGGAAGACAGGGTGGTGACTTTCACGCTCATACGGACAAACTTCTCATGGGGAGGTGCGGCTCGCGCTTAAGGGGTATTGCGCCGGCCGAGCACGGCGCGGTCGCTGACGAAACGCTGGACCGCCGCCAGATCGGCCGGCAGGCGGTTGATCCGCTCCGGCCGGTCCAAGAGGTCGGCCATGGCCGGCGGCAAGGCCGGATGGATGCCCGTCGCTTCGGTCACCACCTCGGGAAACTTCGCGGGATGCGCGCTGGCGAGTGCCACCATCGGCGTGCCGTTGTGCCGGCCGAGGGCCCGTGCCGCCGCGACCGCGATGGCGCTGTGCGGGTCCAGGATCTCGCCGGTCTCGGCATAGACGCGGGCGATCATGGCACCGGTCGCCGCGTCGTCGACCCGGTGGGCGGAGATCGCCTCGCGTACCCGCTGCCAGCGACCGTGATCCTCCGGCAGGCTGCCGGTCGCCCGGAATGCCGCCATCGCGGCGGCGACCGCGGCGCCGTCGCCACCGGCCACGTCGTGATAGAGGCGTTCGAAATTGCTGGAGACCTGGATATCCATGCTCGGGCTGAAACTGGGTTCGACCGTCGAGACCGCCATGCGGCCGGTCTCGACGTAACGATACAGGATATCGTTACGGTTGGTGCCGATCACCAGTTGCTCGATCGGCAATCCCATGCGGCGCGCGACCCAGCCGGCATAGACATTGCCGAAATTGCCGGTCGGCACGGCGAAGGACACCGGTCGATCCGGCGCGCCCAACGCCACGGCGGCGGCGAAGTAATAGGCGGTCTGGACGAGAATCCGGGCCCAATTGATCGAGTTCACCGCCGACAAGTTCAGCCGATGCCGGAACCCGGCATCGCCGAACATCGCCTTCACCAGATCCTGGCAATCGTCGAAAGTGCCGTCGACGGCGATGGTCCAGACGTTCGGTGCCTCGACCGTGGTCATTTGCCGCCGCTGCACCTCCGAGGTGCGGCCCTGCGGATAGAGGATGAAGATATCGACCGAGGCACGATCCCGGCAGGCCTCGATCGCGGCGGAGCCGGTATCGCCCGAGGTGGCCCCGACGATGGTGACCCGCTCACCACGCCGGGTCAGCACCTGGTCGAACAGCCGCCCCAGCACCTGCAACGCCATATCCTTGAAGGCCAGGGTGGGCCCATGAAACAGCTCGAGCAGCCAATCATGGGTGCCGAGCTGGCGCAGCGGCACCACCGCCGGATGGCCGAACCCGGCATAGGCCTCGGTAACGAGCCGGGTGAGATCCGCCGGCGCGATGGCGTCGCCGACGAAAGGCTGCATGACGGCGGCGGCGAGCTCCGGATAGCTCAACCGGCCCATCGCCCGGATCTCGTCGGCGGTGAAGACCGGCCAGCTCGCCGGCACATAAAGCCCGCCATCGGGGGCGAGCCCGGCCAGCAACACGTCTTCGAAGCCGAGTTCGGGCTGGGTATCGGGGGCGGATCGGGTGCTGATGTAGCGCAAGTTCGGGAAATCCGTGACAAGGACGCGGGTCAATACCGCGCCGGGACCACCCTATCGCCGGGGTCGTAGCGTCGCAACTGCGCGGGAGGGATGGGTGGGGTGCGACGGGGCCGTCCGAGGCGACGGCGGGCGGCGCGGGAGGCTGTCAGGTGCCGGGCGGTCCGAGCTTGATCCGAATAGTTCTTCTTTTGTTCCATTTCCTGATGGCGCGGTGATAAGGTGTGGATAGGCAGGACATCCAGGACAAAGACGCTGCCGCAGCACCCTCAAAGTACATGTCGATCGCATCGACCCTCCCAATTGATACATTTTTCATTTGCCCCGAAAAGAAGGAGGGGAGGTATCTTGAATGTCGAAAGAATCGCAGCACTATGTCCTTGATTTTATCAAGTCAGGCTTAGAGTCGGACGGCTTTCTTCATAAGGCCGGTCAGATTTATGTTAAAAATTTTGATAAAAATTGGAGAGGTTGGATCGCTCTTTCCAGTGGATCATCGTCTATCTCCCCCAGAATAGGCGTCATGAATTTAGAGATTCACGACGCCCTTTATCATGTGCTTAAGGAGGTTTACGCAGCGCCAGATAATAGCCCCAAAAAAACCAACCTCGGGCCGCCAACAGTGATGACCTTACTGGCAGAGCTTATTGGTGACCCCGGCGCCGTCTCAAGAACAGCGTCCTGGAGTAACCTCAATGATTATCCGGCTGAGACCGCTGCGAAAGATCTCATGGAGGCTATACGGGAAAAGGGGTACGAATTCATCCGATCGAATCTTACGCTCGAATCATTGACGGAAAGCGCACTCCACTACAACAAATTTGGCCACGCTCAACAATACTCGACCCCAATACTCCTGATGCGGCTGGGGAAAGTCGACCTATTGAACAAATTTGTTAAGCCATGCCACGATCAATACGATGAAAAATTTCAAAACATGGCCGTTTTGTACAAGACGTACATAAATAAGATGGCGGAACACCTAAACTTCGACGCTGACAAGATCGAATGGTAGATCTCGCCATCCCTACGCCCCCAGATACCGCCGCTCCGCCGGTGATCATGCGGATCCAGATCATGTCGAATTCAGGCCTCACCATCTCCGAAAAGCCAAATAAGACCGTATCTAACCTGATGAAATTTTCGCTTGAGGAAGATGGGTTTACTCGAAAAATTCCTGACGTTTTCGTCAAAGACATAGATAAAAAATGGCGAGGATGGATTGTGCTTGAGAATGGCCCCTCCTCGTTTTCGCCGCGCGTTGGAATCATAAATTTCGAGATAAACGACGCCCTCTACCATGTGGCCAAGCAAGTCTATACGGAGCCCTATAACAACATCAAAAAATCCATCATCGGGCCGGCGACAGTGATGGCGTCACTCAGCGAACTGATCGGTGACCCTGTCGAGGTTTACAAGGTGGCATCATGGTGCCACCTGAAAGACCATCCACCTGAGAAGGTCGCGGATGATCTCGTCGCTCGTATCCGGGACCAGGGATACGAGTTCATCCAGTCGAACCTCACGTTGGAAGCCCTCGCGGAAAGTGCCCTGCGCTATAATGTGTTCATCCACGCTCAGCGGTATTCCACCCCGGCATTACTGATGCGCCTGGGGAAAACCGATAGTTTGAACAGGTTCATCCAGGAATGCGTGCGCTTCCAAAGGCCGGAAGTTCAGAGTCCCGAGTATCAAAAGTATGCCGGTCTCTATCAGCTCTATATCACCAAGATGGCGGAATACCTGAACTTCGACGCCGACAAGATCGAATGGTAGATCTCATCATCCCTACGCGCCTAAATACCGCCGCTCCAAATGCCCCCGGAACACCGCCGCGTCGAGCGGCCTGCCGGTCGCCTCGGTCAGCAGCTGCGTGGCACTGATCGACGAGGCGCGGCCGTGGACGTGGCGGCGTAGCCAGTCGAGCAGCGGGGCGAAGTTGCCGCGCGCGATGCCGGGGCGAAGATCGGGCACCGCCTGGCAGGCCGCCTGGAACAATTGCGCGGCGGTCATGGCGCCCAGCGTATAGGTCGGGAAATAGCCCCACAGCCCGCAATACCAGTGGATGTCCTGCAGGCACCCGTCGGCATCGTCCGGCGGCGCGGTGCCGACCAGGGCCAGCATGCCCTCACGCCAGGCGCCGGGCAGGTCGCGGGGGGCGAGGTCGCCGGAGATCATCGCCTGTTCGAGGCGATAGCGCAGGATGACATGCGCGGGATAGGTCACCTCGTCCGCATCGACGCGGATCAGGCTGCGCGCGACCCGGGTGTTGGCGCGGTAGAGATTGTCCGCGTCCCAGGTCGGGCCGCTGCCGCCGCCCCCGCTGCCACCACCGAACGCGTCGCGCAGGATCGGGGCGGCGAATTCCAGAAATTCGCGGCTGCGGCAGACCTGCATTTCGATCAGTAGCGACTGGCTTTCATGCACGCTCATGCCCCGCGCGCGGCCGACCGGCTGGCGGCGCCAAGCCACGGGCAGGCCGCGCTCATAGAGGGCATGGCCGGTCTCATGCAGTACGCCCATCAGCGCGCGGCCGAAATCGGCCTCGTCATAGCGGGTGGTGATCCGCACATCGTCGGGCGTGCCGCCGCAGAACGGATGCGCGCTGACATCGAGGCGACCATGCTCGAAATCGAACCCCAGCGCCGCCATCAGCTTCTGGCCGACCTTGCGCTGCGCTTCGACCGGAAACGGCCCTGCGAGCGCCAGCGGCGGCGGGGCGGCGGCCTGGCGCTCCAGCGCCGTGGCGATGCAGCCGGGCAGGAACGCCGCCAGATCGTCGAACAGCGGGTCGATCACGGCGGCGCTGCCATCCGGTTCGTAGCCATCGAGCAGCGCGTCGTAGAGCGACCGGCCGAGGGCTGCGGCTTTCGCGGCACCAACCTCCCGCGTCAGCCGCAATACCTCTTCCAGATGCGGCAGCACCCGGGCGAAATCATTGGCCGGCCGGGCCTCGCGCCAGACCATCTCGCAGGTCGACGCCGCCTTGGAACTCGCCTCGACCAAATCCGTCGGCGTCGCGGTCGCGTGCCGCCAGTCGCGCCGCATCTCGGCGAGATTGGCGCGCTGCCAGGCATCCAGGTCGTTCTGGCCCTCGGCCGCCCCGAACAGGTCGTCCAGCGCCGCATCGGTCAGGATCTCGTGGCAGACCAGCTTCAAGGTCGCCAGTTGCTCCGACCGCGCCTCGGCGCCGCCGGTCGGCATCATGGTGGCGTGATCCCAGCCCAGCACGGCCGCGGCCTCATCGAGCGCGCCAAGCCTCCGGAACCGCGCTTCGAGCCGGCCGTAAGCGGTGGCGGTGGCAGGTGCGATCAATCCTTGTCGGCCTCCGAGCCAGGTTTGCGGTAGTGATAGACGAAGTAGACCACGACCAGCGCCACCGCCAACATGTACCAGGTGATGGCGTATTGCAGATGATCGTTCGGCAGCGAAATGCGCGTCTGGCCGCCCATCGGATAGCCGCCCGGATTGGCCGCGGCCCCTGCCTCGATGAAGAACGGCAGCACCTTGTCGAGATAGCCCGCCCCGGCCATGGCGGCGGGATCGACCCAGAACCAGAAATTCTCCGCCGGGCGATTGGTCGGCACGATGAAACCGGTCGGCGTCACCGGAACGCGCAGCACGCCATCGATCTCGACCGGACCGGTGAGTTGGCCTACCGCCCGGGTCGCCGGGTCCTTCTGCTTGTCCGGAACCCAGCCGCGATTGACCAGCAGCAGCGAGCCGTCGGCCAGGCGCAGCGGCGTGACGATCTGGAAGCCCTCATTGCCGCGCGGCGACAAGGCGCCGACATAGAATTCCTTGTCGTTGAGAAATGTCCCGCCGGTGCTCACCCGATGGAAATCGAGCGGCCGCGCCTCGGCCAGGCTATGGGGCAGCGGCGTCGGGTCGGCATGGATCGCCGCTTCGCGCGCGTTGATCAGGCCGGTCTTCCAGGCGAGGCGCTGCACCTGCCAGGTCCCGAGGCCAAGCATCAGCAGCACCGCGGGAATGGTGAACAGGGTCGGCCAGAGGGTAAAACGGAACCGCCCGCCGATCACGGGCGCCGACAGCACGATCATAATGCGCACTCGGTCATTTCGGGTCTGTGTACCATATGGGTCGCAGCGGCGCGCGGATCAGGGGTCGACGCCCTTGTCCATGCCGCGCACGCGGTATTGCTGGGCGATCAGCCCGGCCTTGACCCAGCGCAGCAGGACGATCGAGCCGACGAGAATGGTCGGGCCCCACAACACGATATGCAGCCAGAGCGGCGGGCTGAACGTCACCTCGACCCAGAAGGCGAGGCCGATCACGATGGCGCCCAGGATCAGGATGACGAAGGCCGAGGCCCCGTCGCCGGCATCATTGGCCGAGAGATCCAGGCCGCACACCGAACAGCTCGGCCGCACATCCAAGAGCCCGCTATAGAGTGGCCCCTTGCCGCAGCGCGGGCACCGGCAGCGCAGGGCCGCCGTCAGGATCGAAGCCGACGCGCCGTCGTCCCAGCGGTCTGTCGGCCCCGTCACGAAGGGTGCTTACTGCGCGCCCGCCCCCGACCCGCCGCCCCAGCAATAGACGCAGACGAACAGGAACAGCCAGACGACATCGACGAAATGCCAGTACCAGGCCGCCGCCTCGAAGCCGAAATGGTGATCCGGCTTGAAATCGCCGCGATAGGCGCGGAACCAGCAGACCGCCAGGAAGATGGTACCGACCATGACATGGAAGCCGTGGAAGCCGGTCGCCATGAAGAAGGTGGCGCCGAAGATGTTGCCGCCGAACGAGAAGGCGGCATCGCTGTATTCGATCGCCTGCAACGTGGTGAAGGACAGGCCCAACAGCACGGTGATGCCGAGGCCCTGCAATACGCCGCGCCGATCGCCCTCGATCATCGAATGATGCGCCCAAGTGACGGTCGTGCCGGACAGCAGCAGGATCAGGGTATTGAGGAAGGGCAGGTGGAACGGGTCGAACGGCGTGATGCCCTTGGGCGGCCAGACACCACCGGTCGCCGCCTTGGGAAACAGGCTCGAATCGAAGAACGCCCAGAAGAACGCGACGAAGAACATGACCTCCGACGCGATGAACAAGGTCATGCCGTAGCGCAGGCCCAGCTGGACGATCGGCGTGTGGAAGCCCTGATAGGTGCCCTCGTTGATGACGTCGCGCCACCACAAGGCCATGCAGGCCAGCACGCAGAGAAAGCCGGCCAGCAACAGTTCCCAGCCATGCCCATGCATCCACAGCACGGCACCGACCGCCATCAGGCCGGCGGAAAGCGCCGAAACCAACGGCCAGGGGCTGGGACTGACCAGGTGATATTGGTGCTTGGGATGGCTGACGGTGGTTTCGCTCATCGTCTGGGGACTCTTCTACGGGGTGCGGGTCTAGGGGGTGCGGGTCGTTGGAACGTTGATACTCGCCTGCGACTTCGGCGCAGGATTTTTCGCCGGAAAGAACGTGTAGGACAAGGTGATCGTGCTGATGTTCCGGGTGTTCGGGTCGTTCTCGATCTCCGGATTGACGAAGAACGTCACCGGCAGCTCCGCCGTCTCGCCGGGCTGCAAGGTCTGCTGGGTGAAGCAGAAGCATTCGATCTTGTCGAAATACAGCCCGGTGGTCAGCGGCGTCACATTATAGGTGGCGGTGCCGGTCAGCGGCGTCTTGCCCAGATTGGTCGCGCGAAACGTCACCAGCTGCGGCTCGCCCAGACGCACGGTCACGTCATGCTGCATGGGCTCGAACCGCCAGGGCAGGCTCGGATCCTTGTCGGCGTTGAACCGCACGGTAATCGTCCGGCCGTTCGCCGCCGCGCCGGGGGCGGCGTCGGCGCGCTGCGTCGTGCCGTCGAAGCCGGTGGCACTGCAGAACAGGCGATAGAGCGGCACCGATGCGAAGGCGAGACCGACCATGGCGAAAACCACGGCGACGAGCGCCGCCGCGGTCCGGCCATGGCGTAAGGGGCGCGCGGCCATCCTCAGTTCCCGACCCGGATGCGCACGATGGTGATCACATAGAACAAGGCCACCAGGCCCAGCAGGACCAACAGCACGGCGCGGTTGCGCGACTTGCGGCGGCGCATCAGCGCCTCGGTCGCCGCCACGCTGAGATACTCGCCGTTCATGGATGCCACAGGCTCGCGAACAGGCCGTTGCCGTCGGGCGTATGGTCCAGGATCAGGACCGCGAACAGCGTGAACAGATAGAGGATCGAAAAGCCGAACATACGCTTCGCCATCCGGTCGCTCGCATCGAACCAGACCCGCACGGCGAAGCCGGTGAAGATCAGGCTGAGCGTCACGGCGACGGCGAGGTAGACCGACCCGGCGATGCCCAACAGCGCCGGCGCCACGGCCAGCGGCCAGAGCACCAGGGTATAGAGGAACATCTGCCGCTTGGTTTCGCGCGCCCCCGCCACCACCGGCAGCATCGGCACGCCGGCCTTGGCGTAATCGCCGGAGCGGAACAGGGCCAGCGCCCAGAAATGCGGCGGCGTCCAGAAAAAGATCAGGCTGAACAGCACGATCGAGGCGAGGCTGATATCGCCGGTCACGGCGGCCCAGCCGATCATCGGCGGAAAGGCGCCGGCGGCCCCGCCGATCACGATGTTCTGCGGCGTCCGGCGCTTCAGCCAGACGGTGTAGATCAGCACGTAGAACAGCACGGTGCCGGCGAGCAGGGCCGCCGCCGCCAGATTGACCGCCAAGCCCATCACGATGACCGAGGCGACCGCCAGCACGATGCCGAAGCCCAGCGCCTCGCCCGGCGCCACCCGGCCGGACGGGATCGGCCGTCCCTGGGTGCGCGACATCACCGCGTCGATGTCGCGGTCGTACCACATGTTGATGGCGCCCGACGCCCCGGCACCCACGGCGATGCACAGGATCGCCACGGCCGCCAGAACCGGATGCAGATGGCCCGGCGCGACGTAGAGGCCGGCAAAGCCGGTGAACACCACGAGCGACATCACCCGCGGCTTCAGCAGTGCCCAGTAATCAGCGACGTCGGCACCGCCATAGGCGACGCCGACGTCGAAGTCTGAAGTGGTTACGTCGGACAACGACCGCCCCGCTACTTGACGATCGGCAATTCGTCGAAGGTGTGGAACGGCGGCGGCGAACTGACCGTCCATTCCAGGGTCGTCGCCCCTTCACCCCACGGGTTGGCGCCGATGCGCTTGCCCGCGACCAAGGTGTGGATCACCGTGAACACGAAGAACAGGGTCGCGGCGAACGAGATGTAGGAGCCGATCGACGCGACCATGTTCCAACCGGCGAACGCCTCCGGGTAGTCGACATAGCGGCGCGGCATGCCGGCGAGCCCCAGGAAGTGCATCGGGAAGAAGGTCAGGTTGACGCCGATGAAGGTCAGCCAGAAATGGATCTGGCCGAACGTCTCATTGTACTGCCGGCCCGACATTTTCCCGAACCAGTAGTAGAAGCCGGAGAAGATCCCGAACACGGCGCCCAGGCTGAGCACGTAATGGAAATGCGCGATCACGTAATAGGTGTTGTGCAAGGCGACGTCGACGCCGGCATTGGACAGCACGACACCGGTGACGCCGCCCACGGTGAACAGGAAGATGAAGCCGATCGCGAACAGCATCGGCGTCTTGAACTCGAGGGAGCCGCCCCACATGGTGGCGATCCACGAGAAGATCTTGATGCCGGTCGGCACCGCGATGACCATGGTCGCCGCGGTGAAATAGGCCCGCGTGTCGACGTCCAGGCCGACCGTATACATATGATGCGCCCAGACGACGAAGCCCACGACACCGATCGCGACCATGGCATAGGCCATCCCCAGATAGCCGAAGATCGGCTTCTTGGAGAAGGTCGAGATCACGTGGCTGACCATGCCGAAGCCCGGCAGGATCATGATGTAGACCTCGGGATGCCCGAAGAACCAGAACAGGTGCAGGAACAGGATCGGA
>DATMGU010000085.1:0-61343 GCA_035555315.1 Allostellaceae bacterium
AATGGCGTTGTCGCCGGCGGCGTTCAGCGTGCCGATCGTCTCATAGCCGACGCGCACCTGCTTGATCGTCCGGCCGCCCACGGTCTGATAGGGGCCGGTCATTTCGAAGGTCTGCTTTTGGACAAGACCGTCATAGGCAAAGGCCGGGGCGGCGGTGCCGATAAGGGCGGCCAACCCGGCCGCGATCAGCGGGGCGGTCATTCCGAGGCGCATGCTGTTCTCCCTGATTTTATCGTCCGGCCCGTTGACCCGGCCAGCTTCGCGCCAGTATGGGGGAGGCGCGATCAAGCGCCAATGCCGCTGAGCGAACGATTGTCTGACGATTGGGGATTGCCCTGCTTGCCGGGCTATCGTCACATTCGCACGCGACATATGGGGACGCAGCCGAGACGGCGTTCGGTCGGTTGGCGGCGATGCTCCTGACAATTGAACGCGGACGCCGATTTACGTATAGTGCCCTTTAATCCCCTTTGATCACTCCCATTATTTAAGCAACTTCCTCTTAGCTTTAAATAAGGAATGAGCTAAGGTAAACGCTCTTAAATAAGGGGGTGATATCACCATGGGCGGGTTCACTCAGTGGGTTGGTGTCAATCCCTCAATTTATATTGAACGGCGCTGATATTCGTTAAGTCCCAGGTGTGTTTGGAACCTGCCCTCAACAGCTCATTTGCCTTCTGGGACAAGGTCACATCTGTTTTAAACACAGTAAAGACATTGCTGTTACTCGATGAGCCGGGCATCACCCATAAAGAAGTGGCCGAACGTTTGAGAACGAGATCAGGTCCATCCGGCTGGGCTATCGAAACAATAAAATCAACTTGCGTTATGATTTGGTCCTTCGACCCATTGAATAAATATAAATGAAGTTCAGGACCAAAGAAAGCGTATGATGCGGCCAAAGTGACCGATAGCATACTGCCAGACGTAGCATGCCTATGCTTCTGAACGCAGCTTTCTTTTAATGTATCTTTATCCACTAACGACGAAAAATTTCTTTCGATACAAGCCTCTACGCCAATTTGAGTCCCGCTATACCAGTATTCCCTAAACTGGGGGTTATCATCGCATCCGGATAATACGACCCCTACCAACGACAGCAGAAACCACGAACAGACACGTCTTAATCGCACTACAAGTCTCCAATGTGCATCGGCGTCCATACTGCGGTGGTTGGTTGCCACGAGCCTTTAGCGAAGCTCCCCATTCATGTCTACGGCTCCGTATACCACACAAGGCGAGGTAAGAAGCCCCCTGTCCATATCGACGGCTTTCTATACGACGTCAGATCTGGACGAGGCCGTATTTGAGTGCGATCGGGACTGCATGGGAACATAGGGACAGGGAACTACACAATACCTAATGGGAAAATACGGAGCGCACTCCAGTCCCCGGGGCGACTGCTTCATGACGCGCATCAATGCCAAGGAACTCGCGGCATTGAAGCAGTATCGCCGGTCAATCCTGCCGCAAGAACTACGTCAGGGGGTGTAGCCCTCTGGATCTCGGTACTGCGGCTCCCGTTGTCGTATCTTCTCCCGCATCAACTCGGCCTCGCACGCCTTTTCCAGCGCGGGAAGATCATCGCGGGCGAGCTTCCACAGGGCATCGGGGACCACGTTTTCATAATCGTGTCGCAAGACATTGCCGATGCCGGCAACCTTCTTCCACGGTATTTCGGGATGCCGGTCTTTCAGATCGTCGGGCAGCCGGCGGCTCGCTTCGGAAATAATCTCGACGTTGCGTTCGACGATCCGCCGCCGATCAAGATCGCCTTGAAAGATCTCCAGTGAGATGTCGTCCAACTTGCTACGGATATGCTTGATCGCCTCGACCATGTCCCGCAAGCGCGGCTCATGCGATCGTTGCGACATCAAAATACCTGCAGGGCCGATGCTTCGATGCGCTGCCGTAAGATATGGTGAAGGCCGGCGCGGGGAATCATATCCGTCTTGGTGCCAAGTATCTCGGCTGCCAAATCCTTGATATCCATCAATTCGTAGAGGCCCATCGTCCCGTATTCGTAATCAAAGAACAAATCAATGTCAGAATCCGGACGGGCCTCATCACGAACTGTGGAACCAAACAAATAGAGATGTTTAACGCCAGCCTTCTTCAAGGCCGGCTCCGACTTCTTCAGTCGAGTTATAGCTTCATCGCGCGTCATGAGATGATCCATTTCAGGGCTATACCATAGCACGATCTGGCCTTGGACGCTAATGTCGCGCCGCGCGTCCACACGGTTGCCAGCGCGTCAGCCGTATTCGGCTCATACCGGCCAGGCAAACTGGATGACGTGAAGCGGATGAGGGGACGCGGCGAATTTCTTCGGATGACGGGTGACCGCCCCCTATCCGAACCGTCTCGTATCCCAGATACTTCTTCGCCTATCGGACAGAAGGGCGAGCGCGGGGAACGACACCGAATGACCATGGACGCCGATATTCCCGTCGCCCTCGAATTCCGGGACATCCGGCACTCCTTCGCGGCACCGCCGGCCAAAGGGCGGCCGGGCCGGGTGGTTCCGGTCATCGCCGATATCTCGCTCTCGGTCGGCGCGGGCCGGTTCACCGCCGTGGTCGGCCCCAGCGGCTGCGGCAAGAGCACGTTGCTGCAGTTCGCCGCCGGGCTGTTGCGCCCGAGCGGCGGCACGGTGAGCCAGTTCGGCGCGCCGATCACCGGCGTGAATGACCGGATCGGTTTCGTGCCGCAGCAGGCGATGCTGTTTCCCTGGTACACGCTGCGCCAGAACGTCGAGCTGCCGCTGCTGCTGCGCGACGTGCCGGCGGCGGAGCGGCGGGCGCGCTGCGACCTGTTGTTGCGGCAGGTCGGGCTGGCCGGCTTCGAGGACCATTTCCCGCATCAGCTGTCGGGCGGCATGCAGAAGCGCGCCTCGATCATCCGCACCCTGATCTACGAGCCCGATATCGTGCTGATGGACGAGCCGTTCGGGGCGCTCGACGCCCAGACGCGCCTGCTGATGCATGCCGATCTGCTGCGGCTGTGGGAGCGACGGCGCTCGACCATCCTGTTCGTGACCCATGATCTGGTCGAGGCGATCACGCTCGCCGATAACGTCGTGCTGCTGAGCCGCCGGCCGACCGTGGTGAAAGCGGATTTCCAGGTGCCGCTGCCCCGTCCGCGCGACGTGTTCGAACCATTCAAGATGCCCGGCTTCACGGCGGCCTATGAGGAGGTCTGGCGCATCTTCCGGACGGAGGTCGTCGATGACGCCGCCTGAGGTCGGCTCCACATCGTCCCCGATAACTCCCCCCGAGGCGGTACCGGTCGACCGTGTTCCGCCGCGCGGCCGCGATTGGCGTGGCACCATCGGGCGCGTGGTCGTGCCGTTCCTGCCGGCGCTGGTCTTCCTGGCATTTTGGGAATGGGCGTCCGGCCGGCTGATCCGCGAACTCTATGTCAGCCGGCCCAGCGCCATCGCCGCGCGGCTGGTCGAACTCGGGGCCAGTGCCGAGCTGTGGCACAACCTCGCCGTGACCGGCGAGGAACTGGTGCTGGGCTATGGCATCGGCGTGCTGCTGGGGGCCGCCACCGGCTATGCGCTCGGCCGCTCCCCCGGCCTCGCCCGGGTGTTCGAGCCCTATGTGATGGCGTTCTACAGCGTGCCCAAGATCGCGCTGGCGCCGCTGTTCATCATCTGGTTCGGCATCGGCATCGGCTCCAAGGTCGCCCTGGCCGGGTTGATGGTGTTCTTTCTGATCTTCTTCAACGTGTTCATGGGCGTGCGCGCGATCGATCGGCAGCTGATCGATCTGGCGCGCATCATGGGCGCCGGCCAGACCCAGCTCACCCGGCACGTCTACCTGCCGGCCTCGACCCCCTTCCTCATCATGGGCATGAGGATGGCGCTGCCCTACAGCGTCATTGGCGTCATCGTCGGTGAGTTTACCGCCTCGACCGAGGGGCTTGGGCTGTTCATCCACGAGGCCTCGGCGAGCTATGACCCGGCCGGCGTGTTCGCGGGCATCGCCATTCTGCTGGGCTTCGTGCTCGCGGCCAATTTCGCCGCCGGCAGGCTGGAGGCACGGCTGCTGCGTTGGCAGCCGACGCGCGACCGGGGGGCGGTCAGTCTTTAAGGGGGACCCTCACGGGGCAAGCTGGAAGGCCGGCGGGATGGTCTCGGCAAGTGGCCGATCCCGCCAATAGGCCAGGCTGCGCCGGCGTGTCTCACGCAGCGGCCGGTAGTCGTCCGCCTGGACCGCGACGAAGCGCTCGACCAGGACGGCGGCCATCAAGTCGCGTAGTTCGGCATCGTCATGCGCGGTCAAGAGCGTCTCCGCCAATGCCGCTTCCGAACCGGGCGAGGCGACGAAGAGCGGGATCGGCGTTGTCGCCGTATGGGCTATCGTTCTGACACCCTCGGCGATCTCCGGCGCATGGTGGCGCAACAGACCGAGGGCGAAGCCATCGATCGGCGCCACATCGGCCCGGCCATCCAGCACCGCCTGGATCGAGCCCTGCGGCGTCACCGTCGGCCCGACGATCTCGGCGAAGAGCGGGGCGGGGCGGTCGATCCCCGCGAAAAGCGTCAGGGCTGCGATGCAGCCCGATTGGCTGCCGGGAGAGGTGAGGGCCAGTCGACCGCCCAAGACATCTTCCAGCCGATGGAACGGGCTGTCGCGGCGCACCACCAGCTCACTCCAATAAACCGGCCGGCCGCCATAAGCCGCCGGACTCGGGACCGGTGCCGCGACCGGGATGGTCGCCTCCGCCAGGCTGAACGGCAGTCCGCACATCAGCACCGCCGCCTTGTCGGGCCGCGCCCAGAGCGGCTCGATCGGCTGCGGTGCCGGATGCTCGACCAGATCGACATCGGCGCCGCTGCGCCGGATCACGGCGCCGAGAAGATCTCGCCACAGCGCGCCGATCTCCGGCGTCACCGAATACATTCGGGCATTTGCGATCACGGCGGTGCTCCTGCCGGGCAGGGATTTGACACAGGTTAAGCGGACTGTCGCACGGTCTCGCCGCCCCTTGCCATAGGGTGCGCGGACGAACCAGCGGCACCCCCGCCGGTGTCATCAATTTTTCGCGCCGATCGCGGCCCTCTCGATGTACCATCATGGGGCTGCCGACTCCGCAGGCTGGTTGACCGGGAGGCTTCGTCATGACTGGGCTGGTGGGCTTCCCGAGATGTTTCGCCGCGCCGCCTTTTCCGGCGGCCAGCCTTCTACCACCAGCCAGACTCCTACCAGCCCGGCTCCTGACAGCTCACCTCCTGGCGGCCGTTCTGCTCCTGGCGGCCGGTCTGGGGGTGCCGATGCGGTCCGCCACCGCCGCGGGGTGCATGCCCGAGGTCGCCAGCCGGCCGAGCGGGCGCTCGCTGTTCATCCCGGCCAGTTTCATCGCCGATGCGCCCGAACAGGTGTCGATCACCTTTCTGGGGCATGCCAGCTTCCTGATCGAATCACCCCAGCATGTCACCGCGGTGACCGATTATAACGGCTACAACATTCCGGCGGACCCGCCGGATATCGCGACGATGAACCACGCGCATTCGACGCACTACACGAACAATCCGGATCCGCGCATCAAATACGTGCTGCATGGCTGGTCGGAAACCGCCGAGCCGGCGCATATCGACCTCACCTATCGCGACATGCATGTCGGCAACCTGCCGACCAACATCCGGGATCGCGCTCGCGGCGGAACCGAGATCAACGGCAACTCGATCTTCCTGTTTCAGACCGCCGGCTTATGCATCGCGCATCTCAGCCACCTGCATCATTTGCTGACGGCGGAAGATCTCGCCGCCCTGGGGCAGATCGATATCGTGATGGCGCCGGTCGATGGCGAATGGACGATGAGCCACGCGGACATGGCGGCTGTGCTGGATCAACTGCATGCGCCGCTGGTCATCCCCATGCACTACTTCAATCGCAGCGTGCTCGAGCCGTTTCTGGCCTTGGTTCGGGACCGCTACACGATCCGCCTGAGCGAGGAGCGCGATGTCGTGATTTCGCGAGCGACCCTGCCGGCACAGCCGGAAATCCTGGTGTTGCCAGGCGGTTAGGGTCGATCCCCACGCCCGTGGCGGATCGGCTAGAACTGAACGGTTCAGTTTACCCTGGACACGCCCGCATCCTGCGTTTATCTGAACCAGCTTGAAATGGTTCGTTGAGATCGCGCCAGCCATTGCAAAATCGCCGGTCAGCACGATGTCTGTGACGCTATTTCGCAATGCGGCATTTTCAAGGTCGGACTAAGACGTCCGATCCGGCATCGGGTAGATCGGGTTACGCAAGACCGGCTGTTATCGCCGGGCGGTATTTCACATAGACCGACGTCGTCAAAGCTTGGTCGGCACATCGCTAATGGAGACCAGCGACCGTGGTGAATTTCTTCATCGAACGGCCGATCTTTGCGTCGGTTATCGCGATCATCACCGTCCTGTGCGGGATCATCGGGTATGAGTTGCTGCCGGTGGCGCAATTCCCCGATATCACGCCGCCGCAGGTATCGGTCAGCGCCACATATCCCGGCGCCAGCGCCCAGGTCGTCGCCAATACGGTGACGACGCCGCTCGAGCAGCAGATCAACGGCGTGCCGGGTATGGCGTATATGTCCTCGGTCAGTGCCAATGACGGCACGTCGAGCATCACCATCACGTTCAATGTCGGCTATTCGCTCGATATCGCCGCCGTCGATGTGCAGAACCGCGTCTCCCAGGCGACCGCCTCGCTGCCCAGCATCGTCAATCAGGGCGGCATCACGATCGTCAAGAAGAACCCCAGCTTCACGCTGATCGTCAACCTGACCTCGCCGGATAATTCGGTCGACCAGGTGACCATGAGCAATTACGCCTATCTGCAGCTGGTCGACCCGATCAAGCGCCTGCCGGGGGCGGGCGACGTGACGATCTTCGGCGAAAAGCGCTATTCCATGCGCATTTGGTTGGATCCCGACAAACTGGCCAAGCTCAGCATGACGGCCGTCGACGTTCAGAGCGCCATCGCCGAACAGAACATACAGGTCGCTGCCGGCAAGCTCGGCGCGGCGCCGTCACCGCCCGACCAGGCCTTCCAGTTGCAGATCAACGCGCTCGGCCGGTTGAGCGACCCCAAACAATTCGAGGACATCATTATCCGCGCCGCCACCGCCAGCAACGCGACGGTGCGGCTGCGCGATGTCGGCCGGGTTGAGCTGGGGTCGTTGTCCTATTCCCAGTCCGCCTATGCCGATGATAGGTCGACGGTGCTGCTGGCGATCTACCAATTGCCGGGTGCCAACGCGCTCGATCTCGACAAGGCGGTCCGCGCCAAGATGGTCGAGCTGTCGCAGCGGTTTCCACCGGGCATCCGCTACGACATCAACTACGACACGACGATGTTCGTCTCGGCCTCGATGTATGACGTGGTCGTGACCCTGGCCGAGGCGATGCTGCTGGTGTTCGCGGTGGTGTTTATCTTCCTGCAGAGCTGGCGGACCGTTCTCATTCCGGCGATCGCCATCCCGGTGTCCCTGATCGGCACGCTGGCCGTTATGCTGGCAATCGGCTTTTCGCTGAACACGGTCAGCTTGCTGGGCATGGTGTTGGCCATCGGTCTGGTCGTCGACGATGCGATTGTGGTCGTGGAGAACGTCGAACGACAATTGGAAAACGGCTTAAAGTCCATGGAAGCCGCGAAGGCGGCGATGCGCGAGGTCACCGGGCCGATCGTCGCCACCACCGCGGTGCTGATGGCGGTCTTCGTGCCCGTGGCGTTCCTGCCCGGCATCACCGGCCGCCTCTACAATCAGTTCGCGCTGACCATCGCGATTTCCGTCGGCATCTCGGCGTTCAACTCGCTCACCCTCAGCCCCGCCTTGTGCGCGCTGCTGCTGCAGCCGCGCCATGCACCGAAATTCGCGCCGTTCCGCTGGTTCAACACCGCCTTCGACCGGACCGCGCATGGCTACGCCAATGGGGTCAAGCATCTCATCGGCAAGGCCTGGCTGATGTTCATCGTGTTCGCCGGCGGCCTGGTCGTGACCTACCTGCTGTTCACCCGCCTGCCGAGCGCCTTCGTGCCGGTCGAGGATCAGGGGTATTTCTTCGTCGTCATCCAATTGCCGGATGGCTCGGCGCTCGGGCGCACCGAGGCGGTCGCTTCCCAGGTGCGGGATATCGTGATGCAGCAGCCCGGTGTGCAGAACGTCATCCGGATCACCGGCCTCAACTTCCTCACCGGCGCCTCGCAATCCAACAGTGCCGCGGAATTCGCGGTGCTGAAGCCGTGGGACGAGCGGTCCGGCGCGGGGCTAAGCGCTTCGGCCATGGTCGCCGCCCTGCGGCCGAAGCTGCTGGGTCTGCCGGCGGCCATCGCGCTCAGTTTCGATCCGCCGTCGATTCCCGGTCTGGGCACGACCGGCGGCTTCGAATTCCAGGTCGAGGATCTGGCGGGCCGTGGTTCGCAGGCGCTCAACGACGCCACTCAGGCGCTGCTGGCGGAGGCGCGCAAGCAGCCGGAACTCGCCCCGCAATCGTTGTTTTCGACCTTCAGTACCGCGACGCCGCAGCTGAATTACAACCTCGATCGCACCAAGGCGAAGCTACTCGGCCTCAACTTGCCGGACGTGTTCAACACGCTGCAGATTTTCCTGGGATCGCTCTACGTCAACGATTTCAACCTGTTCGGGCGGACGTTCCGGGTGACCATGCAGGCCGAACAGAATGCCCGGTCGAACACGGATGCGCTCAGCAAGCTCTACGTCCGCAACTCGACGGGCGGTATGGTGCCGCTGAGCACGCTGGGGCAATTGACACCGACGACCGGTCCGGAAACGGTGCCGCATTACAATCTCTATGGCTCGGCGCTGATCAACGGCAGTCCGGCAGCGGGCTACAGCTCCGGTCAGGCGGTGGCCGCGATGCAGCGCGCGGCGGCCACGGCCCTGCCGTCGGATTTCGGCTATGAGTGGACCGGTGTCACCTATCAGCAGCTGAAGGCCGGGTCGCTGGCGATCATCATCTTCAGCTTCGCGATCGTCTTCGTGTTCCTGTTCCTGGCGGCGCAATACGAAAGCTGGTCGATGCCGTTCATGGTCATGCTGGCGGTGCCCCTGGCGATCTTCGGCGCGGTGCTCGCCTTGTGGCTGCGCGGCAAGCAGATGGACGTCTATGCCCAGGTCGGCCTGGTCATGCTGATCGGTCTCGCCGCCAAGAATGCCATCCTGATCGTCGAGTTCGCCAAGCGCCGCCGCGAGGAGGAGGGGCTCGGCATCATCGAGGCGGCGATGGATGCGGCACGGCTGCGGCTGCGGCCCATTCTGATGACCGCTTTCGCGTTCATCCTGGGCGTCGTCCCCTTGATGACCGCGAGCGGCGCCGGTGCCGCCAGCCGCCAGTCGCTCGGCACCACGGTGTTCGGCGGCATGCTGGCGGCGACCATCCTCAGCCTGGCTTTCGTGCCGATCTTCTACGCCACGATCGAACGGCTGCGCGAAGGGCGCGGGGCGAAAGACTACACGTCCTCGGAACAGCGGGCCGCCGCCGACCGCCCGGCGAGGCCCGGTCCCGGAACCGGGGCGCACGGGGTGCCCGGACCGGCGCATGGCGACGATTAGGAACAAACGAAACATGCGCATCTCAGGTTTTTTCACCATCGTCGCCCTCATTGTCGTGGCAGCGGCGGGCTGGTTCGGCTACCAGGCCTATAGCAGCAACGGCAAGCCGGCAGGGGCGCCTGCCACCGCCGCGGCGGCGCCCGCGGCGCCGGGTGGCCCGCCGCGCGGTCTGCCGGTGCCGGTGAAGCCGGTCGCCAAGATGACCATTCCGGTCTATCGGGAATTCGTCGGCTCGACCGAGGCGATCCGGACGGTGGCGATCCAGGCCAAGATCACCGGCTACCTGATGAAGCGCGGCGCCGCCGACGGCGCCGACGTGAAGCAGGGCGACCTGCTTTATAAGATCGATCCCCGCGACTATCAGGCGGCGCTGGATCAGGCAAAGGCGCAGGTGCAAAAGGATGTGGCAGCCCTGCAATACGCACGGGCGACGGATGCCCGCAACGGTACGCTGGCAAAGCAGGGCTGGGTCACCGCGGATGCCCATGACCAGACGACCAGCAACATGAACCAGGGTATCGCCGCCCTGGCGGCCGATCAGGCAGCCGTGCAGACGGCCGAGAACAATCTGGCCTACACCGAAATTCGCGCACCCTTTGATGGTCGCATCAGCAAGAGCCAGGTCTTCGAAGGCAATTTGATCAATGCCGCCGGAACCCAGCTCAACACGCTGGTACAGATCGATCCGATCTACGCGACCTTCAATCCCAGCGAGCGGGACTTCGTTGAGATCGAAAAGTACCGCGCGGTGGGAAAGATCCAGGCGGATATCCTGCTCACCAATCAGACGGACCCTCAATACACCGGCGTGCTGACTTTCGTCGATAATACGGTCGACCGGACGACCGGCACGATCTCCATGCGCGTCACGGTGGATAACCCCAAACATACCCTCTTGCCGGGGCAATACGTCCGGGTGCGGCTGCATCTGACCGATCAGCCGGATACCCTGCTGGTGCCGCAGACCGCGATCGGGGCCAATCAGCTTGGTCAATACGTCTATATCGTCGGCGAAGGGAACAAGGCGCAGCAGCAGCCGATCACCCCGGGTGCGACCTACAAGGACATGATCTCGATCGTCAAAGGCGTGAAGGAAGGCGACAGTGTCATCGTCGGCAACCTGCAGAAGATCGGTCCGGGCGCTCCCGTGACACCGACACCGGCCCCGGGCCAAAGCGGCTCCTGATCGGGGGCCGCCCAACCGGATCGTCAACCGTCTCGGTTAAGGGTTGATTCGGTCGGCACCGTTCCCATGTCTGATGCATAACAGGATCCGGGCCCCTCTGGTGAGGACGCCGACCCTCGGTCGGCCAACCTTGCGATGTCGGATCATCCTTGTTCCGCGCCGGGCAAAGCTTGGTGTGGTCGATGTCGTGGGCCCGGAAGCCAGCTCTCCCCCGACTGACGGCCACTCATAGTCCTCCGACGCGGCGCCATGCGATCGTCGCCCGAGGAGTACCGAGTGTTGCCGCCGCCTTCCCCCGATCATTCCCCCCGTGATGGGCGCCTCGACCGGCTGATCCGCCGGTTGCCGCGCCGCGCCCATGGTCCGAGCGATCGGCGCTGGCCGCATTGGCTCGGGCATGACCCGGAAGCGATCGCGCTTCCGACGGCGCGATCACGCTCGAATGCGCCGCGATGATGCTCCTGCATTGGATCACCGACGCGCAGATCTGGGCCAGCTTGCTGACCCTGACCGTGCTGGAGATCGTGCTCGGCATCGACAATCTGGTGTTCGTGGCGATCCTGTCGGGCCGTCTACCGCCGGCGCAGCAGGATCATGGCCGCAAAGTCGGTCTGGCCCTGGCGCTGCTGACGCGCTTGGCACTGTTGGCATCGCTGTCGTGGATGGTCGGCTTGACCAAACCCATCTTCGTGATGGACGGCTATGTCGTCTCGTGGCGCGATGTCATCCTGATCGGCGGCGGCATCTTCCTACTCTACAAGAGTACCCGGGAAATCCACTCGGAGATCGAAGCCGACGAAGGGGAACCCTGCGCGATCCGGCCTGCCGGCTTCATCGCCACGGTCGTGCAGATCATGGTGCTCGATATCGTGTTTTCGCTGGACAGCGTTATCACGGCGATCGGCATCGCTACCGAGTTCTGGGTGATGGCCGCGGCGATCGTGATCGCGATCGGCATCATGATCTGGGCCTCCGCGTCGGTATCCGCCTTTCTCAACCGACACCCGACCGTCAAGATCCTGGGATTGAGCTTCCTGTTGCTGATCGGCGTGACGCTGATCGCCGATGGCTTCGGCGTCCATGTGCCGCGGGGCTATCTCTATGCCGCCATCGGCTTCTCGCTGGGTGTCGAGGCGCTCAACCAACTGGCAGCCCGCCGCCGCCGGGCCGCGAGGGCCAAGCGACTGGGACAGGCGCCGGATACCGGCTCAGCCGCGCAATCCTAGGATTAGCCGGCTACCAATCGATCGCGCGGCCGGCGTTTTCGGGTTTATCCAGCGTCGCATGAGCGGCGGTGAGCCGTGCCACGGCGTCGAGGATCTTCCCCTCGGCCGGCTTGACCTTGCCGATGGCCGTGTCGACATGAAGCAGCGTCTGTTCCGCCGTCGCCACGATTTTCCCGTCATGCGACCGGTAAAGCCGATGAAAGACACGCAGCCGCTTCGCGTCCGAGGCCAGGATTTGGGTCGTCGCGCGCAGCCGGTCGCCGAGCTTGGTTTCACCCAGATGCAGGATATGGGTTTCCGCCGTGTAATAGCTGTGCCCGGCGGCGAGGTAGGCGGCATCGGCGCCGATATATCCCAGCAACGCGTCCGTCGTATCGCCAAAGACCTGGAGATAACGGTACTCGGTCATGTGACCGTTATAATCGATCCACTCAGCCGGCACGGTCCTCTCGATCAGCGCCAGGGGCTGGGTCGGGTCGGGCTTATCGACGGTCTCCGGCGGCTCGGCCAGGCGGTGCTGAAACGCCTTCAACACCGCGCCGGCGCCGTAATCCTGCTCGCGCAGTGCCGCCAGAACCGAAACCAGGCAATCATCCCGCAAGGTTTCGAGGGCACGGATCGAGATGCCGTCCGCCTGATCGTCGGATTGCTGGGAGACCTCCTCCAACAGCTCATCGGTTAGTTCGGGTGCTTCCAATTTCGTCCAGGGCAGTTTCAGCGCCGGTCCGAACTGGCTCATGAAATGCCGCATGCCGGCTTCGCCGCCCGCCATGCGATAGATCAAAAACGTCCCCATGAAGGACCAGCGCAGCCCCGCGCCGTAGCGGATCGCGTCGTCGATCTCCGTCGTCGTCGCGACGCCGTCATTGACCAGCCACAGGGCTTCCCGCCACAAGGCTTCCAGGAGGCGATCCGCGATGAAGCCGTCGACCTCCTTGCGGACATGGAGTGGGTGCATGCCGATCTGACGGTAGATGTCTTCCGCCAGTATCTTGGTCTCGTCCGACGTTTGGGCGCCGCCGCAAATTTCGACCAGCGGCAGCAGATAGACAGGGTTGAACGGGTGGCCCACGACCAGGCGTTCCGGATGCGTCATCTCCGCCTGCAGCCGGCTTGGTAGAAGGCCCGAGGTCGAGGAGGCGATGACCGTCCGCGGTGGGGCGGCCCGGTCGATTTCGGCCAATATCCGCCGCTTCAAATCCTCGCGCTCGGGCAGGCTCTCCTGCACGAAATCGGCGCCCGCTACCGCGTCCTCGACGCTGGCGGCGATGCGTACGCGCCCCTCCTTGAAGGCGATGCCGGGCATCAGCTTGGCATAGGCCCGGCGGGCGTTGCCAAGCACCGCCTCCAGCTTGCGGCCGAGTTCCGGATCCGGGTCGAAGACGGCGACATCGCTGCCGTTCAGGGCGAACCGGGCGGCCCAGCCGGCGCCGATGACACCACCGCCGACCAGGCCGACGTTCTTGATGATCGCCATACTGCCGCTCCTCAGCGCCGCTGCTTCAGCTTCAGGCGATCTCGAACCTCTTTCGGGGTCAGGACGCGCGCGCCCATGGCACGCAGGATCGTGACGGCACGCTCCACCAATTGCCCATTGCTCGCGAAGACCCCGCGGTCGAGATAGAGATTATCCTCCAGCCCGACCCGCACATTGCCGCCCGCCAACGCGGCCATGGCGACGAAGGGGAGCTGATGGCGGCCGATGGAGAAGGCGCTGAAGATCGCCCCCTTCGGCAGCTGGTTGACCATCGCCATGAGCGTCTGCGGATCATCCGGCGCGCCATAGGGAATGCCCATGCAGAGCTGGATCATCGCCGGGTCGTCGATCAATCCTTCGGAGATCATCTGCTTGGCGAACACCAGATGGCCGGTGTCGAAGATTTCCATTTCGGGCCGAACACCCAATTCCTGGACCCGCTTCGCCATGGCGCGCAGCATCGAGGGGGTATTGGTCATGACATAGTCGCCGGTCAGGAAATTCATCGTGCCGCAATCGATGGTGCAGATTTCCGGCAGCAATTCGGCGACATGGGCGAGGCGTTCCAGCGGACCGATCATATCCGTCCCGGCCGGGTCGAGCGGCAACGGGCTTTCGCCCGAGCCGAACACCACGTCGCCCCCCATGCCGGCGGTGAGATTGATGACGACATCGACCTCGGAGGCCCGAATATGCTCGACCACGTCACGGTAGTATTTCACATCTCGGGCGGCGTTGCCGGTCGCGGGATCGCGCACATGGATATGGGCGATGGCGGCGCCGGCGCGGGCCGCCTCGATCGCGGAGTCGGCGATTTGACGCGGCGTCACCGGCAACGCCGGGTGCTTTCCTGCCGTATCCCCGGCACCGGTCACTGCGCAGGTGATGAAGACTTCGAAGTTCATGAGAGCGTCCCGGTCATGTGTGTGAGCAATCGGCTTAGGCGTCGCGTTCGAGGACACGGATGCGCGACAGCAACTCATCCCGGTCGACATAGCATCCCTGGAGATGCCGCTTGCCGCTGTTCGGGTCGAATTCGGTGCGGGCGTGCAGCACGCGCCGGTTGTCGAAGCCCCACATGTCGCCCGGTTCCAGCCGCCGCACGATGCGGAATTGCGCTTCGCGACCGAGTTGCATGAAGCGACGATAGGCGCGGTAGAGGCCGGGCATGAGATCCGCCGGCGCGTCGAAGGGGCCGCGCACGGAATTGCTGTACCGTATCTCGGTGACGTCGCCCGACGCGTCGGTCGCGATGATCGGTGCGGAATGCCGGTAATCGGTGACGGTATCCTTGTTCCAAAAAGCGACCGGGGTCGTCGCAAGGATCTCGAAATCCTCCGGAAACCGGCCGCGCAACGTCGCGGCGATGGCGAAACCGTCGACGAAGATGCTGTCGCCGCCGGACGCTTCATTGGCGAGGCAATGGAGAAATTGCAGGCCGGGCTGCACTTCGCGGGTCGGCAGGTCGGTATGCGGCGGGAGATTGATCGACGTATAGGCGTTGCTGTCCGGGTTCGGCTTGGAGGCGACATCGAAGACGACGCCGAAACTTGTCTCCCGGACGAACGAGATGCGCCGGGCGAGACGCGTCACGGCTTCGCTTTCCAGGGGGACGTCCTTCACCAACGTCAACCCGACGTCGCGCAGCGCCCGCAGCCAATCGAGCAGGGCGCCGTCATCGGCGGCGAGGGCGGCGAAGCTGAAAACCGGCAGCGCCTCGGTCTGCTCCGCGCGCCAGAAGCGCTTGGGCGGTCGGCTCCGACGCTCGGCGCGGCTGACATTGTCATAGGCGTTGGCACGCAGCCACCCGGCATCGAAACGGCTTTCATGACCGTCCGACCAACGGATGCGCAGCCCGCCTGCTTCGTCCGGCTGGGCGGAGACTGCCGCGAGGTCGGCCGGCGCGTCGACGATTTCGAAGACCTGTTCGCGGGTCAGTCGATGGACGCAGCGGTCGCAGGGGCAGTTGTCGCGGAGCCAGAGAAAATGGAAGGGGCTGAGCCGTCCGTCCGACCAGGTCGTGAGGATCGACTCCTCCTGGACTCTGGCATCGACAAGCGTTTCGCTGATCGGAAACCGGCGCCAATCAGAGATCATAGTCGCAGCGATGCCCATGGCCTGCCCATCCGAGGTCGACGTCCCACTATCGAGAATGATACTCAAGCTCCAAGCATCCGTTTAACAATAGGCGACGCTTGATCCACAAAAAGCGACGCCTGCTGTCCGCGCGTCGTTCGGCGCATGGGGGCGGCGACGGTAGGAAGGCTGCGGCATGAGGAATGACGAGCCGGAACGGATCGGCATTCTGCTGATCCCGCAATTCTCCATGATGGCGTTCTGCTCCGCCGTGGAACCCTTGCGCGTCGCCAACCGGCTCGCCGGACGAACGCTGTTCGCATGGCGCGCCTGCTCGGTCGATGGCGAACCGGTGGCGGCGTCGAACGGGATGCGCGTGATGGTGTCCGGCCGGCCGGGCGACACCGATCGCCCCGAGACCTTGTTCATCTGCGCCGGCTTCGAGCCGGAGCGTTACGCGACCAAATCCCTGCTTGCCGTTCTGCGCCGGCTCGCACGGGCTGGGGTTACGTTGGGCGCGCTGGATACCGGCGCCTATTTTCTGGCGAAGGCGCGGCTTCTCGACGGTCTCAGGGTCACCACCCATTGGGAGGCCGTGGCGGCGCTGCGGGAGGCGTTTCCCGAGATCGAGGTCTCCGACAATCTGTTCGAGATCGATGACCGGCGCATCACCTGCGCCGGGGGCACCGCGGCGCTCGACATGATGCTCGATATCATCGGTCGTGGGCATGGCCATGCGCTGGCGATCGCCGTGTCCGAGCAGTTCATTCACGACCGCATCCGCGACCGGCATGCCCATCAGCGGATGGAACTATCGTCCCGCCTGAGGGTGACCAGTGCCCATGTCCTGAACATCGTGGCGGCCATGGAGCGTAATCTGGAACAGCCGCTCAACGCCGGTCAGCTGGCCGCCGAATGCGCCATCTCGCCGCGTCAGATGGAACGACTGTTCCGCCGTCATCTGCAGGTTTCGCCGGCGTCCTACTACGCGGCGTTGCGGCTGGCCCGGGCCCGGCAGCTGCTGCGTCAGACGAGGATGGGCGTGCTGGATATCGCGATGGCCTGCGGTTTCGCCTCCTCATCCAGCTTTTCCCGGTCCTATCGTGGCCAATTCGGCGTCGCGCCAAGTCAGGATCGTCTGGAACCGGCGGTTTGATCGATGATGAACTCGGCCATGTGCCGATAAATCAGATCGACGCCGGGACTGCTGCCGAGCGCCCTGAGGCAGCCATGAACGAGACCTTCGCCGACGATATAACGGGCAGTACCGCCGGCGGCGCGAAGCCGGTCGACGAAGACGCGCGAATCGTCGCGCAGCGGGTCGTGTTCGGCGGCGATCGCCAGCGTCGCGGGCAGCCCGTCGAACCGCGTCGCCAACAGCGGATATTCATAGGCATCGGGCGTCTTGCCGCCGAGATAAAGGCGGCGATAGGCGCGTATGTCGGCGAGGGTGAGCATCGGCGCTTCCGCCTCGGTGACGGCGGCCGGCAGCTCGGTATCGTAGGCGAGGCCGGGATAGATCATCAGCAGCCCCGCGATGCCCGGCCCCGCGATGCCCTGGTCGGCGGCACGCTGGATCGCCCGGTCGCGCAGCGCCAGCGCGGTGGTGGCGGCCAGGCCGCCGCCGGCGCTGTCCCCGGCCAGGATGATCGGCCCCGCCGGCAGGAGATCGGTCTCGAAGGGCAGGCGTCGCGCCAGGCAGGCCTCGGCGACGGCCAGGCAATCCTGGAAGGCGGCGGGTGCGGTGTGTTCCGGCGCCAGGCGGTAATCCACCGCGATGACGGCCGCCGGGGTCGTCGCCGCCAGCTGGGCGGTGACCAAATCGTGGCTGTCGAGCGATCCCAGAACGTAACCGCCACCATGAAAATACAGCACGACGCCCTGTCCCGCGCCACCGGATCCTGTGCCGTCGACGCGCTTGTACAGGCGCAACCCGATCGACCGGTCCGCCATAGCCAAGACCGCGTCCCGGGTGACGACGCCGGGTGGAAGCGGCCGGGCGAAGCTTGCCGCGTACCGGTCATAGAGCCGTCGCTGCTCGGCAAACGGCAGGGTGGCGCTGTTCGGAGGATAGAACGCGTTCGACCGATCGATGAACGCCTTGATTTCAGCTTCCAGCATGCTTGCGCCCAGGTGGTTTTTTTCGGAAAACGGCACCCCTCCTTACCGAGTTCGGCGTCCGCCGACTAGGCGAAGTGTTTCCGAAGGCATAGCCTGCTGCTTCGCGTCGGCTTTCATCCTTTCTATGTCGCAGGGCGGTGACGCGGCCCATCATTTTTCGAAGGTTGATATGAGTGACGGCAACGGGACGGTCGCTGTGCAGGTAACGGAGCATCTTTGGGTGCCGCTCGCCGATGGCACGCGGCTGGCGGCGCGGCTGTGGCTGCCGGATGATGCGCCGAGCCGGCCGGTTCCGGCGATCCTCGAATATATCCCCTACCGCAAACGGGACGGAACGCGCGGGCGCGACGACCCGATGCATTCCTGGTTCGCCCAGCAGGGCTACGCCGTCCTGCGGGTCGACATGCGCGGCTCGGGCGAGTCGGATGGCTTGCTCGACGACGAGTATCTGAAGCTCGAACAAGACGACGCGCTGGAGGTGATCGACTGGCTCACCGCGCAGCCCTGGTGCGATGGCGGTGTCGGTATGATGGGCAAGAGCTGGGGCGGCTTCAACGCGCTCCAGGTCGCGGCCCGACGACCCGCGGCCTTGAAGGCGATCATCACCGTCTGCTCGACGGCGGATCGCTTCGGCAACGACATCCACTACATGGGCGGCGGGTTGCTCAACGATAATCTATGGTGGGGCGCCATCATGCTGGCCTTTCAGGCGCGCCCGGCCGATCCCGCCCTGGTCGGGGCGGGGTGGCGCGAGCAGTGGCTCGAACGGCTGAACCACATGCCGTTCTGGCCGGCCCTGTGGCTGGCGCATCAGCGGCGCGATGAGTATTGGCGCCACGGCTCGGTCTGTGAGGATTGGTCGGCCATCCAATGCCCGGTCCTCGCCGTTGGCGGCTGGGCCGATGCCTATACCAACGCGGTGCCGGACTTGCTGGAGCATCTCCAGGTTCCGCGGCTCGGCCTGATCGGGCCTTGGGCGCATATCTATCCGCAGGATGGCGTACCCGAGCCGGCGATCGGTTTCCTGCAGGAAGCGACGCGCTGGTGGGATCATTGGCTGAAGGACCGTGATACCGGCATCATGCGGGAGCCGATGCTGCGCGCCTTCGTCGAGGATCGCCAAGAGCCGGTCTCGACCACCAAGCCCGAAGCGAGAGGGCGCTGGCGCGCGGAGGCGACGTGGCCAAGCCCGACGATCGTGTCGCGCCATCTCCATCCAAGCGCCGGCGCGCTGTGGGCGACACCTGCCGCGACGGCGGAAACCCGGCATATCCGCTCGCCGCTGTGGACCGGGATCGCGTCCGGCGAGTGGATGGGCACCGGCGTCGCCGGCGAGATGCCGGGCGATCAGCGCGGCGATGACGCCTATTCCCTGGTCTTTGATACCGAGATCCTGGAGGAAGCGGTGGAGTGCTTGGGTCAGCCGGTCGCCGAATTGACCCTGGCCGCCGATGTGCCCCTGGCACAGATCGCGGTCCGGCTCTGCGACGTGGCGCCCGATGGCTCGTCCCAGCGAGTCAGCTACGCGGTGATGAATCTCGCCCATCGCGACGGCGCCGCCGAGCCGAAGACCCTGATCCCGGGCGAGACGGTACGCGTCTCCGTATCGCTGAAGGCCTGCGGTCATCGTTTCGCCGCCGGTCACCGGATTCGCTTCGCCCTCTCGACCGCCTATTGGCCGATCCTGTGGCCGGCGCCCTACGCCGCGACGATCGCGCTCGATCTTCAGCGCAGCCGGTTTTCGCTGCCGGTTCGGACGGACCGGCGAGATGAACCCCCTGTCGCCTTCGAGGCACCGGCACAGGGGTCACAGGCCCCGACGACGGTGCTGTCCCAGGGCCGCATGGCCCGCGACGTCACCCTCGACGTCCTGACCGGCGAGGCGACCTATGTCACGCGCGGCGAAGGCGGTCTGTTCGGCGAGGGCGTGCGGCGCTTCGATGCCATCGATACGTTCATGGACCACGGGCTGGTCCGGCGCCTTTCCGTGCAGGCCGACGATCCCCTATCGGCGCGGTCGGTGATCGAGCAATCCTACGAGATGGGGCGGGAAGGCTGGCACATCCGGATCGAGACCCGCACCGAAATGACGGGCGATGCCGAATCCTTTCACCTGACGGGCACGCTGTCGGCCTTCGAAAACGGCGGCTTGGTCGCCGAGCGGCGGTGGCGGGAAACCATCGCCCGGGATCATCTCTGATGTCGGGCGCTAGGCCATGTCGTTGCCCTGGCGCCGACGCCGCCCGGCGCGGATAGGCCGGAGAATATCGGACATGGGCGCACTCCGTCGTCTTGCTCTGCCGAGAGTTCGGTGAGAAACGCTAATCGACGGTTCGGCCCGCTGAGGGCTTAGCTGACGTTTCAGACTCTCGTTGCGAGGCAAGCATGGCGCCAAAGCGGTACCTCGACCAGCGGTTAAGATTACCCCTGCTCCGGGCTGTGGACGCCATCGACACACACCGAAGCCTGCTGAGGGCGGCGGCTGCCCTCGGGCTCAGTCAGCCGGCCCTGACCAAGAGCTTGCAAGAGTTGGAAGAGTTGCTCCAACTCCGCCTGTTCGATCGCCACGCGCGTGGCGTTCGTCCGACGGAGGCCGGCACGATGTTTCTTCGGTCGGCGAGGCGGATGCTGGCGGAATTGCGCAGGCTCGACGAAGAGCTTGATCTGATCTCAGCGCCTGGCGGCGGTACGGTCGCGCTCGGCGCTCTGCCCGTCGCGGCGGCGGGCGTGCTGCCCGGCGCGTTGACCCGGCTGAAGGCAGCTTATCCGGATATGAGGGTGCGGTTGCAACAGGGGCGGACCGAGGAACTGCTTCCGCTACTCGCTTCGGGCGAAATCGACGTGATCGTCGGACGGTTATATCAGCCGCAGGTGCCGGACGGTTTCGAGCGCGAGACATTATGGACCGAACCGATCTCCATCCTCGCCCGCGCCGGACACCCGCTCTTCTCGCAGGAGAAGGTGACGCTGGAAGACCTCCAACGCTACGACCTCGCACTGCCGACGATCACGCAGCGGGTCGGACAGGACATAGAAAACCTCCTATCGGCACTTGGGCTTGCCTCCACCACGGCTATCCGCTCGAGCTCGCACGGCTTCATCCGGGAAATGCTGCATGGGACCGATCTGCTCTCGATCATGCCGCGTCTTCTGATGGTCGGAGACCTCATGCGCGGCATGCTCCAGGTGGTACCGCTGCCGATCACCGCTCCTGATCGCCCGGCAGGGCTCATCCTCTCTCGTTCAAGAATCTTGCCCCCGGGCGGACGAGCATTCGTGACCTGCCTGCGAGCCTATGTGGCCGAACTCACGGAGGTCGGTATCGCCGAAGCTATAACCGACAGTAATAGCTCGGCCGAGAGAAGCGATACGACAGGCTTGGGCACTCCCGACTAAATCAGGACCGATCGAGCAAGAAAAATCTGCACACGCCATAGAACGGCGTGGCTGGAGGGAGGTCCCGATGCGCAATATCCAAGCCTATCGATCTTGCGCGTCCGGAAGGCGCCAAGCATGAGCGCCGGTCCCCTCGTGGCCGAACGATCCGTGGAGATCGGACGCACGCGCTGGATGATCCTGGCGCTTCTGTTTTTTGCGACAACCATCAATTATGTCGATCGCCAGGTCATTGGCATCCTGAAGCCGACGCTCAGCCAAGAGCTGGGCTGGAGCGACATCGACTACGCCAATATCGTGTTCTACTTCCAGCTCGCCTACGCCATTGGTTATATCGGCTGGGGCCGGATCATGGATCTGATCGGCGTGCGGCGAGGCTATGGCATGGCTGTTCTGCTCTGGAGTGCCGCGGCGGCACTTCACGGCGTGGCACGCTCGGCTTTCGGCTTCGGCCTGGCGCGCTTCGCGCTGGGCCTCGGCGAAGGCGGCAACTTCCCGGCCTGCATCAAGGCGGTCAGGGCCTGGTTCCCGGCCAGCGAGCGCGCTCTGGCGGCCGGCATCTTCAATGCCGGGACCAATGTCGGTGCCCTGATCACCCCGTTCCTGGTGCCTTGGCTCACGCTTACCTACGGTTGGCCAGTCGCGTTCTATGTCACCGGAGGCATGGGGCTCATCTGGCTCGTGGCTTGGTGGGCGTTCTACCAGAGCCCTGAAAAGCACGGCGGCGTTTCGGCCGCTGAGTTCGACTATATCCAGAGCGATCAGGACGAGCACGCGCCCGCCATGTCGTATCGCGCCGTGCTCGGTCATCGAGCGACATGGGCCTATGCCGCGGTGCAATTCCTAACCAGTCCGGTGTGGTGGTTTTACCTGTTCTGGCTGCCGGATTTCCTGCACCGCTCGCACGGGCTCAACCTCGCCACGCTCGGCGCGCCGCTTGTTGTCATTTATTTGCTAACGGATGTGGGCAGTATTCTCGGTGGCTGGCTGTCCTCTGCCCTGATCACTCGCGGCATGGCCGTGCTCACCGCGCGCAAAGTCGCGATGTTGATCTGCGCGTTCTGCGTCGTGCCAGTCGTGTTCGCGCCTCAGGTCGAGGGCCTCTGGTCGGCTACGCTGCTCGTCGCGCTGGCCGCGTCCGCGCATCAGGCCTGGGCAGCCAACATGTTTACCCTGCCCTCCGACACGATGCCGCGTTCGGCCGTCAGCTCCATGGCGGGGTTCGGCGGCATGGTGGGGGCGGTGGGCGGCATGGGCATCGCGCAGCTGGCCGGCTATGTGCTTCAAACGACAGGCAGCTACGTCGTTCTGTTCGGGATGGTGCCAGGCGCCTACTTCCTCGCGCTGCTGCTGTTCCACCTACTCCTGCCGCGGGGCAGCGTGGCGGCGGCGTGATGGACGCCGCCCGCGGCAAGCGCCGCGGCATGGCGATGGGCGCGTGCGCGCTGCGCGCTTACGCCGTCGCGTTCTGTGCCGCTGCCGTCTTGCCCGAGACAAGCGGCACTGACCTGCGGGCAGCGTCCCCCGAAGCCACAGGCCAGACTGCCGCTCCGCGGCCGCGGGCCAGTTGGCGAGGATTACCGCTGGAGCAAGATCGCTGATGAGGGAGTATTCGATGCGCGAGGAAGCCTGCATGGATGTGGCCCATCTCGGCCACCTGGAGCTTCTCACCCCCAAGCCAGAGGAGAGCCTGCGCTTCTTCGTGGATGTAATGGGCATGACCGAGAGTGGGCGCCGGGGTGAGTCCGTCTATCTCCGAGGCTGGGACGACTACGAGCGCTACTCCTTGCAGCTCACGGGCTCGAACACGTCCGGGCTGGGTCACGCCGCCTTCCGCGCGCGCAGCCCGCAGGCATTGCAGCGGCGCGTGGCCGCGCTCACGGGCTCCGGCTACGAGGGGAGCTGGCATGACGGCGAGTTCGGCCACGGCCCGGCCTTCCGTTTCCACGACCCGGACGGCCACCTGATCGAGCTCTACTACGAGACCGAGTGGTACGAGGCCCCGCCCGCTCTCCGCCCCGCGCTCAAGAACCAGGCGCAGCGCTTTCCAGCCCGCGGCGTGAACGTGCGCCGGCTCGACCATTTCAACTGTCTCGCCGCCGACATCCGGGCCAACCGCGAGTTCTTTGAGCGCCATCTCGGCTTTCGGCTCACCGAGCAGATCGTGCTCGACGACGGCACCGAGGTCGGCATGTGGCTGACCTGCACGAACAAGAGCTACGATTTCGCCTACACGCGCGAGGCCCACGGCATCAAGGGCCGCTTCCACCACGTCACCTTCGCGCTCGACAGCCGCGAGGAGATCCTGCGCGCGGCCGACATCTTCTTGGAGAACGGCGTCTTCATCGAGACCGGGCCGCATAAGCACGCGGTCCAGCAGACCTTCTTCCTCTACGTCTACGAGCCGGGCGGCAACCGGGTCGAGGTGGCCAATGCCGGGGCGCGGCTCGTGCTGGCTCCCGACTGGAAGCCGATCACCTGGACGGAGACCGAGCGCAAGAAGGGCCAGGCCTGGGGACTGAAGACCATCGAGAGCTTCCACACCCACGGTACGCCGCCGCTGCCGCCCGCGTTCGGGGACGACACCGTGGCGCCGGGGCAGGACGACTTGGCGGAGAGGGGGATCGCATCGTGAGCGGGACAGCTGACAAGACGGCGCTCGTGGTCAGCGCGCATTCGGCGGATTTCGTCTGGCGGGCGGGCGGTGCCATTGCGCTGCACGCGGAGAAGGGCGTCGCGGTGACGGTAGTCTGCCTGTCTTACGGCGAGCGCGGCGAGAGCGCGAAGCTTTGGCGCCAGGAGGACATGACGCTCGGTCGGGTCAAGGCGGCGCGGCAGAAGGAGGCGGAAGCCGCCGCGCAACAGCTTGGCGTTGCCGACATCCAGTTCTGGGATCTCGGCGACTACCCGATCACCCTGTCGCAGGAGTCGCTCTATCGGCTGGTGGACGTGTATCGCGCCATCCACCCCGCCTTCGTCTTGTCGCACTCGACGAAGGATATCTACAACCACGACCATCCCGCGGCGACCGACTTCGCCCAGCACGCGCGCATCATCGCCCAGGCGCATGGACACAAGCCGGGCCAGAAGGTGCTGGGCGCGCCGCCGATGTTCCTGTTCGAGCCGCACCAGCCGGAGCAGTGCGACTGGAAGCCGGACACCCTGCTCGATATCACCCCGGTCTGGGAGAAGAAGCGCGCGGCGATCGAGTGCATGGCCGGGCAGGAGCATCTTTGGGAGTACTACACACGGGTCGCGCAGCAGCGCGGCGCGCAGGCAGCCCGCAACTCCGACAAGAAGATCACCTATGGCGAAGGCTATGAGGCGGTCTTCCCGCATGTGGTGGAGAGCCTGGCATGAGCACGGTGTTCACGGATCCACCGCGCACCGCGCCGGAGATCGTTGCCGGGTTCGCCTCGCTGGGCGTCGCGACGGTGCACGAGGCGCAAGGCCGCACCGGACTGATGCTGCCCTTTATGCGCCCGATATATTCCGGCGCGCGAGCGGTCGGCACGGCGGTGACGGTCAGCCTGGCGCCCGCCGATAACTGGATGCTCCACGTCGTGGTCGAGCAATGCCGGGAGGGCGACATCGTCGTCGCCGCTCCGACCTCATTCAGCGACGCCGGCTATTTCGGCGAACTGCTCGCGACGTCGCTCCTCGCGCACGGTGTTCGGGGACTTGTTCTCGAGGGTGGTTGCCGCGATGTCTCCGCGCTGACCCAGCAGCGGTTTCCGGTGTGGTCGCGCGCGGTCAGTGCCCAGGGCACGGTCAAGGAGACGCTGGGGTCGGTGAATGTCCCGGTAGTCTGCGCCGGGCAACTCGTCCATCCGGGCGACCTCATCGTGGCCGATGACGACGGTGTCGTCGTGGTCAGGCGGGAGCGCGCTGAAGCCGTGCTGGCCGCCAGTAACACACGCGAGGAAAAGGAGGCCACGGTCCGGGCCCGCCTAGAGGCAGGAGAACTCGGACTCGACATCTACGGGATGCGGGAGAGGCTCGCGCGCAAGGGACTGACCTACAAGCGCTACGGCACATAACTCCGCGCGGACCGCCGATCGCCCCGGCAAGGACCATACCGGGGCAGGGTACGAGTCATTTCGAGCACGCAGAAAAGGGAGAACGTAGTCATGACCTTCGGTTACAGCGGGCAGGACGCCCGATCGGGCCTGACATCATATGCCACGGACACGCCGGACCAGGCACGGATGGTACGTGCCGGCCTGATCGGCGGGTTGGTGGGCGCCGTCACCATCTGGATCTACGAGGCCGTAGTCTGGGTAGGTGCGCAGCATTTAATGCCGCTGGCGGGCATTCCGCGAAACGCGACGGGCTTGGTGTTTGGCAAGGAAGTACAGGATTCGCTCGGGGCGGCGGCCTATGTCGTCGGCACGGGGATTCACGTTGTCTTCGCGCTCGCCTGGGGTGTGCTGTTCGCCTTCATCTGGCCGTTCTTTCGCCGCCGCGGGTTCGAGGCGACGCTGGTGGCTCTGTTCTATGCGGTGGTGGCCTGGATCGTGATGCATGTCGCGATCATGGTCGCCTCCTCAAACCATCCCAACTATTTCGACCCGAACGTGATCATTGGCGGCTTCATGTCGCATCTCTTCTTCACCGTGCCGCTGGCGCTGATCGTCAAGCGGCGCCTCGGCCTCGCACCGGAGGTGACAGGCTGAGGGGCATCGCTGGAAGGACTCACCGCACATGACTCCGCTCGGCGCGGCGATCGGCCGCTGCAAGCACACGGAAGCGCTGTTCGAAGACCCGCTGCTGCGGATCGAGTCCTTCCCGGTCATCAACCGCGCCTTCGCCCCGATGGTCCGGACGCAGTGCTTCGACGTCAGCGAAATGGCGATCGCGACCTTCCTGATGGCGCGCGCGGGAGGCAGCGATCTTGTTCTCCTGCCCATAGTGCTTGCCGCCCGATTCCAGAACGGCGCCCTGCTGCGTCGCGCGGCGGACGCGTTCGGGCCGGACGACCTGCGGGGACGCCGCGTCGGCGTGCGGGCCTACAGCCAGACCACCGGGCTCTGGCTACGCGGAACTTTGGAAGAGGAGTACGGCGTTCGCCCGGACCAGGTGCGCTGGGTGACCTTCGAGGACGCCCATGTCGCCTCCTTCCGCGATCCGCCCTGGGCCGAACGCGCGCCGCCCGGATCCGACATGCTGCGCATGTTGCGCGAGGGCCGGCTTGACGCCGCGATCTTCGGCAATGACCTGCCGGCCGCCCCGGACCTCGCGACCGTGTTTCCGGACCCGGACGCGGCGGGGCAGAGGTTCCTCGCGCGGCACCGTTTCATGCCGGTCAACCACCTGGTCGTCGTCAGCGCCGAGACCGCGCGTCGGAAGGACCTGATCCGCTTGCTGCTGGATCGATTTCGCGCGGCCGGAAACCCGTTCCCGTTCGGCCGCGCGGCACTCGATCCCGCCATTGCGCTGGCGGTCCGCTACGCCGTCGAACAGAGGCTCTTGCCGCGGGCATTGAGCTTGGATGAGGTGTGGGCCGGGTTGCCGCCCGGTTGCGATGAATAGAAGGGTCGGCTCGTGAGCAGGATCGCGATCATCGGGTTCGGTGAAGTGGGCGGTATTTTCGCCCGGGACCTCGCAGCCGGGGGAGCCGTGATCACCGCGTTCGACAGTGAGTCCGCAGCGCAGGCGCGGGCGGAACGGGCCGGCTTCCCGTCATCCGATGCCATCGCGGCGGCCCGTGATGCGGGCATCGTGTTCGTGTGCGTCACCGCCGGTTCGGTGCTGGAGGCGATGCAGTCGCTCTCCGGCGGCCTCGGCCACGCTCCGCTCGTCATTGATGTCAACAGTGTCTCGCCCACGACCAAGCGGCAGGCCGCCAGCATCGTCGAGGCGGCGGGGGGCCGCTACGTGGAAGCGGCCGTGATGGCGAGCGTGCCGCCGAAGGGTCTACAGACGCCGATGCTGCTGGGCGGTGCACACGTGGCGAGTTTTATGCGGGAGATGGCGCCGTTCGGCATGGACCTTACCAACTTCGCCGCCGAGATCGGCCGCGCCTCGTCGGTCAAGATGTGCCGCAGCGTCATGGTCAAGGGGATCGAGGCGCTTACCATGGAGTGCATGCTGGCCGCGCGTCACTACGGGGTCGAGGCGGAGGTGCTACGGTCCCTGGAGGACACCCTGCCGAATCCGGACTGGCGGGGCCTCGCCCGCTACGTCATCAGCCGCGCGCTGATCCACGGCAAGCGCCGGGCCGAAGAAATGCGCGAGGTCTCCCGAACCGTCGAGGAGGCCGGCATCGAGCCGCTGCTCAGCCGTGCGATCACCGAACGCCAGGACTGGGCTTGGCATCGCGGAGCCGAGATGGGAGACGCGCGGAACCTGCCGGAACTCGTGACGCTCCTGGATGCGGTGATCGACGTGCTCCGGACACCGAAGGCGGCGGAATAGCGTGTGTGACCGCTAAGTCTTTGATTTGAATGGTGGGCGGTACTGGGATTGAACCAGTGACCCCTGCGATGTCAACACAGTGCTCTACCGCTGAGCTAACCGCCCGCCGCGACCAGCACCGATCGTTTGAGGCTGGTCGTCCGATCGCCGTCCAGAGGGGGCGTCGGGGAGCGGTTGGGTAGCGCACTTCGCCGGACCATGCAAGCGCTTTGGATTGCCAGTTGTTCGGGGATCGCCAGCCGCCTTGAAAGATCGGCCTTCGCACCGCAACCACGGCGTTGGCGGCCCGGTTGATTTTGCGGTACACCGTAAGGTGATGGATGACGGTATCGGCATAGCGGTGGAGGAGGGCGAGGGTTGCATCGCACCCCCTTCGGTCATCCAGGTGAATTCGCCCCTCCTTCAGACGCTGCCCCTGGTCGTGGCATCGCCGCATAGCGGTCGTACCTACCCGCGGGATTTCGTAGCGGCGTCGCGGCTCGATCCGCTGGCCTTGCGGAAATCCGAAGACAGTTTCGTCGACGAGATCTTCGCCGCGGCGCCGTCGCTCGGCGCACCCTTGCTGCGCGCGTTGTTTCCGCGCGCCTATGTCGACCCCAATCGGGAGCCCTACGAGCTCGATCCGCTGATGTTCGAAGACGCGCTGCCGGATTGGGTGAACAGCCTGTCGCCGCGCGTGGCGGTCGGCCTCGGCACGATCGCGCGGGTGGTCGCCGATGGCGAGAACATCTATTGCCGCAAGCTGCGCTTCGCCGAGGCCGAGGGCCGTATCGAACGGCTGTATCGGCCGTATCACCAGGCGCTCCGCCAATTGCTTGACGCCACGCAACAGCGCTTCGGTTGTTACATCCTGCTCGACGCGCATTCCATGCCGTCGATCGGCGGCCGTGACGGTTCCCGCCGCCGGGTCGATATCGTGCTGGGCGATCGGCATGGCACCTCGTGCAGCCCCGTGCTGACCGATGCGGCCGAGCGGCTGCTGACCGCCAAAGGCTATTTGGTCGCGCGCAACATTCCTTATGCCGGTGGCTTTACCACACGGCATTACGGCAACCCCGACGCCGCCGGCCACAGCCTGCAGATCGAGATCAACCGCAGCCTTTACATGGACGAGCGCACGCTCGATCGAAAGCCGCATCTGGCCGAGATCGCCGCGGATATGGCCGATCTGGTGACGGTGCTGGGCTCGGTCGATGCCGACCTGCTTAAATCGGGCAAGGGGCTTAAATCAGACCCAGGGGCTTAAGTTGGGCCTGGGGGCTTAAGTCGGCCCTGGGGGCTTAAGTCGGGCTGAGCGGCACCAGCACATCGCCGGGGATCAGCGCGTCCGACGCGATGTCCGGCAGGTGGTTCAGCTCGGCATAAAGCGGTGTGAAATCCGGGTCCACCGTCGCGTCGAACAGCTGTTGGAAGCTGTCGATGACGAAATAGCCGCGCTGGTATTTGTCGATCTCGTACTCGGTGCGCATCACCCGCCGCAGATCGAAGGCGATGCGATTCGGCGTGCCGTCTTCCAGGCTGTACACCGACTCGCCCTTCGAGGACAGGATGCCGGCGCCATAGATGCGCAGACCCTGGGCGTCGCGGATCAGGCCGAATTCCACCGTGTACCAATAGAGCCGGGCCAGGTGATGCAAATTGCCCAGGTGTCGCGCCTTGAGGCCGCCTTTGCCATAGGCTTGCATGTAATCGGCGAAGATCGGGTTGACCAGCAGGGGGACGTGGCCGAAGACGTCGTGGAAGACATCCGGCTCCTCCAGATAGTCCATCTCTTCCGGCCGCCGGATGAAGCAGGTCGACGGGAAGCGGCGGTTCGCCAGATGCTCGAAGAAGATCTCGTCGGGCACCAGGCCCGGCACGGCGACGATCTGCCAGCCGGTCTTGCGGCCCAGCAGGTCGTTCAGGCGTCGGAAATCCGGAATACCGTTGGCGGCCATCGCCAGATCGTCGATCCCGGCGAGAAACTCCGCGCAGGAACGGCCTTGCAGGATCTGCCGCTGCCGCTGGAACAGCGTCTGCCAGGTCGCGTGTTCCACCGCGGTGTAGCGTTCCCACTCCTGATCGATCGTGTAGTCGGCGCGCTGCACATAGCCGGCGCGGCGGTCGAACAAGGCATCGACTGGGGCCATGGCGCTGTCCTCCTCGAAACACTGCGTCGCTTGTATGATCTGCGGCAATGCCAGCCGCTGTAAAGCCCGGCGAAGCGTGATGGGCCGCTCGAGGGGCCTCGGGGGCCGGCTCCGGGCAAAAAAAATGGGCCGTGCGTACACGGCCCAAGTTTAGGGAGGAAACGCCTAAGAAGACGTACGGCAGAACCAACCAAGGTCGATCAATGCCGCACCGCAAAATATGCTGCTATGCCGCATAGAATGCAAGCGTGTTTTCAAATTTTTTCAGATCGATCCATAAATGATTGATAAACATCAATTTTTTATGGAGTGCGGCGCCCACCTCAAGTGGGGCGCACGGGCGAATCGTGCTGCAGCGCAACATATCTAGGCGCCGTGCCGCGCCATATCGGGCGATTGGCGATCGACCGT
Source organism: Allostellaceae bacterium (assembly GCA_035555315.1). Classification (GTDB taxonomy): domain Bacteria; phylum Pseudomonadota; class Alphaproteobacteria; order ATCC43930; family CGMCC-115725; genus DATMGU01. The sequence goes on from DATMGU010000085.1 coordinate 30,007, forward strand.
CTCACTTGGGAGGCGATTGTTTCTCCGGTCCGCAAGCGAAGGTCGACCGGTTGGGGACCGACAAGGGGCAGGTGAGCTTGTTGTCTTCATCGATGAGATGGGGTTCGCCGCTTGCGCCGCAAGCCCGCCGCGCGGCCCGCAGGACATCCGCCTCGTCCGACACGAGTTTATTGTGGCAGATACCGACCTTGGGGAGGGTGGGGTTCGAGGGAAGCATCTCGCTCGGCTGCGTCTGTGCCGGCTGCACGGAGCCGCATCCGCCCAGGGCCATCGCGATGACGAACGGTGTCACCCTGGTCAGGCCAGACAGGGCGGCGCGGGATGGGGTGGGCAGTGAGGGCGATCGGATCATCGGCAAAGGCTAGTCGAAGCGGCGGGTGAAGTGGACAGCAATAATCGGATGGCACCGATGCCGGCTGTCCAGGCATGGTACCCCAACCGGTGGATGCGCGCATGAGGGGGCAGGGAGTCGCAAGGATGAGGGAACCTGACGAAAGTACGACCGACGACGCGGACCGTTCCGAAGGTGACATCGCCGATCGTGTCGCGCGGCTGCCCTGGGACCGGCTGACGGCGGATCTCGACGCGCGGGGCTATGCTACCGTGCCGCTGTTCGATGCGGGCGACTGTGCCGTGTTGCGCGGCCTCTACGGCGACGACGCGGCATTCCGCAAGACGGTGGTGATGGAACGGCACGCCTATGGCCGGGGCGAATACCGGTATTGGCGGTATCCCCTGCCGGCGATGGTCGCGGGTTTGCGCCGGGCGCTCTACGCCGGGCTGGCGCCGCTCGCCGGCGATTGGGCGCGGCGCCTCGCCACCCCTGGCCGTCCTGCGGTGGCCTATCCGGCCAGCCATGAGGCCTATCTGGCGCGCTGTCACGCGGCCGGTCAGACAAGGCCGACCCCGCTGATCCTGCGTTACGAGGCGGACGGCTTCAATTGCCTGCACCAGGATCTCTATGGCGAGCACGTCTTTCCGATCCAGGCGACCGTGCTGCTCAGCACGCCCATGGCGGCTCCGGGAACGGGCGATTTCTCGGGCGGCGAATTCACCCTGGTGGAACAGCGGCCGCGCGCGCAGTCCCGCGTCGAGGTGGTGCCGTTGACCCTGGGCGAGATGGTGCTGTTCGCGGTGCGCGACCGCCCGGCCCAAGGCGCGCGCGGCGATCACCGCGTGACCTTGCGCCACGGCGTCAGCCGGGTACGCGGCGGCGAGCGCTATACGGTGGGCGTCATTCTGCATGACGCGGCATGAGCCGTGTCTGATGATCCACGCGGCATGAGCCGCGAATACCCGGCCCGGCCGATCATCGGTGTGATCGCCCTGGTGCGGCGGGGCGAGCGGTTTCTGTTGGTGCAGCGGGCGAAACCGCCGGATATCGGCAAATGGGGCTTTCCCGGCGGGGTGCAGGAGCTGGGCGAGACCGTCATCGAAGCCGCCGAACGGGAACTCGCCGAGGAAACCGGCCTTAGGTTCGCGGCCCCCCGCGTGCTGACCACGCTCGATGTCATCCATCGCGATCCGGCGGGGGATGTCAGATATCACTTCACGCTGGTCGCCGTGCTGGGCGATTGGATATCGGGCGAGCCGGTCGCCGCCGATGACGCGGCAGCGGTGGATTGGATCGACGCGGCGGAGGCCGAGACCGGCCGCTTGCCGGTCCAGCCGGCGGTCGCCCGGCTGATCCGGCAGGCGCTCGCCGTCTAAGAGACCGTTTGAGAATGCGGCGGCGGAGGGCCGGCGAGGGATTTTTCGGGTCGGGAAGGAGGTCGCGCAGCCACGATGCTGGGACATCGTGGCAAGCGGCTGACGCTCCCGGCGCGGAAAAGACCCGCTGGGCCGACCCGACCGTGTTCTCAAATGGTCTCTAAGGGGCGAGGCTTCCCACCGCCTCGGTGTCGGCGGCCTTGGCGTCGGGGGCCTTGGCGCGCGACGCCTCGGGATGGATCAGCGCGTCGAACAACCCGGCGATCACCTTTTCCGGAATGTCGCGGGTGATGAAGACGACCCGCGTCACCTTCGGTGCCGTCTCGGACCACTGGTCGAGCAGCACCGGCGGGTGGAACAGGTGCTGGACGCCGTGGATGACCACCGGCCGGTCGGTATCCGACACCCATAGGATGCCCTTGACGCGCAGCATGTTCGGCCCGGCGACCGTGGTCAGCATGTCGAGCCAGCCGGCGATGTCGGACCAGGCGAGCGGCGCCTCATGGGTCAGGCAAAAGGCGCGGATCCGGTCGTCATGCCGGTTGCGGTCCGGTGCCTCATGCTCATGCCCGTGATGGTCATGGTCATGATGCCCGTGCCCGTGCTCGTCCGGCTCCGGGGTGTAGGCGGAGGCGGCGAGCCAGCGTTCCGGCCCGGCGGCGAGCAATCCGGCGCCCAGCAGGGCCGCGGGCTCGACCACCCCATCGACCACACGGATCGGATCGGCGGCGGGGTTGATCGCGCGCAGGCGATCCAGCACCCGCTCGATCATCGCGGGGGTGGCGATATCGGTCTTGGTCAGCACGATGCGATCGGCGACCGCGGCCTGCTTCACCGCCTCCGGGTGGACATCCAGTTCGGCATCGGCGTTGACCGCGTCGATCGTCGCGATGATGCCGTCCAGCCGATAGCGCGCCGCGACGAACGGATCGGTCATCAGCGTGTGCAGGATCGGCGCCGGATCGGCGAGCCCGGTGGTCTCCACGATCACCCGGCGGAACTCCGGCACCTTGCCGCGCACCCGGTCGAGGAACAGGGTGCGCAGCGCCTCGGTCAAATCCGACTGGATGGTGCAGCAGACACAGCCGCTCGCCAACAGGATGGTGCTTTCGCCGCCCTGCCGGACCAGCTCGTGATCGAGCCCGACCTCGCCGAATTCGTTGATGACGACGGCGGTCTCCGCCATCTCCGGCTGGGTCAGCAGGTGGCGCAGGACGGTGGTTTTGCCGCTGCCGAGAAATCCGGTAAGGATGGTGAGGGGCAGGCGATCGCCAAGGGTTTCACGCATCGTTTCGAGACCGTTATCGTTTATTGAAGGGGAGGTTCCGCGGCGAGGCAGCGCGGGCACAGGCCGCGCACCTCGATGGTCTGCTGCTCGGCGCGGAAGCCCAGCGCCGCCGCGCGGTCCGACACCGCCGCGGCGATCGCCAGATCGTCCAGCTCGCCGATCGACCCACAGCCGCGGCAGATCAGGAATTGACCGGCATGCACCCGATCCGGCTGGGTGCAGCCGACATAGGCGTTGAGCGATTCGATGCGGTGCACCAGACCCTGTTCCATCAGGAAGTCGAGCGCCCGGTAAACCGTCGGCGGTGCCGCCCGGCGGTGTACGGTCTTCAGCTCGTCCAGCAGATCATAGGCGCCGACCGGCTCATGCCGCTGCCAGACCAGCTCCAGGACCTGGCGGCGCAGCTCGGTCAGCCGCACGCCGCGCGCCAGGCACACCGCCGCGGCGCGATCGACGGCGGTGGTGACGCAGTCGGCGTGATCGTGCCCGGCGCTGCGGAACACCGAAGCCGGGTGATGCTGCATGTCGCTCATCGCTGTATTGGCCTCCTGGGCGCAGCGTAGCAGATTTGCCCATGGGTGAGGCGCGCTTCGCCTCGATCAGATGTAGGGTGCGCATGGCCGCCGCGTCAATGCGGCCGCTGCTTGATCCCCGCTGGCGAGACTGGCACACTCTCTTGCAATAGTGCCGGCTCTTTCATTGGTGTCGGAGAAACGTGATGCCACGCTCGCTTCTCATTATAACCTGCACCGTCACGATGCTGATGGCCATCGGTGCGGCGCGTGCCCAGAACCTGGGCAATGCCGACCCGGATTTGCTGCTGGGTGCCATCAAGACCTTTCCGACCGAAGCCGCCGCGCAAGCGGGCTGCGGCAAGGACATCGTGGTCTGGGCCGAACGATACGCCGGGTATTATTTTCGGCGCGGGGAAGCGGGATACGGCACCAAGGAATACGGTGCCTTCACCTGCATGCAAAGTGCGCAGGACGCGAATTATTGGGATACCAATCCGCTGAGCGTGATGGGGCCATCCCATCCCGGCCGGAACTTCCCCTACCCACCGCTACCGCTGTCGTAAGCGGATGACGGGGCGGTCCGCCTAGTACAGCCTCGTCCGCGTGCCCTCATCCAGGGATCGGTCCAGGGAGACCGCATCGGTGCCGTCGCTCAGTTGGTCGGCCAGTATCTGGCCCAGCGAGGGAAAGCTTTTGCGCTCGATCTGCTTGTCCGGGTTCCACAGCTCCGACCGCACCAGCGCCTTGGCGCATTGCAGATAGACCGCGTCGACCTCGACCAGCAGGCCGATCTTCGGCACCTTGCCCTGGGCGGCCAAAGGGGTCAGCAGGGCGGGATCGGTGACCGGCCGGCCGCGGCCGTTGACGCGCAGGGTTTCGTTGACGCCCGGCAGCAGGAACAGCAAGCCGACCGCCGGGTTGCGCACCACGTTGAGCCATGTATCCACCCGGTTGTTGCCCAGGCGGTCCGGTACCAGCAGGGTGGTATCGTCGAGCACCGCGACAAAGCCGGGCGCATCGCCGCGCGGCGAGGCATCGGCCCCCTCCGGCCCGGACGAGGCGATCACCAGGAACGGCGACAGTGCGATGAAGGCGCGGGCATGCTTGTCCAGGTGCCGCAGCTCCTTGCGGACCGCCCGGTCGCTGGGGGCGCCGAAGAAGGCGCGGATGGCGGCCTCGTCCATCGGGGCGTCATCCATCGGGGCGGTCGATTGGTCGTCGGGCATCGAGGCTTCTCCCTGCGTTAGTCCTGCAGCGTCAGCGTACACGTCTCGCCGACAGAATCCCTATGCAGACTGACGCGCCGCAGGGTCGGCAGGACCTCCACCAGGCGCGCGGCGATCCAGCCGGCGATCAGTTCCAGCGTCGGATTGGCGAGGCCCGGCAGATCGTTCAGCGTGGTGTGATCCAGCGCGTCGCGCAGCCGGGTCAGCGCCGCCTCGATCTCGGAAAAATCGGCGATCCAGCCGGTTTCGGGATCGGGCGTGCCGGCCAGGGTGACCGCGACCCGAAAGGAATGACCGTGCATCCGGCGATAGGCGTGGCCCGGCGGCATGCCCGGCAGGAAATGCGCCGCGTCGAAGCGGAATTCCTTGGTGATCTCCAGCACGGCGCCCATCAGGCGATGCCGATCAGCTTGTGGCTCTGCAAGCCCAGCCGCCAGGCCGGGTTGGCGAGGCAGAACGCGATCGCGGCGCGGGTATTCGCCGCCTGCTCCGGCCCGTCCATCGGCTGGATGAACCGGTGCCGAAACGCCAGCCCCTCAAGGCTCGCGGGGTCCAGCCCGGCCTGCGGATAGACCAGCTTCAGCTCGTCGCCCGCGTGGATCGCGAGCTCGGTGCCGGCTTTGGGGCTGACGCAGATCCAATCGATGCCGGCGGGTGGGGCGATCGTGCCGTTGGTTTCGATCGCGATCTCGAAGTCCCGCGCATGCAGCGCCTCGATCAGTGGCGCGTCGAGTTGCAGCAGCGGCTCGCCGCCGGTGCAGATGACCAGGCGCGGCCCGTGATCGGCGGCCCATGTGGCGGCGACGCGGTCGGCGAGCGCGCCGGCGCTGACGAACCGACCGCCGCCCGGCCCATTGGTGCCGACGAAATCCGTGTCGCAGAATTGGCAGGTGGCGGTCGCCCGATCGGCCTCGCGCCCGCTCCACAGATTGCAGCCGGTAAAGCGGCAGAACACGGCCGCGCGCCCGCTATTGGCGCCTTCGCCCTGCAAGGTGTGGAAGATTTCCTTGACGGTGTAACTCATGACGTCCGATCCGGCGATGACCTGCGCGTTAAACGCCAGGCGCCGCCCCTTGCCAAGCGCTTTCGCCGCAGGTCAGCCGCGAACGCGGGAGGCCATGGTGGCGCCGGACTGTGTCCCATGCCACGAAAAACCGCTCAAGCGATGGCATGGATGGTGGCCCTTCCAACCGCCGAGCCTCAGCGAACCGCCGAGGTGGCCGCCGGGCAAAGCTGCCGGTCGGTCAGCAGCAGCATCCGGCTGCGCCCGATCAGATGCACCGAGAAGCCACCAGGGAAATGCCCCCGGATCGCCGGATCGAAGACATCCAACCCGCCGGTATAGGCGCCGAAGGCCGGCAGCATCAGCCTTGTGCCGTCCTCGACGAAGCACCGCCCGGTGACCCGCCGCCCATGCACGCGCAGGCTGGCCTTGGGATGGAAATGCCCGCTGATCTCCCGCGCACCCGCCGCCCCGATCTCCGGCACAGGCGCCGCCTGATGCCGCAAGACCAGCGGTCCCAGCGCGAGATCCCCCTCGACCGCCCGCCCGCCGACGCCCCGAGGCGGCAGCGGATCGTGATTGCCGCTGACCCACAACCAGTCCCGCCCGTCGATCAGCGACGCGAGCACCGCCGCGTCCGCCTCGTCGATCCGCCCGCTCGCCTCCGCATCATGAAAACTATCGCCCAGACAAACGACCCGCCGAGGCTTCAGCCGCGCCAGGCACTCGGCGAGACAGGCCAGCGTGGCGCGGGTGTCGTAGGGCGGAAGGGGGATGCCCCGTTGGGCGAAGCTGGAGCCTTTTTCGAGGTGCAGGTCTGCGACGATGAGGGTGGAAGCGGCGGGGTACCAGAGGGCGCCGGAGGGGTCGGGATGGAGGGTGGTGGAGGGCGTGGCGAAAAGGTCGGGCTGGGGTAGGGAGGGGATGTTGATGTTGGGTGGCGGAAGCATATCCGATGCATAGAACAAATGAGAAACTGACGCTATGGGTTTTCAAATCGGGTTGTCAGTCAGGCTCTATGTTGCAGACTGACCTGTATTCAATCCACCGAAATGGGCAACTTGTGATTTAGAGCGGACCCCCGCTGTTTCGGGTTGCGGAGCGGCCAGGACGGTAGCGTTCGAAGTGCATTGGGCGTCCTGTCGCCCAATGCCACAAATGACTTAGTGGAAACCGCAGCTGAGCAGGGGCGCGGTTCGGGCACACCGACTTTTGAGTTTCAGCGTCATGCGTACAGATCAGCACGGCAGCACTCGTTAAAAGAGTGAAAAATGTCAGAAGAACACTCTACTTGCGGTTGCCCAGCACCTCATCCAAGCTAGAGACCGCGATTCGTGAGCGCCCTAGAAAAGCGGCTGGAAGCTATAGAATTATGAAACTCATATCATTCCAGATCACCAACTATCGCTCGATCAACGATAGCGGTGAAATCACGACCGATCGCATTACGGCCGTTCTCGGCCGCAACGAAAGCGGGAAGTCTAATCTACTCCGGGCGATCGCCAGCCTTAATCCTCCCGGCGGGATGCAGCCACTATCGAAGATCAAAGATTTTCCGCGGCATAGGCGGCTGACGGAATGTTCCGACAGCACGTCAGTCGTGAAGACTATTTGGGAGTTGGGTGCCAGCGAACGCGAGGAACTGGCGAAAATCTTTCCCCGGGCTAAGGATGTCGTAAAGGTCGAAGTGTGTCGCCCTTATGATGCGAAGCGGACCGTTCAATTGCTTGATCTCCCGCCCAGTTCGGTAGTAGGGCTCGACATCGCGGCGCTCGTCCGTGAGACTAAGCTGCATTTGCAAACTGGGGCAGAGGCGCTCGCAGCCGAACACGCCGCGACCGTCGCTGCCGCCGTGGACGAATGGGAGACCGCGACCGTACCAAACGACGATGCCACAGGGTGGCCGGCTCGTGCGGTCCAAGGTGCAGTGTCGCTCCGCAAGGCATTCACGACTGCAGGAAGTAACCTGCCAAACCTAGCTGCGGGTCCTGTATCGGACATCGAGAGATACGCCATCCAGGCCCAAGCCGACCCCCAGCAGGCCCAGTCGGCTTGGGCCTGGGTTGTGTCGAAGCTTCCCATTTTCGTTTTCTTAGACGACTTCCCTGAATTGAGCGGCCATCAACATGTCGGCGAGTTCAACGAGCGGAAGGCCAACAATCAACAAACAGACTCGGACGAGAATTTCGCCAAGCTCTGCAAGGTAGCGGGACTTGACCCGGCTGAGTTGCACAGCCTCGGGCAGATGGACGATCACGAGTCGCGCAATCAATTGGTTAATCGTGCGAGCGCCGTTGTGACAGGCGAAGTGCGACGATTGTGGAAGGACAGGCCGCTCAAGATTCGATTCAACCTTGACGCAGAACATCTCGACACTCTCATCTCCGACCCGAACGAGACTTACGACGTCGAGGTTAATCTGGACGAGAGGAGTAGGGGCTTCAGATGGTTCTTCTCCTTCTATATCGTCTTTTCGGCAGACACACAGGGCGGAAACGCTGATGGGGCTATTCTCCTACTGGATGAACCTGGGCTCTTCCTCCATGCCATGTCGCAGAGCGACCTGCTCAAGCATTTCGACGACGATTTCAACAATCAGATAATTTACACGACGCACTCGCCGTTCATGGTCCCTACGCATGCAATAGATCGAGTGAGGACAGCAAACATATCTCAGGCCACTGGTACGACTATCAGCAACGATCCGGTAGGGGACGCCAGAACGCTCTTTCCGCTTCAATCGGCACTTGGCTACTCGATATCGCAAAGTCTATTCCTCGGTACCCACAACCTTATCCTCGAGGGGGTCACTGACTATTGGATTGTCTCCAGCATCTCCACTTTTATCGCTGAGCGCGGTGGCGCCTGCCTCGACAAGCGCTTCACGCTCACGCCGGTTGGCGGCGCTTCGAAGGTAAGCTACATGGTGGCGTTGCTCACATCCGAACGGCTTCGGGTCGTGGTGCTGCTGGATGACGAAACCCAGGGCCGTCAGACGAGGGTGGAACTTCTTAAGGCCAAGCTGATCCGAGACGACAGTGTCGCCTTTGTCACGGAGGCATTTGCTGATCTCAAGCCGGCTGAAGCCGACATTGAAGACCTCTTGGATCCCGGGGTGTTCGATACCTTGATCAGAGAGTCGTATGCCAAAGAGATCGCGGGACGGGTGTTAACCCTCAACGCTAATATTCCTCGGATCGCCAAGAGGTATGAGGCCGCGTTGGAAGCGCTGGACATCGAGTTTTTCAAGACAAGGCCTGCTCGCCTGCTCTTAGCCAAGATGGGGGGCGAACACCCGGAAACCGTCACGACACCCACTACTATCGAGCGATTTGAACGGCTTTTCGGATCGTTGAACAAACGGCTCGACAAGATTACTACGAAAGAGGCGGAACCGTTTGGTTAGGGCCCGGCTATCGCATCACTCTGACAGATAACAATCTCGGCGATTATTCTCTCGGGCTGGATTACGAGAAACGACTTCGTCACCTAACGGGTTGCACGTGCCGCATTGGGAGCGCTATCCCTCACTCATTCGCCCCATAAATCGCCGCCACCACCGCATCCGTCACCTCCTGCGTCGTCGCTTTCCCGCCCACATCCGGTGTCAGAATCCCCGCGCCACAAACCTGCGCCACCGCGCGCATCAGCCGGGCGGCGGCGGCGGGTTCGCCGAGGTGCTCCAGCATCTGAGCGGCGGTCCAGAAGGTCGCTACCGGGTTGGCGATGCCCTTGCCGGTAATATCGAAGGCGGAGCCGTGGATCGGTTCGAACATCGAGGGGAAGCGGCGTTCGGGGTCGATGTTCGCCGTGGGGGCGACGCCCAGGCTGCCGGCCAGCGCGCCGGCCAGGTCGGACAGGATGTCGGCGTGCAGGTTGGTGGCGACGATGGTGTCGAGGCTCCGGGGCTTCAGGGTCATGCGCACGGTCATGGCGTCGACCAGCATCTTGTCCCAGGTGACGTCCGGGAATTCCTGCGAGACCTCGGCGGCGATCTCGTCCCACATCACCATGCCGTGGCGCTGGGCATTGGATTTGGTGACCACGGTCAGGAGCTTGCGCGGTCGGGCCTGGGCGAGTTTGAAGGCATAGCGCATGATGCGGGTGACACCGACCCGGGTGAAGATCGCGACCTCGGTGCCCACTTCCTCGGGCATGCCCTTATGGGCGCGGCCGCCATGGCCGGAATATTCGCCCTCGGAATTCTCGCGCACGATCACCCAGTCCAGATCGCCGATGCCCACATCGCGCAGCGGCGAGGTGATGCCGGGCAGGATCTTGGTCGGCCGCACATTGGCGTATTGGTCGAAGCCCTGGCAGATCGGCAGGCGCAGGCCCCAGAGGGTGATGTGGTCCGGCACGTCCGGGGCGCCGACCGCGCCGAAGAAGATCGCGTCGAACGGCTTCAGGATCTTCAACCCGTCCGCCGGCATCATGACGCCGTGCCGCTTGTAGTAGTCGGAACCCCAATCGAAGCTCTGGAAGGTGATGGCGAAGTCGCCGGCGCGCTTCTGCAGGCTCTCCAGCACGGTGATGCCGGCGGAAATCACCTCGGGGCCGATGCCGTCGGCGGGGATGGCGGCGATCGAGTAGCTACGCATGACGGGGGGCTCCATGGGTCTGATGGGGGTTAGGGATGGCCGATAAGGGCCGCGGTGGAGCGCGATTTGCGCTGCGAGCGGGCCAGGACCAGGGTGAGCACGGCGGAGACCAGCACCAGGGCGGCGACGAAATACAGCCCGCCGAGAAAGCTGCCGGTTCGGTCCTTGATCCAGCCGATCATCGACGGCCCGACGAAGCCGCCCAGGTTGCCGATCGAATTGATGGTGGCGATGCCGGTGGCGGCGGCCGACCCGGAGAGGAACAGGGTGGGCATGCTCCAAAGCGGCGGCTTCGACGCGCTGATGCCGATATTGACCAGCGACAGGGCGATCACGACACCGACGATCGAGGCGGCGGAACCGGCATAGAGGAGGCCGGCGGCGGCCAGCAGGCAGGCGCCGACGACGTGCCAGGTGCGCTCGCCCGTGCGGTCCGAATGCCGGGCCCAGAGCACCATGGCGATCACCGCGAAGACGGCCGGGATGGCGTTGACGAAGCCGACCTGCAGGGAGGTCAGGCCGAACTCCTTGATGATCTGCGGCGCCCAGATGCCGAGCGTGTAGAGCCCGGCGGAGGTGCCGAAATATACCAGGGACAGGGCGATGACGCGCCGATCGGCGAGGCCGCGCCAGATGCCGTGGCTGGCGCTGCCGGCCTTGCCCGCGCGCTCCGCGTTCATGGCATCGACCAGCCAGGCGCGCTCGTCATCGGCGAGCCAGCGGGCCTGCTCCGGGCGATCGGTCAGGAAGAACAGCACGACGATGCCGAGCAGGACCGCCGGCACGGCCTCGATCAGGAACATCCACTGCCAGCCGGACAGGCCGAACATCCCGTGCATCTCCAGCAGCGCGCCGGAGATCGGCGAGCCGAGGGCGGTCGAGAGCGGGGCGGCGGCCATGAACAGCGCCGTCACGGCGGCGCGGCGGCGGGCCGGGAACCAATAGCTGAGATAGAGGATGATGCCGGGAAAGAATCCCGCCTCCGCCGCCCCCAGCAGAAAGCGCAGGGCGTAGAAGCTGGCGATGCCCTGGACGAGGATCATGCCGGCGGATACCAGGCCCCAGGTGATCATCACCCGGGCGATCCAGATCCGCGCGCCGATCTTGTGGAGCACCAGATTCGACGGGATTTCGAACAGCAGGTAGCCGATGAAGAAGATGCCGGCGCCGAAACCGAACACGGTCGGCGAAAAGCCCAGCTCCTTGTTCATGGTCAGCGACGCGAAGCCGATGTTCACGCGATCGATGAACGAGACGAAGTACAGCAGCATGATGAACGGCACGATGCGATAGGTGATCTTGCGCAGAACGCGCGCTTCCAACGTGCCATCCATCGGCTGCTTGCTCCCGGTATCTTTTTTCGCCGCGTGTGCCGCTTGCCACGCGCTGGAACGCCAAGTCTGGCAGATCCGATTTGCCACGGGTTTATACAATAAAATGATATAATCGGAGCCGAAGGGGGAGGCGCCGGAAATGGACCTGCATCAGCTTCGCTGCTTCGTCGCGGCGGCGGAGGAACTGCATTTCGGACACGCGGCGCAGCGGCTGGGTATGCTGCCCTCGGCGCTCGGCCGCCATATCCGCCTGCTCGAGGAGGATCTCGGGACGCGGCTGATGACGCGCACCACGCGCAATGTGGCGCTTACCGAGGATGGTGCGATCCTGCTCGACGAGGCGCGGAGCTTGCTCGCCCAGGCCGATGGCCTCGCCGCACGCCTGCGGGTGCGTGGGCGGCACCAGGCCGCGACGCTCCGGGTCGGCGCCATCGACAGCGCCGCGGCGGGGTTGGTGCCGCTGCTGCTGCATGATTTCCGCGAACGGCGTCCCGACGTCACCGTGCAACTGGTCGAGGACAAGACCATCCGCCTGCTGCCGCGCCTCCTCTCCGGCCGGCTCGATCTCGCCTTCGTCCGGCCGCCGGAGCATCCGGACAAGCGCCTCGATTTCTTCTTCCTGTTCCACGAAACCGTGGTCGTGGCGGTGCCGGCCGGCCATCCGCTGGCCGCGCGCGAGCGGCTGTCGATCGACGCCCTCGCCGATCAGCCGCTGATCGTGCCGGAGCGGCGCTCGCGCCCGCACAGTCACGATCTGACGATCAAGCTCTTCGCCGAAGCCGGCTTGACGGCCCGCATCGCGCAGCTCGCCGACGAGAAGCAGACCATCGTCAATCTGGTCGCGGCCGAGCTGGGGGTGGCGATCGTCCCCCGCTGGACGTCGCGGATGGCGGCGACCGGGGTGCGCTATATCCCGCTCGACGGGGCGGGCAGGGGCGCCATCAAGAAACTGCCGCTCGCGGCGGCTTGGGTCCGTGGCTCGCGCGATGCCGTGCGCGACGAAATGCTCGCCACGGTTCGCCACGGCCTCGCGGGGTACGCGGAGCAGGCGTGAGGGACCATCACCCCATCGCCTCGCGGATCAACGCCTCCGCATCCGCCAGCAACTCGTCCTCCTGGCCGTGGACCGACTCCTTGCCGATCTCCAGCATGACCGGTATCGCCAGCGGCGAGATGCGGTCCAGGCGCTGGAGGGTGATCCGCCCGGCGACGCGGCCCAGCATCTCCGACAGGCGGTGCACGTCGGTCAGGCCCGCCGCCGCGTCGGCGCGGGTCGCGCGCAACAGGATGTGGTCGGGCTGGTGCCGGCGCAGCACGTCGTAGATCAGGTCGCTGTTGAAGGTCACCTGACGGCCGGTCTTGTGCTGGCCGGGGATGTTGCGCTCGATCAACCCGGCGATCACCGCGACGTTGCGAAAGGTCCGGCGCAGCATCGAGCTTTCGGCCATCCAGGCCTCCAGATCGTCGCCCATCATGTCCTGGTCGAACAGGGCATCCATGTCGGTCGCGGGCTTGGCGCTCCACACCGCCAGCACGTAATCGGTCGCGACGAAACCCAGCGGGCGCAGCCCCGCGCGCTCCATCCGCCGGGTCAGCAGCATGCCCAGGGTCTGGTGCGCGTTGCGGCCCTCGAAGCAATAGGCGACCAGGAACTCCCGCTCGCCGCGCGGGAAGCTTTCGACCAGCAACCCGTCGCGTCTCGGCAGGATGGAAAAGACGCGTTGCAGGCGCAGCCATTCCAGCACCGGCGCCGGCAGGTCGTCCCAGCGCTTGGGATCGGCCAGCAGGTCGCGCACCTGTTCGCTGAGATAGGTCGAGAGCGGCATGCGGCCGCCGGCATAGGCGGGGATCTTGGGCGGGTCGGTCGAATGGGTGCGGCTCGCCTCGATGGTCATGTCGCGGATCCGCTCGAAGCGCAGCACCTCGCCGGCGAACAGGAAGGTGTCCCCGGCGGTCAGCGTCTGGGCGAAGTATTCCTCGACCTCGCCCAGGACGGCACCCCGGCCGAGGCGGACCTTGAGCGTGGTCGCCTCGACGATCGTGCCGATATTCATGCGATAGCGCCGGGCGACCGCGTCGGAGGTCACGTGGTAGCGGCCCTGGCTGTCGCGGAACAGCCGCCGCCAGCGGTCGTAGGAGCGCAGCGCATAGCCGCCGGTCTCGACGAAGCCCAGCGCATCGTCGAAATCGCGGCGGGCGAGGGTGAGGTAAGGGGCGGCGGAGCGCACCTCGTCATACAGCGCATCGGCGGTGACCGGGGCGGAGCACGCCATGCCCAGGATGTGCTGGGCCAGCACGTCGAGCCCGCCGGGGCGCGGCCGGTCGCCATCCAGATGCTTGTCGTGGACGGCCTGTACGGCGGCACGGCATTCCAGCACCTCGAACCTGTTGGCCGGCACCAGGATCGCCCGGCTGGGCGCGTCGAAGCGATGATTGGCGCGGCCGATGCGCTGCATCAGCCGGCTGACCCCCTTGGGAGCACCGACCTGGACGACCAGGTCGATCGAAGCCCAGTCGATGCCGAGATCGAGCGAGGAGGTGGCCACGACCGCGCGCAAGCGGCCCTCGGCCATCGCCTCCTCGACCCGCTTGCGCTGCTCCGGCGACAGGCTGCCGTGATGCAGGGCGATCGGCAGCGTCTCGTCGTTGAGGCGCCACAGTTCCTGAAACACGATCTCGGCCTGGGCGCGGGTATTGACGAAGACCAGCGTGGTCCGGTGCGCGCGGATCGCGGTCATCACCTCGGCCACCGCATGGGCCGCCATATGGCCGGACCAGGGCAGATGCGCCTCGGTCACCAGCACGGCGATCTCCGGGTCGGGCGTCGGCTCGCCCTCGATACGGGCGACCGGTTTGCCGTCCGGCGCCAGAAACTGGGCGAGGTCGTCGGGCCAGGCGACGGTCGCCGACAACCCGACCCGCCGTGCCGCCGGGGCGAGCCGGGCCAGCCGGGCGAGGCCGAGCGCCAGCAGGTCGCCGCGCTTGGTCCCCGCCAGCGCGTGCAACTCGTCGACGATCACCGCGCGCAAGCCGGCGAACATGGTTGCCGCCTCGGGATAGGAGAGCAGCAGCGCCAGGGATTCCGGGGTGGTCAGCAGGATCTGCGGCGGATCGCTGCGCTGCCGAACCCGCGCGGATTGCGGCGTGTCGCCGGTGCGCGTCTCGATGCGCAGGGGCAGCCCCAGCTCCGCGACCGGCACTTCCAGATTGCGCCGTATGTCGACGGCCAGCGCCTTCAGCGGCGAGATATAGAGGGTGTGCAGGCCTTGCGCTCCGGTTTCCGCCAGCTCGACCAGGCTGGGCAGGAACCCGGCCAGGGTCTTGCCGCCGCCGGTGGGCGCGATCAGCAGCGCCGAGCGCCCCTCGCGGGCGGCAGCCAGCATCGCCCGCTGATGCCGATGCGGCTGCCAGCCACGCCCCGCGAACCAGTCGAGGAACGCCGGCGGCAGGGCCGTGTCGGGAAGTGTCTCGGGCGGGGGCGGCGCGGGATGTCTCACCCGCTAGATATAGGGCCGAACCCGCCTTGGGTAACCGGTGCCGGAGCGTTTCGAAGGCGATCCCGTTTATCCACCAAAGGTTTGGTGGATAGGACCGGGAATGTCTGGGACGACGCAAGATGGCATCATCGAAACCGATATCCCGGCACGGCTCGACAGATTGCCCTGGAGCGGGTTCCACACCCTGGTGATCACGGCGCTGGGCATCACCTGGATCCTGGACGGGTTGGAGGTCACCTTGGCCGGAGCCGTCTCCGGCGCGCTGATGGCCAGCCCGGCGCTGCGCATGACCCCGGCCGATATCGGCTTGTCGGCCAGCCTCTATCTCGCCGGGGCCGTGACCGGCGCGCTGGGTTTCGGCTATCTGACCGACCGGCTCGGCCGCAAGAAGCTGTTCAGCGTGACGCTCGGCGTCTATCTGGTCGCCACCGCCCTCTCGGCGCTGGCGCCGGATATGGCGTGGTTCTGCGTCTTCCGCTTCTTTACCGGCGCCGGCATCGGCGGCGAATACACGGCGATCAATTCGGCGATCCAGGAGTTGATCCCCGCCCATTACCGGGGACGCACCGATCTGCTGGTGAATGGCAGTTTCTGGCTGGGTGCGGCGCTGGGGGCCGTGGGCGCGGTGATCTTGCTGCGGCCGGGCCTGTTGCCGCCGGATATCGGGTGGCGCTGCGCCTTCGGTATCGGCGCGGTGCTGGGTCTGCTGATCCTGCTGCTGCGGCGCTTCCTGCCGGAAAGCCCGCGCTGGCTGATGACCCATGGCGATATGCGGGCGGCCGAGCGGATCGCCGGCGAGATCGAATGCCGGGTCCAGGCAGCGTGTCCGGACCGGCCCTTGCCGCCGCCGCTCGGCACGCTGCGCCTCCACGCCGACGCGACCCGCTCGCTCGGCCGGGTGATGGTCAGCCTGTTCCGCGATCATCGCGACCGGGCCTGGGTGTCGCTCGCCCTGATGACCGCCCAGGCGTTCTTCTACAACGCGATCTTCTTCACCTACGCGCTGGTGCTCGGGCGCTTCTACGACGTGCCGGCGGAGGGCATCGGCTGGTATATCCTGCCCTTCTCCGCCGGCAATTTCCTGGGGCCGCTGCTGCTCGGGCCGCTGTTCGATATCGTCGGCCGGCGGATGATGATCGCGCTGACCTATCTGCTGTCGGGCGTGGCGCTGACCGTCACCGCGCTGCTGTTCTCCCATGGCATGCTCGACGTCACCGGCCAGACGGTGGCTTGGGCCGTGACCTTCTTCTTCGCCTCGGCGGCGGCGAGTTCGGCCTATCTGACGGTCGCCGAAAGCTTTCCGCTGGAGACCCGCGCGCTGGCGATCGCGATGTTCTACGCGATCGGCACGGCGGTCGGTGGCGGCATCGGTCCCTGGCTGTTCGGCACTCTGATCGGTTCGGGCGATCGCGGGCCGATCACGCTGGGCTATCTGTTCGGGGCGCTGCTCATGATCGGCGCCGCGGCGGTCGCCTGGTGGTTCGGCATCGATGCGGAGCGCCGCCCCCTGGAGGACATCGCGGCCCCGCTTTCCGCGGCGAGGGACCGGGTCTAACCTCGTCGTTTTGGGAGCCCCCGCGCCGCCATGTCCCCCCGCCCCGAACGCTGGCTCTACCCCACGCCGGCCGGCCTTTACTGCGAGCCGGGGGATTTCCATGTGGATCCGGTGCGGCGGGCGGATCGGGCGGTCATCACCCATGGCCATTCCGACCATGCCCGGCCGGGCCACGACCATGTGCTGGCGACGGCGCCAACCCTGGCGATCATGCGCGCGCGGCTGGGCGAGGCGGCGGGCGGCAGCCTGCAGCCGCTCGGCTATGGCGAGACGCTGAGCATCGGTGAGGTCGCCGTGCGGCTGGTGCCCGCCGGCCATGTGCTGGGCAGCGCCCAGGCGGTGCTGGAGTATCGCGGCAGCCGGATCGTCGTGTCCGGCGACTACAAGCGCCGGTTCGATGCCACCTGCGCCGGCTTCGAGCCGGTCCCTTGCGACGTGTTCATCACCGAGGCGACCTTCGGCCTGCCGGTGTTCCGCCATCCGCCGGATGGCCACGAGATCGGCCGGTTGCTGAAGTCGCTCGGCCTGTTCCCGGAGCGCTGCCACGTCGTCGGCGTCTATGCCCTGGGCAAGTGCCAGCGGGTGCTGACCCTGCTGCGCGCGGCGGGCTACGACGCGCCGGTCTATCTGCACGGCGCCTTGGCCACCATGTGCGACCTCTATCGGGCGCAGGGTGTCGAGCTCGGCCCCGTGCTGCCGGCGCTGGGTGTCGAGCGCGCCGAGTTGCAGGGCAGGATCGTGCTGGCGCCGCCCTCGGCCATGACCGATCGCTGGTCCCGCCGGCTGCCCGATCCGCTGGTCGCCATGGCGTCGGGCTGGATGAGTGTGAAGCAGCGCGCCAAGCAGCGTGGCGTCGAATTGCCGCTGGTCATCTCCGACCACGCGGATTGGGACGAATTGCTGCGAACCTTCGCCGATGTCGGCGCCCCCGAGATCTGGGTCACCCATGGCCGCGAGGAAGCGCTGGTGCATCAGGCGACGCGCCTCGGCTACCGCGCCCGCGCCTTGTCGCTGGTGGGTTTCGAGGAGGAGGGCGATGTCGGCGGCGAGAGGATGGAGGCATGATCCGCTTCGCCGAGTTGCTCGATGCCCTGCTGTTCACGCCGTCGCGCAATGGCAAGCTGCGGCTGATGGTGGATTATTTCCGCCATACGCCGGACCCGGAACGCGGTTGGGCGCTGGCGGCGCTGACCGGTGTGCTGAGCTTTCGGGGAGCGAAGCCGGCGCAGATCCGGGCGCTGGTGGCGGAGCGGGTCGATGCCGAGCTGTTCGCCTGGTCCTATGATTTCGTCGGCGATCTGGCCGAGACCGTGTCGCTGATCTGGCCGGCGAGACCGGGGGCCAACCGCGTGCCGGACCTCACCGAGATCGTCGCCGGCTTGACCGAGGCGACGCGCGGCTCCGTCGGGCGGCTGATCGAGGCCTGGCTGGACGCGCTGGACGCGACCGGTCGCTGGGCGCTGCTCAAGCTGGTGACCGGCGGGCTGCGCATCGGCGTCTCCGCGCGCCTCGCCAAGACGGCGCTGGCCGAGTTCGGCTCGGTGCCGGTGGAGGATGTGGAGGAGGTCTGGCATGGGCTGGAGCCGCCGTTCCTCGACCTGTTCCTGTGGCTCGACGGCAAGGGGCCGCGGCCGGAGATCGGCGACCGGCCCAGCTTCGTGCCGCTGATGCTCGCCAACCCGCTGGAGGCGGAGGATCTGGAGCGCCTGGACCCGGCGGCCTATCTGGCGGAATGGAAATGGGACGGCATCCGGGTGCAACTCGTCGGCCGCGGCGGCCAGCACCGGATTTTCTCGCGCACCGGCGACGATGTTGGCCCGGCCTTCCCGGATATTATCGAGGTCCTGCCGCCCGATGTGGTGCTGGATGGCGAGCTGCTGGTGATGCGGGACGACGGCATCGCCCCGTTCAACGATCTGCAGCAGCGCCTGAACCGCAAGATCGTGACGCCGCGCCTGTTGCGCGACTACCCGGCCTGGGTGCGCCTCTACGACATCCTGTTCCTGGCGGGGGAGGATCTGCGCCCCCTGCCGCTGACCGAGCGGCGCCGGCGCCTGGAGGCCTGGTACACCGCCGAGCCCCGGCACCGGCTGGACCTCTCGCCGCTGATCCCCTTCACCGGCTGGGACGAGCTGGGCGAGCTGCGCGACGGTGCCAGGGAACGCAGCATCGAAGGCCTGATGCTGAAGCGCGCGGACTCCCCCTATCTCGCCGGCCGGCCGAAAGGCCCCTGGTTCAAATGGAAACGCGGTGCCCTCACCCTCGACACGGTGCTGATGTACGCCCAGCGCGGTCACGGCAAGCGCTCGTCCTTCTATTCCGATTTCACCTTCGGCGCCTGGCGGGGGACGGAGCTGGTGCCGGTCGGCAAGGCCTATTTCGGCTTCACCGACGCGGAGCTGCTGCTGCTCGACAAATGGGTGCGCGACAACACGACCAAACGCTTCGGCCCGGTCCGCGAGGTGACGCCCGGCCTGGTGCTGGAGGTGGCGTTCGACAGCGTGCACCGCTCGACCCGGCACAAATCCGGCCTCGCCATGCGGTTTCCGCGCGTTCATCGCATCCGCTGGGACAAGCCCCCTACCGAGGCCGATACGGTCGAGACGCTGGAAAAGCTGATGGTCGAGTAGGCGAACCGCTTATGGATCGGTCGACGTGTAGCGCGTCGTCCATTTGCGCTCGAAATCCTGCTCGGCGAACCGCTTCGTCATGAAATCGATGAAGGACCGGACCTTGGCGGATAAATGCTTGCGGCTTGGATAGGCGATGTTGATCGTGAGCCGGGGCAGATCCCAATCGTCCAGCACCGGCTGAAAGCGACCCGCCACGATGTCGTCATGCACGATGTAGCTGGGCTGAACGATGATGCCGAGCCCGCTCATCGCCGCGGCCCGCAAGATTTGGCCGTCATTCGCCTCGATCAACCCCGCGCTGGTGACGACCACCTTTTCCGAATCGCGCACGAAGTCCAATTCGTTGGGACGATTGGCGTAGGTGTAGAGCAACAGCGGATGCCGCTTGAGATCCGTCGGATGCAGGGGCCGGCCGTGGCGCGCGAGATAGTCGGGCGACGCCACGAGAATGCGCCTGGTCTCCGCGAGCCGCCGGATGGTGATGTTGCTGTCCGGTTCGGCCTCGCGGGTGCGGATGGCGACGTCGATGCCGTTATCGATCAAATCCACATAGCGGTTCGCCGCCTCGATATGCACCCTCACATTCGGGTAGAGCGCCATATAGTCGGGAAGCACCGGCGATATGTGATGCAGGATGAACGACAGGGAAGCGGAGACGCGGACGACGCCGCTGGGGTTCAAGGCGTTGGCATTCATCTCGGCTTCGCTGTCCGAAATATCCGACAGGATCGCCCGGGCGCGGGGCAGGAAGGTCTGTCCTTCCGCCGTGAGGGAAAGCCGCCGCGTGTTTCTGCGGATCAGGATCGCATCGAGCCGCGCCTCCAGGGCGACCAGGGCGCGGCTCGCCGTGGCGATCGACATGCCGAGCGTCTCGGCCGCTTTGCTGATGCTGCCGGCATCGGCGATCCTGACGAACACCTCATATTGCGTCAGGCGATCCAATGTTCTCTCCGAATGAAAAACTCATTCTCATAATTTGAGGCTTCTACGCAAAATCCGCAAAAGATACAAAGGCGGGCAAATCGACCACGCGAAAAAGAATGTGGGCCGCTGCGACGGCCGCCGGGGGGGTGGGGGAATTGCCGATCATCAAACACATCGTGATGTGGGACGTTCTCGGCCGGTCGGCCGAGGAGCGCGCCGGCAATATCGATCGCATCCGCACGGCGTTCGAAGGCATGCGCGGCAAGATACCGGGATTGACCCACCTGGAGATCGGCGTGGACACTAGCCGTATCGATTACGCGTGCGACGTCGTGCTCTATACCGAATTCAGCTCTCAGGATGCCTGCGAGATCTACGCCAGCCATCCCGAACATCTGCGGGTCCGCGCGGAAATCGAGGGGTTGCGGATCGCGCGACACCAAGTCGACTACGCCGTCGGTTAACGCATCGGCGGCGAACGCACCTTAAAGCAGGATCGACGGACCCAACCGTCCGACGGCGATAAAAAACAACCGGAGAGGAATGACCAATGACCAAGGCTGACGAAGCGGTACTGCCGACGCTGCATGAGGGGCCCACGGCGTGGCTCGTCGAATTGAGCCCCAAGGAGCGTCGGACGCTGGGCGCCTGCGTCGGCGGCTGGGCGCTCGATGCCATGGATGTGCAGCTGTATAGCTTCGTCATCCCGACGCTCATCGCGACCTGGGGTGTGACGCGCGGGGAGGCCGGGGCACTCGGCACCGCGGCGCTCATGACCTCGGCGTTCGGCGGCTGGGTCGCCGGCTTCATCGCCGATCGCTATGGCCGGGTCCGCACCCTGCAGATCGCCATCCTGTGGTTCGCCGTCTTCACCTTCCTCTCCGGTCTCGCGCAGAATTTCGAACAGCTCTTCGCGGCGCGGGCGCTGATGGGCTTCGGCTTCGGCGGCGAGTGGGCGGCCGGCGCCGTGCTGCTCGGCGAAACCATCCGGCCCAAGCATCGGGGCAAGGCGCTGGGCACGATGCAGTCGGGCTGGGCGGTCGGCTGGGGTGCCGCCGCCCTGCTGTACACGCTGTTTTTCTCGCTCATGCCGCCCGAGACGGCGTGGCGCGTGCTGTTCTTCGTCGGCATCGCCCCGGCGCTGTTGATCTTCGTGCTGCGGCGGTTCATCGAGGAGCCGGAGGTGTATCGCGCCTCGCAAGCCCAGATCGCCGCGACCGGCGACAAGCCGTCCTTCTGGGAGATCTTCCAAGGCCCGTTGCTGAAGACCACGCTGCTCGGCGCCATCATGGGCACCGGGGCGCAGGGCGGCTATTTCGCGGTTACCACCTGGCTGCCGACCTTTTTGCGCACCGAGCGCAAATTATCGGTCGTGAACTCCGGCGGCTACCTCTCGGTGTTGATCGTCGGCTCGTTCATCGGCTATCTCGCGGGGGCCTATGCCGCCGATCGCATCGGCCGGCGGGCGACCTTCCTGGTCTTCTCGATCGGTGCCGGGGTGGTGGTTCTGGCCTATACCATGGTGCCGTTCGGCGACGCCGCGATGTTCGCCCTCGGCTTCCCGCTGGGCTTTTTCTCGGCCGGCGTGTTCAGCGCCATGGGGGCCTTCTTCACCGAGCAATTCCCGACGCGGGTGCGCGGCGTCGGCCAAGGCTTCGCGTATAATTTCGGCCGCGCCACGGGGGCGTTCTTCCCGACCCTGGTCGGCGTGATGTCGAGCTACATGCCGCTCGGCCAGGCGATCGGCGTCTTCGCGGCGGGGGCCTATGCCATCATGGCGATCGCGGCCTTCCTGCTGCCCGAGACCAAGGGCAAGGAACTCACCGCGTAGCGCGCCGAGACGGGGGAGAAGCGGCCATGAGGATCGGCTGGGTCGGCATCGGCAAACTGGGCGCACCCATGGTGCGTCACGTGGTGGCGGCGGGTCACACCGTCGCCATCGCGGATCGCGATCCCGATCGCTTCCGCGACGTGCCGGGCGCGCTCCCCGCGAAAACCGCCGGGGAGGCGGCGCGCGGTGCCGCCCTCGTCATCACCAGCCTGCCGGATGACGAGGCGCTGAGAACGGTGGCACTGAGATCGGTGCCACTGGGCTCCGGCCTGATCGAGGCGCTCGAACCGGGCACGGTGCTCGTCGATACCAGCACCGTCTCCCCCGGCATCTGCGATGAGGTCCGGCGGGCGGCGACGCGGCACGGCGTGCTCTATCTCGCCGCACCGGTTTCCGGCAGCACCGTCACGGCGGAGGCGGCCGCGTTGACGCTGTTCGCCTCGGGGCCCGGCCCGGCGCTGGAGTACGCGCGTCCCGTTCTCTCATGCTTCGCGCGGACCATCCACGACGTGGGGGCCACCTCGGAGGCGCGGTACCTGAAACTGGCGATCAACCACTTCGTCGGCTCCACCGCCCAAATCGCGGCCGAAGCCCTGACCCTGGCCCGGAAGGGCGGCGTGCCCTGGGACACGCTGCTCGACGTGCTGGGCGCGTCGGTGGCCGCCTCCCCCCTCATCGCCTACAAGCTCGCCCCGCTGCGCGACCGGAATTTCGCCCCGGCCTTTTCCGTGGCCCAGATGGACAAGGATATGGGGCTCTGCGTGGCGGCAGGCGGTTCGGTGGGAATGGATATGCCGCTCGCCCGGCTGGTATCGGAGGCCTATCGCCGCCAAGCGGCGGACCCCGCCCTATCGGCCCAGGACTTCTTCGCCGCCATCCTGGAGGCCGAACGCCAGGCCGGCCTGGGCGAGCCTTAGGCGTTGCCCTGACCCTCGCCATCCTCGCGAAAAAAGCCCCTCTACCGCTTCGCGGGAGAGGGAGGGACCCGCCGCGCAGCGGTGGGAGGGTGAGGGGAAGCGACCAATTAGAGTCCATCATGTTGATTTTGTTGTAACTTATTGCCCGGTTTTAAAGCTGTAAGCGCGACGCGATTATCCCCGAGCGAGCACTTCGGACGACAAACTTAGGAGGGAACGACATGCCCCATTACATTGTGCATTGCCTCGATCATCAGGGTGCGGTCGAGCGCCGGCTGGCGCATTACGACGCCCATAAAGCCTATCTGAGCGGCCCTCTGCCGGTGACGATCCTGGTCTCCGGCCCGCTGCTGGCCGAGGACGGCGCGACGATGATCGGCAGCTGCTTCCTGCTCGCGGCGGAAAACCGGGCCGCGGTCGAGGCTTTCCACGCCGCCGACCCCTTCAAGGCGGCAGGAATCTGGGCGGAGGTGAAGTTGCATGAGTTTTTGAAGCGGAAGGACAATCGGGAGGTGGCGACGGTTTGAGAGGGGGGGGGCGCTGGACGGAACTGGTGCCGGTCGGTAAATGAGAGCGCACCAACGCCACCAAACGCGTCGGCCTAGTCCTCGATGTGGCATCGGGATTGGTGTGGAGGTGGCCTTCGACATTGTGTACCACTCGACCCGGCCCAATCAGCTTGGTGATGCGGCTCCCGCAGGTGCACCGGATAAGGTGGGCGAAGCGGATCCGGTGGAGGTGTTGGAGCGGTTGATGGCGAGTAGGGGAAAATTCCGGAGGGCGGTTGGTGAGGCCCGAGGTTGATAAGTTTAATAAGGACGGCTTTGCAAACTCTGCCAAATTATGTACTAGGCGCCTTGGGGTCCTTCAAGTTGCCGATGAAATTATTTTTGACGTTACTCGACTTCAAATAGGGATGGGACTTTCTACGATGTTTTTTCTGTGAGATGAATATAAAATGCCCCACGTAATAAAAAAAATTGATGAAATGGTCATCAAAAGCATCATCTTGCAGCACTGGCGCGAGATTGGACGTATCGGCCGCAGTTCAATTATTGCAACGGAATTTGTTTTGGGTGTGAATGGCCGTAGGGCTGATATAGCTGTGTTGTCGGATCAATTTTTTGGAATAGAAATTAAGAGTGATTATGATTCAGTCGTAAGATTGAGAGATCAGATTGAAGTATATGGAAGATGTTTTGATCGGGTTTCGGTGGTAACTGGACAAAAAAATGCTGAATATTGTCTTTCTACGCTTGCGCCATCTGTGGAGATATGGTGCGTCGATCAACAGTGTGTGCCGTCATTGCTTAGGGACGCGCAAGCAGTTCCAATCACGGATACGATCTCCATGTTGCAACTGCTTACTGTAAAACAATTAAGGCGACTAACTAGCATTTCGACGCAAGGTGCGAGCCGTAGTCATCTTCTTCAGGTGGCTCAAGATTTACCAAGAGATGTTATCTATGGTGCTGTCATTGAGCAGTTTTATGGCGCTTACGCTACAACCAGCGGGGCGTTTTGGAAATTGGTTGGTAGAAGAAAAGTGTCTCTCGAACATGTGAAGCAGTTAAGCCGTTTTGCCAAAACACGTGCGCGAATTGAAACAGAACGAGCAAACAAAACCAAGTTTTGGGAAGATTGGAGAAGCACTGCTAGTTCTATTTTTTCAGAAAAGCTAGAGAGCGAATGTACAGAACATAAATCGGTTAATCAGTCCATACAGTCTCCATATCATGAGCGCCCCCACCAAGTTGGATATGCAAATGAATATTGATTCTTGCTGCTGTTGAAACTTTAGCCGAAATTATTGCCCCATCGTGGCCGGCTGCTGTTAGCTTAATAAGTTCCGTGCCCCAGATGCCAAGATCATTCCATCCTGGAGATGCAATAGCTCGTTGTGCGGCTCTTTGGTATGCAGAGTTTCGATCGCCGACATTGGGCACTCGGAAAAATTCCCATTTGGTAGGTAGTGCGTTGTCGATTCGTGGGGCAGGTGCCCCACTACCGCCGCTTTGCCGTTCGGCTCTTACGCTCGCACGATCGCAGTAGATGGTATTAGAGGAGCCTATATTCGTCACGACAAGATTATGAAAAACTCTTTCGAATATTTCTTGCTCCTGGATATCCACGAACGTCTCGGGGAATGTAGAAGCTGATACAGAGAAGAAACTTTCCGGAAGAACTTCTCTAATTTTTCGTGCGGCATCCACAGCATTTGCGACTTTTCGAAGAATGTCACGTCCTTGTTTTTGGAAGTCTAGTATAAAATATATTTCTCTTTGTGGCACATTTCCCAGAAATAACTTGGCTATTTCTTGTGAAAACGAAAATATATTCTCGTTAAGGCGAACTACAATGCCCCTATTAAGAGAAGAAATCCTAGAAATTTGTGAAGTTATTTCTTCAGGTGAAGTTAGTTGTAGCGCGGGGATATAATTGTCATGTGCCTCAACGAAGCTGTACCAATTTTGGAAACCAAGGTGAGAATCTCGAAGTGTATCAAATTGATCGTGAACGGGTCGTCTGGCGGAGGTGCCGAAAAGCTTTTCAGTAAGGTCAACAATTATAGGCCGTGATCCAATGACTGCATTCAGCTTAACGATCGTGCTCTCGAGCTGCTTTGCGGTCGTCCATGGCTGTAATATTATATATGGAAGAAGGCCATCTTTATCTGAGGAAGGTAATTCTTCAAGGGCCTGCATTTCTGCAGGTCGTACACCCAATATGGGAACATAATGGAAATTTGAAAAATCGGTTAAGGGCATCGCCCCTCCAATTAGCTTAAACCCAGACGAATTTTCATCGCCGCCTCCGACACATTAAACTTATCGGCGAGAAATTCCAAAACATCATCAACCTGAAGTGCTTTAGCGTGATCCAGCCACTGAGTTACCAAGCGGGCAGGCATTAAAATATCTGCAGCGATCCTGTTCGCTTGAGCCTCGCGCCAATCCGAGAGTGAGGATCTGTATAATACATCGTCGGTTATGCCGTCGCCGATAGCATCTTTATGTAGGATATAATGACCTATCTCGTGCGCAACCGTAAATCGTTGACGCCTTGACGGATCATTTCTATTTACTCGAACGACAAATTGACCTGGCTCGGTTGGATCAGGGCGGATTTCGCCAGAGACCCCGCTAGGAAGAATGGTGGAGAGGACCTTCAGGCCAAGTGAATTTGCGATTTCAGATAGCTTTATGGGCGCATCTTGCTGATGCCTTTCAATAGATTCTCTCAAGGAAGCATCCAAATTTGACCATTCTCTGCTTGCCATTTTTCATAACCCTTGTTAAGGACGATTTAATCTCTGAATGGGACCTCTGATTGTTCCACCTCTTTTTGTTCCCTCTTTGCGGCATCCGTCATTGCTAAGTTATCAATTCTCTCGATCAAAATTTTTCTCAGTTCTCCATCTGCTAACTGGGAGGAGACATGCTTAATGATTGTCTCATCAATACGTTTGCTGAAGGGACCATCGCGTAAAAGTTTCTCTAAGTGTTCGGCAGATGCCGCTTTAGTTATTTCCCTAAATTGTGAATATCCCCAAATTGCGAGAAATCCAATAAAGAGCGCTAGTACAGCCAAAACAACTGTTATGGCCGTTAAGATGATTGATATTAATTCGCTGTACGTCATCAAATCCATTCACCGCGCTCCGATATGAGGCTACTAAGTGCACGAACTTTTGGATGCGATGCCTTCATGAAAAGGTTTTCGTTTCACTGGTAGTCCGACAGCCGGCTGAGAATGCTATACCCGTTACCTATTTTTATCGTTCTTATTATGTTCTCATTTTGGGTGATCCGCAACTTATTTTCGCAGCGTCGAGTTGGTGTTGGAAGGCTGTTCGGAGGGTAAATTTAGGACGCAATCAGCTCAAGACGTTCTTTGCCATCATCCAGTATTTTTACGCATTTTCCCCAGGGTATCCAGAAGACGGACTCTGAGCCCAATATTGCGTTCGAGATCACTGACAACACCAGAGTTTGAGTGACTGTCATCACAATAACCCCACCCCCACCAACCTCCCATAAACCCCCAGCATCCCCGCCTGCACCCGCGCATCCGCGAACTCCGCGACCGCCCGCTCCCGCGCCGCCACCCCCATCCGTCGCCGCAACTCCGGGTCCTCGGCCAACCGCCGCAGCCGGTCCGCGACCGCCGCGTCGTCGTCGACCGGGACCAGATAGCCGGTGACGCCCTCGGTGACCGCCTCGCGGCAGCCGGGCATGTCGGTGGTGACGACCGGGCGGGCGCAGGCGGCGGCTTCCAGCAGGGTTTTGGGCACGCCTTCGCCGTAGCGCGAGGGGTAGACGGCGATGTGGCTCGCTTGCCAGAAGGCGGCGACGTCGTCGATATGGCCGACCCATTCGACCAGGCCCTCGGCGACCCAGGCGTTCAACTCCGCCTCGGTGTGGCTGTCGGGGCTGCCCTTGTCGAGGCCGCCGGCCAGGCGGAAGCGCAGGGGCACGCCGGCGGCTTTCAGGCGGCGCAGGGCGGCGACGGCGACGGCGGGGCCTTTGTCGCGGACCAGGCGGCAGGCCATGGCGACGATCGGCACGCCCTCGGGCTCGGGCACCGGCGTAAAACGGTCGATATCGACGCCGCAGCAGCAGATGAGGGCGATCTGCTCGGCGCGGATGGCGCCGCGCGCGGCGAGCTGTTTGCCGTCATCGGGGTTTTCCAGGGTGACCAGGCTGTTCCGGCCGCGCATGGCGAGGGCCAGCGCCCAGGTGACCGGGCGGCGCAGCAGATCGGCCTTGAGCCGCCGCGCGGTGAAGACATAGCCGAGGCCCGCCACGGTCGCGAGCCGCGCGCGCACCCCGGCGAGCCGCGCCACCAGCCCGCCATAGATGATCGCCTTCAGCGCGATCGAATGGACGATGTCGGGCCGCTCGCGGCGGAACAGCCGCCATAGGATCAGCAGGGATCGGAGTTCGTTCGCGAGCGTGCCGCCGCGCCGCTTCCAGGGCAGTTCGACGACGGTGAAGCCGAGGCCGCGCAGGATCTCGCCATGAGCCTGGATACGGGCGCAGACCGTGACGTCGTAGCCGGCCGCCAGCGCGGCCTGGCCGATCGCCAGGCGATGCAGCCAGAAATACCAATCCTCGGTGACGACGTAGATGAGCTTTTTGCGGGTCATGGGGTGGCAGCACTGAAACCCTCTACCGCAGGGCGGGAGAGGGAGGGGCCCGCCGCGTCAGCGGTGGGAGGGTGAGGGTATGCGGGTGGGCTCGTCCCGGCAGTCGGATGCGGCAGGTTGGACATCTCGGGGATCGCGATCATCCTGACGCAAACCGGCTCGTCGCGATCGGCTTTTCCCCGTGAGACCGGTGCCGTCCCCCGCCTCACCCAACCTCTCCACCCCCAGGGGCGGAGAGGAGCAGGAGCAGACCGGGCTGAGCCTTCCCCTCTCCGCCCTTCAGGGGGGAGAGGCTGGGTGAGGTGGGTATCGAAACACGCGAGATATCTCCTGCCGCCCACCGATGCGATATCGACACCCAGAGATCCGCCCCACCAGATCATCGGGTTGTTTTGATCACGCATTCAGGGCGAGGGGCGGGCGGCCGTCGGTGGCTTGATCTCCAGCGGGGCTTTCCGGCTTGTAATCCGGCACCAGCCGGCCGAGCAAGGCCACCGCGCGGTCGCGGCGGCGGGCGCGGGCCACGTCTTCCAGATCGTCGAGGAATTTCGCCAGGACGGCGTAATCGACGATGCGCGGCGTGGCCAGCAGGATGCCGTCGCGGCCGGTCGGCTGCAGCGCCTCGCCCTCGTGGAACAGCTCCTCCGACAGTTTCTCGCCGGGGCGCAGGCCGATGAACTCGATCTTGATGTCCCGGTCGGGCACGCGGCCGGCCAGGCGGATCATCTGGCGGGCGAGGTCGGCGATACGCACCGGCTCGCCCATCTCCAGCACGAAGATGCCGCCGTCCCGCGCGGTGGCGCCATCGGCCTTGGTGCCGTCGGCGGAGGCCTGCAGCACCAGTTCGACCGCCTCGCGCACGGTCATGAAAAAGCGGAACACGTCGGGATGGGTCACGGTCAGCGGGCCGCCGGCCGCCAATTGGCGCTGGAACAAGGGGACGACCGAACCGGTCGAGCCCAGCACATTGCCGAAGCGCACGGTGATGAACCGGGTGGCGCCGGATTGGCCCCCGGATTGCCCCCCGGATTGACTGCCGCGCGTCGCCTCGATGTCGAGCGCCTGGCAGATGCTCTCGGCCAGCCGCTTGGTGGCGCCCATGATGTTGGAGGGATGCACCGCCTTGTCGGTCGAGATCATCACCATGGTGGCGATCCCGGCGGCGCGGCAGGCTTCGGCCAGGTTGCGGGTGCCGATGACGTTGGTCAGGATGCCCTCGACCGGGTTGGCCTCGACCATCGGCACATGCTTGTAGGCGGCGGCGTGGAACACCAGTTCGGGCCGCCACTCGGCCATCACCTGGTCCAGCCGCGCCCGGTCGCGCACATCGCCCAGGCAGGCCGTGCGCGGCAGGCCGCGGTGCCGTTCGGAAAGGTCCATGTCGATGGTGTAGAGCTGGAATTCGTTGACGTCGAACAGGGTGAGATGCGCCGGGGCGAGATCGGCGATCTGGCGCACCAGCTCCGAGCCGATGGTGCCGCCGGCGCCGGTCACCAGCACGCGCCGGCCCCGGATCAGCGCCGCCATGGCCTCGCGGTCCAGCACGCGCTGCGGCCGCCCCAGCAGATCCTCCACCGCGATCGGCCGCACCGGCATGCCGGTCAGGATGTCGTGAGTATCCTCGGCGCCGGTGCGCAGCTCCGTCACCTTGGGCATGCGCGAGACGCCGAGGCCCAGGCCATCGGCCAGATCCACCAATTTCCGGATGGTGGCGCCGTCGATCGTGTCGCTGGTGATGATCAGCTTTTGCGGGCGGCGGTCATGATCCCCCAGCTTTTCCAGCACCTGGGGCAGCTCGTCGACGGTGCCGAGCACCGGCTGATTGTGGATCATGCGGCCGACGCGCGTATCGGAAAACCCGACGATGCCCAAGACCTCGTAGGCGGCGTCGCGGTCGCGCCGCATCTCGCTGATGAACAGCTCGGCGCCGTCTCCGGCCCCGGCCAGCAGCACCGGGATGCGCCGATGGGCATCGCGCTCCATCACCCGGTCCAGCCGGCCGTCCTTGAACAGGCGATAGGCGATGCGTGGCCCGGCCAGCAGGGCCATCAGCACGAACCAGTCGATCACCAGCGCGGTGCGCGGCATCTGGTCCAGCCGGGTCAGGATGAAGGACAGCACGGTGAACACCAGCACCGCCGCGGTCACCGCCCGGGCGATCGCGAACAGATCGTTCAGCGAGGCATAGCGCCAAATGCCGCGATACAGCCCGGTCAGCCGCAGGAAGATGAGCACCAGGACGCTGAGCGTGATGGCGTATTGCGCGACCAGCCCATGATCCAGATCGTCCCAGGCCGAGTCGCCCATGCGCAGATACAGGGCGAGCACGAAGGAGAGCGCGCTCATCACCCCGTCATGCAGGGCGGTGAAGGCGATGCGATTAAAGCGCGCCCGGTGTTTCTTCCCGTCGGTCATCGAACCCCGTTACCCGAATTGTCGGCGCCAATGTGCCCGGCTTCGGCATCGCGGATCAACCAAGCATCGCAAAAGAGGCCGGAAAACCGTGTGACAAGGGCGAGATCGCCCGTCGCCTGACCCGATTTCCGGCCGCATCGCGAAAACGCCGGGCGTGCCGGGCGCCTCGACTCCGGATGCCGGACCGCCAGGTGTTCGGGCGCCACGTGGTCTCGACCCTTGCGTTATGTCCGGGGATATTGGGATGATCCAGGCGACGTCGACCGTTGAGCACAGGCGAGAGGGGCGCCCGTCGGAGGACTTTGAAGAAGCTGGGCGTTCGGCGCCTTGGGAGGGTACCGCGTGATGAAAGTGCTGGTGACGGGAGGGGCCGGGTTTATCGGTTCGGCGGTCGTGCGTCACGTGCTGGGCGAGACGGATGCGACGGTCGTCAACCTCGACAAGCTGACCTATGCGGCCAACCCGGTGTCGCTCGTCGCAATCGAGCGGGATCCGCGCTATGCCTTCGAGCAGGCGGACGTCGCCGACGCGGCGGCGGTCCAGGACATTTTCGCCCGGCATCGCCCGGACGCGGTGATGCATCTGGCGGCGGAAACCCATGTCGACCGCTCGATCGACGGGCCGGCCGCCTTCATCCAGACCAATGTGGTCGGCACCAGCGTCCTGCTGCAGGCGGCGCGCGCCTATTGGGCGGCGCTGCCGGCCGAAGCGGCGGCGCGGTTCCGCTTTCACCATATCT
>DATMGU010000086.1:0-14301 GCA_035555315.1 Allostellaceae bacterium
CGATCGCCGGCGAACCGCCGAAAAAAGGCGGCATCCTCGCGGCCCTGCGCCGCTCGCCGCTCGTCGGCGCCGACCTCGACGTGACCCGTTCCCGCAAGGAAGGGCGCGAGGTCGAGATTTGATGCGCTACCTGCTCGACACCAACGTCCTCAGCAACATCACGAAGCCTCACCCATGGGAGGCCCTGATCGCTTGGATGGCCGAGCAGGTCGACCAAGACCTCTTCATCACCTCACTCACCGTCGCGGAGATCCGTCGGGGCGTGCTGGAAAAGCCTGCCGGGAAGCAGCGCGATCAGCTCGATGCCTGGTTCACCGGCCCCGAGGGTCCACAGGCATTGTTCGCCGGCCGCGTCCTGCCGTTCGACGAGAAGGCCGGCCTGATCTGGGCGCGTCTGATGGCCGACGGCAAGGCGAGCGGCCGGCCCAGGAGCGCGCTCGACACGATCATAGCCGCTGTCGCGGAGGCGAATGATTGCGTCGTCGTGACGGACAATGAGAAAGACTTTGCCGGCATCGAGATCGTCAACCCGATACGTCAGGGTGAAAAATGACGGTGGGAGTGAACGAGGTGATGCCTCGATATGGGGCGTCAGAGACCGCGGCGAGGCGAAGCGCGGTGAATTAGGTAAAGTGTCACCGTTTCTCCAAAGTGTCACCGTTTCTCCAGGTAAAGTGTCACCGTTTCTCCCAGCGGCCCCTCTATCGGCCGAGAACGATGTGGATGGCGTGATCGGTCGCCTGATGTTCGGTGACGTGGTAGCCGAGCGCCGGCAGGTCGATCCCGGCAAACATCGCTTCGCCCTGCCCGAGCACAACCGGGGACAAAGCGAAATGCAGTTCGTCTATCAGCCCGGCGCGAAGATATTGACGCACCGTCTCGACGCCGCCGCCAATCTTCACATCGCGGCCCTTGGCGGCGAGCCTCGCCTGCTCCAGCGCCGCCTCAATACCATCGGTCACGAAGATGAAGGTGGTGCCGCCATCCATCTCGATCGGATCGCGCGGATGATGCGTCAGCACGAACGTCGGCGCGTGATAGGGCGGGTTGTCGCCCCACCAGCCCTTCCAGCTCTCGTCCGGCCAGGGGCCACGGATCGGCCCGAACATATTGCGGCCAAGGATAAACGCGCCGAACCCATCCATCGAACGATGTGCGTATGTCTGATCGATGCCATCCGAGCCGCCGTCCTGACCGATCATTGCCCGGAACATACGCGTACCGAATATCCATTGGTGCAGGTCCCGGCCACGCTTGCCGAGCGGATTTTCAAGACTTTGCTCAGGTCCTGCTCCGAAACCGTCGAGCGAGATCGAAAAGCCGGCAACGCGCACTTTCGTCATGACGAACCCTTCCATCTCTTTCGGGATCGAGGAGTGTAGCAGTATGGGTCGTTACTTGGCTCGTGACGATGTGCAGCGCCCAACACTATCTATCGAGCACGCACATTACGCTTGAGCATTTCAAGACCGCCGATAGCCGCCTTTTCTAACCCCTACTCCCACTCAATCGTCCCCGGCGGCTTCGACGTGATGTCGTAAACCACCCTATTGATCCCCCGCACCTCGTTGATGATCCGCGTCGCCGCCCGGCCCAGGAACTCGTGCGGGAATGGGTAGTATTCCGCGGTCATGCCGTCGGTCGAGGTCACCGCGCGCAGGGCGCAGACGTTGTCGTAGGTGCGGCCGTCGCCCATGACACCCACCGATTTCACCGGCAACAGCACGGCGAAGGCCTGCCAGATCGTGTCGTAGAGGCCGGCGCGGCGGATTTCGTCCAGATAGATCATGTCGGCCTTGCGCAGGATATCCAGGCGCTCGACGGTGATCTCGCCGGGGATGCGGATGGCGAGGCCCGGGCCGGGGAACGGGTGGCGGCCGACCATGCGGTCGGGCAGGCCCAATTCCTTGCCCAGGATGCGCACCTCGTCCTTGAACAGCTCGCGCAGCGGCTCGACCAGTTTCAGCTTCATGCGCTCCGGCAAGCCGCCGACATTGTGGTGCGACTTGATGGTGACGCTGGGGCCGCCGGTGAACGACACGGATTCGATGACGTCGGGATAGAGCGTGCCCTGGGCGAGGAATTCGGCACCGCCGATCTTGGCGGCCTCCGCGTCGAACACATCGATGAAGGTGGCGCCGATGATCTTGCGCTTGGTCTCCGGGTCGGTGACGCCGGCCAGGCGGGTCAGGAAGATCTCGGCGGCGTCGACATGGACCAGCGGGATGTTGAATTGTTCGCTGAATACCGCCACGACATCGGCCGCCTCGTCGCCGCGCAGCAGCCCGGTATCGACGAAGATGCAGGTCAGTTGCTCGCCGATCGCCTCGTGCAGCAACGCCGCCACGACCGAGCTGTCGACGCCGCCGCTGAGACCGCAGATCACCCTGCCCCGCCCGACCTGGGCACGCACCTTGGCGATCGCCTCGGCGCGGAAGGCGGCCATGCTCCAATCGCCGCGACAGCCCGCGACCCGATGGGTGAAGTTGCGCAGCAACTCGCCGCCGCGCGGCGTGTGCACGACTTCGGGATGGAACATGGTGCCGTAGAACCGGCGGCGCTCATCGGCGATGATCGCGAAGGGCGCACCCTCGCTGCTGGCCACGACGCGGAAGCCCTCGGGCATGCGGTCGATCCGGTCGCCATGGCTCATCCAGACCTGCTCCCGGTCGCCCGGCTGGAACACCCCGTCGAACAGCCCGCTCGGCTCGGTGACGTCGATGAAGGCGCGGCCGAATTCACCGCCGGCGCCCGTCGTGACACTGCCGCCCAGCTGGGCGCACATCGCCATTTGGCCATAGCAGATGCCGAGCACGGGCACGCCCAGCTGGAACACCTCGTCGGGGGCCCGCGGCGAGGCGGTTTCGATCACCGAGGCCGGCCCGCCGGACAGGATGATCGCCTTGGGGCCGAGAGCCCGCAGCTTGTCCGGCGCGATGTTGAAGGGATGGACCTCGCAATAGACGCCGCTTTCGCGGACACGCCGGGCGATCAGCTGGGTGAACTGGCTGCCGAAATCGAGGATCAGGACGCGGTCATGATGGTTTGGGATACCATCGGCAAGTATGTCGGGGGCCATGATCGGTCGATCCTCCTCGTCAGCTGGTCACAGCGGAAGCCAGGGCCGCCAAGGGCGGCAAGGCATAAAGCACTTGGGTCACCGTCCCACCCGGCACATTCAGCGAGGAACGGCTGAGTTCGCGGCCGCCCAATCCCGTGGCGAAACCACAAGCGACGGTCGAGACCAGCACCCAACCGATCGCCGCGATCGCACCCCGTTCGAGCAGAACGAGCGACAGGGTCTGCACCAGGCGGCGGCCGATATCGCGGCGCTGATGGTCGGGCGCTAGGAACACCATGTGGAACTCGGCGTCGAAACCGTCGATAGCGGTTCCGCCGACGCTCGCGGTGGCAAAGCCGACGACGCGACCGCCATCGGTCACGGCGACCAGGGTGAGATGCGTCTCCGCATGCATCGAGAGCAACACCTGCCACATCGCGGTGCGGCGCTCCAGGGTCACGCCTTCGCTCATCGCCGACGGCACGATCGCATCGTATCCCTGGTGCCAGCTCGCGACATGCACCGCCGCGATCGCGTCCGCGTCCTCCGCCACAGCCCGGCGCAGGCTGATCATGCGGCGTCCTCGACAATCGCTTCGGGCGGTTCGTCCTGGGGTTCGACACTGTCCAGTGCCGCCGCCGCGCGCTCCATCACCGCGACGAAAAACCCGTCGGTGCCGTGCTTGGCCGGCGTCAGATGCAGCGTGTCGCCCGCGACCGGGCAATCGAAACCCAAGGCCGCGCGCCAGACCTCGCCCATCGGGACCAGCCGGAACAGGGGATGGCCGGCGAGGAAGCCGGCGATCTGCTCGTCATTCTCCGGCGCCAGCA
This sequence comes from Allostellaceae bacterium, assembly GCA_035555315.1. Taxonomy (GTDB): domain Bacteria; phylum Pseudomonadota; class Alphaproteobacteria; order ATCC43930; family CGMCC-115725; genus DATMGU01. The sequence goes on from DATMGU010000086.1 coordinate 3,892, forward strand.
CCGAGCAGGTGGCATAGACCAGCCGGCCACCGGGCTTCACCAGCCGCTGGGCACTATCCAGGATGGCGGCCTGCAGGGCGGTGAGTTCGGCGAGATCGTTCGGCGTCAGCCGCCATTTGGCATCGGGATTGCGCCGCCAGGTGCCCGTGCCGGTGCAAGGCGCATCGACGAATACCCGGTCGAAGCTTTCCGCGTGGTGCTTCACCCATTTATCGCGCTCGGAACTCAGCGCGCGGCGCTCGACATTGGACACTCCGGCCCGGCGCAGCCGCTGCGCCGACCGCTCCAGCCGCTTGGCCGAGATATCGCAGGCGATCAGTTGCCCCTTATTCGCCATGGCCGCGGCGAGCGCCATAGTCTTGCCGCCGGCCCCGGCGCAGAAGTCCACCACGCGCATGCCGGGCCGGGCGAAAGCCAGCAGGGCCGCCAGCTGGGAGCCCTCATCCTGCACCTCGATCCGGCCGCTCTTGAACACTTCTAAGGTCGAGAGCGGGATCCGCTTGTAGACGCGCAAGCCGGTCGGCGCCAGCGGCGTCGGCACCGCTTCGACCCCCTCCGCGGCCAGGGCCGCGCGGGCATCGGCCCGATTCGATTTCAGCGCGTTGACCCGGAGATCGAGCGGCGCCGAGCCGTTCAGCGCCGCGGCTTCGGCGGCCAGATCGGCGCCGAATGCCGCGGCCAGATGCGGCTCCAGCCACTCCTGGAAATTGCCGCGCACCGACGCCGGCATCTCCGCGTGGCCGATCTCGACCCGGGCGAGCCGATCCAGCAGCCTGCCCTCGTCCTGCGTCGGCGGGTCGGGACGAAACCGGTCGCCGTCGCAGGCGCGGTAGACCGCATCGGGCCGCCAGCCTTCGACCAGGATGACCGCGACCAGCAGGCGGGTTCGCGCGTCGCAGGGCAAGCCCGCCCCTTCCCGGCAGATCCACCAGTCCAGCTCGCCGCGCCGGCGCAGCACCGCGTAGATATGCTCCGAAATCGCCGCGCGATCCTTCGAGCCGACGAAGCGGTGCGACCGGAAATAGCCGCCGACGATGTCGTCCGCCGCCGACCGGGTCTGGTCGATCGCGGTCAGCAGCTCGATCGCCGATTGCAGGCGCGCGCCCGGCGTCATCGGCGGTGTCTTGACGCGCACCGCGGGCAGCGGCCGGCTGCCGGTACGAGAGCCGTTCTCACGAGAGCCGTTCTCGCGAGGACCACTCGCGTGAGAGGTGGCACCACGGGGCACGGGAGGTCGGGACACACCGGATCGGGAAGCGTCAGGCGCCTTGCGGGTAATTTGGCGCCTCCCGCGTGATCGACACGTCATGGACGTGGCTCTCGCTCAGGCCGGCGCCGGTGATCTTCACGAACCGGCAATTCTGCTGCATCGCGGCGATCGAGCTGTTGCCGGTATAGCCCATCGCGGCGCGCAAGCCGCCGACCAGCTGATGGATCACCCGGCCGACCGGGCCCTTATGCGGCACACGGCCTTCCACGCCCTCCGGCACCAGCTTCAGGGCGCTCGACACCTCCTGCTGGAAATATCGGTCGGCGGAGCCGCGCGCCATGGCGCCGACCGAGCCCATCCCGCGATAGGATTTGTACGAGCGGCCCTGGAACAGGAAAATCTCGCCCGGCGCCTCGTCGGTACCGGCGAACAGGGAGCCCAGCATGGCGCAATCGGCACCGGCGGCGATCGCCTTGGCGAGGTCGCCGGAGAATTTGATGCCGCCATCGGCGATCACCGGCACGCCCGCCTTGCGGCATTCCTCGACCACATCGATGATCGCCGTGAGCTGCGGCACGCCGACGCCGGCGACGATCCGGGTCGTGCAGATCGAGCCCGGCCCGATGCCGACCTTGACCGCGTCGGCACCGGCATCGATCAGCGCGCGGGCACCCTCGGCGGTGGCGACGTTGCCGGCCAGGATCTGGGTGTAGTTGCTAAGCCGGCGGATCTTGCGGACGGCATCGAGCACCTTGGAGGAGTGGCCATGGGCGGTGTCGACGACCAGCACGTCGACCTCCGCGTCGAACAAGGCGGCCCCCCGCTCGACCCCGTCATCGCCGGTCCCGGTAGCCGCCGCGGCGCGCAGCCGGCCCTGCTCGTCCTTCGACGCGTTCGGGAACAGCTGGGCCTTCTCGATGTCCTTGACCGTGATGAGGCCGACGCAGCGATAGTCGTTGTCGACCACCAGCAGCTTTTCGATGCGGTACTGATGCAGCAGGCGCTTGGCTTCCTCGGTGCCGACGCCGTCGCGCACCGTCACCAATCCCTCTTTGGTCATCAGCTCGGAAACCGGCTGGTCGGGATTGCTGGCGAAGCGCACATCGCGGTTGGTAAGGATGCCGACCAGCCGCTTGCCGCCCTTGGCCACCACGGGAATGCCCGAGATCCGATGGGCGGCCATCAGGGCCAGCGCATCCGACAGCGTCGCCTCCGCTTCGATGGTCACCGGATCGACGACCATCCCGGCCTCGAACTTCTTGACCTTGCGAACCTCGTTCGCCTGCTGCTCGATGGTCATGTTGCGGTGGATGACGCCCAGGCCGCCGGCCTGGGCCATGGCGATCGCCAATTGCGATTCGGTCACCGTGTCCATCGCCGCGGAGATCAGCGGGATACCCAGCTCGATCGTCCGGGTGAGACGGGTTCGGGTACTGACATCGGATGGCATGACGTCAGAGGCTGCGGGCACCAGCAGCACATCGTCGAACGTGAACGCATCGGTGATTTGCATGCTGCCTCCGGCTGTAACCGGAGCGGCCCGACCCGCTTCATGGGTCAGGGGGACGCTCCGATCCCTCTCAAAAGACGATCGGGCGACCGGTAATTTGGTCGTCGCGACGGTGGCCCCGCACTATACACAGTGGGACCGCCGGGGAAAGCCTCAATACCTATCGTCTATGCTAATGGCAGCCATGGTAAATCCGCAGGTTGAGCGGCGCCTGCCGATCCATGGCCGAAGACCGGTCAGGCTTGCTCCGCTCCCGCCGCCGCGTCCCCCCGAAAACCGGTGGCGACGACATACATCTCGGCGCTATCGGTGCGCGATGCCGGCGGCTTCGCATGGCGCACGCTGCTGAACGAGCGCTTCAACAGCTCGAGTAAGCCGCGCTCGGTGCCGCCCTGGAACACCTTGGCGACGAAACTGCCGCCGGGCGCCAGCACCTCGGCGGCGAAGGCATAGGCCGTTTCGGCCAAGGCGATGATGCGGATGTGATCGGTCGGCGGATGGCCGGTGGTCGGCGCCGCCATGTCGCTCAACACCACATCAGCCGGACCGCCCAGCAGGTCCTTCAGCCGTTGCGGCGCGGTTGGGTCCAGGAAGTCGAGTTCCAGCACCTGGGCGTCCGGTATCGGCTCCATCCCCAGATAGTCGATGCCGATCACGATGCCCCCCTTGGCTCCGGGGTGCACCCGCTGCACCGCCACCTGGGTCCAGCCGCCGGGCGCGCAGCCCAGATCGACGATCCGCTTGCCGGGACCCAGCAGATGGAACCGGTCGTCGAGTTCGATGAGCTTGAAGGCCGCGCGCGAGCGATAGCCCAGCCGGCGCGCATCGGCGACATAGGGGTCGTTCAGTTGCCGTTCCAGCCAGCGGGTCGAGGACAGGGTGCGCTGCTTGGCGGTCTTGACCCGCACCGTGAGGCCACGGCCGCTATGCGCGGCCGGCTGATCGGCACCCGTCTGCGCTTTGCCTACCTGACTGCTCCCCGTACGACCACCCAAAGTATTGGGCTTGCCGCTGGGGCGTTTGATGCCCCGTGCCATGCCATATCCCCGAAACGATGAGCGTCAATGTGTGGCGTTGGACGATGCGCCGCTGCGAGCACCCGCTCACAAGGGCGCGAGGGTGCCCAGAATCGGCGGCGTCATGCAAGCGGCGATATCCGTATTGTCTTGGCCCGTCGCCCAGGGCCGTGCCGCCAGCAGGCCGGCCAGGATGCCCTCCCGCACGCCCCGGTCGGCGACGCGCAACCGCCCGACCGGCCAGACGCGGCACAGCGCCTCGACGATGGCACAGCCGGCGATCATCAGATCGGCACGCCCGGCACCGATGCAGGGTTCCGCCGAGCGCCGCGCCGGCGTCATCGCCACCAGATTGGCGATCACCCGGTGCACCTCGTCGAAACCGAGGCTGACGCCATCGACCCGATTGCGGTCATAGCGCGGCAGGCGCTGCGAGATCCCGGCCAGGGTCGTCACCGTACCCGAACTGCCCAGCATCTGAACATTGCCCCGCTCGATCTGTCGGGTGATGCGGTGCCAGCTGTTGAAGCCGCGGAATGCCTCCGTGACATGCCGGACCAGGGTCTCGAAGGATGTCGCGTCGGGGACGCCATGGTCGATCGGCCCCCCATTCAGCATGCCGCTATCCAGCCGCTCGGTCAGCGACACGACCCCGAAGGGCAGCGAAATGACGCCGCGGATTTCGGTCGACACGCGGCCACCCGGCCGGGCCGGCGGACGCACGCGCACCCAGAGGAGTTCGGTCGAGCCGCCGCCGATATCGAACACGATGGCGTTCGGCACATGGGGATCGAGCAGTGCCGCGCAGCCGGCCAGGGCCAGCCTCGCCTCCTCCGCCGTCGGAATGATCTCGATGCGCAGGCCGGTGGCGACGCGCACCCGTTCCAGGAATTCCGAACAGTTTTCGGCGCGCCGACAGGCCTCGGTCGCGACATAGCGGCCATGCCGCACGCCCCGGGCGCGCAGCTTGCCGGCGCAGATCGCCAGCGCCTCGATCGTCCGCGCCATCGCCCGCTCGCTCAGCCGGCCGCTCGCCTCGACGCCCTCACCCAGGCGCACGGTGCGCGAGAACGCGTCGATCACCCGGTAGCCGCTGCCATCGACCGCCCATGATTCCGGCCGGGCCACCAGCAAACGGCAATTGCTGGTCCCGAGGTCGAGTGCCGCGAAGCTGGCTGACCGATCGACGAAGTTCACATTGACCTCCCACGATGGGAATAATACACGCAATTCCCGTGCCCGTGAGGCGACATGTCACCGCAGCGGCGCGATTATTCCCCGAAGCGCGCGCAACCGGCGCGAGCGAGCGGCGACTAACTGACCGTCCCGGCCGTATTCCGACTACACATTTGCGCGCGCCCGTGTTAGATCGCCGTTTCTTGCGTCAGGGCGCGCGGTTTACAGGCCGACCGTCTTGGGGGATCGTCTAATGGTAGGACAGCGGACTCTGACTCCGTCAATCTAGGTTCGAGTCCTAGTCCCCCAGCCAAGTTTGCTGAGTTGACGACGTGAGATGGCCGCCTCCGGGTGGCCTTTCGTCGTTCTGGGGCTGGATGGGCGGCAGATGCCGCCGATTGTGACACCGTCGGTGTTCATCGATTAAATGCGGCGTCCCCGAAACTCAGAAGAATGACCAAAAACCAAGGAATCGAGCGCACGCACGACATGTCCAATATTTCTTCGTCTCTCCAGGCACGCGTCCTTTGACGCAATTTGCTTCATCGCCTCTCTTATTTGCTCAATTTTCTTTTCGGTGCACAATTTGTACGATCGGGCTTACGGCTATATATAGCGACTGCTTAGCCGGGTAAACACTAGATCTCTGGTCGGCATCGACTTGCAAGGGCTGGGCGCCGTTGATGCTGGCAACCACATCAGACGGGCGGCACGCCTGCCGGACAGGCAACTGTCGGCCGCTTGTTCCCAGCTAACGCAACCGGCTATCGCCTCGCAGCATCTGTCAATGAGATCACCCGATTCTGAAGTGCCACTCGCCGGCCTTGACCGAGCTTGCGAAGAAAGCGTTCGTCGGCAGTAACAAACGGGCAATCGTTCTCGACCGCCAGGGCGAGATAGATACAATCATAAGCGGGATGGTCCAATTCGATCGCCAGACCGGTTGCGGTCTCAAACAACGACCGCATCGGCAGCAGTTCGATTTCGGCATTCTGAAGGAGCTTGGCAGCAAGAATGGCCTCCTCCTTGGAAAGTTCACCTCGCGCAGCCTTCTTCCATAGGATATTCGCGCACTCGGCCACCAGCAGCTCGGGCGCGATCAGCTTCGTCCGCTGACGAAGAGCCAGCGCTTGTGGCGTCCCTTCTTCCTCGACCACCCATTTGACGGCAATGCTGGCATCGATGACGAGCATGCTCACCGCTCGTCACGTCCCTCGCGCAGCAAAACTTCCGATGGCGTCTGTTTCCTACGTTTCGTCAGTGTCCGCAACTCGGCAGCCAGCGTATCGAAGGAAGGCTCGATCTCGGCAGCAAGAGCTTGACGGAGGATTTCCCGATGCTCGGCCTCGGTCGAGCGACCGTGCCGAGCAGCACGCCGTTTCAGCCTGACGATCAGTTCGTCATCCAAATTGCGTACGTGCAAGTTCCCAGCCATCCAAGCCTCCGCGAGATCATTGATATCAATGATCTCAAATATAGACCTTCGGATCAAGAGACAGCATGGCGCCATTCGCTCTGGGCTTCGACGATCGGGTTGCCCGAGCCCTCATCAAAGGCGAAAACCCGCCTCGAAAGAGAACAAGCGGTGCGGCTACCGGACCGTCCCCAAGCGCCCCAACTCGTCCAACACGCGCCTAAGCTCGGACTGCGCCGCGAGGCATTTGGTTCGATACGCATCCAAGAAGCCCAGCCAAGTTTTTCAATGACTTAGATCGCATGCCTCGCTCGAACGTCGAGGCATGTCCGCCCCTCGACGGATGTCAGTCGCTTGCAGGCCGAAGCACGCGCGCCAGTGAGCTCGGATCAACAGGCCAGGTAATCGGGGCATCGGCGTAATACCGTCCGCGGCAGCGGGCCGGGTCGATCAGTTTTTACACAACCAATACACAATTTTGGGTGACGCGTATCGGGAAGTTGTGTATTAATTACACAATGAGTGGGGACGTGCATGGACCGGTCGAGCCGGGCAATCATCAAGGCGCTAGAGGTGAACGGCTGGGTCCGGGTCAATACCGAGGGCAGTCACACGCAGTTCAAGCACCCGACCAAGCCGGGCCGTGTGACGGTTCCGCATCCGGTCAAGGATCTGAAGACCGGCACCTTGAAATCGATCGAGCGCCAATCCGGCGTGAAGCTCACCTAGGAGGGCTAAACCATGGCCACCATCTATTTCACGGCGATCGTCGAGGGCGGCGACGCGCCGGGTTACAGCGTGTTCTTTCCTGATCTTCCGGGCTGCGCCAGCGCCGGCGACACCGTCGAACAAGCCGCCCGGAACGCGGAGGAAGCCCTGAGCCTGCACCTGGCGGGTATGGTCGAGGACGGCGGGGCTATCCCTTCCGCGACGCCGCCCGAGCAGATCGCCCATGATCCGGATGTCAGGGAAGTGGCCCGGATGCTGGTTCGGTCCGAGTTGCCGGGCCGTTCGGTTCGGCTCAACATCTCGATGGATGAGGGTCTCGTCGCAGCCCTCGACAAGGCCGCCCGAGCGCGAGACACGACGCGTTCGGGTCTATTGGCCGAAGCGGCTCGGCGGCTGCTCGCAACGGCCTGACGAGGTCAGGTCCCCGCTCGCCAGAGCGACGCGCCAGCGGTGCAGGTCCAGATGACGCCGCCGTCGGTCACGGTATTTCCGGCGGCCGTCGGCCAGGTCGGTTGCGCGCCCGATCATCATCATTCGCCGGCAGAGCCGGCACATCACGCCATCTGACATGAGGTTTCCAATCGGCCCGACTTGAGTACCGGCTCGTGGCACCGTCGGATTATCAGCTAAAACGGGAGAAAACCTTGGCCTTGGGGAATTCAGATGATAGGAGAATTCAGGTTACGGCTCAATAATCAGTACTGTTTCCCCAAATTTTATGCCCGCCAACCCCGATGAATTATCCAGGCTAGCCGGATTTCGGCAGCCTGATCGATTGGCGATCGAGATTGAGAGTTGTTTCGATAAGTGCCGACCCTACGATATCGAGCTGTTAGGTAGGGTTTACGTTCAGGTTGTGCTGCCACGATTCCTGGAGATGACAGTGGATGTTATGAATTTAAGATTTATAATTACGTGTTTCATATTGCTGTTACTCCCACCGAAGTGTTTCGGAAAGTCGATTGAGCTTGCCGCATCCTCCGAGAGGCATGATGCGGGGCAGTTGGCGCATAGGGTAACTGTATATGCGGTGTCATCGGGCAATATAGAGACGGTTCCTCTGCCAACTCCGGCGAGTGACTGGGTTATTCGATATCAATACGTAGTGCCACCTATTCCGGATTCGCTGAGTTGGGATCCATCGAAGCAAACATTCTATATCTGGGGCGACATCGATTTTGATGCTTATGGATCTAGCGGGAAATTTCCTATATCAAAATATAGATTCAATCAAATTGTCCCACAACTAATGCTGGGGCGTTCCCTCGCCGGCAACAACGCTAAATTTGAGCCATCGTGGACAAACTTTCATACTTGGGTAATCCAGGCATGTTATTTTTGGCAAGACGTAGACGGCAAATTTTATGCTCAAACTGGGAGAGCCGTACCTGTGGTCCCAGGAGAGCAGATAGTTACTGAAATTCAATATATAGCAAAAACTAAAGAGGTGGTGGCCAGTATATATTCCGGTGGAATAGGAAGTACAATAATTATTCCGAAGCCTTTCCCGAATGAAGAAGTTCCGATATTTTCAGATTGGGCGGATTTCTTTGATAAAGCTATTCAACGATCGGGAAATTTATTCGGGCGCCCTATGGGAAATGTTGAGACGAAAGGTGTGGAGCAAAGCACCTTGTGTTCGATATTGCCATGGAGAGTGGGGGAAGTAACCATTCCATTTATCCGGGTGAACAAGGCCAATTTTCGGATCGGCCAGGTAGGCGCATTTGCGTGCGACACGGCCACTGCGACTCTTGAGTTTTGAGTGTGCAACTTCGACGGCATGGCGGCGAGGTGACGGGATCTCGCTGCGGTCTTTACCCAGGGCTGTTCAACGCTGGTCCGAGCCCCGCCCCCGCGCCTGTCTTTGATCTTTACCTGGAGCCGGCGATCTTCCCGATGCCCGCGATCGTCCGCATCGGCGGCACCGGGCTCCGAACCTTAACTTCGGCGGCATCTCGCCTCTTGCCGCGGCCAGGTGAGATGCGCTGTCGGTAGCGCCTGGACAGCCCCGAAGATTCCAGATACATATTTCGCAATGAAAGATATTTCTTTCATAGCGAAAGAACAAAGGGCAATCGGTGACCCTCGGCTCACGCAGCGTCGTGCTCCAACGTAGACTCCAGATCGCTGATTGGATCCGGCGGGACGGCATCGTTCGTGTCGATACCATCAGTCGGACTTTGGGGGTGTCGGCGGTCACGATCCGTGCCGATCTCGCCTATCTCGAAGAGCAAGGCTTGATCGTTCGCTCCTCCGGCTCGGCGCGCCCCGCCGTCGGTCGGCATGCCTATGACGATGCGCAAATCGCGCCCCCGCCGCCCGCCTCTCGGGCGTTGCTCCTGACCGCGGCCGCGCTGGCAAGAAGTCACACCACGCTTCTGATCGGGCCTGGCCGGTTGCCGGCGATGCTCCCGGCCTATCTCCCGCCGTTTCCCGATCTTCGCGTTGTCCTGACATCGGTCGATGCCCTGTTGACCGCACGGCAATTTGTCGTCGGGTCCATCCATATTCTTGGCGGACAATTGGATGCCAACGGGATGTTGATCGACGGTCCGGCAGCCGTGCACGGGTTGGCCTTTCACGCGATCGATCTCTTTATTCTGCAGGCTTCGGCAATCACGCACGACGCCGTCATTCTTTCCTCGGATGCCTCCGCGTCGTTTCAGAGAGCCGCCGCGCAGGCCGCCAGACGAACCGCGATCCTGATCAGCGGCACGCAACCAGACAGAAGCGCGGACGCCCCTCGCTTGCCCTTGAGTTCGGTCGAGTATGTCATTGTGTCGGACACGGCGGATGAGAAGACCTTCAATGCGCTCGAAGAAGCTGGGTTTCGTCTCCAGCCGTCATCCAACGAAGAAGCGAGACTTTATCAGAGCACGATAAAGAAGAGTTACGCCCCCGCCGAACAGCAAGAGTCGGCTGACTACGGCTAGCCTTCCCATGGCCCGTGCCGAGAACGCTGCCGTGCTTACTGCGCTGTGGAACTCTTTTCAAAGCCAGATCCAGCCCTTAGGGCCGGATATCCGAAGGGAAGGACCCAGTCCCAATGGCGCCGAACGACATGAGCAAGATTGTCACGATCGGCGAGATCGTGGTCGAGATCATGGCGGAAGAACCGGGCAACGGCTTTCGCGAGCCTTTGGCGCTTCGCGGGCCTTATCCTTCCGGCGCGCCCGCGATTTTCATCGACCAGGTCGCCCGCTTGGGTCAGCCCTGCGGCCTCATCTCCTGCGTTGGGGATGATGATTTCGGCTGGATCAACATCGATCGGCTGAAACGGGACGGCGTCGACGTATCCGCCATCCAAGTCACGAGCGAGCAGGTCACCGGCACGGCCTTCGTCCGCTACAAG
>DATMGU010000087.1:0-5472 GCA_035555315.1 Allostellaceae bacterium
GTTTCGGCGATGAATTCCGGGTCCTTCATGGTCGCCATGAAGGCATCGCGTAGCAGCTTGAGCCGATCCGGCGGCAGATTGGGCGGTGCGACGAACGGACGCCCGATGCCCTGGCCAACATAGAGAAACTCGATCGCCTGCCTGTCGGCGTCATTGCGCGCGAGGTCGACGACGAACGGCGCGTCTTTCAATTCCGGATTGGGCTTGGTGCCGCCTTGGAACAGGACCGAGACGGTCTTGGTCGCAATCCAGTTCGGCCGGCGCACCTTGACGCTGTCGAGGCTCTCGCAGATGCCCTGCACCTCACCGCGTTCCATCGCCAGGAACACATCGGCGGATGAGGGATATACGCCGACGATCCTGAACTTCATGCCGAGAATGTCGTTGAGCGCCTTCGGGTAGGAGCGGGTGCCGGTCCCGGGCCCGGTGTCGCCGACCACCAACTGCCTCTCCAGGAGATCGGGTACGGTCTTCACCGGCGCCGTGTTGTAGGCGATGCATACATTCGTTTCGATGGCCGGGGTTCCGAGCCACGACAATTTGGTTGCATCGAACTGCGCCCCCGGCGCGCCCGTGAGGGGCCCGAGCGGGGTATCGCGGGCGATCAGCGCGAAGGCCGTGCCGTCCTTCGGCGCCACGTTGTAAATGAAGTTGGCGGCGCGGTAGCTGCCCGCACCTTCCATGTTCTGCGGCGTGACGGTCGGGTTGCCCGGCAGGTGCCTGCCGATATGGCGCGCCAAGATGCGGGCCCACAGGTCATACCCGCCACCCGGGCCGAAGCCGATGATCAGGTTCACCGTCTTGCCGGCGAAGACGCCGGTCGGTGTCTGCGCCGCAGCATGTCCGATGGCGATTAGCGCGGCCAACAGCCCGGCCGGCAGTGCGAAGGAAATGGTGTGCTTGCTCATGGGGACAATCCCCAGTGACGGTTTGCTGGTGCTAACAGCTCCCCCATAATCAATCGCCGCTGAAATTTATCGTCAGATAGGATGTGATCGCCTGCGCCTCGTCCGGCGTCGCCACGGCGCCGCGGCTGACCATGTTGGCCACCAGGGCCGGCCATCCGGTTTTCTGGCGCTTGATCACCGTGACCCGTTCGAGATCGTGGCAGGCGGTGCAGCGCGCTTCGACCAACTCCTTGCCGGGCCCGCCAGGCAGCGCCACCGGCGTGGCGGATACGGCAGGCGTCGTGGGGCCGAAATTGGCGGCGAGATAGGCGATCACCAGATCGGCCTCACGCGCGTTCAATTGCGCGCCGCGCGTCACCATGTTGTAGACATGGCGCTTCCAGCCCTCCGCGCCTTCGCGCATCGACCTGATCACGTTGAGCGGATGGCATTGCGAGCACGCCGTCGCCATCAGGTCGCGGCCTTCACCGGCGGGGAGCGCGCCCTGGGCGCGGGCCGGCCCGGTGGTTGCGATTGCAAGTGCTGTGGTGCAGAGCACCTGGACAAGCCGCGCCATCACACCCTCCTGGTCCGCAGATCGGCGACCGAATAGACCGGATGCCAGGTGCTGGCAGCCCCGATACCGTCGCGCTGGGTGTGGATGTCGAGCAGATAGGGCCGCCCGTCGGCGATGACGCGCTGGGCGCGCAGGATCGCCGCCTTGACCTCGCCGGGCGCTGTAACGACCTCGCCCTCCACCCCGAAGGCGCCGGCGGCCTTGACGTAGTCCACGTCCGGGCTGCCGATGTAGCAGGTCATGTCGCGCCCGGTCTTGAACTGGCGGCCGCCGAAAGCCCAGATGCGGTTGCGCTCGTTGTTGTAGCTTCTGTTGTTGAGCACGATGTTCATCACCGGCACCCGGTAGCGCGCCTGGCTCCATAAGGGCTGCGGGCCGGAGAAGCAGAAGCTACCGTCGCCGACCACGGAAACCACCGGCTGATCGGGCCGCGCCACCTTGACGCCGAAGGCCGCCGCCATGCCCCAGCCGAGAATGTTGGGGCCGGTGGAGAAGTACGTCTTGTCGGCGCCGCCGAACGACATCAGCGGGTCCATGGCCTTGCCGGAATCGACATCGCACACATAGCAGGTGTCGGGCGCGAGCGCGCCTTCGAGCTCAAGCCCGATGCGCGAGAGGGTGATCGGCGAGCGGTCGGCGTTTTCGCGGGCGATCTTCATGCGGAATTCCGCCATCTCACTCGAATAGGCCCGCGTCCTCGCGGTGCGCTCCGCGGCGATCTCCTTGAGCCGCGTCGGCGTCGCGAAGCTCTTGATCGCCGCGATGAGGTCGGCGGTGGCGAGGCGAATGTCCGCCACCATGGCAAGATCGACCGGCGTCGCGCGCGCAAGGCTGGTCGGATCGTGGCGGATCGAGATGAGAGTCGTGCCGGGCGCGGCGCGGTCGCCGAAGCGGTTGCCGAGATTGATGAGCACGTCGAGCTTGCCGGGGAAGCGCATCTCGCGCAACTGCCCTCCGATGTACAACGGATGCCGGGTCGGGAACGGCTTCGACCAGAAGCCGAGCGCGGATGCGCCCCCTTGGGTGGCGACCGGCAGGCCGAGCAATTCGGCAAGCTCCACGGCTTCTTTCTCGCCGTGGCACCAGGTGATCTCGTCGCCCACGCTCATCAGCGGATTTTTGGCTTCGATCAGGAGGCGAGCGGCCTTCTCGACGTCATCCTTGTCGGGGCGAATGCGCATCGGCACGTCGAACTTGGCCTGGTCCCAGATCGCCGCCTTGGCCTCGTCGCGCAGCGTGTTGTTCGGAAGCGCGAGGAACACCGGGCCGCACGGCGGCGTCGAGGCGAATTTGAAGCCGCGCCGCAAGGTCTCCGGAATGCCGGTGGTGGTCTTCGCCATCCAGGTCCATTTGGTGATCGGATGGGTCATGGTCTCGTGGAATTCGACTTCCTGAAGCTGATCGCGGCCCATGGTTTCCTGGTCGGCCGAGGCGACCGCAACCAGCAGCGGAATCTGGTCCTTCCAGCTGTTGATCATCTGGGTCATGGCGTTGGGCAGACCCACATTGGCGACGATCACCACGCCCGGCTTGCCGGTGGCGCGCGCATAGCCGTCCGCCATGGCGACCACGGCGCCTTCGTGAATGCCCTTGATGGCCTGGATGCTCGGCTCATCGACCAGCGCGTCGAAAATCGGATAGTCGCCGGTCGACGGGTTGAAGAATACGTATTTCACGCCCGCGGCTTTGAGCTGCGCCACGAACAGCGCCCCGCCGGTGCCCTGCACGTCCCGCGTCGCGCCGGGCGGCGCAGCCGATGCGGGGCTGAGCGATTGCGCCATCGCATTGGCCGCGACCGTGCTCATGCCGAGCGCACTCAGCCCGGTCATGAGTTGACGGCGCGACATGCCATCGTCGAGGTACTGCCTGATCAGCTCCTTCATGGAAGTCTCCTCCCGGTAGGGGCACTTGGCGACCGTCAGCGGCGGCCCCATTTCGATTTCGAACAGAATAGCACCGCAATCTTGCCGTGCCCACAAGCGGCGTCCTCCAACATTGCCTGCTGTAGGGGCGACCCTTGGGGTCGCCCGGTTTGCACCCCGCGTCCGCTAGCAACTGGGCGACCACAAGGGTCGCCCCTACAAGACGCTCCGATCCCTTCTTGGGGGCGGCCGTCACATTGCCGATGCCTCAATTTCTTAGACCGGTCGCGGAACTTGCAGCCCTCCGTGAGGTCAACAGAGGCAGCGGATGGCGCGACGACCTCGCGAGCACCACCATGTCGGCTGAATAGGAGAAAGTCATGGCGGCCCGGCACCAGACATCGTTTCTGTTTGACTTGGATGGAACGCTCGTCGACAGCGTCTATCAACACGTACTGGCGTGGCGCGAGGCCCTCGATCAGGAGGGCATCGAGCTCTCGGTCTGGCGTATTCATCGAAAGATCGGCATGAGCGGCGGTTTGTTCACGAACATGCTGCTGCGCGAAACGGGGCTTGATATCGAGGAGGCGCGGGTCGAGCGTCTGCGTTGCCTTCACGCCGAAGCCTTTAACGAGCGGTTCCGCCGGGTGCGGCCGCTGCCGGGTGCGCGCGAACTCATCAGCTATCTCACGCGAGCTGGGATCCCTTGGGCAATCGCCACCAGCGGCCGTATGGAAACCGCGGGGCGCGTTTTGGAGAGCCTCGAGGTCGATCTTGCGCGCATCCCGGTTATCACTCGCGATATGGTCAAATACGCCAAACCCGACCCCGATCTTTTTCTCGCTGCAGCCGAGGCGCTGAAAGTGGACATCAAGACCGCATGTGTGGTCGGCGACAGCATCTGGGACATGCTGGCCGCCCGCCGCGCGGGCGCGCTCGGCGTCGGGCTCCTCTCCGGAGGATACGGCCGTGACGAATTGGAGCGCAGCAGCGCTTATCGTGTCTACGAGGATCCGGCGGATTTGCTCCGGCACATCGACGAAGTCGGCGGTCGAGGGTAACAGTTCGCCCGTCCCTCTCCCCGCTTGCGGGGAGAGGGAGCAGAAAGGCCCGCACACGCCCTTAACCTAGCGCCTATGGGGACAAGCCCGGCCACGACCAAGGAGGAACTCCGATACGGGAACTGAAAGTGTCGCATGGCTGTTGTTCGTGCGCCGAGGCCCGTCGATATTCATCCAGTTTCCGCCGGTCTCGGCCGGAGAGACGAATGCCTCGCTTCTACCTAGGAACGGCTTGCGCCGTAAGTCTTCTCGCCCTGTCGTGGGCTGCTTTTTCGGACTCTCTGCCGCCTGATGCCAGCTACCGGCCGCTGCCGACGCAACCGTTCTCGGTCGTGCGTGCAGCTGACGAGGTGCAGAAACCGGCGGTCATGCGACGCCAGGCGGAACTGCTGCAAGCCCGCTACGACCTCTCCGACCGGCCGATCCCTGACATCTTCATGTCGGGCAAACGAAAGGCCGTTCAGGGCGGGGTGCGTGTCAAGCTTCCGCAGGGCATGACCTGGGATATGCTGGCACAGATGACTCCCGACGCCATCGCCGAGGGCGACCTGCTGCCGGCGGGATTTAGGCCGCTCCCTCACGTCAAGCAGGCGACGGGCGGGCAGGTCTTTCCCAATAACCAGATCGATACGATCAAGGATCGCGAAGCGCGAAGTCTGCGGCGCTTCGATGTCGACTTCGATTTGCCCGACCATCTCACGCCGGAGTTTCCGCCGCCCGTTTATCTCACCACCCATCCTGAACTGGGGGACGTATCCCAAGGAAACTTGCTCACCATCAAGAATTACTATGCATTGATGGTGGGTATCCTGACGCCAGTGCAGATCGAAGGCATGCGCCTGTTGCTGACGCCGTTCCCCCAGGAGGAATCCAATCAGACCGAGGACCGCAAGTCGGCAGACCAGAGCCTTGGCGTGACCTGCCTCGACTGCCACTCCAATTTTCACACCAATGCGGCGTTTCATCAGACGCCGGACGTCCGGCCGCAGGCCGCCCGGTTTCGCCTTGATTCCGTGAGCCTGAGGGGACTGTTCAATCAGCGCATTCACGGATCGAAACGATCCTTGCGGTCCGTTGAGGATTTC
>DATMGU010000088.1:0-9974 GCA_035555315.1 Allostellaceae bacterium
CGTCGTTGAACAGGATCTTGTAGGTGATGTTGACCTTGGCGGCGACCGCGGCGCGGATCGCCAGGATGCCGGAATGGTTGTAGGTGCCGTCGCCCAGATTGGCGAAGATGTGCTTGGTCTCGGTGAACGGCGCCTGGCCGATCCAGGGCATGCCTTCGCCGCCCATCTGGGTGAAGGTCTCGGTGTTCCGATCCATCCAGATCGCCATGTAGTGGCAGCCGATGCCGGCGACCGCGCGGCTGCCCTCGGGCACCCGCGTCGAGGTGTTGTGCGGGCAGCCCGAGCAGAAATACGGCGTGCGCTCCAGCGCCGGCTTCACGCCCTGCAGCTGGCGGTCCTTCGCCTCGAGGAATTTCAGCCGGTCCTGGATGCGCTCGCTGGTGTGGAACCGGGCGATGCGGGCGGCGATCACCCGGGCGACCTGCGCCGGGTTGATCTCGCCGGTCGAGGGCAGGATCCAAGCGCGGTTCTCGTCGAACTTGCCGACGACGCGTGGCCGGACATCCTCGCGCCAATTATACAGCTGTTCCTTCAGCTGGTTCTCAATGACCGCGCGCTTTTCCTCGACGACCAGGATCTCTTCCAGCCCTTCGGCGAAATGGCGGATGCCCTCGCGTTCCAGCGGCCAACTCATGCCGACCTTGTAGACGCGCAGCCCGATCGCCGCCGCGTGCGCCTCGTCGATCCCGAGGTCTTCCAGCGCCTGCAGCACGTCGAGATAGGATTTGCCGGTGGTGACGATGCCCAGCCGCGCGTTCGGGCTGTCGATCATCACCTTGTTCAGGTGGTTGACCCGAGCGAACTCCAGCGCGGCGTAGAGCTTGTATTTGTGCAGCCGGTATTCCTGCTCCATCGGCTGGTCCGGCCAGCGGATGCCGAGGCCGCCATGGGGCATCTCGAAATCCGTCGGATAGACGATGTCGATCCGGCTGGGATCGACATAGACCGAGGCGGAGCTGTCGACCGTCTCGGCGATCGTCTTCATGCCGATCCAGCAGCCGGAATACCGGCTCATCGCCCAGCCAAACAGGCCCATATCCAGGATGTCCTGCACGCCCGACGGGTTCAGCACCGGGATCGAGGCATCCATGAAGGCGTATTCGGACTGATGCGGCAGGGTCGACGACTTGCAGGCATGGTCGTCGCCGGCGAGCGCCAGCACGCCGCCATGGCGCGACGTGCCCGCCGCGTTGGCATGTTTGAAGACGTCGCCCGACCGATCGACGCCGGGACCCTTGCCGTACCAGATCCCATAGACGCCGTCATATTTGGCGCCGTCATAGAGATTGACCTGCTGGCTGCCCCAGACGGCGGTCGCCCCCAGATCCTCGTTCAGACCGGGCTGGAACTGGATGTGGTGATCGGCAAGATGCTTGCGCGCGGACCACAGCGCCTGATCATAGCCACCCAGCGGCGAACCGCGATATCCGGAAATAAAACAGCCGGTGTTCAAACCGGCTGCGAGGTCTCGTTGGCGTTGCATCAGCGGAAGGCGGACCAGCGCCTGTACGCCGTTCAGATAAATGCGACCGCTTTCCAGCGTGTACTTGTCATCGAGCGTGACTGCCGCGAGCGCCATGTAACCTCCCGACCCGGTCCGCGCCTATTAACCCTGGCGATGCATGACCGGTATGCGACAAAGCTAGTGCAGGACCGATGGCGACTCAATGCACCGAATGCGGCTTCAAAAAAACGCAACAAACCGGTGGGAGGGGCGAGACGCGCGTACGAATCTGTCTCGTAGAGATGGCCCTGAGTAATAATATTCTGGCAGCTAGGCTGACCTAACGGGGCGCCCGGACGAGGCTATCGCTGAATCCGCCGAACTCCGGCCGGCCGCTCGATCTCCTTGTTCGTGTCCTGTTTTGTCAATATTTATAGCGCGATGACTGCCAATGAGCATGATGTTCAAGAGCAGTTGGTCGGCATTTTATATGTATTCTATCGAATGCCGCTTCCGTATTTACAATTCTTTTAGCACTCGTCAGCGAAGATAGCTTTCTGATCATCCTTGCCGGAACCTTATTCGGGGCGGTCGCATGGCTCTCTTTCGCATCAAAAACCATTCCGCCCGTCAGCGCCGTATTGGCGCCATCATCGCTTTGGGCATGGCTCTGGCACCGGTCGCCGCGCGCGCGGCGGATAACCCCACGACCATCCACACCGAATTTACCGTCACCCTGGACGGCAACCAGGTCAAACGGTATGTCGAGCCCCTGGCAGTCGGCAAGAACAGCGGTTTCGGCATCACCGCCAGCGATCATAGCCATGAAGAACTCACGCTTCACCCGCAGGCCGATTGTCTGGATGCCATTTACGAAAACGACCACATCAATGGCGGCCGCCCCATCCATCTCACGGCCACACCCGCCAAACCGGCGGTGGTCGTGACAGCCGACGGCACGTTGCTCACCCTTAAGATGAGCCGCTGAGCCAGTACGCAAGCGGTTCCGCTCCGGTATGGTAGCCAAAGCCCGTCACAGCTTCTGTCAGGCCATTGCGTCACCCCCTATCCGGAGCGACCCACAACCATCATGGCGTCACATTCTCTGCCGGACTCGCTCCAGGAAGTAGCGAAAACGGCGGTGGTCATCGGCGCCTCCTCGGGCATCGGCGAGGCCATCGCGCGTCGCTTGGCGAAGGATGGCTGGCGGCTTGGGTTGGCCGCGCGGCGCCTTGAGCGGCTTGGCGCGCTGGCCGCCGACCTTGAAACCCATGCCATCATCCGTCACATGGATTTGGCGGAGCCTGAGAAGGCGGCCTTGGCGCTCGACGACCTCATCGACTGTCTGGGCACCGTCGACCTGATCGTCATCAGTTCCGGCACGGGACACATCAATCCAGACCTCGATTGGTCGCCCGACAAGACAACGTTGACCGTCAATGTTCTGGGATTCGCCGCCGTCGCCCAAGTGGCCATGCGTCATTTCATCCGGCGCGGGGCCGGGCATCTGGTCGGGATTTCATCGATCATGGCGCTCCGCGGGGCTGGGCGTGGGGCCGCCTATGCGGCGTCGAAGGCTTTCGTCTCGACCTACCTCGATGGCTTGAGAGATCTTGCGCGACAAAAGCATCTGCCGATCACGGTGACCGAAGCCCAGCCGGGCTTTGTCAACACGGCCATGATGAAAACCAACCGGCCATTTTGGGTCGCCTCGCCAGACAAGGCGGCGAAGCAGATTTTGGCGGCCGTCCATAGGCGGGCGAAACACGCCTATATCACCAAGCGATGGGGCATCGTCGCCCTTCGCTTTAAGCTGTCCTCCCGTCCGGGATGACAGTGGCAGGGCAAGTATCCAGCCGAGATCGCCTAACCGCCTGACATGAAGGGGCGGGAAGCCCTCGCGGCGTCCACCGCGCGACGCGGCGGCTCAATAAGATTGACGCAAGCAGCGGATGCCTGGCACCGTGATCGCACAAGAATATTATTCAACAATTACAGCGTAGCTCGCGGCGGCGAAGCATAAGCGCGGCGAAGCATCAGCTGAGACAATGACTCAGGGGGATCCGCGCATGGTCATGAAAACTGGTGTTGGGATATTGCTGATGGTGCTGTCCGTTGCCGTGGCCGGCTGTGCCCAAACGGGGGGAAGCGCCTCCACGCAGCCCGCTACCGAGCCGGCTGCGAGCAAAATTCCCCCCGGAATGAATAGTAACGGCGAGGTGATCGATGCCTCGAAGGTCGAGTCCGGCTACGGTCAGAAGGTAAAGGGTCTCCACGATTATGAGGGCGAGATTACCGGAAAACCCGCGCCCAAGAGCACATTCACGCAGCTGCAAATCGGCATGTCGATCAAGCAAGTGACTGATCTCATCGGACAGCCGACCGACCAGGGCGCATACATCACCGGCAAGGCCTTCATTCCCTTCTATTTCGGGGGTGATCGCAATCGCTTCGAGCTTGTCTATAAGGGGCAGGGCCGGCTAGTATTCGCAGGGGGCTCCTTTGGCAATCTCAGTGGCGGCAACCTGATCTGGATCATTCACAGCGCAACGGAGCCCGGCTACCGATAGATCGACCTGAAGGTCAATGCGTCCGGGGATTAACGCGTATCGCGTGCGTCACATTTCTGACGCGTAAATCTCACGTTAACCAAATGTGGATCAGACTATGCTGCCTTGTGCTGCACCATCGGCGCGCTAGTCTTGAAGGAGTCCCAACCGTGAGACTGACATCCCGTATCGCCAGCCTGATGGCCTTGTTTACCCTGGTGGTCCTGTGCGCGGCCTCACACCCCTCCGTCTCTTGCGGCTCGGCCCATCTCCCGTTCGCCTGCACGGTCTCGAAGTAAGCTTCGGGTCGGGCGAAGCAGCCGGTCACCCGGCCGGATATAGTCTTAATCCGTTTAATCCGTTCCTTTGAGAGCCGCCCGCTCACGCGGCATCTCGCGTCCGATACAGCGTATCGATCAACTCCGCATAAGCCGCGCGGATCATGTGCCGCTTGATCTTCAAGGTCGGCGTCATCTGTCCGTTGGCGACCGAGAAGGCTTCGCGCAGGACGGCGACGCGGCGGATGCGCTCGATGCCGGTCAGCCGCTTGTTCACACGCTCGACCACGGCCCAGACGGCCTTGTGCAATCCCGCCTCATCCTCTGGATAGCGTTTTAGCAGCGCCTCGTCGGGCACGATCAAGGCTGCCAGATAGGACTTGCCGTCACCCAGCGCGATGGCCTGGGCGATCTCCTCCTCCAGCGTCAGAAACCCCTCGATGCGCTGGGGCGAGATCATGTCGCCGCCGGTCGTCTTGAGGAAGTCGCGCTTGCGGTCGGTGATCGTCAGGAACCCGTCGACATCGAGCGTGCCGACATCGCCGGTGTGCAGCCAGCCATCGCGCACGGTCCGCGCACTCGCCTCCGGGTCGTTCCAATAGCCCTTCATCACCGAGGGGCCGCGCACCAGGATCTCGCCATCCTCGGCGATGCGCAGCTCGGTGCCGACAAGCGCCGGCCCGACCATGCCCAGCTTGATCCGGCTTGGTGGGGTGACGCTGATGACCGGCCCGGCCTCGGTCTGGCCGTAGCCCTGCAACAGGTTGATGCCGAGGGCCACGAAGAACCGCTCCACATCGGGGTTGAGCGAGGCGCCGCCCGAGACGAAGACCTTCAGCCTTCCGCCGAAGCGTGCCGAGATCTTGGCACGCACCAATCGGTCGAGCAGCCGGTCGCATAACCGATCGACCAGGCTCACCCGTTCCGGTGTCGCGTGCCGCTTGGCGCCGAGCTCCAGGGTCCGGTGGAACAGCTTGGCGCGCCAGCCGCCTGTGCGCTCGACGCCCTGCAGGATGCGCCGGTGCAGCGTCTCGCACAGCCGGGGCACGGCGGTCATGATGGTCGGGCGCGTCTCCAGCATGTCGACGGCCAGCGTGTCCGCCCCCCGCGCGAAATAGATCTCCGCACCCAGCGAGATCGGGAACATCATGCCGGCGGTGTGCTCATAGGCATGGGTCAGCGGCAGGAAGCTCAGGAACACCTCGTCGCCCAACCCGTATTCGGTCAGCAGCACGCCGGCGCCATGGCAATTCGCCAGGATATTGGTGTGGCTCAGCATGACGCCCTTGGGGACGCCGCCGGTGCCCGAGGTATAGATCAGGCAGGCGGTCGCATCCGGGTCGATCGCGGCGACGCGTCCATCCACCGCGTCGATCGTCGCCGCCCCGGCCGCCAGCACGTCCTCCCAGCCGTGGATGTCGGCATTGGCCTGCAGCGCGCTGATCGGCTCCAGGAGGATGATGGTCTCGATCGACGAGACCTGGTTCGCCGCCGGCAGCACGCGCCGCGCCAGGGCCACGGTCGAGACGATCACCGCCCGGACGCCGCTATTGGCCAGGACATGGCGGTAATCCTCGGCGGTGTAGCTGGTATAGGCCGGCACGCTGACGGCACCCGCCGCCATGATGGCCAGATCGGCGATCATCCATTCCGGCCGGTTCTCCGCGATCAACGCCACCCGATCGCCATCGGCGATGCCCAGTTGGCGTAGCCCCTCGGCCAACTGCCGGACCTGCCTCGCGGCCTCGCCCCAGGTGATCGGCACCCAGGCCGCACCCGACTTCGACCATAGAAACGGCCGTTCCGCCCGTTCCGCCGCGCGGGCGAGGAACAGGCTGGGCAGGTTCTGGCTGCTGCGGACATCCATTGGGTGGCTCCTCGGGCGGGATTGATCCCGTCTTTATGCGGCGGATGTGTTACGTCCGATAACGGCCGCTCGCCTTGGCGGCCCTCCATCATCGCCTTATATGCATGACGCGCTTCAAGGGGAATGACGTATGGCCGACACCAAGCTTTCGACCGCCACCGCCGACACATCGTCCAAAGACCTGTCCTTGGGCGATTTGCCCAATTGGGACCTGGGCGATCTGTATCCGGGGCCGAACTCGCCGGAACTCGAAGCCGATCTGGTGTGGTCGGAGGCGGCGGCGAAGGCGTTTCGGGAAGGCTGGGAGGGCCGGATCGCCGACACTTCCGGCGCGGCGCTGGGTGCCGCGGTCGCCGATTACGAGCGGCTGCAGGAAACCCTGGGGCGGATCATGAGCTATGGCTCGCTGCTCTCGGCGGGCGATGTGATCGACCCGGAGATCGGTCGCTTCTACCAGACCCTGCAGGAACGGGTGACGACCATCTCATCCGAGATCCTGTTCTTCACCCTGGAGATCAATCGGATCGACGATGCCGGTTTCGCCGAAAAGCTGACCGCGCCGGAACTGGCTCGCTATGCGCCGTGGCTGCGCGATACCCGGGCCTTCCGCAGCCATCAGCTCAGCGACGAGATGGAGCGGCTGCTGCACGAGAAACACGTCTCCGGCCGCGCCGCCTGGGGTCGGCTGTTCGAGGAGACGATGGCGGGCTTGAGCTTTCCGTTTGCCGGCAAAAACCTCAGCAGCGCCGAGGTCTTGCATCTCCTCTCCGATGCCGACCCGGCGGTGCGCAAAGCGGCGGCGGAGAGCTTCGCCGGCGTGATGGCGCAGAACATCCGCCTGTTCGCATTGATCACCAACACCTTGGCCAAGGACAAGGAGATCGAGGATCGGTGGCGCAATTTCCCGCAGCCGATTTCGTCGCGCAACCTCGCCAATTTCGTCGAGGATGAGGTGGTCGACGCGCTGATGACCGCCGTCCGCGCGGCCTATCCGTCGCTGTCCCATCGTTATTACCGGCTGAAGGCGCGCTGGTTCGGCGTCGACAAGCTGGATTATTGGGACCGCAACGCGCCGCTGCCCAGTGCCGAGGACAATGTGGTGTCCTGGCCGGAGGCGACCCGAACCGTGCTCGACGCCTATCGCGCCTTTTCGCCTGATCTCGCCGAGATCGGCGGCAAATTCTTCAGCAATGCCTGGATCGACGCGCCGACCCGGCCGGGCAAGAATCCCGGCGCCTTCGCGCACCCGACCGTGCCCAGCGCGCACCCCTATCTGTTGCTGAACTATCAAGGCAAGACGCGGGACGTCATGACCCTGGCCCATGAACTGGGCCATGGCGTGCATCAGGTATTGGCGGCCGGGCAGGGCGCGCTGATGGCGGACACGCCGCTGACCCTCGCCGAAACCGCCTCCGTCTTCGGCGAGATGCTGACTTTCCGGGCGGTCCTCGCCCAAGAGACCGATCCGGCTCGGCGCAAGATCATGCTCGCCGGCAAGGTCGAGGACATGCTGAACACCGTGGTCCGGCAGATCGCCTTCTGCGATTTCGAGCGCCGGGTGCATGCCGAGCGCCGCCAGGGCGAGGTCACGGCGGACCGGATCGCCGAGATCTGGATGGCTGTGCAGACCGAAAGCCTGGGCGACGCGATCCGGCTCAGCGACGCGTACCGGGTCTTTTGGGCTTATATTCCGCATTTCATCCACACGCCGTTCTACGTCTATGCCTATGCCTTCGGCGATTGCCTGGTGAACTCGCTCTATGCGGTCTACCAGAACGCCGCCGAGGGCTTCGCCGAGAAGTATCTGGCGATGCTGAAGGCCGGCGGCACGCTGCGCCATAAGGAGCTGCTGGCGCCGTTCGGCCTCGACGCCGCCGATCCCGCCTTCTGGGACAAGGGGTTGAGTGTGATCCGCGGCTTCATCGACGAGCTGGAAACGATGGAGTGACCGGGACATGAGCGGGGCCACGCATCGTGGCTGACGAGAATTCGCTGACCGGCCGCGTCAGGCGCTATGCCCAGGTATCGACCGCCGTGGGCGGTCTCGCGGCGCGGCTGGCGGGGGAGCGGTATCTGGGGATGACGGTCGACCGCACCCAGCACGCCGCCGAGCTGAAGGCGGCGCTGGGCGGGTTGAAGGGCCCGTTGATGAAGGTGGCGCAGATCCTGTCGACGATCCCCGACGCGCTGCCCAAGGAATATGTCCAGGAGCTGACCCAACTCCAAGCGAACGCGCCGGCGATGGGCTGGCCCTTCGTCAAGCGGCGCATGGCGGCGGAGCTCGGGCCGGACTGGCGGGCGAAATTCGGCTCCTTCGAGCAGGCGGCGGCGCGCGCCGCTTCGCTCGGCCAGGTGCATCGGGCGACCGATCCCGCCGGCCGGGCGCTTGCCTGCAAGCTGCAATATCCGGATATGAGTTCGGCGGTCGAGGCGGATCTGAAGCAGTTGAAGCTGCTGATGTCGATCTACGAACGCTACGACAAGGCGATCTCGACCGGCGATATCCATGCCGAGCTCTCCGATCGCCTGCGCGAGGAGCTGGATTATCAGCGGGAGGCGCAGCACATCGCGCTCTACCGCGCCATGCTGGCGGATGAAGCGAACATCCATGTGCCGGAGGTGCTGCCCGACCTATCCAGCCAGCGGTTGCTGACCATGACCTGGATCGAGGGCGAGCCGATCACAAGCATGGTCGATCACCATATCGAGACGCGCAACCAGATCGCCCTGAACATGTTCCGCGCCTGGTACGTGCCATTTTACGGCTATGGCGTGATCCATGGCGATCCGCATCTGGGCAATTACACAGTCCGGCCGGACCGCTCGATCAACCTCATGGATTTCGGCTGCGTCCGGGTGTTCAAGCCCAAATTCGTCGGCGGCGTGATCGATCTCTATTGGGCGCTGGAGCGGGACGACATGGCGCTGGCGCTGCACGCCTACGAGAGCTGGGGCTTCAAGAACCTGTCCAAGGAGGCAATCGACGTGCTGAACCTGTGGGCGCGGTTCATCTATGCGCCGTTGCTGGAAAACCGCTCGCGGCGCATCCAGGAGACCGACAGCGGCGGTTATGGTCGCGAGGTCGCCGAGAAGGTGCATGCCGAGTTGCGGCGGCTCGGCCCGATCCGGCCACCCCGGGAGTTCGTGTTCATGGACCGCGCCGCCGTCGGCCTCGGCTCGGTCTTCCTGCGCCTCAAGGCGGAGTTCAACTGGTACAAGCTGTTCCACGAACTCATCGAGGGCTTCGACGTGGCCGTATTGGAGAAACGCCAGGCGGCGGCGTTGCGGGCAGCGGGTCTAGCGCCGCCCGTTTAGCCGTTCCCGTTTAGCCGTTCCGTTCCCGTGCTTAGGCCCTCAGTGTCTTTACCCGATGGGTCGGCTCGCCGCGTTCGGTCAGCAACCGATCGAAATAATTGATCGTCCGGGTGAGACCGTCTTCCAGGGGCACCTTGGGCTCCCAATCCAGCACCGCCTTCGCCTGGGTGATGTCCGGGCAGCGCTGCAACGGGTCGTCGACCGGCAGCGGGCGATAGATCAGTTTGGAGCGCGAGCCGACCTGGCGGATGACCCTTTCGGCGAGTTCCTTGACGGGGATTTCCATGGGGTTGCCGATATTGATGGGGCCGGTGATTTCGTCGTCTGTCGCCATCAGGCGCAGCCATCCCTCGATCAGGTCGTCGACATAGCAGAAGGCTCGGGTCTGCATGCCGTCGCCATAGACGGTGATGTCCTCGCCCTTCAGGGCCTGGACGATGAAGTTGGAGACGACGCGGCCGTCATTCGGGTGCATGCGGGGGCCATAGGTATTGAAGATGCGCACGACCTTGATGCGCACG
>DATMGU010000089.1:0-31589 GCA_035555315.1 Allostellaceae bacterium
CGCAAGCGGACACGCAGGCCGGAATGCCTGCGGAACGACGCACCCACTTCCGATGGGTCGTCCTCGCCCTTATATTCCTGATCTATACGATAGTTTCGGCCGACCGCGCCAACATCGGCATCGTGATCCCCTTTATGAAGACCGAGTTTGGGTTGACCAACACGGAGGTTGGCGCCATCGTCAGCTCGTTCTCGCTGACCTACGGCATCTTCCAGATTCCATCGGCCTACCTCGTCCAGAGATGGGGCGTGCGGATCGTAATGGCCATCTTCATTTTCCTGACCTCGATCTGCACGGCGACCCTCGGGGCCGCGACCTCGGCGTCGATGCTTCAGCTCAACCGTTTGGCGCTTGGCGTCGCAGAGGCGCCGATCGCCAACTGCCTGATCACGACCGTCAACAACTGGTTCGCCCCACATGAGAAGGGGCAGGCGGCCGGCATCTTCATATCCGCCGCGAAGTTCGGACCCGTGCTCGTACCACCGCTCGGGGCGGTCATCATCCTTCATTTCGGTTGGCGATACGTTTTCTATCTTTGCGCCGCGCCGGGGCTCATATTGTGGTTTTTTTGGTTCTTCTTCGTTCCCGACAGCCCTGCTCAGAGCCGTCTCGTTTCAAAATCCGAGGCGGATCACATCGCGGCAGTGCCCAGGTCGGATGACGGCGGCGGACGTTCGGCGGTGGCGCGCCCTGGCCGCTCTCTCGGTTTGCTCGACCGGCTAATCCGAACGCGCACGGTCGTTCCGCTCGCAACGACCCGCGACCTTCTCCGCTCCTGGACGATATGGGGCGTCGGCCTCGGCTACTTTCTCTTCCAGGGGATTGTCGGCGTGATCCTTGCCTGGCTCCCGCTTTATCTCACGACAGTGAAGAAGTTCTCCATTTTGAACGTTGGGTTCGTCGCGGCGGCGCCTTTCGTCGGCGCGGTCACCGGTAACATCGTCGGCGGCTGGCTGTCGGATCGGGCTTTCGGAAAGCGCCGCAAGCCCACGATGATGATCTCCGCCATCGCGACGATCGTGATGATGTACTCTCTTATCCACGCGCCAAACGACCCGGTGGAACTCGGGCTCCTTCTGTTCGCGACGGGGCTGCTGCTCAGCATTGGCTACTCGGCTTTCGGCATCTTCCCGTCCGGCATGACCACGAAGGCGATCTTCCCCGTAGGAACCGCGCTTGTGAACACGTGTGGGCAGCTTGGCGGTGCGGCGATCCCCTTCGTAGTCGGAATCCTGCTCGACCGTGCGAGTTGGAATGCCGTTTTCTTGTTCCTCTCCGTCTGCTCCTTTCTAACGCTACTGCTTCTCACAACAATCATCGAGCCACATGCCCCTGAGAAGCTCGAACCGTAATGTCGCTGCTTGGATGGGATGTCAATTGGCAGTCAATCTTGACCCCAGCGAGCGCCGCGGCTGTTTGCAGACCTGGCCACGGCCCGCAGCGAGGGCCGTCTGCCGAAACCCATGGCCGCGATCGAACGCACCCGTCTGCTGATCATCGACGACTGCGGCCCCGAACCTCTGACGCCTGAGCAGCGTCGCGATCTTCTGGAGATCGCCGACGATCGCTGCGACAAGGGCTCTCTGCTCCCGATGCATAGGATACGAACCGATGTGCGAGGCTTGCGCCCTTGAGTTCCCCCGGCGACAACGCGGTAGTGGGCTCGGATATTTACCGAGAAGGTTGTCTTTTCCGGAAATCGCCGTTCTCGACACCACCTCTCTAAGCCCCGCGGAGCACACCAGTTCGGCCGAAGCCATAGCTGAAGCCCAACCTCGAAGAATGTCATGGCGCATGGCCGGGGTAATCGCGTGCCCTCTCTGAGTTGTTTAGACTGTGCATAATCCAGCCTCATATTTCGGATATAAAATATCGTCGAAACCCTCAGTCTACATTGACATTTTGTCTGCCACCCGCGCGAACATCAACCGCGCCGCGCCATAGCGCCGCTCCTCCAGCGTCTCGAAGCCCGCCGGCAATTCCAGCACTTCCTTGGCCGCGACTTCGACGATGATCAGCGTGGCTGCCCCGATCCATCCGGCTTTGACCAGTGCCACGAGCGCCGGTACGGCCAACCCCTTGCCGTAAGGCGGATCGAGGAATGCCACGTCGGCGGGGGCCGCGGCGCGGGGTGGTTTGCGGGCGTCGGCGTGGATGATGGCGGCGCGGTCGGTCTCGCCCAGTTTTTTGATGTTGCCCGCGAGGATGGGCAAGACCACCTGATGCGCTTCGATGAAGGTCGCTTGGACGGCGCCCCGGGAGAGGGCTTCGAGGCCGATGGCGCCGGTGCCGGCGAAGGCGTCGAGCACGCGGGCGCCGGTCACGACCGAGCCGCCGCCCGGTTTGTAGCTGCCATGCTCCAGGATGTTGAACAGGGCCTCGCGGGCGCGGTCGCTGGTCGGCCGGATCGTCTCGTCCGGTGGCGGCGCCAGCGCGCGCCCTTTCAGCCTACCGCCGACGATCCGCATCGCGGTTTCGCGTGGAGGGTGGGGCCGACGACCGGCTTTTGGGTTTGGCTTTGCCCGTCGAATGATCCGGCAAGGCGGCTCTGGGCGTGGTCGGCCGCTTCGCCACGGGTTTTGCCTTGGCATGGGTCGGCGCCTTGTCGCCGAGCTGTTCGGCGAGCACCTTGCGCGGCACTTCCTCGACCGTGCCGACCGCCAGGCTGCCCAGTTGGAACGGGCCATAGCTCAGCCGGATCAGCCGGTTGACGGCATAGCCCAGATGCTCGAACACCCGGCGGATCTCGCGGTTCTTGCCCTCGGTGAGGCTGACCGTCAGCCAGGCATTGGCCCCCTGCTGGCGTTCCAGCTCGACCTTGATCGGCCCGTATTTGATGCCCTCGATGGTCGGTCCGCGCTCCAGCGGCAGCAGTTTCACCGGATCGACATAGCCGTTGACGCGCACCTTGTAGCGCCGGATCCAGCCCATCGCCGGCAGCTCCAGCCGGCGTGCCAGGGCGCCGTCATTGGTCAGCAGCAACAGCCCTTCGGATGTGAGATCCAGCCTGCCGACCGAGATCACCCGGCCGAGCTCCGCCGGTAAGGTCTCGAACAGGGTGGCGCGGCCCTTTTCGTCACGGTGGCTGGTCACCAGCCCGGCCGGCTTGTGATAGCGCCAGAGCCGGGTCGGGGCGGCGTCGGGCAGGGGTTTGCCGTCGACCATGACGATCGAGCCCTCGTCGACATTGAACGCCGGGCTGGTCAGCACCACGCCGTCGACCGCGACACGGCCCTCGGCGATCCAGCGTTCCGCGTCGCGGCGCGAGCACAGCCCGGCGCGCGCCAGCCGCTTGGCGATGCGCTCGCCTTTGGGGGGGGCCTCCGCCCCGTCACCTGTCGTGTCCGTCATCAGATGCGCCGTGCCGCCTCGACGAACGCCTCGAAGATCCTGGGATCGCCCGGGCTGATCGCGTATTCCGGATGCCACTGCACGCCCAGGCAGAACCGACGATCCGGCGCCTCGATGCCCTCGATCACGCCATCGGGGGCGACCGCGTCGACCACCAGGCCGGGGGCGGCGGCCTTGACCGCCTGATGATGCGCGGAATTGACCGGCAACTCGGTCATGCCGGTTACCCGGTGCAGCAGGGAGCCCGGCGTCACCGCGACCATATGGCCCGGCTCGGTGCGCGGGTTCGGTTGTTCGTGGGCGAGGGCGGAAGGCACCTCGTCGGGGATATGCTGGATCAGCGTGCCGCCCAGCGCCACGTTCAGCAATTGCTGGCCGCCGCAGATGCCCAGGATCGGCTTGTCGGCGGCCAGCGCCGCGCGGGTCATGCCCAGTTCGAACTGCGTCCGGCGGTCCTTGGTGATCACGGTCGCATGGCGGTCGGACGCGCCGAACAGCGCCGGATCGACATCGAAGGCGCCGCCGGTCACGATCAGCCCGTCGATGCCCGACAGATACTGCTCGACCTGCTCCGGCTCATGGGGCAACAGCACGGGCAAACCGCCGGCCGCGATCACCGCCGCGCAATAGTTTTGCCTGAGCGCATACCATGGCAGACTGGAATAACCGCCGGGCTCCTCTGAATCCAGCGTGAGGCCGATGACGGGACGGGACATGCGACACTTTCAAGATGATGAAGCGGCGACCTTAGGGCCGAGGCCGATTCATCGCAACCATGTGGCGTCCGATCGATGACCTTGTCGCCGATGGATATCGCTTTCGCCGAGGCGGAAGCGGCGGCGCTGGCCGGCGAGGTGCCGGTCGGCGCGGTCGTGGTCGACGCGGCCACCGGCCAGGTGGTGGCGCGGGCCCGCAACCGGATCGAGGAGTTGAACGACCCGACCGCCCATGCGGAGATGCTGGCGATCCGAGCCGCCACGGCGGCGCTGGGCAGCCCCCGGATCGGTGGCTGCGACCTCTATGTGACCTTGGAGCCATGCCCGATGTGCGCCGCGGCGATCGGCTTCGCCCGGCTGCGCCGGCTCTATTACGGCGCCTATGATCCGAAGGGCGGCGGTGTCGATCACGGGCCTAAGTTGTACCAGCAGCCGACCTGTCACCACCGGCCCGAAATCTATGGCGGCATCGGTGAAACCCGCGCCGCCGGCCTGCTCAGGGAGTTCTTCGCCGCCCGCCGGTCTTGAGCGTGTGGCTTCAGCCCGCCAAGCGCGCCCTCGCGATCTCGCGCCAGCCGATATCCCGGCGGCAAAAGCCTTCGGGCCAGTCGATCCGGTCGACGGCTTCATACGCGGTGGTCTGCGCCTCGGCGATCGAACGGCCGAGGGATGTCACCGCCAGGACGCGGCCGCCATCCGCCAGGATGCGGCCGCCTTCAGCGCGGGTCGCGGCGTGGAATACCTCCACGCCCGGCACCGTGGCGGCGGCGTCGAGGCCATGGATCTCGGTGCCGCGCCGGGGCGTGCCGGGATACCCCTCGGCCGCCAGGATGACGCAGAGCGCGGTGTCGTCGGCCCAGCGCAGGGTCAGCCGATCGAGCACGCCGTCGCGGGTCGCCAGCAGGGCCGGCAGCAGATCGGAACGCAGCCGGCGCATCAGCACCTCGCATTCCGGATCGCCGAACCGCACGTTGAACTCGATCAATTGCGGCCCGGTCGATGTCAGCATCAGGCCGGCGAACAGCACGCCGCGGAACGGATTTCCCTCCGCCGCCATGCCGGCGACCGTCGGCTGGATGATCTCGGCCATGACCCGCGCTTCGAGAGCCGGGGTCAGCACGCCCGCCGGGGAATAGGCACCCATGCCGCCGGTATTGGGTCCGGTATCGCCCTCGCCGACCGCCTTGTGATCCTGCGCCGAGGCGAGTGGCAGGACATGCGTGCCATCGACCAGCGCGAAGAAGCTGACCTCCTCGCCGGCCAGGAAATCCTCGATGACGATCTCCGTCCCGGCCGTGCCGAACAACCGGTCGAGCATGATCGCGTCGACGGCACCCAGCGCCTCCTCGACCGTGGTGGCGACGGTCACGCCCTTGCCGGCGGCGAGGCCATCCGCCTTGACGACGATCGGGGCACCGCGTCGCCGGATATCGGCCTTGGCCGCCTCCGGGTCGCTGAACCGGCCATAAGCCGCGGTCGGAATGGTGTGCCGGGCGCAGAAATCCTTGGTGAAGCCTTTGGAGCCTTCCAGTGCCGCCGCCGCCTGGCTGGGGCCGAAGCATCGGATGCCCGCTTCCTCCAGCACGTCGACCAGACCGGCGACCAATGGCGCTTCCGGTCCGACCACGACGAAGTCGATGCGCTGCTCCCGGCAGGCGGCGAGCAGCCCGGCATGGTCGTCGACACCGACCGGCAGCAGGCTCGCCACCGCGGCGATGCCCGGGTTGCCCGGTGCCGCGAACAGCGCATCGCACAGCGGCGAGGCCGCGATCGCCCAGCACAGCGCATGTTCCCGTCCGCCCGAACCGACCACCAATATCCGCATGCAACGTCCCTCGCCTCTGACGGTCTCGGTTCCCATTTCCGATCCGGCGCTTGTATCATAGGCCATGATCAGCGACAGCCTCGACCAGACTCCATCGCCCGCTGCGACACCGGGCAGCAACATGCCGGTCTATACGGTGGGGGAGCTGTCGGGGGCGCTGAAGCGCACCATCGAGAGTGCCTATGGGGCGGTTCGGGTGCGCGGCGAGCTGTCCGGCGTCAAGCGGCATGGCTCGGGCCATATCTATCTGGCGCTGAAGGATGCCGACGCGGTGATCGACGGGGTGTGCTGGCGCGGCACCGTGTCGCGCCTGGCCCTGCAGCCGGAAGACGGCATGGAGGTGATCTGCACCGGGCGCCTGACGACCTTCCCCGGCCGCTCGAAATACCAGCTGGTGATCGAGCGCATGGAGCTTGCCGGCGAGGGCGCGCTGCTCAAGCTGCTGGAGGACCGCAAGCGCCGGTTGGCCGCCGAGGGCCTGTTCGCCGAGGAGCGCAAGCGCCCATTGCCCTATCTGCCGGAGGTCATCGGCGTGGTGACCTCGCCGACCGGGGCGGTGATCCGCGACATCCTGCACCGGCTCCGCGACCGGTTCCCGCGCCATGTGCTGCTCTGGCCGGTCGCGGTTCAGGGCGAGGGGGCGGCGGCCCAGATCGCCGCCGCGATCGCCGGCTTCAACGCGCTTCCCGCGTCCGCTGGGGGTGTGCCGCGCCCCGACCTGCTGATCGTCGCTCGGGGTGGCGGCAGTCTTGAGGATCTGATGGCGTTCAACGAGGAGATCGTGGTGCGCGCCGCCGCCGCCAGCGGCATCCCGCTGATCTCCGCGGTCGGCCACGAGACCGATACGACGCTGATCGACTACGCGAGCGACCGGCGCGCGCCGACGCCGACCGCGGCGGCCGAGATGGCGGTGCCGGTGCGGCTCGACCTGCTGGCCGATCTCCTCCAACTCGGCGGCCGGCTGGGCGGGGCGACGGCGCGGCTGGTCGGTGAACGGGGTTTGCGCGTCGAGGGGCTGGCGCGCGGCTTGCCCAACCCGATCGGCGTGATCGAGGTGGCGGCACAGCGGCTCGACGACCGGGCCGAGCGGCTCGACAATGCCTGGGCCGGCGTGCTGCGCGAGCGCATGGGGCGGATCGCCGCCGCCGCCGCCCTGCTGAAGCATCCGCGCATCCAGCTCGCCGATCACGCCCGGCAGCTCGACCAGGCCGCCTGCCGCTTGGCACCGGCGGTGGCGCGCGGCGTCGACCTCGCGGCGGACCGGCTGGGGAGCCTCGCCGACCGGCTGGCATCCGTGCCGATCGCCGATACGATCGAGCTGCGTCGGGCGGCTCTGGCCGATCTCGGCTTCCGACTGGGTGCCGCGAGCACCCGCCGCGTCGCCGATCTGGGCGAACGGACCCTCCGATTGGGGCAGATGCTCGACAGCCTGTCGCCGACTAAGGTGCTGGAGCGCGGCTACGCGGTGGTCATGGATCGCGCCGGCCACGCGCTGACATCCGCCGGGCAGGTCGCCCCTGGCGATGCCTTGTCGCTCCGCTTTCATGACGGCGCGATCGCCGCCCGGGCGGAGGCTGGCGGCACATCCGATCCGGCACCGCCGCGCAAGCGCTCGGCACCGGCATCGGCCGATGCCCCGAAGCAAGGCTCGTTGCTGTAAAGCGCGGCGGTTCAGCCCAGCTTGGTTCAGCCCAGCTTGGTTCAGCCGCCCAGCAGGCGACCGATGCTGTCCAGCACGATGGCGCGGTCGGCCGGGCCCTGCCAGACGAGTTCGACGGGTACCACCCGAATGAGATCGCGGCAGGTGGGGGGCAGCCGCACCCAGTCCTTCGTTGTGGTCACGGCCACGGCGTTCAGCGCCGCCGCCTGGTCGATCAGATTGGCGGTCTCGATGGCGCCATAGCGGTGATGATCGGGAAACGCCTTGGTCGCGACGATATCGGCGTCCAGCATGCGCAGGGTCTCGAAGAATTTCTCCGGCCGGCCGATGCCGGCGAAGCCCAGCACGCGGGTCCCGGCGAGCGATCGCGCGGTCGGCACCGGCTGTAGCCGGGCGCGGGCCAGCGGCAAGCCGGCCAGACGCTCCGCCGTGCCGTGGCGGTCCTCGCCGATCAGGATGGCGGCCTGAACCCGGCCCAGCCCCGGCGCCAGCGCCTCGCGCAGCGGGCCGGCCGGCATCACCCTGCCATTGCCGAAGCCATAGCCGCCATCGATCACCAGCAAGGCGAGATCGCGCCGCAAGGTGGGGTTCTGCAGCCCGTCATCCATCAGAATGACGTCGCATTCCGCCGCCGCGACGGCGGCTCCGGCGGCGCGATCGGCGGCGATCCAGGTCGGCGCCGCTTGGGCCAGCAGCAAGGCCTCATCGCCGACCATATCGGCATCATGGATGGCGGGATCGACCCGTAGCGGCCCGCGTTCGCGACCGCCATAGCCGCGCGTCAGCAGATGCGGCCGAAGCCCCTGGGCGGTGAGCTCCGCGGCAAGGGCGAGGGTGAGCGGCGTCTTGCCGGCGCCGCCGACCACTAGGTTGCCGATGCAAACGACCGGCACCGCCGCTTGATAAGGCCGGGTCAAATGGCGGCGCAACCGTCCGGCGCCGTTGAAGGCCGCCGCCGCCGGGGCGAGGACCGTCGGCAGCCAGCCATCGCCTCGCCAGAAGTCAGGCGAGCGCATGGCGGGGCGTTCCCGTATCGGCCGCGGCGCCCGCGATGCCGGGCGGCAGCAGCGGGTCCAGCCGGGCGAGCACGCGGTCGATGACGCCGCGTTCGGCCGCCGCCACGGCCACGGCCACTTCACCCCGCCGGGTCGCCAGATCCGGATCATCGAGCAGGGCCTCGACCGCCGCCGCCAAGCTCCGTGCGTCGTCGACCTCGACCGCCGCGCCGGCCGCATCGAGGGCGGCGGTGGTGGCGGCGCAGCTGAGCATGTCCGGGCCGTGCAGGATGGCGCAGCCCAGCACGGCCGCTTCGAGCGGGTTATGGCCGCCGACCGTGCCGGGCGGATGCAGGGAGCCGCCGACCAGCACGATCGGCGCCAGGCGATAATAGAGGCCGAGTTCGCCCAGCGTATCGACCAGGAGGATGTCGGTGTGCCGCTCGATCGGCTCGCCGGTCGAGCGGCGTGCCACCGTGAGACCGGCGGCGGCGAGTTCGGCCGCGACGCTGGCGGCCCGTTTCGGATGGCGCGGCGCCAGCACGGTCAGCAGCCCCGGATGGCTGGCGGCGAGCAGGCGGTGCGCCTCGATGACGATCGCCTCCTCCCCGCTATGGGTCGACGCGGCGAGCCAGGCCGGCCGGTCGCCGAGGGCTACGCGCGCCTCGGCCAGGGCCGCGGCGTCGACCGGGAGGGGCGCCGCCGCCGCCTTGAGATCGCCGACCGTATCCGCCCCTCCAGCCCCGAGATCCCGTAGACGGCCGGCCTGCACCGCATCCTGCGCCAGGACCACGTCGAAACTGCCGAGCACCGGCCGGATCAGGCCGGGCCAGCGCCGCCAGTTCTCATAGGAGCGGCTCGACAGGCGCGCGTTGATCAAGGCCATGGGCGTGCCGCGCCGACGGGTCTCGATGATCAAGTTGGGCCACAGCTCGGATTCGACCCAGAGCGCCAGATCGGGCCGCCAATGGTCGAGGAAGCGCCGAACGGCGCTCGGCGCGTCCACGGGAAGGAACTGGTGCCACACGCGCGGCCGATCGGCGAGCCGCGTCGCGATCAGCCGGGCGGAGGTCAGCGTGCCGGTGGTCACCAGCACGCCGAGACCGGCGTCGCGCTCGATCAGCCGGTCGATCAGCGGCAGCAGCGACAGGGATTCGCCGACGCTGGCGCCGTGCATCCAGACAAGCCGGCCGGTTGGCCGAGGCAAGGCCGCGACACCGAACCGCTCGCCCAGCCGCGCCGGGTCTTCCTTGCCCAGCTGGACGCGCCGGCGCAGGTAACGGCGGACCAGCGGGGTCGCCAGACCGGTCGCCAGGCGATAGAGGCCGACCAAACTCACGATTTGGCTCTCATGACGCAGTACTCATGACGCAGCCGGGCGGAGGATCGAGGGTTGCGCTGGCGCCGGCTCGACCGGTTGCCGGCCGCACCAGCGATCGGCCTCGGCGGTCAGCGCGTTCAGCCGCTGTTCCAACGTCGAGCGGGCGGCTTCCTGGGCGGTGGCATCCGCGTCGGCCGGCACGACCAGCGGCTCGCCCCACAGGAAGATGCCGCGGCTGAACGGCAGCGCCAGATGAAACCGGTCCCAACTGCGCAGGATCCGCCGCCGGCTGGTGGCGAAGCTGACCGGGACGATCGGCACCTTGGCGAGCCGCGCCACGCCGATGATCCCGGCACTCGCGCGCATCGCCGGCCCGCGCGGACCATCCGGCGTCACCCCTACGCAGTCCCCGGCCGCCAGCGCCCGAACCATGAGACGAAGAGCGGCCAGCCCGCCCTTGGAGCGTGATCCGACGATGGTGCCGAGGCCGAAATGGCGGATCGCCTCGGCGATGATCCGGCCGTCGCTATGGCCCGAGATCAGCATGTTCATCGGCCGGTCCGTCACCCAGCATTTCGGTGCCATAAGCAGCCTGCCATGCCAGAACGCCAGGATGAACGGCCGACCATCCCGCCACAATGCCTCGGGGATCGACCGGTCGCGGGTCTCCCAGCGTGAGGTCGCCCAGACCAGCCGGATATACACCGCGACCAGCCAGCACAGCGCCGCGCGCGTCCTGGGGGCCCGGGCGATGCGCCGGACGAGGCTCATTAGATTTGTCGGGCGATGCGCAGGGCCGGCACGCGATCCTCGGCACCTGGTTCCGTTGCTGCCTCCGAGGCCGCTTCTTCGTCCGGTGTTGCCTGCTGCGCGAACTGCATGGCCCAGAGCCGGGCATAGATGCCGTGTCGCTGGAGCAATTCCGCATGCCGGCCGGCCTCCACGATGCGGCCGTGATCGACCACGTAGATGAGGTCGGCATCGACCACGGTCGACAGGCGATGGGCGATGACCACCGTGGTCCGGCCGCGCATCAGCGCCTTCAGCGCCGCCTGCACCTGGCGCTCGGACTGAGTGTCGAGCGCCGAGGTCGCCTCGTCGAGCAGCAGGATCGGCGCGTTCTTCAGCATGGCGCGGGCGATCGACAGGCGCTGCCGCTGGCCGCCCGACAGGCGGATGCCGTGTTCGCCGACCAGCGTGTCGTAGCCATCCGCCAGGCCGATAATGAAATCATGTGCCGCCGCCCCTTTGGCGGCCGCGATGATGTCCTGCTCGTCGGCATCCGGCCGGCCATAGGCGATATTGGCGCGCACCGTGTCGTCGAACAGGCTGACTTCCTGGCTGACCAGCGCGATGTTGGCGCGCAGCGACGCCAGCGTCACGTCGCGCAGATCGGTGCCGTCGATCGTGACGCTGCCCTCGGTCACGTCATAGAAGCGCGGGATCAGGTTGAGGATGGTCGACTTGCCGGCGCCTGACGGGCCGACCAGCGCCACGGTGTGCCCGGCCGGCACCTCCAGATCGGCGCCGTCCAGCGCCGTCGTGCGCTCGTCATAGGCGAAGCGGACATGGTTGAAGCGGATGCCGCCGCCGGTCACCACCAAATTGCCGGCACCCGGCCGATCGCGGATCTCCGGTTCGAGGTCGAGCACCTCGAAGATCCGTTCGGCGGCGGCAAGCCCTTCCTGCAGGCCGGTATTGAAGCTCGCCAGACTCTTCATCGGCTGATAGGCGAGCAGCAAGGCGGTGATGAACGAGAAGAACGTCCCCGGCGTGCGCGCGCCATGGATCACCTCCCACCCGCCATACAGGATGACCACGGCGATGGCGACGCCACCCAGCGTCTCCATCATCGGCGAGGCGGCGGCGCGGATGCGCGAGGCCCGTTCGACCAGCCGGAAGATCCGATCGGTAAGCTCGGTCGCCCGCGCCGTCTCATAGGCCTCCATGCCGTAGGCCTTGACGTGCCGCGCCCCTTGGAAGGTCTGGCTCAGCAGGGTGTTCAACTGGCCCATTTCCAGCTGGAAATCGATCGACACCCGGCGCATCCGCTTGCCGATCAACTGGATCGGCCGGATTGCTATGGGAAACACGAAGAACGACACCAGCGCCAGCAACCAGTCCTGGTAGAACATCATGACGACGAGGCAGATGACGGTGAGCGCGTCCTTGCCCATGCCGGTCAGCGCCTGGGCGGCGGCACCCCGCAGCACCTGCGCGTCGTTGGTGAAGCGGGAGATCAGCGCACCGGTCGGCGTCTTGTGGAAATACGCGAGGTCGGCGCGCATCAGCCGGCTGAACAGCTTGATCTGCACATCGGCGATGACCCGCTGGCCGACGGTGGTCATCAGGACGGATTGCCCGTAGGTCGCCAGACCTTTGACCACCGCCAGCAGCAGGACGCTGCCCGCGACGACGAACAGCAGATCCACGTTGTGGCCGACGAAGATCTTGTCGAGCACCGGCTCCATCAGCCAGGCATTGGCGGCGGTGGTGCCCGCGACCAGGCCCATGCACAGGATCGAGAACACGATGCGGACCAGATGCGGGCGCAGAAATTCCCGCCCGAGCCGCATCAGCAACCCACGGCTCGACAGGATGGCGGGCAGCGGGCGGTTCGGCGGGGTGGGCTCGGTCGGGGGAATAGGGGTCGCGACTGCGACGGTCAAAGGGCACGCCTTTCCAGCAAGCGATGATGCTGCAGTCTAACACGACACCGCGCACCACTGGTGCAAGCCATCGGCGGGGTGTCCGCGCCGACGGAATATCGGCCGCGCGCTTGTACCGCCGCCGGGGCGTCGAAAGCAATCAGGCTTAGGGGTTTGAGCGGGAACGGGGGATCTGGCGTGGCCTTGGGACGGGTCAGCGGACCGGATGCAGATTGTCCAGGAACTGCAGGGCGGAACTGGTCCAACTGAAGTCGAGCGCCCGGCGCCGGCAGGCGGCGGGATCGATTTTCAGGGCCGCCAGGGCGGCTTTTCCCAGATCTTCGTCCAGGGCGCCGACATCATAGCCGTCGACCAGGTCGAGCGGCCCTGCAACCGGGTAGGCGGCGATCGGTAGGCCAGAGGCCATCGCTTCGAGCAGGACAAGGCCAAAGGTATCGGTCCGGCTGGGGAACACGAAGACGTCGCTCATGGCGTAGAAATGCGCGAGGTCGGCCCCTTCATGACGGCCGACGAAATGGACCTTGGGATAGCGGCGTTCGAGCTCGGCGCGCTGCGGGCCGTCGCCGACGATGAGCTTGCTGCCGGGCAGGTCGAGATCGAGGAAGGCGGGCAGGTTCTTTTCGATGGCGACCCGTCCGACCGACAGGAAGATCGGCCGAGGCAGGTCGGTCGCGGGCTTGGCCATCGGCTGGAAGGCGGTCATGTCGACCCCGCGCGACCAGCGCGACAATTGGGTGAAGCCATGGGCCGCGAGTTCCCGCCGCACGGATTCCGTGGCGACCATGACCGTCGCCGCCGGCGCGTGGAACCGACGCAGCACTTCATAGGTCCAGCTCGGCGGGATGCCGAAACGGGCTTCGATATAGTCGGGAAACTTGGTGTGGAACGAGGTGGTGAAGACCAGTTTGTGGCGCCGGCAATAGCGCCGCGCCGCGAGGCCCAGGGGGCCTTCCGTGGCGATGTGGATGGCGTCCGCATCGGCGTTGCCCAGCAACCGCTCGATCGGCCAGCTGGCGCCCAGCGCCAGGCGGATCTCGCTATAGGTCGGGCAGGGAATGGTCAGGAACAGCTCGGGCGTGATCAGCACGATCTCGTGGCCGAGCGCTTCCAGCTCCCGCTTCAGCGAACTCAAGGTGCGGACGACGCCATTGACCTGCGGCAGCCAGGCATCGGTGACCAGGGCTATTCTCATGGGCTGAGCGCCGGCGCGGCGATGGTCAGGCCTCGACCAATTGCCGGGTCAGCGGATCGAAGTGCCGCACTTCCATCCATTTGACGATCTCCAGACGACCGTCGAAATGCTCGACCAAGGCCGAACAGCTTTCCACCCAATCGCCGTCATTGCAATACAACACGCCGTCGATCGTCCGCATCTCGGCCTTGTGAATATGGCCGCAGACGATGCCGTCGACACCCCGCCGGCGGGCTTCCTCGGCGACCGCGACCTCGTAATTGCCAACATATTCGACGGCGTTCTTGACCTTGCCCTTGAGGTATTGCGACAGCGACCAATAGGGATAGCCCATCCGCCGCCGCACCCGGTTGAACACCAGGTTCAACGCGATGGTCAGCGAATAGGCGCCGTCGCCCAGATAGGCCAGCCATTTGGCGTATTTCACGACGCCGTCGAAGCTGTCGCCATGCATCACCAGCAGGCGCCGGCCATCGGCGGTGATGTGGATCGCCTCGTCCATGAGATCGATGCCGCCGAATTGCAGCGCGGTGAAGTCGCGCAGGCATTCGTCGTGGTTGCCCGGGATATAGATGACCTTGGTGCCCTTGCGCGACTTGCGCAGCAGCTTTTGGACGACGTCATTATGGCTTTGCGCCCAAAACCAGGATTTCTTCAGACGCCAGCCATCGAAGATGTCGCCGACCAAGTACAAATATTCGGATTCGTTGTACTTGAGGAAATCCAACAGGAATTCCGCCTGGCAGCCGCGCGTGCCGAGATGGACATCGGAGATCCAAATCGCCCGGTAATGTTGGTCTGTCGACATATGGGTCATCGCTAGCCCCGATCACCGGTGGGGAGTGTACAAATTTCCCGCAGGATAGTGATTCAAGATATTGTGTCAAGAAAATCGTTATTAGAATTTCTTGTAATTATTTAGTTTTGAAGTTGTCATTAAACTGTAAGAAAGTATTCGTATGGACCGCCATTTTTCCACTATTTTGGCCAAGCGAGCCTGTTTTATAGGCAGGGCGCGGCCCTGGGCGACGACAGCCGGCGCACCGCGCCCGCGCCGGCGGCACAACCGGTCGATGTCGAGTCGAGACTCGAAGCCAGATCGGGGGACGGTTCAGGGGGGCGTCGACGCCCCCCGCTGGTCAGCTGCCGGCGATGGTCATGCCGTCGACGCGCAGCGTCGGCGCGTCGACGCCGGACTTGAACACCAGATCATTGGCGGCGGACAGCTCGGCGAACATCTGGTTCAGGTTGCCGGCGATGGTGATTTCGCTCACCGGATAGGTGATCACACCGTTCTCGATCCAAAAGCCACTGGCGCCGCGGCTGTAATCGCCGGTGACGCCGTTGATGCCTTGGCCCATCAGCTCGGTGACGTAGAGCCCCTCCTTGATGTCGGCGATCAGCTCGGCCGGGGTCACCGCTCCGGCCTCCAGATAGACATTGGTCGGCGAGGGCGAGGGCGGGCTGGACGTGCCGCGCGAGGCATGGCCGGTCGAGCGCAACCCGAGCTGCCGCGCCGAGGCGAGGTCCAATAGCCAGGTCGTCAGCACGCCATCCTCGATCAGC
Organism: Allostellaceae bacterium; assembly: GCA_035555315.1. Lineage (GTDB taxonomy): Bacteria > Pseudomonadota > Alphaproteobacteria > ATCC43930 > CGMCC-115725 > DATMGU01. The sequence continues at coordinate 15,296 of DATMGU010000089.1, forward strand.
GCCTGGCGCCGGTTGGCGATGCCCTCGCCATCGAACGGCTTGGAGCGCAACCCGCGCCGGCGATGCGGATCGTCGATGATGCGGATCGCCGCCGGGAAGATGCGCTGGCCCAGTTTTTCCTTGAGGAAGCTGGTCTTGCGGGTGATCGACGGACCGCTGATGGCACCCAGCAGATGGCGCACCAGACCGGATGAGACGCGCGGATCATAGACCACCGGCACGCGGCAGGTCGCGACCTTGCGGGAATTCAGCCGGCGCACCGCTTTTTCGCCCGCCTGCCGGCCGAGCAGTTCCGACGGTTCCAAATCCTCGGCATAGACCGCCGACGAGAAATCATAGTCGCGTTCCATGCCGGTGCCGGTGCCGGCCAGCACCGAGACGCTGACGCTATGGCCCGATCCGCCGTAATTTCCGGCGAAACCGTTCGAGGCGACGATGGCGACACGGCTCGATCCCCAGCCGGCCTCCGCCCCTTCGGAATTGGTCACGCCGGGCACCGCGCGGGCCGCTTCCTCGGCGATGCGCGCCCGTTCGATCAACACCTCGGCGGTCGGCTCGACCGGATCCTCGCTGTCCAGCGTCGGAAATTCGCGGGCGATGTCCGCCGGGTCGGCGAGGCCGCAATACGGGTCCTCCGGGACGGCCCGGGCCATGTCGAGCGCGCGCTCGACCAAGCCGGTGAGCGCCGCGGGCGAGCGGTCGTTGGAAGAGACGATCGCTTGCTTGCGGCCGATCAGCACGCGCAGGCCCAGATCATACCCCTCCGACCGTTCCAGCTTTTCGATCTGGCCCAGACGCTGGGCGTGGGAGATCGAGATGCCTTCGACCAGCACCCCATCCGCCGCGTCCGCTCCGGCCTTGCGGGCACGGGCGATCAGGTCTGACAACAGGTCGAGGGCGGTATCGGAGGGAGTCATCGCGGGTCCTTAACTGGGATGTCGGGTAAACAGCCTTTTAGGCATATAGGAGCGTTCGAGCCTACACCACAGAGGCTACCGCCAGATCGGCTTGCCGCCACCGGGCAGGCCATAGCTTGACCATTTTCGGGTGACGTCGTCGATCACCTCGTCGGTCATGCGCAGCTTCCTGCCCCATTCGCGGTGGGTCTCCGGCGGCAGTTTGTTGGTGGCGTCCATGCCGATCTTGCCGCCAAGCCCGCTTTCGGGCGAGGCGAAATCGAGATAGTCGATCGGCGTGCCCTCGATCACCGTGATGTCGCGCGCGGGGTCCATGCGGGTCGACATCGCCCACATCACATCCTTCCAGTCGCGCGCATCGATGTCGTCATCCACGACGATGACGAATTTCGTGTACATGAATTGGCGCAGGAACGACCAGACGCCCATCATCACGCGCTTGGCGTGTCCCGGATACGCCTTCTTCATCGAGACCACGGCGATCCGGTAGGAACAACCCTCCGGCGGCAGCCAGAAATCGACGATCTCGGGGAATTGCTGGGTCAGCAGCGGGATGAACACCTCGTTCAGCGCTTCGCCCAGCACCGAGGGCTCGTCCGGCGGCCGTCCGGTGAAGGTCGAGAGGTAGATCGGGTTCGACCGCATGGTGATCGCCGAGACGCGGAACACCGGGAACCGCTCGACCGAATTGTAATAGCCGGTGTGGTCGCCATACGGCCCTTCATCGCCGTATTCGTCGAGCGAGACATGGCCCTCCAGCACGATCTCCGCCTGCGCCGGAACCTTCAGCGGGACGGTCTTGCAATCGACCAGCTCGACCCGCCTGCCGCGCAGCAGGCCGGCGAACTGGTATTCCGACAGCGTGTCCGGCACCGGCGTCACCGCGGCCAGGATGGTGCCGGGGTCGGCGCCGATCACGGCGGCGGCGGGCAGCGGTTCACGGTGTTGCTGCGCCCAGCGCTGATGATGCTGCGCGCCGCCGCGATGCTTTAGCCAGCGCATCAGGGTGGTGTCGCGCCCGGTCACCTGCATGCGGTAGATGCCGAGGTTGAAGCCGTCCTCGCGCTTGTCGCCGGGGCCCTTGGTCACGACCAGCGGCCAGGTGATCAGCGGCGCCGGCTCGCCCGGCCAGCAGGTCTGGATCGGCAGCAATCCCAAATCGATGTCGCTGCCCTTCAGCACGATCTCCTGGCAGGGGGCGGTGCCGACCGTGCGCGGCTTCATCGCCAGCACCGTGCGCAGCAGCGGCAACAGCTCCAGCGCCTCGCGCCAGCCGCCCGGCGGTTCCGGCTGTTTCAAAAAGGCCAGCGTCTCGCCGACCTCGCGCAGCTGGTGCGGCTCGCGGTCCATGCCCCAGGCGACCCGTTCGACCGTGCCGAACAGATTGACCAGCACCGGCAGCTTGCTGGCGACGCCGACGACGTTCTCGAACAGGGCCGCCGGCCCTTTGCTGGCCAGCAGCCGGGTATGGATCTCGGTCATCTCCAGTACCGGCGAGACCGGCGCCGCGACCCGGACCAGCCGTTCGGCGGTTTCCAGGCGCGTCATGAACTCGCGCAGGCTTGCATAGGGCATCATCGGATCCAGGGTGGTGCGTTACCGGCCGGAGTGTGGCCGGCCATGGGGTGATTGGCCATGGGGTGATTGGCCATGGGGTGATTGGCCATAGGGTGATTGGCCAGAGATAGGCTGGCTTAGGCGATCCCAACAAGCCCATAACACAACCCCGCTTGCATGACGCTCGCGGCGGCGTCATCTTTCTTCGCACCGCAACATCGGGCTAATCGGATTTCCTCATGTCGGCATTCTGGGTCATTGGCGGCGAATACAACGACACCCGCTTCGACACGATCGCGCCGGGTAAGGCGCTTGAAAAGCACGGGCCCTACGAGACCTATGAGGTTGCCCACGACATCTGGGCCGCGCGCGCCTGGGCGACCATCGACGACTGCAATTCGCGGTTCCAGATCGTGCCCGGCGACGACGTGGCGCCCCGCGCCGGCCCGGTGCTGAAGGAGGGCAAGCCCGAACGGGCTTAATCCGCTTTTGGCAGCACCCGCCAAACCACGCCGTCGCGCTGCTCCCGGTCTTCGAGTTCCAGGGTGGTCGGCACCACATAGCGGGCGATCTCGACTAGGCCCGAGGTCGGCTTATAGGTTCGTCCCGGATCGCCCAGCAGAACCTCGATCCCCTCACCCGCCAAGGCGCGGAGCCAGAGGGTAAGCCGCTCGGCGAGCGGCCGCTCGTAACACATGTCGCCGACCAGCACGGTGTCGACGGTGCCGGCCGTGCCGATGACATCGGCCATGGTGGTCGCGACGTCGACCCGGTTTTCCAGCGCGTTGAGCCGAATCGCGGCGCAGGCGAGCGGATCGATATCCGCCGCGCAGACGGTCGCCGCCCCCGCCAACCGCGCCGCGATCGACAGCAGGCCGGATCCGGCGCCGAAATCCAGCACCGACTTCCCGGCGACGCATTCCGGGTGGTCGAGGATGTGGCGGGCCAATGCCTGGCCGCCGGCCCAGGCGAATGCCCAGAACGGCGGCGCCACGCCGATCTCGGCCAGCACCACCTCGGTCGCTTGCCAGATCGGCGTGATCTCGGTCGCCAGATGCAGCCGGATTTCCGGGACCAGGGGCGGCGTCGCGATCGCCGTGTTGCGCAGGATGAAGCGATCCGCCTCGGCCGGCTCGAGCTTCATGGGGATCCGATCTGGGCTGCTTGGGGCCGCGCACCAAAACCATGCGCGCATAAACACTATGCGATACAGGCTCTTCCGGTTAGATTTTTGTCGGCTGCCAGGAGCCGGCGTTCCGCGGAACGCGAAAAAATGGTCGGAAAAACGGCCGGAACATTGAGGAGGAACTTACCGATGACGACGTCGGCGCTCGAAGCTCGGACGATGCGCAAGGTCACCTGGCGCATCGTGCCCTATCTCGGCCTGCTTTATTTCATCAGCTTCCTCGATCGCGCCAATGTCGGGTTCGCGGCGCTTACGATGAACAAGGCGCTGGGCTTGACCGCGACGATGTTCGGGTTCGGCACGGGCATCTTCTTCTTCGGCTATCTGCTGTTCGAGGTGCCCAGCAATCTGGCGCTGGCCCGGTTTGGCGCGCGCCGCTGGATCACCCGGATCATGATAACCTGGGGCATCATCTCCGGCGCCATGGCCTTCAGCCAGGGCGAATACAGCTTTTATACGATCCGCTTTCTGTTGGGCCTCGCGGAGGCCGGGTTCTTTCCCGGTATCCTGCTGTACCTGACCTATTGGTTCCCGGCCTCCTATCGCGGCAAGATCATCGGCTTGTTCATGGTCGCGATCCCGGTTTCCGGGATCATCGGCCCACCGGTTTCGGGTCTGTTGTTCGGGTTCGACGGCGTCTCCGGCATGGCCGGCTGGCAATGGATGTTCATCATCGAGGCAGCCCCCGCGCTGGTTCTGGGCGTGGTCACCTTGTTCTATTTGACCGACCGCCCGGCGCTGGCCACTTGGCTGGAGCCCGAGGAGCGGCGCTGGCTGCAGGACACACTCGATCGCGAGGAGCGGCATCGCGAGACGGTGCATCGCGCGGGGCTGGTCGAAACCCTGCTCAACCCCCGCATCTGGGCGCTGAGCCTGGTGTATTTTGGACCGGTGGTGGGCCTCTATGGCATCACTTTCTGGCTGCCGCAGATCGTCAAGGAATTTGGCCTGGCGACCCCGCTCCAGGTCGGCCTGGTCTCGGCGATCCCGCCGCTGGTCGGTGCGTTCGGCATGGTCCTGTGGTCCCGGCATTCCGATAAGACGAAGGAGCGCACCTGGCACGTGGTGGCGGCCTGCTTCGTCGGTGCCGCGGGCTTCGTGCTCAGCGGCTATCTGCCCAGCCCGGTGTTGCGCATGGCGTCGCTGTCGATCGCGGCGCTCGGCATCTACGCGGCCTTGCCGGTATTCTGGACGCTGCCGACCGCGTTCTTGAGTGGAGCGGCCGCGGCGGGCGGCATCGCGCTGATCAACTCGCTGGGTAATATCGGCGGCTATGCCGGACCGTTCCTGCTCGGCTTCGTCAAGGACCAGACGAACAGCTTCTCGGCGGCTTTGCTGACCTTGGCCGGTCTCATGGTGTTGGCGGGGATCGTCGCCCTCTGCCTCGGCCATAACCGGGTGCTGGAGGAATCGCCGCATGCCGCGGCTGGGGCCGACTGAAGCTGGGGCCGACTGAATAGGCGGCCTCGCCGCGCGGGTTAACCCAGCCGCGCGGCGAGGCAACCGGCGAAGATCAGCCAGCCGGTAATCCGGTTGGCCTGGAACCGCACCAGGCAGTTCTCCGGATCGTCCGGCTGCCAGGTGCGGACTTGCCATGCCAGGTGACCGGCAGCCGCGACGAGACCTAGGTAATAGAGCGGCCCTAGCCCTCCGAGCATGCCGGCGGCCGCGAAACCCAGCAGGCTCGCGGCGAAGAACCCGGCGACCCAGGCCGGACTGGCGGCACCCAGCCGCAGCGCCGTCGATTTGACGCCGATCTTGACGTCGTCTGCCTTGTCCAGATGGGCATAGATGGTGTCATAGCCCAGCGTCCACGCGATCCCGCCGACATAGAGTGCCAGGGCGGGTGCCCCGACATACCCGGCGGCGGCGGCCCAACCGAGCAGCGCACCCCAATTGAAATTGAGCCCCAGGAACAATTGAGGCCACCAGGTGATGCGCTTCATGAACGGATAGGTGCCGATCAGCAGCAGGACCGCTAAGCCGAGTCCGATCACGGCCCGATTCATGTGGGGCCAATTCAAGCTGACCAATACCCCGGCGCCGATCAGCGCTTGCAGAACGAGGAATATCCAAGCCTGCCGAACGCTGACGGCTCCGCTGGGCAGCGGCCGGGTACGGGTGCGCGCGACGGCCGCGTCGAAGTCGCGGTCGACGACGTCGTTCAGGGTACACCCGGCGCCGCGCATGACGATCGCACCGACCAGAAAAAGGCCGATCAGGCGCAGCTCGGTGAGCGCGTCGGAGGCGGCCAGGGCGATCGCCCACCAACCGGGCAGCAGGAGCAACCACCAGCCGATGGGCCGATCGAGCCGGGCGAGTTGCGCATAGGGCCGCCAGGCAGTGGGCAACCAGCGGTCGACCCAGCCGATCCGTATATCCGGAGCCGAAAGCGGGGCGTCCGGCGGCATCGTGCCGAGCGGATGAGGGCGGGCTGGTTCGGTCATGGCGGCCTTCTTAGCAGAGGACCGCGCCGTCGGAGGAGTCCCCCCCGATGGTTATTCGCTGAAACCTATTTCTTTAGGGCGGGGTCCTCGCCATGGGAATGCCGCCGGCCCTCGGCTTCGGCACGTTTCAACTCCTGCGCCTCGGGGCCGTCGACGGCCCGCTGCGCTTCCCGTGCCTTGGCTTCGACCTGACCGCTCTCGGTGAATTTTCGGGTGTCTTTGTTGTATTCGCGCGCCGCGGTCCGATTGCCTTCGCCCTCGTTCGGTTGGGCTGTTTTGGGTTTGCTATCCATGATTCGGCTTCCTTTGTTGGTGCGCCTCTTCCGTCAAACGGCCTGTCGCGGCGGGGCGTTCCATATCCCGCACCGCTGACCGACCTTCCCGAACCGGGACGCGAATGCTATTCGGGCGGCTATGCAGTCCTGGAAATTCGCCGCCCGCCTTCATGTCGATGCCGTCTTGACCGAGGGCGGCGGCGTGGCGCTCGACTCGGATCAAACCCATTACCTGCGCTCGGTCCTGCGGCTGGGCGAGGGCACCACGGTGGCGCTGTTCAACGGGCGCGACGGCGAATGGTTGGGGCGGATCGCCGGCTACGCCAAGCACAGCGCCCGGGTCGAGCTGGCAGCGCAGACCCGGCTGCCGACACCGGAGCGCCCCGTCTGGCTGCTCTTCGCGCCGGTGAAGCGCGCCCGCATCGATTTCATCGCCGAGAAGGCAACCGAACTCGGCGCCACCGTCCTTCAGCCGGTGTTTACCGAGCGCACCATCGTCGCGCGGGTCAACCAAGATCGGTTGGCTGCCAACGCCCGTGAGGCGGCCGAGCAATCCGAAAGGTTGAGCCTGCCGGAGATCCGGCCGCCCCGGTCGCTCTTCGACGCGGTGGCGGCATTGCCGCCGGAAATCCGCTTGATTCTGTGCGACGAGACCGGCACGGCGCCGCCGATTTCACAGGTGCTGAGCGACGAGAAAGGTGTGTTTTCAAGCGGTTGCGCGCTGCTCACCGGACCGGAAGGCGGCTTCACGGAGACGGAACTTGACCGGCTTCGGAAACTGCCATTTGTTACACCGGTCAGCCTGGGACCACGGGTGTTGCGCGCCGATACGGCGGTGCTCGCAGCCCTCGCGGTGTTTCAGGCGATCGCCGGTGATTGGACGGTGGCTGGGGGCGATGCAGCTGTGGCGGCACCGCCGCCGTTCCCATCGCCCGGTCGCGGCTGATCGCGAACGCGCCCCGCCGCCAAGACCGACCGGGATATCCGGGATCGGTGTTTTCTGTTTGAGAGGTCGTTCCCGACATGTCCGCCCCGCCTACCGCGCACGGCGCGCTGATCACTGATAAGGCCCAGCTTGTCGACTATATCGCCGCCGGCAATAAGCCGGCGAGCGACTGGCGCATCGGCACCGAGCACGAGAAATTCGCCTTCCATCTGGCCGATTACCGGCGGCCGGCCTATGACGGTCCAAATGGCATCCGGGCCTTGCTGGAAGGGCTGACCCGCTTTGGCTGGCAGCCGGTGCTGGAGGATGGCAAACCGATCGCGCTCAGCCAGGGCCAATGTTCGATCAGCCTCGAGCCCGGCGGCCAGTTCGAGCTGTCCGGCGCGCCGTTGGAGACGATCCACCAGACCTGCGACGAGGTGCAAACCCATCTGGAGCAGGTCCGCGAGGTTGCCGGCGAGTTGGGCATGGGGATGCTGGGGCTGGGCTTCGATCCGATGTGGCGTCGCGATCAGATCCCGATGATGCCCAAGGGCCGCTATGCGATCATGGCGGATTATATGCCCAAGGTCGGCGGCCTCGGGCTCGACATGATGCTGCGGACCTGTACCGTGCAGGTCAATCTGGACTTTTCGTCCGAAGCCGACATGGTCAAGAAGTTCCGGGTCAGCCTGGCGCTGCAGCCCTTGGCCACGGCGCTGTTCGCAGCCTCGCCCTTCACCGAGGGGCGGCCCAACGGCTTTCTGAGCTATCGCAGCCATATCTGGACGGATACCGACCCAAACCGGTCGGGTATCCTGCCCTTCGTGTTCGAGGATGGTTTCGGCTTCGAGCGGTATGTCGACTGGCTGTTGGACGTGCCGATGTATTTCGTCTACCGCGACGGCCGCTATATCGATGCGTCCGGCCAGTCGTTCCGCGACTTCATCGCCGGCCGGCTGCCCGCCCTGCCGGGCGAGATCCCGCGCATGAGCGACTGGTCCGATCATCTCACCACGGCCTTTCCCGAAGTGCGCCTCAAGCGGTTCTTGGAGATGCGGGGCGCCGATGGCGGCCCTTGGCAGCGGCTTTGCGCGTTGCCGGCGCTATGGGTCGGCTTGCTCTACGACCAGGTGGCACTCGATGCGGCGTGGGATCTGGTCAAGACCTGGACGTCGGCGGAGCACGCGGCACTGCGCGCCGATGTCCCGAAACTTGGATTGAATACGCCGTTCCGCGGCGCTTCCCTGTTGCCGGTCGCCCAGGAAATGCTGGCGATCGCGCGGGATGGCCTGAAGCGCCGCCGCCGGCTGAACCAAAGCGGCGAGGATGAGAGCCATTTCCTTGAAACGCTGAGCGGGATGGTCGCGACCGGCCGGACCTTGGCCGACGAACTGTTGGCGGCCTATGAGGGCCGCTGGGGTGGTCGGGTCGAACCGATTTACAGCGAGCACGCTTATTAGGGCGGGATTTGGCTAGGACGAGATTTGGCTAGGACGAGATTTGGCCGAACTGAGCCAGATCCCACCCAGCCAGATCCCGCCAGGCTCCATTGCGAAAGCCCCTCCCACACCCCATATCACCCTCTCGGTTGAATGTTGGGTGACGGTCGTGTGGACCCAACCACCCTTCCAGCTTTTTGCAATCATTCGGTGCGGCATGGGCGGCGGCGATCACCGTCCTGATGCCTGCCGCATGCCGGCATAATCCGCCGGCACCCGGATGCCGTCAGGGAATGGCAGGGACATCGATGATGCGTTTCAAGTACAGCCCCAACCGCGCCTTGGATGTCGCGCAGCCGGTGGAGATCTATCGGGTGATCGGTCGACGGCCGAGTGCGCTCCGGGTCGACGGCGCCGCCGATGCGGCACCGGCGGATGGTGGACGCTATCGGCTGAACGAACTGGTTTATTGGCGCACCCGGGCGGAGCCTGGAGAGCAAATCCACGAGCATGACCGTGGCTTGTTTTTGATGACCGCGGACGATGAATGCCACCCGATCAGCGTTACCGCGCCGGAAGCTCTGGCGCCGGCCTCGGCGTTCACTCATGCGCAGGCGACCCTGACGCGGGATGCCGAGGCGCTGGGCCGGATGGTGGCTGAGGGCGCGCTGGTCGAGGCGAAGCCGCGCCGTCCTAGCCGCCCCCCCTCTCGTCCGATCGACCGGGTCTTGCCGGAGAGTCATCCGCTGGTAATCGATCATCCGATCACGGAAGCCCCGGTACAGGTGGCTTCGGTCGGCTAAGCCCCGCCCATTTCCGGACGCAACGAGCGCCCGCCGACGACAATCCGCTGTGATCGAGAAGGACGGGTTTCAATCATGTCAGAGCACAAATACAAAAGCGGCCAGACCGTGCAAATCGACGGTGGCGCGCGCGGCTATATTCCCGTGGGCGCCTACAAGGTGGTCAGCCCGATGCCGTCCAACGGAACCGAAGTCCAATATCGCGTCAAATCCGTCAAGGACGGGCACGAACGGGTCGTTCAACAGAGCCAGATCGGGCGCGTCGGTCTATGAACGAGGGTCTGGGAACGAGCGCCTGGGAACGATCATCTGGGAACGATCATCTGGCCGGTTTATTCGTCCAGGACCAGATGCGCCCTGTGAGTTCCGAGCCGGTCCTCTAGACCTAGCACGCTATGCCGTATGTAACGCTGATCGATCAATGATGTGGCGATGATCTTGTCGACGGTCTTGCCATCGCTGGCGAGGGGCAGGATCAACCTCGTGCAGAACCGTTCCGGTCCCTTTTCCTCATGAAACTCCGAGACGGCGAAGCCTGGCACGCCGGCGTCGCGGACGCGTTCGTATAGCGTCGTCAACGCCGCCGCGTAGTCAGCCGGAAGACTGTTGCCAAAAGTCAGGCCGGTCGGATCACGGCCGACGCCATTGACGACCGCCGTGCCCACCAGACGATAGCGGAAGCCAGGGGCGTCCGTCACATCCAGCATCAGAATATGCGGCAGCAGATGCGGAATCTCGACGGGGTCAATATCGCGCCGCGCGGGCAAGGCGGTACCTTGCCGTTTCGAATTCCAATATCGGTACAAATCTTGATGTACTGGATCCGCAAGATTCTTGTAAAATTTCATGCAAAACTCGCTGAATTACATTTTCATTCTCTGCGAATCTTCATAAGAAATTATGAAGACTGTAAAGTAATAAGAAGTTATTTGAAATATAACTTAGAGAATTTTATTTAAAACTATTTCTATTCCGGCGGCCTTGTGGGAGCTTTTTATACGCGGTGCCCGGGTAAAGTGCCACCTCTAGGAGGCGCGGCCTAGCCGCACGGTCATTTAGGAGGTGCGGCCTAGCCGCACGGTCATCCAGCGCTTCGGCCTCGCCCTGCCTTGTTCGGGCGGCAGACCCGACAGCGACATCCAGCGCGACCGATGCCAAGCGGTCGACGACACTTCAAGCCGCAATTGGCCGTTGGCGGGCGGCCCGTCGAGGCCGAGCGCGCTCCACGGCAGCAGCATTTCGGACGTGATGCGGGGCTGATCCGCCCCGAAATACACGGCCTTCGCTCCCGGCACCGGGTGGCAGGGCGGCTGCGGCTCGCCGACCATCGCCGCCGGTCCGGCGCACAGCAGGGCAGCCATCGGCGGATGATCCTTCACCTTGGTCTTGGGCGGGATGAAATAGAGGGTGAATTGCCGCCGGCCGGTGCCGGCATCGACCCCGAGTTCGAGCCGATAGGCCTCCGCCAGCGGGAATTGCCCATCATAGGCCAGCAGATCGAGGTCATAGTAATCCTGGCCGATCGAGGCGAGCGACAGCCCGGCCTGGTTCCACACCATATAAGCCTCGCCGAACGGCACCTCGCCGGGACTGGGCAATAGCGGCGGCATCAGCGAGGCCGGTTTCGGCCAATCCTTCAGCAACCGATCGGCGACATCGATCTCGGCGTAGGGGATCGAGAATTCCCGCTGCTTGGGGATTTCCCCCTGCATGGCGGCCGATGCCGCATGGGTCGCCGGGGCCGCTCGATTGGCCGCGCCGATCGCCGTCGTCAGTTCCTCATAGGGCCGGTCGTTGATGTCCACCAGGCCGAAATCGTAGTCCTCGCCATCGGCGCGTCCACCCTTGGGATTGTCGACGTATTGGAACCAGTGGGTGCCGACGATGTCCGGTAGGGCGGCGAAGTTGGTGGTCGCGACGGCGGCGCCCGCCGCCCGCTCCGCTTGGGTGTCGACGGTCATCAGATGGCCGTTGTTGAGATTGCCGGTCCGGTTCTGCCGCGCGGCGTAAAACCACTCGGAAATCAGCACCGGCTTGCCGCCGGTGAGCGCATGCAGCCCGTCGAAGAAATACCGGGCGACCCAGCCGTCCTGGCTGTCGACATTATAATTGGTCGCGATCACGTCGACGTGGCGAGCCATGGCCCGTACGGCGACCGGGTCGTAATAGATCGGCAGGCGATCGCCGAAATAGAGCGCGTCCGGATCGGCCGCGTGGATCGCCCTCCGCATCACCGTGTAGTAGCGCTCGGCCACCACGCCGGTCCAGCCGCGCACCGCCGCGTCGCCCTGGCTGCCCGGTCGCAGCTTGGTGACCGATCGCGCGGCGGTCAGCGCATTCCAGTCGCCAACCCCCGAGGGGGGCATGAAATCGGTGGTGAAGCGGGTCCAGTCGCCGCCATAGGTGTCCTTCAGGAACTGTACCCAGCGCTGCTTGGTGTGGTTCTGCGCCGGTTGCTGGCTATAGAAGACGAACAGCGCGCCGTTCCACCAGCCGACCTCGTTGTCGGAGAAATAGCCGATGCGGTAGGGGCTGTCCTTATAGGGCGCCACGAGCGCCGGCGCCTCGGCCATGGCGGCCGCCTCGGTCGCCGGGTCGAACGGATCGAACCAATGGAACCGGGCGAGCCGGCCGAGTTCCAGGTTCTGTACCATCGGCACGGGCAACTGGGTCGGCGGTAGCGACCAGCCGCCGGCACTGTTGAAGCCCCAATCGCCCAGCCGCTCCACCGTCCGATCGACCCACGCATCCAATGTCGGCGCGAACGCCGTCCAACTGTATTGCAGCTTGTCGCCGTTCCGCCGCTCGGGCGCGCCGCCGTCGAGGACGTTCACGCCGCGCGAATAGAAGCGCTGGCCGCAGGGCGTCACCAGCCAGTTGACCCCCGCCGTGGTCTCAACCGACCAGCGGGTGGTCGGCGCCTTCTTGAAGTCGTCGCAAGCCCATGCGCGGGCCGGCGGACTCAAAAGCACCAGCAGACTCAAAAGCACTAAAAGCAGGGATGCGGCGAGGCCAGCCGCGAGGGCTTTGGCCGGGGCCAAGCGGGCGAAGTTCATGACGGTTCGATCGATCGTGACTGTGCGGTGATGATGTATCGCTGGCAGCGGTGGGGGCGGTGGTCAGGCCGTGCCACCCACGGTCAGCCCATCCATCCGCAGGGTCGGCTGGCCGACGCCGACCGGCACGCCTTGACCTTCCTTGCCGCATGTGCCGACGCCGTCATCCAGCTTCAGATCATTGCCGATCATGCTGATGCGGGTCAGTGCGTCCGGCCCGTTGCCGATCAGCGTGGCGCCCTTGACCGCCTGACCGATCTTGCCGTCCTCGATGAGATACGCCTCGGAGGCCGAGAACACGAATTTGCCCGAGGTGATGTCGACCTGGCCGCCACCGAAATTGACGGCGTAGAGGCCCTTTTTGACCGAGGCGATGATCTCGTCCGGGCTCTTGTCGCCGGCCATCATGTAGGTGTTGGTCATGCGCGGCATCGGGTTATGCGCATAGCTCTGCCGCCGGCCATTGCCGGTCGGCTCCATACCCATCAGCCGGGCGTTCATCCGATCCTGCATATAGCCCACCAGGATGCCGTCCTCGATCAGCACGGTGCGGCTCGACGGTGTGCCCTCGTCATCGACGGTCAGCGAGCCGCGCCGGTCGGGCAGCGTGCCGTCATCGACCACGGTGACCCCGGGCGAGCCGACCCGCTGGCCGATCATGCCGGAAAACGCCGAGGTCTTCTTGCGGTTGAAATCGCCTTCCAACCCATGGCCGATCGCCTCATGCAGCATGACGCCCGGCCAGCCATTGCCCAGCACGACGGTCATCTCGCCCGCCGGCGCGGGGACCGAGCCCAGATTGACCAGTGCCTGGCGCAGCGCCTCGTCGACCTGGTGCTGCCAGCGCGCCGGATCGAGATAGGCGGTGTAGTTGGTCCGGCCGCCGGCGCCGCTCGACCCGGTTTCCATCCGATCGCCATCGCCGACCACGACGCTGACGTTCAGGCGGACCAGCGGGCGGATGTCGCCGACCCGCACGCCATCCGGCCGGACGATCTGCACCGCCTGCCATTCGCCCGAGATCGAGCACATCACCTGGCGAACCCGCGGATCCTTGGCGCGAGCATAGGCATCGATATCCGACAATAGCTTGGCCTTGACCGAGAAATCGACCTGGCCCAGCGGGTTCGCGTCGCTATAGAGCTGTAGGTTGGTGCCGCGCGGCGCCGCGGCCAGCGTGCCGCCTTGGCCCGTCCGCACGGCGCGCACCGTCTCCCCGGCGCGGCGGATCGCCGCCTCGCTGAGTTCGGAGGCATGGGCATAGCCCGTGACCTCGCCCGAGATGGCGCGCAGCCCAAAGCCTTGCGACGTATCGAACGACGCGCTCTTGATCCGGCCGTCATCGAAGGCGAGTCCCTCGGACTGGCTGTATTCGAGATAGAGTTCGCCGTCATCCATGCCGTTCAAGGCATCGCGGACGATGCCCTCCACACGGTCGCGGTCCATGCCGGTCTTCTCGAAGAACAAGGTGTCGGTGGTCGCGAGGTCGGTCATAAGGGGCTCCGATCGGGGGCGATGCGCGGCTGGCGGATCATCCGGGACAAAAGCCCGAGGATCCGACTGGCCGTGCGCGATGATGATGATATGGTGTCGCGGGCTTCGGCTCAAAATAAAACCGCCATGGCGCCTCCTCAGGAGCACCGTCGGGTGCGACAGTTGTCGCAGTTGTGAGGCGGATTGCGTTTGGGGTACGGTCCAACCGCTTCGTATCAGACGGGAAATCCCACCGACCTTGGGCTTTTCCGGAACTGGCGCGAACCGGCTTGGGGATGGTCGGGGCAACCGAGGCCCCTGAGCTGAAGGCAACTCATTAGGGCAGGCTAAACATATGCAGCGAATGGTCGGGCGCCTCTTCCTCGGAATGGCCGCTGGGGTTGGCTTATTGGGCGTTGTGCGGGTGATGCTCGGGGCAGCCATGGTGGGGGCGGGCATGTTGGGGCTGGTTTCCGGCGTCGCGCGCGCCGCCGAGCCGCTGCCCTGGCAGATGTATTTGCAACCACCCGCGACCCCTATCGAAGAGCGGATTCACTCGCTGCACGACCTGCTGATGTGGATCATCGTCCTCATCGTGCTGTTCGTGATGGCGCTGCTGGCCTATGTCTGCGTCAAGTTCAGCGCCAAGCGGAACCCGATTCCCTCCAAGACGTCGCACAACACGGTGATCGAGATCGCCTGGACAGTGGTTCCGGTGCTGATCCTGCTGGTCATCGCGATCCCCTCGTTCAAGCTGATGTATTTCAGCGAGCGGGTGCCGGATTCGCAGCTGACGCTGAAGGTGACCGGCCTGCAGTGGTATTGGCATTATCAGTACCCGGACAACGGCGACTTTCAGTTCGACAGCTATGGCATCGACGAAAAGAATCTGGCGCCGGGTCAAAAGCGCTTGCTCGACGTCGACAATCAGGTGGTGCTGCCGGTCAACACCAACATCCGCGTGCAGATCGCCGGGCAGGATGTGATGCATAGCTGGTTCATCCCGTCCTTCGGCGTGCAGAAATACGCCGTGGTCGGCCGGTTGAACGAGACTTGGCTGAACATCGAGAAGCCGGGCATCTATTACGGCGAATGCAACCAGATCTGCGGCGTCAACCACTCGTTCATGCCGATCGTGATCAAGGCGGTGACCAAGCCGGAATTCGACGCCTGGGTGGCCGAGGCCAAGACGAAATTCGCGGCGACCAGCGCGCCGGCGGCGACCAGGCTGGCCGCGGCGAGCTCGAACTAGCGCCGGACGGCGCCCACAGGATAAGACGGCCGCCGCCCTGAGGGCGGTGCCGACGCAAAAGAGGACCGAGAGGGTATCGACCCATGGCTTACGCAAGCACCGAACACGACGCGCATGACGCCCATCACCATCCGGGCTTCGTCCAGCGTTGGCTGATGTCGACCAATCACAAGGACATCGGCACGCTGTACCTGATCTTCGCGATCATCGCCGGCTTGATCGGCGGCGCGCTATCGGTGCTGATGCGCATCAACCTGCAAAGCCCCGGCGCGCTGCTGTTCGCCGGCGACCACCAGCTCTACAACGTGGTGGTGACGGCCCATGGCTTGATCATGGTGTTCTTCGTGGTCATGCCGGCGATGATCGGCGGCTTCGGCAATTGGTTCGTGCCGTTGATGATCGGCGCGCCGGACATGGCGTTTCCGCGGCTCAACAACATCAGCTTCTGGCTGCTGATCCCGTCCTTCGGCCTGTTGCTGGGGTCGAGTCTGGTCGATGGCGGTGTCGGCACCGGCTGGACGCTGTATCCGCCGCTGTCGAGCGTCGCCGGGCATCCCGGCGCCGCCGTCGACATGGCGATCTTCTCGCTGCATCTGGCCGGCGCCTCGTCGATCCTGGGCGCCATCAACTTCATCACCACCATCCTCAACATGCGCGCGCCCGGCATGACGCTGCACAAGATGCCGCTGTTCGTCTGGGCGATGCTGGTGACCGCGTTCCTGCTGCTGCTGTCCTTGCCGGTGCTCGGCGGCGCCATCACCATGCTGTTGACCGATCGCAATTTCGGCACGACCTTCTTCGACCCGGCGGGCGGCGGCGATCCGATCCTGTTCCTGCACCTGTTCTGGTTCTTCGGGCATCCCGAGGTCTACATCATGATCCTGCCGGGCTTCGGCATGGTCAGCCACGTGATCTCGACCTTCTCCAAGAAGCCGATCTTCGGCTATCTGGGGATGGCCTA
>DATMGU010000090.1:0-58115 GCA_035555315.1 Allostellaceae bacterium
GTACAATTACGACGAGGTCGCCAAGGCGATGAAGATCGTCATGGACAATGAGGGCCTGTCGCTCAGCAAGCGCAAGATCACCCTGTCGACCTCGGGCGTGGTGCCGATGATCCGCCGCTGCGGCGAGGAGCTGGGCGTCAATCTCGCGATCTCGCTGCACGCGGTGACCGACGAGCTGCGCGACGAGATCGTACCGATCAACAAGAAGTACCCGATCGCCGAGCTGCTCGACGCCTGCCGCACCTATCCGGGATCCAGCAACGCCCGGCGCATCACCTTCGAATACGTCATGCTGCGCGGCGTCAACGACAGCCCAGCCGAGGCGCGCGAGCTGGTCCGCCTGCTGCGCGGCATTCCGGCCAAGGTCAATCTGATCCCGTTCAACCCCTGGCCGGGCGCCCCCTATGAATGCTCGACCAATGCCGCGATCCAGGTGTTCGGCGACATCGTCAACGCCGAGGGCTATGCCTCGCCGGTCCGCCAGCCGCGCGGCCGCGACATCTTCGCGGCCTGCGGCCAGCTGAAATCCGATAGCGTCAAGCTGAAGCGCAGCCAGCGGGACGCGGCGGAACAGGGGATCGCCCCGGAAGCCGCCTGATCAGCCAGCGGCGGCTTGTCGCCGACCTGATCAGCCAACCGTGGCTTGTCGCCACCGGGCCTTCCCGATACAACGGCGATCATTTGTCGTTGTCGTGAAAGCGAGGGGCCGCCGATGGCCGAAAGCACCAAGTTCAAGCCGGGTTCCATCAAGAAAGTCGTTCTGGCCTATTCCGGCGGTCTCGATACCTCCGTGATCCTGCGCTGGCTGCAGGATACCTATGGCTGCGAGGTGGTGACCTTCACTGCCGATATCGGCCAGGGCGAGGAGTTGGAACCGGCCCGCCGCAAGGCCGAGATGATGGGCGTCAAGCAGATCTATATCGACGATCTGCGCGAGGAATTCGTCCGCGACTTCGTGTTCCCGATGTTCCGCGCCAACGCGCTTTACGAAGGCGAATACCTGCTGGGCACCTCGATCGCCCGACCGCTGATCGCCAAGCGGCAGATCGAGATCGCCAAGCTGGTCGGCGCCGACGCGGTCGCCCATGGCGCCACCGGCAAGGGCAACGACCAGGTTCGCTTCGAACTCAGCTATTATGCGCTGAAGCCCGATATCAAGGTGATCGCCCCCTGGCGCGAATGGGATCTGACCTCGCGCACCCGGCTGATCGAATACGCGGAAAAACACCAAATTCCGATCGCCAAGGACAAGCGCGGCGAGGCGCCGTTCTCGGTCGATGCGAACATGTTGCACATCTCGGCCGAGGGCAAGGTGCTCGAGGATCCGTGGATCGAGCCCGATGAATTCGTCTATAGCCGCACCGTGGCGCCGGAAGCGGCACCGGACGTGTCGGAATATGTCGAGATCGAGTTCGAGGCCGGCGATCCGATCGCAGTCAATGGCGACAAGCTGTCGCCCGCCGGCGTGCTGACCCGGCTCAACGAGATCGGCGGCCGCAACGGCGTCGGTCGGCTGGACCTGGTCGAGAACCGGTTCGTCGGCATGAAGTCGCGCGGCATCTACGAGACGCCGGGCGGCACGGTCATGGCCTCGGCGCATCGCGGCATCGAAAGCATCACGCTCGACCGGGGGGCGGCGCATCTCAAGGACGAGCTGATGCCGCGCTATGCCGAACTGGTCTATAACGGTTTCTGGTTCTCGCCGGAGCGCGAAATGCTCCAGGCGCTGATCGACAAGAGCCAGGAAAACGTCACCGGCACGGTGCGCCTCAAGCTCTATAAGGGCCATGTCCGGGTCGTCGGCCGCAAATCGCCGAAGACGCTGTACAGCCTCGCCCATGTCACCTTCGAGGAAGACCAGGTCTACGACCAGCGAGACGCGGAAGGCTTCATCAAGCTCAACGCCTTGCGCCTGCGTCTGGCCAAGGCGGCGCGCGGCTGAGTATCGGAGCATTTTAGGATGACGATCACCCGCGAGGATTGCGTCGCGCGCGATGCCGCCGATCCGCTGGCGCCGTTTCGGGAGCGCTTCGCGCTGCCGGACGGGGTGATCTATCTCGACGGCAACTCGCTGGGCGCCCTGCCCCGCACCACTGCGGCGCGGGTCGCCCAGGTGGTCGAGGAGGAATGGGGCCGGCACCTCATCACCAGTTGGAACCGGCATGACTGGATCGACCTCCCGCACCGCATCGGCGACAAGCTGGGCCGACTGATCGGCGCCACCCCCGGCGAGGCGATCGTCGCGGATTCCACCTCGGTCAACCTCTACAAGATGCTGTCGGGCGCGCTGGCCCTGCGCCCGGAACGGCGGGTCATCCTGAGCGAGGTCGGCAATTTCCCGACCGATCTCTACATCGCCGAGGGCTTGATCGAGCAATTGGGCCGGGGGCACGAGCTGCGCACCGTCACCGCCGACGAGGTGCCGGACGCGCTGGGCGACGATGTCGCGGTGGCGATGCTGACCCATGTCAATTACCGCACCGGGCGAATGTACGACATGGCGGCGACCACGGCCCTGGCCCATCGGCACGGCGCCTTGATGCTGTGGGATCTGGCGCATTCCGCCGGTGCCGTGCCCGTCGATCTTGGGGCGGCCAATGCCGATCTGGCGGTCGGCTGCGGCTATAAATACCTCAATGGCGGGCCGGGTGCGCCGGCCTTCCTCTACATCGCACAGCGGCTGCAGGACAGCTTTCGCCAGCCGCTTTCGGGCTGGCTGGGGCACGCCGTGCCCTTCGCCTTCGATCCGCATTACCGGCCGGCGGAAGGCATCCGCCGCGCCATGGTCGGCACCCCGCCGGTGATCAGCCTGGCCGCCTTGGAGGTTGGCATCGACCTTATGCTGGAAGCCGATATGGCGGCGTTGCGGACGAAGTCGCTCGCCCTGGGCGACCTGTTCATCGCCCTGGCGGAACAGGAATGCGGCCCCTTCGGCTTCGAGATGGTCAGCCCGCGCGATCGCGCGATGCGCGGCAGCCAGGTCTCGCTGGTGCATGCGCAAGGCTACGCGATCATGCAGGCGCTGATCGCCCGCGGCGTGATCGGCGATTTCCGTGCTCCCGATATCCTGCGCTTCGGCCTGACGCCACTGTATCTGGGCTATGCCGAGATCTGGGACGCGGTGCGGATCCTGAAAGACGTGATGACCACCGGCGCCTGGGACCACCCGGATTTCCACCGCCGCGCGGCGGTCACCTGAACGCGCCGCTCAGCAGTCATCTGACCAGCTAATCCACGATGAACAGCTTGGCGCCGACCTTTGTCGTCGAGCGGTGGGAGCTGGCGCCGTTCGAGACCTGGTAGCTCATACCCGGCGTCAGGGTGAAGCGCCGGCCATCGGCGAGTTCCGTCTCCAGCTCGCCTTCGAGAACCAGCAGGATATGCCCGCGCTCGCACCAATGATCGGCGAGATAGCCCGGCGTATACGCCACCATACGGACGCGCACATCGCCGATGTTCAGCGTGCGCCAGGTGGCGGAGCCGGTAGTGCCGGCATGGGTCGTCGTGGGTACCGTCGCCCAATCGGTCGTCATGAAGGCTTGCGTCGGAATATCCATGATTACCTCATAACACCGTGCGGACTTCCCAGAGCTCCGGGAAGAACACCGTATCGAGCGCCTTGCGCAGATAGGCGACGCCGGCCGTGCCGCCGGTGCCGCGCTTGAAACCGATGATCCGCTGGACCGTGGTGACATGGCGGAAGCGCCATTGCTGGAACCAATCCTCCAGATCGACCAGTTCCTCGGCCAATTGGTAAAGCTCCCAATGCCGCTCGGTGTCGCGGTAGATCTCCAGCCACGCCGCCGTGACGCTGTCATCAGCCACATAGGGCGAGGCCGGATCGCGGGTCAGCACCGCCGGGGCGATCGCGAAGCCCCGCCGGGCGAGCAGTCGGATCGCCTCGTCATAGAGGCTCGGCGCGTTGAGGGCCGCCACCAGCGGATCATGCAGATCCGCGCGGTGGGCATGCGGCGCCATCATCGCCGGCTGCTTGTTGCCGATGGTGAACTCGATCAACCGGTACTGCGCGGACTGAAACCCCGAGGATTGGCCGAGCGCATCGCGAAAGCTGAGATAGTCCGACGGGGTCAGCGTCGACAGCACATCCCAGGACTGGATCAACTGGGCCTGGATCCGACTAACGCGGGCGAGCCCCTTGAAGGCGGGTTGCAACCGGTCGGCGCGGATATGGTCGAGCGCGCCGCGCAACTCGTGCAGCACCAGCTTCATCCACAGCTCGGTGGTCTGATGGATGATGACGAACAGCATCTCGTCGTGCTGGTCCGAGACGGGCTTCTGGCAGGCCAGCAGACGGTCGAGCTGCAGGTAGTCGCCGTAGCTCATGCTGCGGCTGAAATCGAGATGCGCCCCCGCATGGGCCTGCTGTTCTGGGGCCTGCTGTTCCGCCGTCTTGCTTCCGTCGTCGTCGTGCTTGGTAACCATCGCCTCCCTTTCCTAGGTCGCCATCCAGCTCCCCTCGCCCGTCAGAACGATGGCATCTCTATGCCGTGGCTTCGGCAGGCAGCGGTCACTGTATTGCGCAGCAGGCAGGCGATCGTCATCGGCCCGACGCCGCCGGGCACCGGCGTGATCCCGTCGACGACCGGCAAGGCCTCATCGAAGGCGACATCGCCGACGAGCCTCGTACCGCCGCCTTCGACCGGCACCCGGTTGATGCCGACATCGATCACCGTCGCACCGGGCTTGATCCAGCCGCCCCGCACGAGGCCGGGGCGGCCGACCGCCGCCACGAGGATGTCCGCGCCCCGGGACAGGGCCGGCAGGTCCCGCGTCTTGGAATGGCCGACGGATACCGTGCACCCCTCCGCCAGCAGCATCGCGGCGAGCGGCTTGCCGACCAGATTGGACCGCCCGATCACCACCGCCGAGGCGCCGGTGAGGTCGCCCAGCCGATCCTTCAGCAACAGCACGCAGCCGAGCGGCGTGCACGGGGCCAGCGCCGGGATGCCGGCCCAAAGCCGGCCGATATTGACGACGTGCAGGCCATCGACATCCTTGGCGGGATCGATCGCCTCGATCACGCGTGTCGGATCGATCTGCGCCGGCAGCGGCAATTGCACCAGGATGCCGTGAATCGCCGGATCGCAGTTGAGCGTGCCGATCAGCGCCAGAAGATCGCCTTGACTGGCGGTCGCGGCCAAGCGGTGTTCGACGGAGACGAGGCCGGCGGCCACGGTCGCCTTGCCCTTGTTGCGGACATAGACCTGGCTCGCCGGATCGTCCCCGACCAGCACCACCGCGAGACCGGGCACCAGCCCATGCGTCGCCCGGAGGCTCGCCGCCGCCACGGCGATGCGCTGGCGCAGCCCGTCCGCGAAGGCCTTGCCGTCGATGATCTTCGAGTCGGACGGCTTGCTATCCATCGCTTGGGCTATCCATCGCTTGAGCGGGGCCTCAGAGATAGATGGCGTACTGCACGATCATGTCCCGGATGAAGTAGAGCAGTAGCCAGAGGACGATGAACGACAGGTCGATGCCACCGAAATTCGGCAGGATCGAGCGGATCGGCCGCAGCAGCGGCTCGGTCAGCCGATACAGCACATCCGCGATGGTCGCAACGAAGCGGTTGTAGGTGTTGACCACACCGAATGCCATCAGCCAGCTGAGGATGGCCGACGCGATCAGGACCCAGGTGTATAAATCGATGATCCGCAGGACAAGATTGATGAAAGGCAGCATGATACGGCGCGTTCTACCTCGGATCGGGGAAAGCCTTGCGCGGATCTGCGCGAGCGAGACCCTATCGTTCCAGGCGGTGCGGTGCAAGCCGGTGGGCACCCATTCCCGACCGCCAGCGGCATCATCAGCAATTATGATCGTGCCGATCGCTTGACATCACCCCCGCATCGACCTCATATCCCGCGCCACGGCGGCGATGGATGATGGGGTCGTAGCTCAGTTGGTAGAGCGCGACGTTCGCAATGTCGAGGTCCGGGGTTCGATTCCCCGCGGCTCCACCATCGCCGCCGTTATTCACCCTTCCGAATGATCCGCCCGATGGCGCGCGCCTGTAGATCCCGTGGCGGACCCGCGCGCCGCCGCCCTGCGACGCGCCGGGCGGAGCCGATGATAATCGCTTGCCACGATCATTCGTACACGTATAGTTCAACGATCGGGTTCGTGATCGATCGGATGAATGAGATGGTAAAGAGTCGCGATTTCATTGTCTTGGTGCTGCTGCTCGGCCTCTTGGGCTGTACAAATGCCCGCCCCGACATCGCCATCAAGGAAATCGGCAGCTTCTATATTGGGGGGAAAGAGGTTTCCGTCTCGGGCCAGCCCGTCAGCGAAATATCGACAAGCCCCGGCATGAAGCCGTTCAAATACGATCCGAATGGCCAATTCGAAATCGGACAAACCTATGTGCAGTTCGTAAAACTGGCCGCTGCGACCTCGAAATATCCGATCCTGATGTGGCATGGCGGCGGATTGACCGGCGTGACCTGGGAGACAAAACCCGATGGGAAGCCGGGTTGGCAGCAGTATTTTCTGTCCGCGGGCTACGATGTCTACATTTCCGACTCCGTCGAGCGCGGCCGCGCCACATGGTCGGGCCTTTATAATAGTTCGCCGATTTTTCGAGCGAAGAAGGAAGGGTGGGAGCTCTTTCGCATCGGGCCGCCTGAGTCGTACAACGCGGATATGACGAAACGCGTCACCTATCCAGGAACGCAATTTCCGACGGAAGCCTTCGACCAATTCGCGAAAGAGTTCACCCCGCGATGGCTGACGAACGATGCCGCGACATTGGCGGGCTATCAGCAGTTGATCGACAAGGTCTGCCCCTGCATCGTGATCGTGCACAGCCAAGGCGGCTATTTCGGGTATATGGCGGCGCTCAACAACCCCGATAAAATCAAAGCGCTCATCGCCCTGGAACCATCAGCCGCGCCTAACGCGGCGACGTATGATGCAAGCAAAGTCAAGAACGTCCCGATCTTGACGCTTTGGGGCGACAACATCAGCGGGCATCCGCTTTGGGCCGGATTTACTCAACCGAGCAGCAAACTGCGAGATGCTGTCAAAAATGCCGGGGGCACATTCGACTGGGTGAGTTTGCCCGACAAGGGGCTGCACGGGAACACGCATATGATGATGATGGATCGGAACTCGGACGACATCGCCGCCATCGTAAAGACTTGGCTGGGCGAGCACGGGCTATAAAGCGGCGCAAAAGCCGGACCGTCTCCTGCGACCGAAGCATCGTAGTGAATAGTCACTACCATCGAGGGAGCTCAATACTGTGCCCGACGGCACGGTGAACGCGACGGAAGCGAACCGGCAGTTCTCCCGGCTGTTGCGAGAAGTAGAAGATGGCGGAAGGATCACGATTACAAAGGACCGCCATCCCGTGGCGGTGCTCGTGCCGGCGCGCAACGAACGCCGCCGCGCGTGATGGCTACCAGTGGAAGCACGAAGCCGCGGCCAGCATCGTTCGCAGCCCGGCCGCGGCTGGGCGGGGGCTTCTAAGTCAAAAGAGACGATAGAACGAACAGATAGCGTGCTCCCGCCTTAAGAAGATTTTCCTGCCAGCTCCTCGGCAATGCATGGAAGAATGGCCGCTGCGCCGTACTTATCTCGATGTCGATGGCGTGTTCATCAAACCGGATCGTCCGTGGCATCGAGCCTGTCGTCGTCACGGAGGTCTTCGGGCGTGCCGAGCCGCATTAGCAGGGCTTTGGCTCGTGCCGGCGTCGTCCGCGATCCCCTTGCCGCGAAATACCGCTCCGCCTCGGCTTGCGCGCCGATCCGCGCGGCGACGGCGGTCGCGACATACAGGTTCATGCTGATGCCGGAAGCCGAGGCTTGCCGGATGGCGGCGGCCCGCATGTCCTCCGGCAGGCGCAGTTGAATCTTCGCTTTGCTCATGCCCTTACCCTCCTCAGCAACGGACCAGGCCGCTGCACGTCGAAGCGCGTTCCTATCCAGCTTTGCGTTCCAGCAGACCCTTGATCAAGAACATCTCCGCCTCATGGGTGGCGCAGATTTGCTGCCAGGCCTGTTCGGTCTGCGTGGCGAGGCGCCAGGTCAGCAGCGTCACCACCGAATGGGCCGGGTCGAGGCCGAGCAGGGCGCCGGGAATGACCCGGGACGCGTTGCGGAACTGCAGCGTCTCGGGATTGCGGCCGACCGCATAGTCGACGGTGAGCCGCTCAGCATTCGCATCGATCCGCACCCAGGTCTCCTTGCCGTCGAACAGCGAGGTGCCGACGAACAACCCAGGCTCGACCAGCCGGCGCTGATAGCTGCCCCAGGCCCAGTCGCCCTGTTTGATCCCGTCGGACATGATCGCGAAGGCGGCTTGGGCCGCGACGGCGACCTCGATGCTGCTGGAATGACAATGCGGATCGATCATCGGTGATCCTTGTTGCGGGTTTCGGGAAAGCCGTTACGTGCCGGTTGGGCACTTTACCGGACCGGGCTCCGTATACCGAGCAGTTCCCACCCGCACCAAGCACGGGCGGGATCCGCGAAAAATCGTATGTCGCCTCGGTTACACAAAAAACGCTACGATACGGGTACGTTTCGTTTCTTCGCTGCGTATATCCTGTACCAGACGACGTGATGCTGTCGGATCACCCCACGTCGCCGCGGCAAGCCCGAACGCACTGGAGAGTCGCTCCCCAGGGTTCGGGCGTATCGAGGAGATACGGAAATGATGCGCGTGAAATCGGCCCCGCGAAAACGCCTCGCCCACCGCTTGATCGGCATCGCGGCGGCTCTCGGCCTGGTGGCTGCCTTGTCTGGCTGTATCATCATCCCGCCTTATGGGCCGCACTATTACCGCCCGTACTACTATCGCTGAAGACGGGTTCCCGACGATGGGCGGCGGTGGCTTTGCTTGAGGTGACGGCATCCGGAAAAGCGGGTTCGGGGCGTGGCGGCCGGCCGTCCAAGGCCGCCGCGGCCCAGATTCGCGACCGGATCCTGGACGTGGCAACCGCGCGGTTTCTAGCCGAAGGCTATGGCGCCACCAGCATCGAAGGGATCGCCAAGACGACCCACATGTCGAAGCGAACCTTTTATCATCGGTTCCGCGACAAGGCGGATCTGTTCGAGGCGGTGGTTCGCCGTCTGGTCGACCAATGGTTGCCGACCTTCGAGGCGCCGTTGCGCGACACGGCCCCGATCGATGCCGTGCTGCGGCGGTCGGCGGCCGAGATGCTCGCGGTCGCCCTGTCCCCAAAGGCGGTGGCTCTATCACGGCTGATGCGCGCGGAGGGGGACCAGTTTCCCCAGCTGGCTCATACCGTCCACGAATACGGCTTTCTCCGCGGTGTCGAACGGATCGCCGATCTCTTGCAGCGCGCCGCCGATGCGGGCCATATCGCCCGCATTAACACCCATTTCGCAGCCGAGCAGTTCTTCCACATGATCCTGGCCGGGCCGCCCAGCCTAACCAATGGATTGGGCCGGCCGCCAACCCAGGATGAAATCGCCCGCTGGGTCGATCAGACCGTCGATCTGTTTCTGAACGGTTGCCTAAAGGCGCGCTGATCGACCGGCGTTTTCTCGACGACCCCGATGGGGCGATTTAACGGCTTGGCGGCGCTGTGATTTCCCAGGGATTATAGCGGCATCGACCCATCGACCGAGGATCCCCATGCCCCCACGCCGCCGTGTCGACCGCCGTTTCTTTCGCGACGCGTGGGAGCTTACCAAGCCGTACTGGTCGTCGTCGCCCGAGCGCTGGAGCGCCCGTCTGCTGCTGGCCGGCATCATCGCCCTGAACCTGTTCCAGGTTTACCTGCAGGTCTGGTTGAACGAATGGCGCGGGTTGTTCTTCGACGCCCTGCAGGAATACAATGAGCCGGTGTTCGTCCGGCAGTTGATCCGGTTCAGCATCTGGGCGGTGATCGCCATCGCGACATCGCTCCTGACGTATTATCTGACCCAAATGCTGCAGATCCGCTGGCGGCGTTGGATGACCGGGCGATACATCAGGAGCTGGCTCGACCACAAAGCCTATTACCGGATGCAACTTATCGGCTCGGCCGCCGACAACCCGGATCAGCGCATCGCCGACGACCTCAGAATCTTCACCACCCAGGTGCTGAGCCTCAGCATCGGGCTGCTGAGTTCGGTCGTCACCTTCTTCTCGTTCTTCCTGATCCTCTGGAACCTGTCCGGACCGTTGACCATTCCCCTGGGCGCCCTTGGCATCGGGCTGACCTCGATCACCATCCCGGGCTACGCCGCCGTCGGCGCCATCCTCTATGCCGGCATCGGCACCTGGCTGACGGTCAAGATCGGCCGGCCGCTGGTCAGCCTGCTCTTCAACCAGCAGCGCTACGAGGCGGATTTCCGGTATAGCCTGGTCCGGCTGCGCGAGAATTCGGAAAGCATCGCGTTTTATAGCGGCGAGCCGCAGGAGGACGCCGTCCTCACCCTGCGCTTCAGCCGGGTGTTCGGCAATTTCCTCGCCGTGCTCCGCCGGCAGATGCAGTTGATCATCATGAACAGCGGCTATTCGCAGATCGCCATCATCGTGCCGTATATCGTCGCGGCACCGAAATATTTCGGCAAGGCGATCGAGTTCGGCGGGATCCAGCAAATCGCGACGGCGTTCGATCAGGTCCAGAGTTCGCTGTCCTTCGTGGTCAATTCCTATTCGGATATCGCCGAGTTGCAGGCGGTGATGTCTCGTCTGACCGAGTTCCAACACCGCGCCGCCGAGGTCAGGAAGGCCGCCGAGGAACCGACCATCGCGCTCGACACCGCCGATCAACCGGGGCTCGCCGTCCAGGAGCTGGATTTGGCCCTGCCGGATGGCACCCTGTTGCGCCAAAACATCAATCTGGACGTGCCGCCGGGCGGCCATCTCCTGGTGATGGGTCCGTCCGGAGCGGGCAAAAGCACGCTGCTGCGCGCGATCTCCGGCTTATGGCCGTTCGGCAAGGGACGGATCGCGTCCGGCGCCAAACGGCCGCTGTTCCTACCGCAGCGCCCGTATATCCCGCTCGGCACACTGCGCCAGGCGATCCTCTATCCCTACGATCCGGCCGATGTGACCGATGCCGACATCAAATCGGCGCTGGAAACGGTCGGGCTCGCGGCTCTGTTCGACGAGCTGGAGCACGAAGACATCTGGGCCCAGCGGCTGTCGATCGGCGAGCAACAGCGCCTGGCCTTCGCCCGCATCCTGGTGCAGCGGCCGGATATGATCTTCATGGATGAGGCGACCTCGGCGCTGGACGAGGCGACCGAGGAGCGGCTTTACAAAGTCGTCGAGGAGATGACGCCGCGCCCGACCATCCTGTCGGTCGGTCATCGCAGCACCTTGAAAGCGCTGCATGACGGCGTGTTCGACCTCGGCCCGCCCCTCACCGGCGCATCGGCCACTGGTGCAGCGGCCGCCGGTGCGTGACCGCCGGCATGACCAATGGGGGATCAGGCGGTTCGTTGGGCCAGCAGCCCCAGCTCCTCGACCATTTGCTGGCGGATCAGGAATTTCTGGACCTTGCCGGTGACGGTCATGGGGAAGGCGTCGACGAACCGGACATAGCGCGGGATCTTGTAATGGGCGATCTGGCCGCGGCAGAAGGCGATGATCTCGTCCTCGGTCGCGGTCTCGCCATCGCGTAGCCGGATCCAGGCGCACAGTTCCTCGCCGTATTTCGGGTCGGGCAGGCCGACGATCTGCACGTCGCCGATCTTTGGATGCTGGTAGAGGAACTCCTCGACCTCGCGCGGGTAGACGTTCTCGCCGCCGCGGATGACCACATCCTTGATCCGCCCGACGATATTGCCGAAGCCTTCCTCGTCGAGCACGGCGAGGTCGCCCGTGTGCATCCAGCCGGCGGCGTCGATCGCCTCCGCGGTCTTCGCCGCGTCGTCCCAATATCCCAGCATGACGGAATAACCACGCGTACAGAGTTCGCCGGAAGTGCCTCGCGGCACGATGCGCCCATCCGTATCGACGATCTTGACCTCCAGATGCGGCTGGACGCGCCCGACCGTCGATACCCGGCGTTCGATAGGATCGTCGACCGAGCTTTGGAAGCTGACCGGGCTGGTCTCAGTCATGCCATAGCCGATGGTGATTTCGTCGAGATGCATGAGTTCGATCACGCGGCGCATCACCTCGATCGGACAGGGCGAGCCCGCCATGATCCCGGTGCGCAGCGAGGAGAGGTCGAAGCGGCCGAACTCCGGATGTTCCATCTCGGCGATGAACATCGTCGGCACGCCATGCAGCGCCGTGCAGCGCTCGCTCTCGACCGTCCGAAGCACCTCCAGGGGATCGAAACCCGGCGAAGGATAGATCATGGTGGCGCCATGGGTGAGGCAGGCGAGATTGCCCATCACCATCCCGAAGCAATGGTAGAGCGGCACGGGAATGCACAGCCGGTCGCCCTCGACGAGGCTCATCGCCTCGCCCACGAAGAAACCGTTATTGAGGATGTTGTGGTGCGACAGCGTCGCCCCTTTGGGCGACCCGGTGGTGCCGCTGGTGAACTGGATGTTGATCGCATCGTCGAATTGCATGTCGGCCACCAAGTCGACGATCCGCTGCCGATCGGCCGGCCGGGCCGCCGCGGCGATTGACTCGAAAGGCAGGAAGCCTGGTTCCGCCGGCCCGGCCCCCGGTCCCTCGGCGAGGATCGCCCATCGCAGCCGCGGCAGCTTGGCCGCGACCAGCTGTCCCGGCGCGCATCCCGCCAGTTCCGGCGCCAATTCACGCAGCATCGTCACATAATCGCTGGACTTGAACGACCGGGCCAGGACGAGGGCGGCACACCCGACCTTGTTCAGGGCATAGACCAACTCATAGGGGCGATAGGCGGGGTTGATGTTGACCAGGATCAGCCCGGCCTTGGCGGCGGCGAATTGGGTCAATGTCCATTCGGCGCTGTTCGGCGACCAAATGCCGATCCGCTCGCCCGGCTCGAGGCCCAGCGCCAGCAGGCCGGCGGCGATCTCGTCGACCTTGGCCTTCAGCTCCCCATAGGTCCAGCGCACGCCCTGTTGCGGCACGACCAGCGCCTCCCGGTTGCGCCATTTGGCGACGGCACGGTCGAAATATACCCCGATCGTCTCACCGATCAGTGTCGTCGCACTGCTACCGTGAACATAACTGGGACCATAGCTTGGCTGCTGCCCGGACATCCGCGATCTTCCTCCCCAAAATGGCGCCGGGTTCGGTTCCAGCTTATTAGATTTACAGCATTATCGCATGGCTGAGCTGCTCTGTCCGCGCCAGATTATCAGCGGAATACCCAGGCAATCAGCGAAAGACCACCATGCGATGGTCGTTCCGCAGAATGCGATGTTCCGAGCTTGGGCAATGCGTCGCCCCAAATACCTTGGGTTGTGATCCTATTGAGTACTACTATCATTCCCATGACTATAATTTCTGAAACGATAGGTCGCAGGAAATTATTAACTATCTTGTCGCAGGCTAATAGGGCGCGCTTACTTGGACTTTAGCGTCTGGCCCGGAAAGCACATCGTTGGCTTCTTTGAACCGCCATAGACTGACGGACTTCGTCCGCCGCAGGTGGTCGCCTCAGGCGATCACGGCGAGTTGGGTTTTTCTCGTCTGCCTGGCGCTTGCCGGCATCGATCTGTCGCAGACCTATCACAGCCGCAGCGTGGCGCTCGAAACAGCCGCGCGCAATGGCAGCAACGTGGCGCAATCGGTCGCCGAACATGCCGATAAGACGCTTCAGACGGTCGATGCGATCCTGGTCGGCGTCGTCGCGCAAGTCGAAGCCGCGGCGGCGGGAAACGTCGATGCCGCTCCCCTGCGCCGGCTGCTGGCCGCGCAGCTCGGGGCTTTGCCGTGGATCTCCCATCTCGTCGTATTCGACGCGGCGGGAACCTCGTCGGCCGGCTCCCTGGACGTCAGCGCCAGTGAGCTGGACTCATTCACGTTTCACCAAAGCCATACGGACCGCGAGGCGCATGTCGGGTTGCTGCGTGCCGGCGCCACCCCGCGCTGGATGATCCTGGTATCGCGTCGCATCGAGACGCCGGATGGCGGTTTCGCCGGCGCCGCCGTCGCGGCCATCGACATGTCCTATATGCAGCAATTCTACGGCACGTTCGATGTCGGAACGGGCGGTGCGATCAACCTGCTGCTGGATACCGGGATATTACTGGTGCGTCACCCGGCCGACGAGACCAGATGGTTCGGCAAAGACCTCAGTGCCTGGTCGTTGTTCCGGAAACATCTGCCGATCTCAGCCGCCGGCACCTATGAGCAGCCGTCACCCTTTGATGGCGACGTGCGTCTGCTCAGTTACCGCCACCTCGCGCATTACCCGCTGGTGACGATCGCCGCCCTCGACCAGACGCAGGCTCTGGCCGGCTGGCGGGCCGATGCCCGATGGCACCTCACTGGCATCGGCATTCTCGCGGTCATCGCCGGCCTGCTCGGCTGGCGCTCGGCGGGGCAGGCGCGGCAACGCCTCCACGCCGAACGGGCGACAGCGGCCGCGATAGCGGATTATCGGCTCTTGGCCGACAGCTCGATAGACATGGTCGTCCGAATGTCCATCGACGGCCTACGCCTATACGTCTCGCCGGGATCGCGCCACGTCCTCGGTTATGAGCCGGAAGAGCTGCTGCGCGAGCCTATCTGGAAGACCTTCCACCCGGATGACATCGCCGACTACCAGGACTTCAAGCGTCGGCTGGTGGCCGGTTCCGGATCGGACACCCACGCCCATCGGCTGCGCCACAAGAACGGCTCCTATGTCTGGGTAGAGGCCGTGGCCCGGCTGGTTCCGGGTGCGTCGCCGGAGGAAGCGCCGACGATCGTTTCGGCGGTCCGCGATATCAGCCCGCGCAAGCGGGCGGAAGCGCAACTGATGGACGCGATCGAAAGCATCTCGGATGCCTTCGCGCTGTGGGACGACCAGTGGCGCTTCGTCATGTGCAACAGCCGCTATCGTGAATTCTATAAGATGAGCAGCGATTACCTGGTCGTCGGCACGCCGATGTATGAACTGCTGCTGGCTGGGGCAAAGGTCGGCCAATATGGACCGACCGAGGATCCGGAGGCCCTTACCCAGGAGATCCTGCAAGCCAATGCCGATCCCAGCACAACTTATGAGCGGCTGTTGGGCGATGGGCGTTGGATACTGGGCTGCAATCGGCGAACGGCCAGGGGCGGCTGGGCCGGCGTGCGCACCGACATCACGGTGCAAAAGCAGCGCGAGCTGGAACTGCACCAGACCAAAGCCCTGCTCGAGCAACAGGCGGCGGACCTCGGCCGGCTGGCCGACGATCTTACCGAGGCCAAGCGCGCCGCCGAACAGGCGAGCCTGGTGAAATCGGAGTTCCTGGCCAATATGAGCCACGAGATCCGCACGCCGATGAACGGCATCATCGGCATGAACGGATTGCTGATGCGGACGCCACTGAGCGCCGATCAGCAAAAGTTCGCGGATAATGTCAGGCTATCGGCCGAGGCGTTGCTGGGGATCATCAACGACATCCTCGACGTGTCCAAGCTCGAAGCCGGCAAGGTAGGGTTGGAGGAGATCGATTTCGACCTGGCCGAACTGGTCGAAGGCGTGGTCGAACTGCTCTCCCCGCGCAGCCAGGAAAAGGGGCTGGAAATCGCGGCATTCCTGGAAGACGCCGCGCGGCGGCCGCTGCGCGGCGACCCGACGCGGCTGCGCCAGATCCTGATGAACCTGCTGTCGAACGCGATCAAATTCACCGAAAAGGGGTCCGTGGCCGTCGAGGTCAAAGCGCTGCAAGTCGAGGCCGGCCGGACCGAACTGCAAATCGAGGTCAGTGATACGGGGATGGGGGTTCCCGACGAAACCAAAGCCAAATTATTTGAAAAATTCGAACAGGCGGATGGCTCGATTACGCGCCGCTTCGGTGGCACCGGCCTTGGCCTGCATATCACACGTCAGCTCGTCGAGCTGATGGGGGGCCATATCGGCGTGCTCGACAGACCGACAGGCGGCTCGGTCTTCTGGGTCGAGCTGTCGCTGCCGAACGCGGCGCAGCCCATACCAGCTCCCGCCGGACAGCACCGCGATCTTTCGGCGGTGCGTGCCCTGGTCGTCGACGACGTCGCGATGAACCGAAGCATCTTCGTTCGCCAGCTCGCCGCCGAGGGTATCGTCGCGGACAATGCCGAAGACGGTCGAACCGCACTCGCAATGCTGCACGCGGCGATGCTCGCCGATCGGCCATACGACCTGCTGCTGATCGACCAGATGATGCCGGAGATGGCCGGGGAGGATGTGGCGGAGGCGATTCGGGCAGAAGCGGGCCGAGCGGAGGCGGGCCGGACACGCGCGCGCTGGCCGCAACCCAAATTGATCCTGGCCTCCTCGATCGGTACGCCCGCACGCGGCGACAAGGCGGCGATCGTGGGCTTTGACGCCTTTCTGACCAAGCCCGTCCGCCATGCCGCCCTGGTCGATTGCATCGACCGCGTGCTGGACAGCCCCTTCGAGCCGAAAGCCACCAAGATACCAGACAGCGAGATATCCGGCAGCGAGATATCGGACAGCAAGGTGTCGGGTGGGCATGCTGCGGGCGGGCAGGATCAGCTGCGCAACCGATCCGCTCATATCCTGCTGGTCGAGGACAATCGGATCAACCGCGTCCTGGCCTCCGCCTTGCTGGAGGAACCCGGTCATAGGGTGACATGCGCCGAGGACGGCCTGCTGGCACTCGCGGCGATCGAGCAGGACGTCTTCGCCCTGGTCCTGATGGACGTCCAGATGCCCAACCTCGATGGGTTGGAAGCAACCCGCCGCATCCGCCAGATGGGGGGCCGCCACGCAACCGTACCGATCATCGCGATGACCGCCAACGCCATGGAAGGCGATCGCCAACGGTGCCTGGATGCCGGCATGGACGACTACATTTCGAAGCCGATCGACGTCAAGGTGTTCACCGCCACGATCGCCCGATGGCTGGACGACGCCCGGGCCGACGCCGCGGCGCCGGCCGCCAAAGCCGATGAAGCGCCGGCAACGGTCGCCCTACCCGCCATCATCGATGACGAGTATCTCGAAAGGCTGGCGGCGGTGATGCCGTCGGATCGGTTCAGCAGTCTGATCGGCACCTATCTCGACGGCGCGCGTGCCCTGCTGGAGCGTCTCAAGACGGCGCTGACCCAGGAGGATCTCGCCGCTCTCGCCCATGCCAGCCACGATCTCAAAAGCACGTCGGGCAATTTCGGCGCCAAGCGCCTGCAAGGTCTGGCCGAGCAGTTGGAGGCCGCCTGCCGAGCCGGCGACATCGTCACCAGCAACCGGTTGGTCGGCGTCATCGAGGAAGCGTCGGACGATGCCTGGTCGGTGTTGCGCACCCGCCTGGCCCCACCGCGCGCGCGCCGCAAAACCGCCGCTTCCTGATCGGCCGGCCAGCTCAGGCGACCTATTCCACAAGAGCCGGGTTCTCGTCGAACATCCCGGTCGGCAGACCATCCATGCTGCGCGCATTCTTTTCGCGCCGATACGCCTCCAGCCCCGCCTCGCCCTTCGCCTCCGCCCAGCGGGTGAGCGTCGGCCGCTCGCCGCCATACTCGAACAACGGCACGCCGAACCCACAGGACGTTTGCACCCGATCGACATCGAGCAGGACGATCTGCCGCGCGCCGGGCGGCTCCACCCCGTCGAACGCCTCGGCCAACAGACGGGCATAATCCGCGCCGCCACGCGGCAAGACCCGGCCGTTTCCGTAGAGACGCAGGATCAGCGGCGATCCCTCGAAGGCGCAGAACATCAGTGTCAGACGCCCATCGGCCAGGAGATGCGCCGCGGTCTCGTTGCCGCTGCCGGTCCGGTCGAGATAGGCGACGGCGTTCGACCCCAGCACGCGCAGCGCATCGAGCCCCTTCGGGGAAACGTTGACATGGGCGCCCGCCGAAGCGGAGGCGGTGAAGAACATCCGCTGACGCAGAATGAAATCGTGATGGGCGGGCTCGATCTGTGGGAACTGCTTGGCCATAGGCGCGCCTCCTCTCTGGCCGAGCGGGCGTGAACCCACTCGGGACCTGCATTCTCCCATAGATATGTTACGGAGACACCAGGGCCGGCAGCTCGGCCAGAGAGATCACTTCATGATCGGGCCGGCCGGGCAATCGTTCCGCGCGCTGTCCGTAGCGGTTGCACCACACCACGCGCATCCCGAAGGCCGAGGCGGCGTGAGCATCCCAGGCATTCGACGACTGAAACGAAATCGCCCCCGCCGGGACACCCAGCCGGGTGACCGCCGATTGATAGACCCGTGGATGCGGCTTGAAGACACCGACTTCCTCGACCGAGATCACCTCATCCAGCAGGTCGCCGATACCCGCGTTGTCGACCACCGCCGCCAACATCCCAGGCGAGCCGTTGGAGAGGATCGCCGTCTTCATGCCGACCTCGCGCAAGTGCCGCAGCATCGCCGGCACCTCGGGGAAGGTGTCGAGCGTGAGATAAAGATCCATCAGCCGTTGACGCAGCCCCTCCTCGACGATGCCGAGGGTTTCCAGCGCGTAATCGAGCGCGTCTCCCGTGACCTGCCAGAAGTCAACATGACGATCCTGCAGCGCGCGAAGCCATGAGTATTGCAATTGCTTGTCGCGCCAGAGAGCGGACAACGGCGCCGACCGATCCCCCAACACATCCCGGCAGCGGTCAGCGGCCGAACCGAAATCGAAAAGCGTGCCATAGGCATCGAAGACGCAGGCTCGAATACCCGGGATGGCCACCATCAGGGCAAAAGACCGGGGTCGGAGGGCTCGAACAGCTTCACCATAGGCGCGCCCTCCCTATACCATCGCGGATTGAGGACCTATTCCGCGATACCAAGCTATCGGCGGTGGCAAACCTGCCCCGTGATCGGTTGCGGCGACCTCAGTGGATCGCCATCAGGGTCAGAAACCCCAGGAACACCGCAACACCCGCCACCGCGCCGATGATATCGAACCAACCTCGAAGCTGTTTCATGAGAGCCTCCGATGAGGACATACCTCCCGGATATTGGGCGCCGGTTTTTGGCAGAGGGGAAGCCCTCTATCTCGCGCTGCGGTAGAGCCGAGGATTCTTGGCGCCATAACCAGTCGCTCGACCGTCCGGCCGCCCTGGCGCATGCTGATCGCTCGATATTGCACGCAGCGCTTGAAACTCTCCCACGAGGCGGTGGCCATGACAGTTCGGTTCGACACTCACGACGTGGTCAATCAGCCGCCGCCTTTGGTCGATTACGACCTCTTCGGCGGCCATGCCGCCCTTGGCGAGGCGGTCACGCGGGAGGGCGCCGGCTGGGCGGTCGAGGGGTTGAGGTCCTGGGGCACCTGGCTCGGCCGTGCCGAGACCTTCGAACTCGCCCGGCAGGCCAATCGCCATACGCCCGTGCTGCAGGCGTTCGACCGGTTCGGCCGGCGCCTCGACATGGTCGAGTTCCACCCGGCCTGGCATGCCTTGATGGCGGCATCGGTCGGTCAAGGCGTGCACGCGGCTCCCTGGTCCGATCCCCGGCCCGGTGCCCATGTCGCCCGCGCCGCCGCCTGCCTGATGCAGGGCGAAGTGGAAAATGGCACGCAATGCCCGACGACGATGACCTACGGCGCGGTGCCGACCATCGCCAAGCGCGCCGACATCGCGCGCGATTGGCTGCCGAAGATCCTGTCCCGGCGATACGATCCGGCGTTCCGTCCGGTGGCAGACAAGACCGGCGCGCTGATCGGCATGGGCATGACCGAAAAGCAGGGTGGGTCGGACGTACGGACGAATGCCACCGAGGCGCGGGCGATCGATCCCACCGACGGCGTCTATCGCCTGATCGGCCATAAATGGTTCTTTTCCGCGCCGATGTGCGATGCGTTCCTGGTGCTGGCTCAGGCACCGGCCGGGCTGTCGTGCTTCTTCCTGCCGCGCTGGCTACCCGACGGCACGCCGAACCAGTTGCGGCTGCAACGCCTGAAGGACAAGCTGGGTAATCGTTCCAACGCATCGAGCGAGGTCGAATTCCACGACGCCACCGCCTGGCTGATCGGCGAGGAAGGTCGCGGCATCCCGACGATCATCGAGATGGCGAATTTCACCCGGCTGGATTGCGCGCTCTCATCAACGGGATTGATGCGCCAGGCGGTGGCACAGGCGGTCCACCACGCCGGTCACCGCACCGCCTTCCAGCGCCGGCTGGTCGATCAGCCGCTGATGCGCAACGTGCTGGCGGACCTCGCGATCGAGGCCGAGGCCGCCGTCGCCCTGGCGATGCGTACCGCGCGAGCCTTCGACCGGCAGGATGAGCCGGCGGAGGCGGCATTCCGGCGCATCGTGACGCCGGCGGTGAAATACTGGGTCTGCAAGCGTGCACCGGTGCTGATCGGCGAGGCGATGGAGGTGCTGGGCGGCAACGGCTATGTCGAAGACGGGCCGATCGCCCGGCTCTACCGCGAAGCGCCGGTGAATTCGATCTGGGAAGGCTCGGGCAATGTCATGTGCCTCGACATGATGCGCGGCTTTGGCCGTGCGGCCGATGCCATCGACATGATCGCGGCCGAGTGGCGGGCGGCCAAGGGCGGCGACGCGCGGCTCGACCGGTTCGCCGCCGCCTTGGAAGCGGATCTGCGCAATCCGGCGATGGACGAGGCGGTACTGCGGCGCGTGGCGGAGCGGCTGATGCTGGCGATCTCGGGAGCGCTCTTGGTCCGCCACGCGCCGGGTGCGGTCGCCGACGCCTTCTGCGCCTCGCGGCTCGATCGCGATTGGGGCACCGCGTTCGGCACCCTACCCGCCAGCCTCGACCTGCAAACGATTATCGACCGCGCCCGACCGATCGCCGCATAGGGCCAAGCTAGAAGGTCTCGACCCAGGGCCGCAATTCGACCTCCCAACTCCAGGCGCTGCGCTTCTGGCGATGGATCTGCAGATAGGTTTCGGCGATCGCCTCGGGCTCCAACGTGTCGTCGCCCGAGCCGTCGCCCTTGCCGGGGAAACGGGCCGAGCGAATCATCCCGTCGATCACGAAATGCGCGACATGGATGCCCTGGGGTGCCAGCTCCCGCGCCGCACTTTGAGCGAGGCCGCGCAACGCGAACTTGCCCATCGCGAAAGGGGCCGAGCGGGCATAGCCCTTGACGCCGGCAGAGGCACCGGTCAGCAGGATCGAACCATGGCCGCGCGGCAGCATGGCACGCGCCGCCGCCTGGACGACCAGGAAACCGCCGAACGCGCACACCTCGATCGTCCGAGCAACCTCCGCCGGGTCGAGATCGATGAGCGGTCCTCGAACGCGGTAGGAGGCGTTGTAGACGACGATATCCGGCGGCCCCAGCGCCTGGTCGACCGCCGCGAACAGCCCATCCACCGCGGCGGGGTCGGACGCGTCGCAGGCGAAGGCCTGGGCGCCGGTCTCCTGCGCCAACGGGGCGAGCTTGCCCATGTCGCGCGCGGCGAGGGCGACCCGCATGCCGTCGGCTGCGAAGCGCCGGGCAAGAGCGGCGCTGAGGCCGGACCCCACCCCGATGATGACGGCGATTTCACTCATGCTGTCCTCCCGCTCCAACGGTTTCGTGGTGAGGGGCGAGCGCCCTGACCAGCCGGTGGGTCGCCGCCGGATTGGGCGGCAGACCAAACCGCAGCCGGGTAGGCGTCGCGGCGAAGCGCCGGACCAGGATACCCGCCGCCAGCAGTTGCCGATAGCGATCAGGTGCATCCGCCGCCTCGGCCAGCCGGAACAGCGGCGTGCCCCCCAGCGGGCGCATCCCGGCGGCCTCCAGCAGGTCGTCCAACTCGGCCGCCGCGGTCGCCAGCCGCGTCCGGGTGCGCGCCGACCAGCGGGTATCGGCGAGCGCCCGGGTCGCGATGACGAGGGTCGGGCCGGCGACGCACCAAGGCCCCAGCGCCCGGCGCAGCCGCGCGACCAGATTCGGTTCGGCGACGGCGATACCGAGGCGCGCGCCGGCCAGCCCGTAGAACTTGCCGAAGGAGCGCAGCACGATCACCGATGGCGATTCCAGGCGGCCGATCACGCTCGCCTCCGGTGTCGCATCCGCGAAGGCTTCGTCGAGGATCAGCCAACCGCCGCGCCGCGCCTGCCGATCGGCGAGATCGGCCAGGCGATCGAGCGGCACGATCCGGCCATCGGGATTGTTCGGCCGGCCGATCACCAGCACGTCGATATCCGCCGCCACGGCGTCGAGATCGGTCGGCAGCGCCACCGCGTGACCGGCGGCGGCCCAGCTGCGCGCGTGTTCGCCATAGCTGGGCGACAGCACGGCGATCCGACTGGAGGCACGTTGCCAGAGCTGCGGCAGCCATTGGATGAGCGCCTGGGAGCCGGGTGCCGCGACCATACGATTCGGTGAGGCGCCATAAGCGATCGCCGCCGCCGCCAGCAGCGCGGTCATGTCCCCGGCGCCGGGCAGGCGCGCCCATGCCGCGCCATCGATGCCCTCGACGGGATAAGGCCACGGGTTGATCCCCGTGCTGAGATCGATCCACGGCGTGGGCGCGACCGGGAACGTCGCCATCGCGGCGGCAAGATCGCCACCATGCTCGATATCGTCCGCCGCTTGCATCTAGCGCTGGCCGGCGGCGGGCCGCGTGTCGATCCGGCGAAGATCGATCGGCCGGGCAGCGGCGAGCAGCCCATCGATGTCGAGAGTGGCCTCCAAGGTATCCGCGATCGAGTCGAGGGCGGCCTCGACCGTCGCCGCATAATCCAGATTGGAGGCGCGGCGGGGCCGCACGCCAGCGAGGAAGGCGTGCCGAAAGGCGTTCGAGGCGAACAACCCATGCACATAGGTGCCCATGACGCGCCCATCGGCGGAGGTCGCCCCATCGGCGGTGCCATCCTCCAGCATCACCATCGGTCGGTCGCAATCGGCACCGCTGGTCCGGCCGATGTGAATCTCATAGCCGGCGAAGGATTCGCCGCTGCGCAGATGACGGCCGCTGACCGGCCGGACCGATTTGGTTCCCGTCAGGACCGTATCGACCTCGAGCAAGCCCAGCCCCGCCGTCACCCCGGCGGCTCCTTCCGAGCCATCCGGATCGGCAACCACTCGACCCAACATCTGATAACCGCCACACAGCCCCAGCACGCGACCGCCGCGACGGACATGCGCGGCGAGATCGATGTCCCAGCCCTGGGCGCGAAAGAAGTCGAGATCGCCGCGCGTGCTCTTGCTGCCCGGCAGGATGATGAGATCCGCGTCACCCGGCAGCGGCCGGCCGGGCGGGACCATGATCAACTCGACATCCGGTTCCAGCCGCAGCGGGTCGGCATCGTCGAAATTGGCGATCCGCGAGATCACCGGCACGGCGATCCGGATGCCCCGGCCGCTGGACCGCATGCCGCCATCCAAGGCGACCGAATCCTCCGCCGGCAGATGGGTCGCCGAAGGCAGGAACGGCACCACGCCGAAACTGCGCCAGCCGGTATGGTCGGCGATGGCCCGCAGACCGGTGTCGAACAGAGACGGGTCACCGCGGAACTTGTTGACGACGAAGCCGACGACATGGGCGCGATCGGCCTCCGACAGCACGGCGTGGGTTCCGACCAAGCTGGCGATGACACCGCCCCGGTCGATATCGCCAACCAGCACGACCGGCACATCCGCCATCTCGGCGAAACCCATATTGGCGATGTCGGCCAAGCGGAGATTAACCTCGGAGGCGCTGCCCGCCCCTTCTACCAGCACGATATCCGCGACCGCGGCGAGCCGCCCGAAGCTGGTCAGCACGACATCGCGCAACAACGGCTTCAGCATCTGGTAATCGCGCGCCGTCGAGCGGCCGAGCGGCCGGCCGCGCAGGATGATCTGCGAGCCGGTATCGCTTTCCGGCTTCAACAGTACCGGATTCATATCGACCGATAGCGGCACGCCGCAGGCGCGTGCCTGGACCGCCTGGGCACGGCCGATCTCGCCGCCATCCGGTGTCGCCGCCGCGTTGTTCGACATGTTCTGCGGCTTGAAGGGGCGGACACTGAGACCACGCCGGACCAGGGCGCGGCACAAACCTGCGACCAGCGTCGATTTGCCAACATCCGAGCCCGTACCCTGGAACATCAGGGCCCGCGGCGTCCTGCCGACTCGCTCGGGCGCGGTTTGGCTCAAAATTCGATGCCCTTCTGCGCCTTGATGCCGGCCTTGAAGGGATGCTTCACCAGCGTCATCTCTGTCACCAGGTCGGCGGCTGCGATCAGTTCGGGCTTGGCGTTGCGACCGGTGACGATGACGTGCAAGCCAGCCGGGCGCGCGGTCAACCCGGCGACGACCTCGTCGATCGGCAGGTAGTCGTAGCGCAGCGCCACGTTAAGCTCGTCCAGCACGACCAGCTGATAGGTCGAATCGGCGATCAGCTCCAGCGCCTTGGCCCAGGCCGCCTGGGCCGCCGCGATATCACGCTGGCGGTCCTGCACGTCCCAGGTAAAGCCCTCACCCATCACGTGGCTGGTCACCAGATCGTCGAATCGACGCAGGGCCGCCTGCTCGCCGGTCGACCAGGCGCCCTTGATGAAATGCACCATGCCGACGCGAAACCCGTGGCCGAGTGCCCGCAGCACAGTGCCGAAGGCCGCGGTCGACTTACCTTTGCCAGCGCCGGTATGAACGATCAGCAGACCCTTTTCGCCGGGGCTCGCCTCGACCCGCCGGGCCTGCACCGCCTTGCGGGCCGCCATCTTCACCGCATGGCGGCGGTCGAGTTCGTCATCGGCAAACGGGGCATCTTGCGGCGCCGCCTCGTCGGTATCGGTCATGGATCGTCGCTCCCCGCGCTCTCTATGATCGGCGCGGCATAGCGGACCCCGGCCAACGGCGCAATCGCCCTATCCCGAACATGAGCGGCCGTTGATCGTGAAATTGGTCAAAAGCCTAAAAACATAGTCGAACGTTAACGATTTGGTCAAACGAACAATCTACACATCAGCGACCGATTTTCAGCAGATCCAGCCTCCCAGTTGTGTATCTTGCGATGGTTAATGTCGGGTCGTCGGATGGCGTGGGAGCCGGTGACCGGTCGTCCTGGGGGGTGGATAGCAAGCGGGGGCCTATGCGTCTGTGGCGAGTGACGGTGACGGCTTCGGTCGTCGCAATGGGGGTATTTTTCGGGCCGGTCCAAGCTCAGGCTCTGCAATGTGCGATCTTCGCGCGGAGCGAGACCGGCGTTCATCTCTATGGCGACGCATGGCGTTGGTGGGAGCAGGCGGCGCATGACTATCCGCGCGGCCAGAGACCCAAGCTAGGCGCCCTCCTGGTCTTCAAGCGTGCCAACGGCATGCAGCACGGGCATGTGGCGGTCGTCTCCGCCGTGCTCGGACCGCGCGAAATAGCCATCGATCATGCCAATTGGAGCCGCGGCCGGGTCGCGCGCCGCATCTCGGTAGTCGATGCCTCGCCTGATAATGATTGGACGATCGTCCGGGTGAAGACCGAAGGTACGACCACCTATGGCCGTGGCAATCCCAGCTATGGCTTCATCTATCCCGATCATGGCGCCGCCGGCGTGCAGCATGCGCTGCGGTCGCTGAAAGCGGACTCGGAGCCCGATGATTGGCAGCCCGCCGAGGTGCCGCAGGCGTCGAGCGAAAGCTCCGCCGGCGAAATCCTGACCGCCAGTGCTCCGATTGCGGACGCCCCGATTTGGGATGCTCCTATTAAGGAAGCGACGGAACAGGCAGCGCCCTCGCCAGACCGGATGGCTGCTTCGGGTACCGTGTCGTCGCCAAGCGTCGCAACGGCACCGGTCGCCACGCAGACGGCGCCCGCGCTCGACCTGCCATCACCTAAACCCGTCGACGAGTCGATCTCGGCTTATTCGTCGGGCCAAAAGTAAGCCGGCTGCGTCAACCGATCCCGGCGATCCGGCCAACAGCGTCGGTGACGGAACCGGATGCCAGTTCCGTCAGAGCATCGGTCACACGGTCGACGACGCCACGCCATTCGCGCCATTCCACCTGCCGGAACTCGCGCAGCAGCGGATACCAAGGACTGCCGGTCGGCTCGGTCAACCAGCGCCATTCCCGGTCAAAACGGTTCATCAGCCAGGCGGGCTTGCCGAGCGCGCCGGCCAGATGGATGACCGAGGTATCGACGCCGATCACCAGGTCGAGCGTCGCGACCAGCGCCGCGGTATCGGCGAAATCGCCGATCTGATCAGTGAAATCATGCACGGCGTTCGGCCCGGCATTCCGCGTATCCGCCGAGGCGGGGCCCTTCTGCAAGGAGACGAAGGAGACATTCGGTACCGCCAACAGCGGCGCCAACCGCGCGAACGGAACCGACCGCCGGGCGTCGACATCGAGACCCGGATTGCCAGCCCAGACCAAGCCGACCTTGAGCCCCGGCAGGCCCTCCAGCTTGGCGCGCCAGCCCTCGACCAGGAGGGGATCGGCGGCGAGATAGGGTACCTCGCCGGGAATCGTCTCCAGCGTCGTACCGAAGAGATGCGGCAGGCTCATCAGCGGGCATTGCACGTCGAAGACGGGCAGCGTCTCGCCCACCGCGTAGATGCCGTCGAAGCCGGTCATTTGCCCGAGCAGCCGTCGATTCGCCCGCTCGACCTCGAGGATCAGCTTTGGCCGCTCACCATATTGCGCGAGATAACGCGACGCCAGCAGAGGGAGGTAGCGACAGAACTGCAGGGTATCGCCCAAGCCCTGCTCGGCATAGACCAGCATCCGTCGCTCGCTGAGCGCTTCGCCGCGCCAGAGCGGCTGTGGGAAATTCCGCCGCGGCGACAAAAAGCTTTTGGCGCTCCAGCGGTGTTCGTACTCGGCCCAGCCCTCCTCGAACCGCCCCATCAGCAGGCAGAACATGGCGAGGTTCAGCCGTGCGCCGAAATCGCCGGGGTTGAGCGCCACCGATCGGCGATGACATGCCTCAGCCTCGTCGAACCGGTTGAGATCGGCCAGCACGGTCCCGAGATTGCTGAGGCAATCCGGGAAATCTGGGCGGAGCGACAGGGCCTGCCGATAACAGGCCTCCGCCTCGACCGGCCGCGACAGCTTGTGCAGGGCCGCGCCCAGATTCATATGCGCGTCCGGAAAATCCGGATTGATGCGGAGAGCGGCGTGCAGGGGTTCCAGCGCTTCCTCGGACCGGCCGAGCTCCTTCAGCGCCGCCCCCAAATTGCTGAACGCCTCGACGAAGTCCGGCCGCAAGCGGAGCGCCTCCCGATAGGAGGGGATGGCGAATTCCGGGTGGCCGCGATGCATCGCCACGTTGCCGAGATGCAGATGCGAGTCGGCATGGGCAGGGTCCAGGCGCAGAGCCTGTTCGTGACAAGGCAACGCCTCGTCGAGGCGGCCGAGATCCTCCAGCGCTGCTCCCAAATTGTGCCAGGCATGGGCCTGATCGGGTGCCGCGCGCACCGCCGCCGACCAGATCTCATGAACCTCGTCCAATCGGCCGAG
Organism: Allostellaceae bacterium; assembly: GCA_035555315.1. Lineage (GTDB taxonomy): Bacteria > Pseudomonadota > Alphaproteobacteria > ATCC43930 > CGMCC-115725 > DATMGU01. The sequence continues at coordinate 27,355 of DATMGU010000090.1, forward strand.
GCGCTTCAACCCGATCGAAAGATTGGTATAGGCCGCCAAGAAGCCCGGCCGATGCTCGATAGCCTGACGATAGGGCGCCACCGCCTCGGCGTCCCGCCCCTGACGCAGTAGGAAATTGGCGTAATTGAAATGCGCTTCGGGATTGTTCGGGTCGAGCTGGCGGGCCTTGGTGAAGCAGACCACCGCCTCGTCATGCTGGCCCAAAGCGGCGAGCGTGCTGGCCAGATTGTTGTAGATCTCGGCGCTGTCCGGCAGCCGATGCAGCAGATCGCGGAAACAGGCGACCGCCTCGGCCAAATTTCCCTGGGCCTTGAGCGTCGCCGCCAGCCGATTGAGCGCGTCCAGATTGGCCGGATCCAGCACCGCGGCGCGGCGGTAATGCAGCTGCGCGTCGTCGAGCCGCCCGGCGGCCGACAGCCCATTGGCCAGGCTGAAATGGAACGGCGAGGAGTGTGGGTCGAGCTGGACCGCGCGCTCGAGCGGCGTCAGCGCAGCTTCCCAACGTCCCTGGGCCAAGGCCAGAAGACCCAGTAGATTGATGCTTGGCGCGTGATCGGGATCGGCCGCGATGGCATCCCGGCAAGCGCGCTCGGCATCGTCCATTTGGCCGAGTTTCAACCAGCCAACGGCGTCTTGGAACAGCAGGTCGGCAGGGGGTTCGGCGGCATTTATCATGCCGCTGAGCCTAAAAGATCATGCTTAACGAATCCTTGCCTGGGCGAAGCCAGCCGTGGGCCTGGGCGAAGCCAGGCTGGGGTCGCGCCGTGCCGCTATCTCCCCGGTTTTGGGGAATTGACGGGGTTGGCACCGAAGCGGAGATCGCAAGACGGCGGATAGGTCCAATCGCCGGGCAGGTCGGCCAGGCTGGGGCCGCCCGGGTTTTGCGCCGCCTGATAGGCCCGCACACCGGCCGGCCAGCGGCTTTTTATATAGGCGATGACCGCGTGGATTTGTCCCGGATCGAGCGTGCCAGCGAAGGCCGGCATGGCCGAGCGATAGCCGGGCGGCGCCACATTGGCGAGCCCGTTCGCCGTAAGATCGTAGAGGGCGGCGTCGGAATGCTGCCAGGTATGGCCGGTCGCGTCATGCGGCGGTGCCGGCAGCATGCCATCGGCACCAGGCTTCCACCAATCCGGCTGGCCCTGCAACTCCGTACCGTGACAGGCGGCGCAATGCTGGGCATAGACCAGGCCGCCGGCGGTGACCACCGCCGGAACATCTCGCGGGACGACCAGCGCCGCTTTGCCGCCATGCCGGCCTATGGCCAACCGGTCATAGGCGGTTACCAGGCCCGCGGCGACAACAATCGATGCCAGCACCACGCCGATCCGCCAGCCTCCGGCCCCCCGGCCGCGACGCGTCGTTCCCGCCCCATCGCTCAGGAGATCAACTCCTTCAGCTTCGCCGACATCTGCTCCGGCGAGGTTTCATGGGTGAAATTGGCGACGAACCGGCCCTTGGGATCCATGACGTAGATGATCGAGCTGTGATCCATGTCGTAATTGCCCGCCGTATCGGCCGGATGTTTTTTCGCATAGACGCGATATTGCTTGGCCGCCTGGTCGACCTGCTGCTGCGTACCGGTAAGCCCGATGATGTCGGGCGCGAAGGCTGAGGTATAGTCCCTCATCACCTCGACCGTATCGCGATCCGGGTCGACGGTCACGAACAGCGGTTGGACCGCCCCCCGCTTCGCCCCCAAACCATCCAGTGCCAGCGCCATGTCGTTGAGCGCGGTCGGACAAGCGTCCGGACAATGCGTGTAGCCGAAATAGATCAGCATCCATTTGCCGCGATAACTCTGATCGGTGACCGTATGGCCGGTCTGGTCGACCAGTTCGAATGGCCCGCCGATCGAGGTGGTCGCGGCCGTCCGGTTGGTCTCGACCTCCTGATAGGCGATGTAGCCGACGGCAGCCAGCAGCACGACGGCCACGACCCCAACCAGGGTAAGATGGCTCCGCTGCATGGGATTTCCTCCGTTACTACGCCTGGTCCGCCGAGAGATCATGCCGGTACTCCCGCCATCCTGCTGATCCTGCCGCCGAGACCCGGCGCCGATCAGCGATACGAGGGAGCATCGTCCATCGATCCGCCTCAGGCTGGGATATGGTCCATTGCCGCACCCCACGCATCAGCCCCGCTGTCAAATTCATGCCGCTGTCTAATTGACCGGCGTTGCGGGCTGGCATCCGTCACATCCCGGGCCTAGCTTTGTGAGGTAACCCTTCAGCGACGGAGACCCGACCCATGTCCGACAGCTTTCTCGAGAACGCCTTCGCGATGCCCATATTCAGCCCCAGCTACCCGCGTGGGCCGTATCGGTTCGTCCATCGCGAATATATGGTCATCACTTATGAAAGCGATCCACAGCTGGTCCGCGCGGCGGTGCCGGAACCGCTGCGGCCGGTCGGTAACCTGGTCGCCTATGAGTGGATGAAGATGCCCGACAGCTCCGGTTTCGGCGATTATACCGAGACCGGTCAGGTGATCCCCTGCACGCTGGACGGCGAGCCGGTCAATTTCCCGGTGCAGATGTATCTGGACGACGAACCGCCGATCACCGCCGGCCGCGAGATCTGGGGCTTTCCCAAGAAATACGCGCATCCGAAGTTGGAGCTGGCGCGCGACACACTGACCGGTACCCTGCATTACGCCGGCGAGCGGGTAGCGATGGGCACCATGGCGTACAAGCACGAGGATCACAGCCACGACCATGGCGAGACCCTGGCCTCCCTCACCAAGACCCAGGTGACGCTGAAGCTGATCCCGGATGTCGATGGCACGCCAAAGATCGCCCAATTGGTCGCCTTCGCGATGACCGACGTCACCGTGCACGGCTCCTGGGCCGGACCCGGACGGCTGCATCTGGTACCGCATGTCAATTGCCGCGTCGCCGATCTGCCGGTCGGCCGGATCGTCGGCGCCAAGCATTACATCGCCGATATGACGCTGCCTTATGGCAGGGTCGTGCATGACTATCTGGCGTGAGGCTGATTGGGCGAGGTCTGGCGTGTGGGACAGGGGAAAGCGATCTCACGCGATTGATGCGGGGTTCACTCTCATGCAGCCGGATGATCCGGCAGCGTGGCCAACTCGACGCCAATATCCATTCAGAATATCGCGCTCACCCGACATTCTCGACATAGGTCATGACCAGATACATGACCGCGTCGACCCGCCCCACATTGCGGTAGCTGTGTGGCACATGCGCCTCGAAGACGATCGCGTCGCCCTGGGATAGTCGGTAGATGCCGGTCGCGGTGCCGATCTCCACCTCGCCGACGGAGACCACCAGGTTTTCCATGGTCCCCGGCGCGTGCGGATCGGCCTCCTCGACGGCACCGCGCTTCAACGTCAATTCGTAGAATTCGACCCGCCGCTCGTTCTGGAACGGGAACAGTGCGCGTGAGGCGAAGCTGCCATCGCGGGAACTGAGGATCTTGCCCTCGGCGGATTTCAGCACCACGGTGCCCGGCGTGTCGCTCTGGCTGGTCAAGGTCGAGAACGGCACGTCGAGCGCGCTGGCGATCTTCCACAAGAGGCCGATCGTCGGCACGCTGCGACCATGCTCGACCTGGCTCAACATCGCTCGGCTGACGCCGGAGCGTTTGGCGAGTTGCTCCATCGAATAGGCGCGCGCCTGACGCAGCCGCTTCAGATTCCGGCCAATCAGCAGCGCCAGCTCGTCGATTGATTCAGCTGATGGCGGGTCGGCCGCACCAGGGGCCTGATCGAGAGGGATATCGTCGATACTGAGGTCGTTCATCGATCAACTGGTACCACCCGCCGGAACGACGGTCAGGTGTTTTATGCCAAATGCCGTCTCGCGCCGCCACTATTTTCGATTGCCGACATAATATCTTGACGGTCAACATATTGACGGGCTTGATGGCGACCATAGTGCTTAAGCCTGTCACGGGCGCCTTTCGATGGCGGTTATATGACTGAGTTGGTCGACGAACCGGTACTCTCCCCGGCAGAGGTTTCCGCCGAGAATAGCCCACCGCGGGGTTTGAAGCCGCAAACCAAGGTCGAGGCGGTGAAGGCCGCGAGTCGTCACCTCCGCGGCTCGATCGCAGCGGGCTTGGCCGAGGGGGGCGACCGGTTCGGCGGCGGCGATCCACAATTGCTGAAGTTCCACGGCATCTATGAAGGCTATGATCGGGACAGCGCCACCGCCTTGAAACAACGCGGCGAGCAAAAGCGCGCCGAGTTCATGGCGCGCGTCAAGCTGCCGGCCGGGCAGTTATCGGCCGAACAATATCTGGCACTCGATGCGCTGGGACAGCGTTACGGCGGCGACCAATTGCGCATCACGACGCGCCAGGGCATCCAATTCCACGGCGTGATCAAGCGCGACCTCAAAGCCACCATCGCGGAAATCAACGCGGCGCTGATGACGACCTTCGGCGCCTGCGGCGACGTGGTGCGCAATGTCACAGCCTCGCCGGCGCCGATCGCCGACGCGGTCCATCGACGCCTACAGCGGGATGCCATCCTGCTCTCGGAGGCCCTGACACCCCGGACGCGCGGCTATCACGAGATCTGGATCGACGATGAACGGGTCGACGAAGCCGACGCTCAAGCTATCCGAGACGAAGCCGATCCGCTCTATGGCGAGACCTACCTACCGCGCAAATTCAAGATCGGCCTGGCGGTGCCCGAGGATAATTGGGTCGATGTCCTGACCAACGATCTGGGCATCATCGCCTTGTTCGAGGGTGACCACCTGATCGGCTATAATCTGGCGGTCGGCGGTGGCTTGGGCATGACCCATAACAAGCCGGCAACTTACCCTCGCCTCGCCACGCCGGTCGCGTTCGTCGAGCCAGATCAGTTGCTGGCGGCCGTCAAGGCGGTGATCGGCGTGCAGCGCGACCACGGCGATCGCGCCAACCGCAAGCATGCGCGGTTGAAATATCTGGTCGATGAACGCGGCCTCGCCTGGATCAAGGCGGCGGTCGAACGCCATTTGGGCCATCCGGTCGCCCCACCGAGGCCGATGCCAAAATTTGCCGTGCGCGATCATATGGGCTGGCATGAACAGGGCGACGGCAATTGGTATTACGGGCTGCCGATCCCGTCCGGCCGCATCATCGATAACGGCGAAATCGAGCTGACGACGGCGCTGCGCCAGGTGTTTCAAACGATCCCGTGCCGACCGATCCTGACGCCGACCCAGGACATGCTGATCGCCGATATCGCCCCGGCAGACCGCGCGCGGGTGATCGACCTCCTGAAACTGCATGGCGTCACCCCGGCCGAGGCACAGTCGCCGGTCGAACGCTGGGCGCTCGCCTGCCCGGCGCTACCGACCTGCGGCCTGGCCTTGACCGAGGCGGAGCGTGCCCGCGGCGAGATCATCGGTCCAATCGAGGCCGCCTTGCGGCGCCACGGGTTGGGAGAGGAGCGCCTGGCGATCCGCATCACCGGATGCCCGAACGGCTGTGCCCGCCCCTATGCCGGGGATATCGGTATCGTCGGCCGCATGCCCGGCTATTACGCGATCTTCCTGGGCGGCGATTTCGAGGGAACCCGCCTCAACACCAAAGCCTTCGAACGCGTGGCCCTGACCGATATCTCGGCCGTGCTGGAGCCGATCTTCGGCCGGTTCGCCGCCGAGCGCTTAGTCGGCGAAGGGTTCGGTGACTTCTGTCACCGGATCGGCGTGGCAGAACTCACCGGCTCTGTGCCGGCACAGAGCGACCGCAAGTCCGGTTGATGTCGAAGAATCTTCAGATAGCTCGGCCCAGTTCCCCACGACCCGCTGTCTCATTGGCCGACACCAATCCGCTCGACGGTCCGACCGACGAACCCTGGAAGAGCACCGAACTGCTGGAGGTCAACGGCAACAAGGTGCGCTTTCGAGTCATGCGGGACGCCGAGGCTCGGTGGCATACCCATAAGGGAAGCGACGAGTTCTTCCTGATCCTCTCCGGCACCGTCACAATCGACACGCGTGAGGGTGGCGAAGACGGCACGGTGACAAGCCATACCCTACAACCGGGGCAGATGCTCGCCGTGCATCCCGGCAACGAACACCGCGCCCGTTGCCAAGGCAGGGCGACGCTGGTCGTCATAGATGCCATCGACAGGCTAGGGTGAACGGTTCTCCATCGGCATTATTTTGGGGATGACTGGGGCGGGCGGCCCGCGATATCGTCCCGGACGGCAACCGCACATTGATCAGCTTCTTCACCGGTAATTTACGGTTTTGGACTAGGTCTCAACCCTATGGTTCACGCGCGCCAAGCAACACCAGTCCAACCGCCGCCCGACCTCAAGCTCCCGATCGAGGAGGCTGGCCTGACCGAGGCCATGCTTGAGATCGTTCCGGGAGCGGTCGTGCATGGCGACTCGTCCGGCATCATCCGCGGCTGCAATACCGCGTTTCGATCGCTGGTCGGGCGCCCCATGGAGCAAATCATCGGCCGCCCGGTGAGCGACCTCTTGCCGGGTGCCGTCCCCTTGCTGGAGGCCGGATCGGCCGCCAATGGCGAGACGGGCGGTCCGCCTCCTGGGCTATCGGGACTATCAGCGATCGATCGCTTCGAAACCGTCTTCGAGCGGGCGAACGGCACGATCTGCCATTTGTCGGTCGCGGCGCGCCTGCTGCGCGACGCCGACGGTTCCGTGATCGGTTTCGTGCAAAGCCTGTTCGACGTTACCGAGCGCAAAACGCTCGAAGCCGAGATCGGGTATCTAATATCGACCGATGCCTTGACCGGCGCACTGAACCGGCGGGCCTACATGACCGCGGCGGAAGTGGAAATCGCCCGGGGCCTGCGCTATCGCACACCGACCGCGTTCCTGATGATCGAGATCGATCAGTTCGATCGGGTCGACGAAGCCTATGGCCAAGCGGCCGGCGATGAAGCGGTCAAACGCGTGTCGGAGGTCATCCGAACCACCCTGCGCGAGCATGATCTGGTCGGCCGGCTCGGCCGGCATCGGTTCAGCGCCGTGCTGCCGGAAACCGACCAGCCCGAGGCGGAGCGGGCCGGTGAGCGGGTCTGCCAGGCGATCGAGGGGACTACCATCATCGCCGATACGGGCTGCTTCCATGTGACCGTCAGCATCGGCCTTGCGACCTCTCTCGCCGATGCCGACAGCGCCGAGATCGCCCTGATGCGGGCCGATGAAGGGCTGGGCAGCGCGCGGCAGGGCGGTCGGAACCGGGTCGTCGCCGCCTAGCGGGGGGCCTATCCCGCGCAAACGCCGATGGTGGCTCGTGGGCACGTCGATTGTGACAGTCCCATGAAAACCCCCCGGCCTTTGTAAAGCCGGTTCTTTTTAAGTTGGTTTTCCCAATGAGCTAGGCTACTGACCGCCGCAGGAAATCGAGAAATCCTGTTGGGGGAGTCAGTCCGATGTTGCTGGCGTGGGGGCAACCCGTCGTCGCATGGCCGCGACGCCTGCGTCCCAACTTGTGGGACTTGATAGCGCTTCCGATCGTTCTGCTGGCGCTGGCTCTCATGGCCTATGGCGCAAACGGGGCCGCGGTACCGTTCAAGATCGGCGACGCGCTCGAGATCTCGCTCGATCCCATCAACTTGCCCGCTTATGCGCTGCGCACAGTGCTGCGGATGGGGGTTGCCCTCGTCTTCTCGCTGGTGTTCAGCCTGGTCTACGCGGCGATCGCGGCCAAAAGCCGGCAGGCTGAAAAGATTATGATCCCGGTGCTGGATATCCTGCAATCCGTACCAATCCTGGGCTTCCTATCGATCACGGTGACCGGCTTCATCGCCCTGTTTCCCGGGCAGTTGCTGGGCGTCGAATGCGCCGCGATTTTCGCGATCTTCACCAGCCAGGCCTGGAACATGACGTTCAGCCTCTATCAGTCGTTCCGCACCGTACCGGGCGATCTCTTGGAAGCCTCGCGCATGTATCATTTGGCGCCGATGCAGCGGTTTTGGCGCCTCGAGGTCCCCCATGCCATGCCGGGCCTGGTGTGGAACACCATGATGTCGGTGTCGGGCGGCTGGTTCTTCGTGGTGGCGTCGGAAGCGATCACCGTCTCCGGCAATACCATTTTGCTGCCGGGCATCGGCTCGTATATCGCGACGGCGATCGACCAAAAGAATCTCCTGGCGATCGTCTATGCCGTGCTGGTCATGCTGGTAACCATCCTGCTGTACGATCAGTTGCTGTTCCGCCCGCTGCTCGCCTGGTCGCAAAAATTCCGGAACGAACTCGAAGGCGAACAGGAAGTCGAACGACCGTGGTTCCTGATCACGCTGCAACGCGCGCGGTTCTTTGAACTGGTATCGTTCGTCGGCGGTTGGACGTGGAAGGCGGTCGGTTTCATCATCGACTGGTTGACCCCCCGCAGCGTCGGTGCCGCCCATCAGGAACGGGAAGCGCAGCCCTGGGTCGATTGGGTGTTCAACATCGCATTCGCCTTGGTCGGGCTCTATGCGGCCTGGCAATTGGTAAACTTCATCAGCACCGGCGTTGGATGGTCCGAGGTCGCGACCGTATTCGGTCTGGGGTTGATCACCGCGATACGCGTCTTGGTGTTGATCATCGTCGCTTCGGTGATCTGGGTACCGATCGGCGTCTGGATTGGCCTGCGCCCGACGCTCGCCGCCAAGGCCCAACCGGTGATTCAGTTCCTCGCCGCCTTTCCGGCCAATTTGTTCTTCCCGATCTTCGTCGTCGCCATCGTCCACTTCCACCTGAACGTCGAGTTCTGGGTAAGCCCGCTGATGATCCTCGGAACCCAATGGTACATTCTGTTCAACGTGATTGGCGGCACCATGGCGATGCCCAGCGAGGTGCATTTCGCGGCGGCCAATTTCCGCGTGCATGGCTGGCTGTGGTGGCGGCGGGTGATCCTGCCGGGCATTTTCCCAGCCTATGTGACCGGTGCCCTGACCGCGGCCGGCGGGTCGTGGAACGCCAGCATCGTGTCCGAGATCGTCAAATGGGGCGATAACACGCTGACCGCGACCGGTGTCGGCGCCTATATCGCCAAATACACCGAGGCCGGTGATTTCCCGCGCATCGCCCTCGGCGTCGGGGTCCTGTGCATCTATGTGCTGTTCCTGAACCGGTTGTTCTGGCGGCGTCTCTATAACCTTGCCGCCGAAAAGCTGCGGATGGACTGAGGAAGCATCATGACCGACACGATGACCCCCAACGCCACCCCCGTCGCCGCCAAATCCATCGGCAACAAGTCGGCCGATGCCGCCATCCTGATGAAATGCGCGGACGTGAAAAAGGTCTTCAAGGGGACCGACCAATCCGGTCGCGCGGTCTTGGAAGGTCTGAACTTTTCTCTGAAATCCGGCGAGATCGTCGCCGTTCTGGGCAAATCAGGCTCCGGCAAATCGACGTTTCTACGGATCCTCGCCGGACTGATCCCGGCAACCGCCGGTAGCGTCACCTATAAGGACGAGCCAATCACCGGGCCGGTGAACGGCGTCGGCATGGTGTTCCAGACCTTCGCGCTGTTTCCCTGGCTGACCGTTCTGGGCAATGTGGAGTTGGGGCTGGAGGCGCTGCGTGTGCCCCCTATCGAACGGCGCAAGCGCGCGCTGAAGGCGATCGACCTGATCGGCCTCGATGGCTTTGAGTCGGCCTATCCGAAGGAGCTGTCGGGCGGCATGCGCCAGCGTGTCGGTTTCGCCCGAGCGCTGGTCATCAACCCCGAAGTGCTGCTGCTGGACGAGGCGTTTTCGGCGCTCGACGTGCTGACCGCCGAAACCCTGCGCGGCGACATGCTGGATCTGTGGCTGGAAAAGCGGATCCCGACCAAGAGCATCCTGATCGTATCGCATAATATCGAGGAAGCGGTCGACTTGGCCGACCGCATCCTGATTTTTTCCTCCAATCCGGGACGGATCCAGGTCGACATCCCGGTCAACTTGCCGCGGCCGCGCGACTGGACCAACCCGGCATTCCGCCAGATCGTCGACGAGGTCTACACCCAGATGACGACCTCGCCCGGCCGGGTCGGCAAGCGCGGCCAGAAGCCGGAGCCGATCGGCCTCGGCCACCATCTGCCGGACGCCCCGGTGCAGCAATTGGGCGGCTTGATGGAAACCTTGATGGAGCCGCGCTTCAAGGGCCGCGCCGATCTGCCGGTATTGGCCGAATACCAGAATTTGTCGATGGACGAGTTGTTCCCGCTGATCGACACGATGCAGATCCTGGGCTTCGCCAATGTCGCCGGCGGCGATATCGAGCTTACCACCTCGGGCCGTCACTATGCCGATACCGATATGTTGGCACGCAAACAGATCTTCGCCGATCACCTGATGCGCTATGTGCCGCTGGCCGCCCATATCCGCAAGGTGCTGGACGAGCGGCCGAACCATCGCGCACCGCTCGACCGCTTCCTGACCGAGTTGGAGGACCACCTGTCCGAGGAAGAAGCGGAGAGCGTCATGGACACGGTGATCAACTGGGGCCGCCATGCCGAGCTGTTCGCCTACGACTTCAACACCAAGGCGCTGAGCCTGGACAATCCGGACGCCTGACGCGCCGGGTTAATTCGCCATCAAAGCAGGCTGGCGGCGATGTTGACGCTGAACGCCAAGATGACGGTGTTGAAGAAAAACGCCAAGATGCCATGGGCCAAGGCGAGGCGTCGCAGCACCCGCGACGATATCTGCACGTCCGAGACCTGGCAGGTCATGCCGACGACGAACGAGAAATAGAGGAAGTCGAGATAATCCGGGGCCGGTTCGCTTGGAAACTCCAAACCGCCACTGATCGCGTCGCCTCGCAGGGCTTTCGCCGCGCCATTGGTTGGTGCCTTTGGCGAGCGCAGAGCGCCGTAGAAGTCGTGGGCATAGTGCATCGCGAACATCGTATGCACGAAAAACCACGAACACAGGACGGTCAGCCCCGCCAGGGCCAGATGCAGGTGCATCTCGGCGGGCGGCGCGTCCTTGGGGCCGCCGAGGATCATGGCGATAGCGACCATGCTGAAGCATGCCGCCGCCGCCATCAGCGCCAGAATGACCCAGCGGCCCTCATCCTGGCGCTTGGCACGCTGACGCATCATGGCTGGGGTCGCCTGGACCATCATGATGCCGGCGGCGACCAGGTAGAACAAAATACCGACGTCCCAGCCGATCAAGATCCGCAGCATCGCCGCCATCGAGGCGGGGATCAGCAGGACGACCGCGATACCGAGGGCGATCGCCAGATACAGCCTTGGCCGCGCATCGAGTTGGCGGCGGAAAAAATTGCGTCGTTTGGCCTGCGGTGGGGCTGATTTCATGACGGTGCAGCCTACGCGGAAGCGGCCCCCAGCGACAATGTGGCAATCTCGACCGGACCGGGCCAGAGTTTCGGGCCTGATCGACATCTCATGATGTTCAACCATGGGGCCGCCATGCCAGATGATTTTCCGCCGCTCGCTGTTGGCGACCAACGGTACCTTGAAGATTTCGAGGTCGGCCAGAGCTTCGCGACGCCCGAGAGCCCGCCGATCGGCGAAGCCGCCATCATCGACTTCGCGCGGCAATGGGATCCGCAGCTCTTTCATCTCGACGACGCCGCGGCCCGGGACACCTTGTTCGCCGGGTTGGCGGCCAGCGGCTGGCACACCGCCGCCATGACCATGCGGCTGTTGCTGGCCGGCGACACGCGCATCGCCGGTGGTCTTATCGCCGGCGGGATCGAGGCGATCACCTGGCCACGCCCGGTTCGGCCCGGCGACCGACTGCGCTGCGCGACCGATGTGCTGGAGGTCCGCCGCTCGGCCTCAAAACCGGATCGCGGCATCCTGAAGCTGCGCACGACCACCACCAATCAGCATGGCCAACCCGTCCAGATCATGACGTCGGTGATGATGGTCCCGCGACGGCACCCAGGCGATTAATCCCTCCAGGGACTTATTGGGTGATTAATCCAATGACATAGTACGCCGGAGCGGCGATGCCATGGTGACGATGCGGTTACCAGCCGTTCGCTCGCCGCAATGGACAGTGCCCCAAGCCATGGGATAGGTGTGCTGCCCCATTCTGGGTCCAACACTCTGCCTTGCCGATGGAGCCGCCGCTGATGGGTTCGTCAGATCCCTCTCCTCGACTGTCAAACCGCCCGATACCGTGGTCGGCGCTGCTCGTCCTGGGCCTGCTGCTGATCGCCCAGATGGTCACCGGGCCAGCCACCGCGCATGCGATCCTGATGCAATCGATGCCGGCGATCGACAGTTCCGTGACCGGCCCCGATCTCACGATCGACCTGCATTACAACAGCCGCATCGACCTCAAGCGCTCACGCCTGACACTGATGCTGCCGGACAAGTCGGTTCGCGTACTGCCGATCAAGGAGAGCAGCCCCCCTGGCCAGATCGACACGGAAGCGACCGGCTTGACGCCCGGCAGCTATAGCCTGCGGTGGCAGGTACTGGCGATCGATGGGCATATCACGCGCGGCGACATCCCGTTCTCGGTGATGTCCCCAGTGACGCCCCCTGTGACACCTCCCGCGGCACCGGCAGCGAAATCGGCCGCCGCCGGTGCCGTCGTAGGGACCGCTCCGTAATGGCCTTGCTGATCGATCTGTTCGGATATCTCAGCGTCGTCCTGCACGGCTTCACCATCGCCGCCCAGTCGATGACCCTGGGCGGAGTGGTCTTCCTGCTGCTGCTGGCACGGCCGTTCGCGGCGCTTCTGGGCGATACCGGGGCGGCGATCCTCCGCCGGACCTGGCGCATGGCGGCGTGGAGCGCCGTGGCGCTGGTCGTGTTCGAAAGCGCCACCGTCGCCCTGCAACTGGCGGTGCTGGTGGGAACGACGGAGCTGCCGCTGGCCGAGGTTGCCGACGCCTCCTTCGCGGTGGCCGGCATGATCAAGATCGTCGCCGCCATCGGCATTGGCGCACTTTGCTTCCGCCGCCCGATCGGCTGGGTGGTGGTGCCGGTGCTGGTAGGGTTGATTCTGCTGACCCTGGTCGGCTCGGCCGCCACGACCCATGCGGCGGCGCGGCTGGACGATCGCGCCATGCTGCTGGTGATCAGCGCCCTGCATCAATTGGGGGCGGCGGTCTGGATCGGCGGCATTCCGTATTTCGTGATGGCATTGGCCCGCAGCGGCGACGGAACAGCCTGGCGGCGGATCGGCAAGCGCTTCTCGCAGATGTCGATGGCCGGCGTGCTGCTGATCGGCTGCTCCGGCATCGGCATGAGCATCGCCTATATCGGATCGATCGCCGCGATCTACGGCACCGCCTATGGTGTCATGGTATCGGCCAAGGTGGCGATGTTCCTGGGCTTGCTGTTCCTCGGCGGCATGAACTACCTGCTGGTCGAGCGGCTGCGGCGCGACGCCTCGACACCGGTCTGGCGGCTGAAGCGGTTCGCCGAGGTCGAGATCGGCATCGGCTTCACCGTGTTCTTCGCGGCGGCGTCGCTGACCTCGGTCCCACCAGGCGTCGACCTCACCAACGATCGAGTGACGTTCCACGAGATCGTCGAGCGCAACACGCCGCGCTGGCCCGATCTCGCCTCGCCCGACTACGACGGGCTGGCGATCCCGCATCTGCAGGCGCAGCTCGACGCCGAGGCTGCCAAGGAAAAGACCGCCGCTCCACCCGCCTTCATTCCGGGTTCGGGATATCTGCCGCCGCGCAACGCCGAGGATATCGCCTGGTCGGAATACAACCACCATTGGTCGGGCATTCTGGTGCTGGCGATCGGGCTCTGCGCGCTGTTGGATCGAACCGGCTGGGTGCCGATCGCCCGCCATTGGCCTCTCTTGTTCCTGGCGCTGGCGCTGTTCCTGTTCCTGCGATCGGATCCGGAGGTATGGCCGCTCGGCGAGATCGGCTTCTTTGACAGCCTGCGCGATATCGAGGTGGTGCAACACCGCATCTTCGTCACGCTGATCATCGGCTTCGGCATTTTCGAATGGATGGTGCGCACCGGCCGGCTGACCTCGCCGACGCCGCCGCTGGTGTTTCCGCTGATCACCGCCGTGGGGGCCGCCCTGCTGCTTACCCACACCCACGCGATCTCGAACGTCAAGGATCAGCTGCTGATCGAGTTGACGCATACACCGTTGGCGCTGGCAGGCGTCACCGCGGGCTGGGCGCGGTGGCTGGAACTGCGAATCCCGCAGAACCGAGCCAGCGTGCCGGGCTGGATCTGGCCGGTCTGCTTCGTCTTTATCGGACTGCTGCTGCTGTCCTACCGGGAAGCGTAAAGCCGCCTCCCGGCAAGACCGCGCCTCTTACGGATGGTGCGGACCACCCCACCCGTGATGCGGCATCAACGTGTCGGCCGCCTTCTTCTGCTCGTCGGTGAAGGTCGCGTAAAGCGGCTGGGCGGCATCGAGCACCGCATGCATCTCCGCCGCCCGCGCATCGGCCATCGCGACCCCCATCTCCAGCCGCTGGATCGCCGAGGCGTTGTCACGGTCGGCGCGCGCGCGCGCCATCGACTGTTCCATCTTGGCAGCGCCGTCGCGAATGACCGCGGCCAGCCGCCCCCATTGCGGTTCCTGCGCCGGGGTGATCTTGAGTTCGGTTTTGAGGAACGCGAGCTTACCCTCGATGTGCTCGGTCGGGCGCGGCCCCGGGTGACGGGGTGACGCTTGATCCGGAGTGGTTTGGGCCGAGGCGAGGGGGATCACGTCGAGCAAGGCCAGCGATCCGCCGGTGGCAGCTATGAGAGCGAGGGCGATAGCCCCGGATAAGCGGTGTTTCATAGGTTCATGTCCCTGGTTTCTGGCACCCTGGGGCGAAACGCGTGGCGGCGGCCCGTCCCCCGAGGCATCCAAGCTATGTCGTTAGAGCGTATAATAATTGTGCCGCGATCCAGGTCCTTCTGGACACCGGTTTGTGGTAACCGCGAAGACATCGGCCGGGTAAGATGGGATCGGGTAGAATGTTGGCGTCGAGAGGGCAACAATGAGCGATAGCGCCGCCTGGCAGACCCGGCAGGGCAGCCGGCATCTGCCGGTCCCACCCGAGGCGTTGTGGCCGTGGCTGAGCAGCACCGAGCGGTTGAACGAGGCCGGCGGGTTCCTGCCGCGCTATACGCTGACCGAGACGGTGATCCCGGACGGATCGGTCCTGCAGATCGGCCGCACCACCAGCGGCCGCTTCGATCTGGAATGGGAGGAAGAACCCGCCGAATGGTTGGAAAACAGCATGTTCCGGCAGCGTCGGCTTTTCAGCAAGGGGCCCCTCGCCGGCTTTGAGCTTCGCCTGGCGCTGGAGCCCGTGCCGGACGGCACACGGGTGGTCTATACGGTGGCGGCGGCCCCGGCGACGTTGCTTGGGCGAGCCTGGCTCGCCATCGGGTCATTGGACAAGCTGCTGGGTAGCCTCGACCGGTTGGTTCGGGAAGCCGGCGAAATGCTGGCTGATGCCTCTCCGGCCGATCCGCCGAGCGCCGCCTTCAAGGCGCCGCCGCCGGTACTGCCGCCGTTGGCACGGGAGCGCGCCGCCGCCATGGTGCGACGGTTGAAGGAGGCGGGCCATCCGCTGGCACCGCGGCTCGCCGACCACCTGCTGGAGGCAGGTGCGCTCGACATCGAGCGGCTGCGCCCGCTGGCGCTGGCCCGGCATTGGGGTGTCGCGGACCGACCGGTGATCGAGCTGTGCCTGGCCGCCGTCACGGTCGGGATGCTGGTACTACGCTGGGACCTGCTCTGCCCGAGATGTCGCGGTGCGAAAATCAGCGTGCCCAGCCTCGACCAGCTGCCGCTCACCGTGCATTGCCCATCCTGCAACATCGGCTATGGCCGAGATTTCATGCGCAATGTCGAATTGGTGTTCGAGCCGGCACCGACCATCCGCCCGGTCGCGGACGGCGCCTATTGCCTGAGCGGGCCACAGTCGACGCCCCATGTGGTGGTCCAGCAGGTTTTGAGCCCGGGCGAGCACCGGCATATCCCGATCACCTTGCCGGAAGGCGAATATCGCATCAGGACGCGCGAGCCGGGCGGCGAGGTCGATCTGTCGATCGGTCCGGATGGCTGTCCGGCGATAGAACTCGCCGATGCCGAGGTGCGGATCGGCGACATGGTGACCGACAATAGGGTAACTGGCGGCATCGAAATGGTGAACGGGGGCGATATCCGGCGAACCCTGGTGATCGAGCGGCGCGACTGGATCCGCGACGCGCTGACCGCCCATCGGGCGACCACCCTGCAGGCCTTCCGCGACCTGTTCGCGACCGAGGCGCTGCGCCCGGGCGACGAGGTCGGCATCGGCCAGGTGACCCTGCTGTTCACCGATCTCAAGGCATCGACGGCGCTGTATGACCGGCTGGGGGATGCCGGCGCCTATCGCTTGG
Source organism: Allostellaceae bacterium (assembly GCA_035555315.1). Taxonomy (GTDB): domain Bacteria; phylum Pseudomonadota; class Alphaproteobacteria; order ATCC43930; family CGMCC-115725; genus DATMGU01. Next base: position 43,619 of record DATMGU010000090.1, read on the forward strand.
TGCGCGAGCACTACGCCGCCCTCACCGCCCTGGTGCGCGATCATGACGGGGCGATCGTGAAGACGATCGGCGACGCGGTGATGGCCGCGTTCAGCGAACCAGCCGCCGCGATCCGCGCCGCCCTAACCATCCACGCAACCACGGCGCGGGTCGAAGCGGTGCCGCCGCTGATCATTAAGGTCGGCTTGCATACCGGTCCCTGCATCGCGGTGACGCTGAACGACCGGCTGGATTATTTCGGCAGCACGGTGAACCTGGCCGCGCGGCTGCAACAGCAGAGCCTGGGCGGCGACATCATTCTATCCGCCAGCCTGGCCGACGAACCGGAGGTCGCCGCCCTGCTGATCGACCAGCCGGTCCGGCGCGAGACCGCGACAGTGCGCGGTTTCGCCGAGCCCATAGAGCTGGTCCGGGTGATGCCGGTGTAACCCAGGGGATGGTGCATGAGCCCGCGGGATGGGTCATGCTGGCGTTCAGCGAAGTTGCGGAGGTGACGGGCCAATGAGTGAGGAGCAGCATACGGGCGATGGCGAGCCATCGACGATGACGGGGCCGCTGGCGCGATTCACGGTGCTCGACCTCACGCGCGTGCGGGCCGGCCCGACCTGCGTGCGGCAATTGGCCGATTGGGGCGCCAAGGTTATCAAGGTCGAGGCCCTGCCGCGGCCCAATGATGCCGGGCTGGGCGGCCCTCGGCACGGCCCGGATTTCCAGAACCTGCACCGCAACAAGCGCAGCCTGACGCTCGATTTGAAACAACCGGAGGGGCTGGCGATCCTAAAGCGCCTGGTTGCCGAGGCCGATGTGCTGGTCGAGAACTACCGCCCGGATGTGAAGCGCCGACTGGGCATCGACTACGAGAGCCTGCGCGCGCTGAACCCCAAGCTGGTCTATGGCAGCATCTCCGGCTTCGGCGAGGACGGGCCATATCGCGATCGGCCGGGTTTCGATCAGATCGCCCAGGGGATGGGCGGGTTGATGTCGATCACCGGATTGCCGGGGCAAGGCCCGGTGCGCGTCGGCATCCCGATCGCCGACCTCACCGCCGGGCTGTTCTGCGCCCAAGGCATCCTGGTGGCGTTGCTGGAGCGCGACGTATCCGGCCTCGGCCAATGGGTGCAGTCCTCCCTGCTCGGCGCGCAGATCGCCATGCTGGATTTCCAGGCCGCCCGCTTCCTGCTGGCCGGCGATGTGCCGGGCCAGGCCGGCAACAATCACCCGACCAGCATCCCGACCGGCGTGTTCCGCACCAGCGACGGCCATGTCAACATCGCCGCCAGCGGCAACGACATGTATCGCCTGCTCTGCGACGTGCTGGGGGCGACGGACCTCGCGGTGGCACCGGACTACGCGACCGATGCCAAGCGTTCGGCCAACCGGGACGCGCTGAATGCCGGCATCGAGGCGATCACCCGGACCCGCGCGACCGATCATTGGGTCGAGGCGCTGAACCGGGTCGGCGTGCCCTGCGGGCCGATCAACACGATCGATCAGGTTTTCGAGGATCCGCAGGTGCGCCATCTGGGTATCGTGCAGCCAGTCGAACACCCTACGCTCGGCACCCAAAATCTGATCGGCCAGGCGATGACCCTAAGCCGGACGCCGTCCAAACTCAGCACGCACTCGCCGGATCCGGGCGAGCACACCGCCGCCATCTTGGCCGAGATCGGCTATGCTGAGGCCGATATCGACGATCTCAAGGCGCGCAAGATCGTCTGAGCGATAACCATCAGGAGACAATGGATATGCGATTGGAGTTGGCGACCGAACGGATGATCGCCGAGATCGACGGCGCCGTCGGCTGGATGATCTTCAACAACCCGGACCGGCGCAACGCCGTCTCGCTCGACATGTGGGAGGCGATTCCGACCATTCTCGACCGGTTCGAGGCCGATTCGGCGGTGCGCGTCATCGTGTTGCGCGGCGCCGGCGACAAGGCCTTCGTCTCCGGTGCCGATATCTCGCAATTCGAGCAGCAGCGCGCCGACCCGGCCGCCGTCGCCCATTACGATCGCGTCGGCGAGACCGCGACCAATCGCCTCGCCGCATCGCCGAAGCCGACCATCGCCATGATCCGCGGCTTTTGCATCGGCGGCGGCGTCGGCATCGCCTCGTCCTGCGATCTGCGCATCGCCGCCGACGATGCGCGGCTGGCCGTCCCCGCGGCGAAGCTGGGCCTGGGCTATCGGTGGAGTGGCGTGAAGAAACTCGTCGACCTGGTCGGCCCGTCCCACGCCAAAGAGATTTTCTTCACCGCCCGGCAATTCACCGCGACCGAGGCCCATGCCATGGGCCTGCTTACCCGCGTGGTCCCGGTCGACGATTTGGACGCCTTCATCAGCGCCACCATCGACCAGATCGCCGCCAACGCGCCGCTGACCATGCTGGCCGCCAAGCGCACCATCGACGAGCTAACCCGCACGCCCGATCAACTCGACCGCGCGATGTGCGAGGAATTGGTGCGGCGATGCTTCGCCAGCGAGGACTATATCGAGGGAAGACGCGCCTTCATGGAAAAGCGCAAGCCGGTGTTCCAGGGGAAGTAGCGAAAGCGGGGAGCCAGCGCCCTCTGGCACGCGTATTGCTCATCAGTCTTGTATGCAAGGCTGATGAGCATGACTGCCGATGGACCCGAAATCTCCGCCGATTGACCGTGTGATCGTGGATGCGATCCTCGCCGGAAGCATCCGGGCGGGGATGCGGCTGGGCGAGCAGGACCTGGCGACATTGTTCGAGGTCTCGCGCACCTCGGTGCGGGAAGCCCTCATTCGGCTCGAGACCAGAGGGATCGTGCAGGTCAGCCCGCGACGGGGCTGGTTCGTGATCGAGCCCTCCCTGAAGGAAGCCCAGGAAGCGTTCCAGGCACGCTGCGCCATAGAAATGGGCATTCTGAGCACGGTGGCGACGGTAGAGCCGGACGTCATCACCAAGCTGCGCCACCACATCGAGCAGGAACGCGAGGCCATCCGGTCCGACGATGTCGGCGCGCGCAGCTATCTGTTGGGCGACTTCCATGTCTGCATGGTCGAGGCCTTCGGCAACCACATTCTGGCCGACATCCTGCGCGACCTGACGGCACGTACCGTACTGATTTCCGCGCTCTACCAATCCACCCATGACGCGACCGAATCCTGCGACGACCACGAGCGCATCACCGACACCCTCGCCACGGGCGACCTGCGGCGCGCGGCCGAGCTGATGACGGCACATATCGGCAGTGTCGAAGGCGGCCTCACCAAGCGCATCGACCGCGATCCGCTGCTCGATCTGCGCCAGGCATTACAGCTGTCCCCCAGAAAGGGGGGCAGCGGGTGACCCTGGGCCTAAGCAGCCCAGTCGAAACCCCCCTCACAAAGGCCATGAAGAGAAATGAGCCGCCCATCATCCTAGAATAGGAAGCCCGCCATGAACGCTAACGCCATTCCGGTTGCCCCGCCAAAGAAACCATCGCCCTTGTACAAATCGCTGTTTGTGCAGGTCGTGGTCGCCCTCCTCCTCGGCATCGTGCTGGGCGTGGCGACCCCAGGCTTCGCCACCGGCCTCAAATTCTTCAGCGATGCGTTTCTGAAGCTCATCTCGATGATCGTGGCACCGATCGTCTTCTGCGTGGTGGTTCATGGCATCGCCGGGGCGGGTGACTTGAAGAAGGTCGGCCGGGTCGGCGGCAAGGCTCTGCTCTATTTCGAATGCATGACGACGGTGGCGCTGGTCGTCGGCTTGGTGCTCGCTTTCGTGGTGCAGCCCGGGGCGGGCATGAACATCAACACGGCCAGTCTGGATAGCCACGCCCTGAGCACCTACGCCGACAACGCGCATAAGCTGCAGGGCGGCGGCATCGGCAGCTTCATCCTAAACATCATCCCGACCACCTCGTTCGATGCGCTGTCGCGCAACGACGTGCTGCAGGTCTTGTTCTTCGCCATCATCTTCGGCGTCAGCCTGGCCCTGGTCGGTGAGCCCGGCAAGCCGGTCGCGGCGTTGGTCGACACCGTCTCCATGGTGCTGTTTCGGGCCATGGGCCTGATCGTCCGCCTAGCACCGCTCGGCGTGTTGGGCGCCGTCGCCTATACCGTGGGGCAGTATGGCGTCGGCTCGCTTCGCCAGCTCATCTCCCTGGTCGCCTTGTTCTGGGTGTCGGTCGCCTTCTTCGTGATCGTCGTGCTCGGCATCGTGATGCGCGTGGCCACCGGCCTGAACATCCTGCGCTTCCTGGCCTATTTCCGCGAGGAACTGACGATCGTGCTCGCCACCGCGTCATCCGATGCGGTGCTGCCCCAGATCATGCGCAAGCTCGAACGCATGGGCGTCAAGCCCTCCGTCGTCGGCCTGGTCGTGCCGACGGGCTATTCATTCAATCTGGACGCCTTTTCCATCTACCTGACCTTGGCGACCGTCTTCATCGCGCAGGCGACGAATACGCCCCTGTCGTTCGGCGATCTTCTGCTGGTGCTCGGCATCTCGCTGGTGACCTCCAAGGGTGCCCATGGCGTGCCGGGTTCCGCCATCGTCATCCTGGCGGCCACGTTGAACGCCGTGCCGGCGATCCCGGCGATCGGGCTGGTGCTCGTGCTGTCGATCGACTGGTTTATCGGCATGGCAAGAGCCCTCGGCAACCTGATCGGCAACTGCGTCGCCACGGTGGTGATCGGCGCCTGGGAAAAGGACCTGGACCTGCCCCTGGCCAGGAAGGTACTCGCCGGCGAGGTGAACGTGGACATCGTCGCCGATACATCACCGGTGGTCATGGCCGCGGAGTGATTGCGGCTCCATGACGGGGCATAGCGGTGGTTTGTCCCGAACGACACGCGGAGATCGTGTCGTTCGGCGCGCCGAGTGTCCCGCTCGCTCAAAAGTTGACACCTCCCGCCAGAGGTTCGATATCCTGGGCACTTAACCCACCCACCCCGGAGCACTACCCGCCATGTCCCGCATCGCCTATGTCAACGGCCGTTATGTCCCGCATGCCGATGCGGCGGTGCACATCGAGGACCGCGGGTATCAGTTCGCCGATGGCGTCTACGAGGTCGTGGCGGTGTTCGAGGGCAAGTTCGTCGATGAGGCGCTGCACCTCGCCCGGCTATGGCGGTCCTTGAGCGAATTGCGCATCGCAGTACCGATGACCGAGGCGGCGCTGAGCGTGGTGATGCGCCAGGTTGTACGGCGTAACCGGGTGCGCGACGGCATCATCTATATGCAGATGACCCGCGGCGTCGCACCGCGGGATCACGGCTTTCCGGCGAACCCGCAGACGCAGGTCGTGATGACGTCGCGACGCGCGAAGCCGACCAGCCAGGCGACCCTGGAAGCCGGCGTGCGCGTCATCACGATCCCGGATATCCGCTGGACGCGGTCGGACATCAAATCGGTCTCGCTGTTGCCGGTCGTGCTGGGCAAGCAGGCGGCGCGGGATGCCGGCGCCTATGAGGCGTGGCAGGTCGATCGGGACGGCTTCGTCACCGAAGGCACCAGCACCAATGCCTGGATCGTGACCCAGGCCGGCGAACTCGTCACCCGCGCGCCCTATCACGGCATCCTGAACGGCATCACCCGGTTGACCCTGATCGAGATCGCCAAGCGGCAGGGCCTTACCCTGGTCGAACGGCCCTTCACCGTGGCCGAGGCGAAGGCGGCGCGCGAGGCGTTCGTCAGCAGCGCCACCAGCCTCGCCTTGCCGGTCAGCCAGATCGACGACGCGGTGATCGGCAATGGCCGAGCCGGCTCCTTCGCGCTCGGCTTGCGGGAGCAGTACCTGGCCTATGCGGCGGAGCAGCGGAAGGCGGGTTAGCCTCCCCTGAGGCACCGGCACCGGATTGGCATTGCGTCGTCCGGGAACGTCGCTATTCAGTGACGGCGGGGCATGATTGGGGGGATCTTCGGGGTGGAAGCAGGCAAAACGATCATCGTCGGGGCGGGCATCGTTGGGCTGGCGACGGCGCTGCAATTGCAGGCGGACGGACATCGGGTGCTGCTGCTCGATCCGGCGGAGCCGGCGAGCGGCTGCTCCTCCGGCAATGCCGGCAACCTCGCCGAGAGCGAGATCTTCCCGCTGGCGGAGCCGGGCATCTGGCACCGGCTGCCGCGCATGCTGCTCGACCCGATGGGTCCACTGGTCATCCGCATGGCCTATCTGCCTCGGCTGATCCCCTGGGGGCTGCGCTTTCTCGCGGCGGCGCGGCCCGGTACTTTCACCGCCTCGACCGCGGCGCTGGCGAGCCTCAATCAGCTGGCGGTGCAAAGCTACCTGCCGTTGCTGCAGCGCGCGGGCGCGGGCGATTTGGTCACCCGGCAGGGCGGCCTCGTCGCCTGCCGGACACGGTCGATGCTGGACTCGACAATCGCCCAGATCCCGCTGCAGATCGGGCACGGCATCCCGGCCGAGGCGCTGTCACCCGGCGCCCTGCGGGAGTTGGAACCAGGCTTGAGCCCCGATCTGGCCGGCGGCGTCTATTACCCGAGTGCCGCGCGCTGCGCCGATCCGCAGGCCCTGGGCACGCGCTTCGCCGAGGCGATCCTGCGCGACGGCGGCGAGATCCGCCGGGCCGAGGTGCTGGGCTTGACCCCGGCGGAGGACGGCAGCTGGCAGATCATGACCGACCAGGGCGTCATCACCGCCCAGCGCGTGGTGATCACCGCCGGGGTATGGTCCGGCAAGCTGATGCGACACTTGGGCTACAAGGCGCCGATCGAGACCGAACGGGGCTATCACCTGATGCTGCCGGCACCGAACGTCACGCTGCACCGGCCTTGCATCATGGCCGAAACATCGTTCTGCGTGACGCCGATGAACCACGGCCTGCGCCTGGCGGGCACGGTCGAGATGGCCGGCATCAAGGCGCCGATGAACCCGCGCCGGTCGGACATCCTGTTCGACCTGGCCAAGCCCTATCTGCCGGGGCTGGACCGGTCCGGCGCCACGCGCTGGATGGGCTTCCGTCCATCCTTCCCCGACAGCCGGCCGGCGATCGGCCGGGCCGCGCGGCACCGCAACCTAACCTATGCCTTCGGGCATCAGCATCTGGGCCTGACCCAGGCCGCTATCACCGGCCGCTGCATCGCCGATCTCGTCGCCGACCGGCCCCCGCCGATCGACCTCGCTCCGTTCAGTTTAGCGCGCTTCGGGTGATCTTCCTGCGGCCGGGCCATCCTATGCCCCGGCCTCATGTTGCTTATTTGTTCTTGACTGACAGTAACCGATAGGTAATCTGGCACGATCCGATGTGCTGGCATCTCGACGTTCAAGCATTGGGAACTCAACGACTGGTATCAGACAGAGAATGATCGGTATGGGGGCAAGACACCTCGCGACTATCTTCAGGGCAAAAGCTATGAGGAGCGTTATGAGGTCGGCTTGCAGGGATTGAAAGACATCGGGGCGCTAAAATAATGAGAAAGATCGATCTTTCAGCATTGACGAAAGCCGATCTCGTCGAGCGTTTTGTGAAACTCGGCCTACAGCAAGATGAAGCCCTGCTAGACGGCAATACAACTCGCTACAATCGATTCTACCGTCAAATAGCGGCAATCGATGCGGAGCTTCGTTCACGGGGACCGGCCGCCCGGCTGGCCCTCGCACCGTTTCTTTCCCATGCGAATTGGCAGGTGCGTTTGAACGCCGCCAATAAGCTTCTAGGCCTCGTGCCGCAAGAGGCACGACCGGTGTTCGACGAAATTCTACGGTCCCGTATCAGCCCATATTGTCTTTATGCAGGGACGACGCTTAGGGGGTTTGATGACGGTAGTTATAAGCCGACATGAATGAAATGAAAAAAACTGATCTATCCGCACTTAGCCTAACCGATCTTGTTGATCGCTTCGTGACACTCGGCCTACTGCAAGACGACGCCCTGCTGGCCGATGATACGAAACGCTATACTCGATTTTATCATCAAATTGCGGCAATCGATGCGGAACTCCGTTCGCGAGGGCCGGCTGCCCGGCTAGCCCTCGCACCGCTCTTTTCTCATGCGAATTGGCAGGTGCGTTTGAACGCCGCCAATAAGCTTCTGGGCCTGATACCGCAAGAGGCACGACCGGTGTTCGACGAAATTCGGAAGTCGCGTATCAGCCCCTATTGCCTCGATGCAGGGATGATCCTTAGCGGGCTTGATGACGGTAGTTATAAGCCGACATGAATGAGGGAGAGCGTTGAGGGCAGTCTCACCTATGCCGGTTCCCCGCTCAACCCGGCACCCTTCGGTCGATCACGCGCTTAGCCCGCCGCCGCGATGGCCTCGATCTCGAAAAGGTATTCGGGACGCGCGAGCGCCGATACGACGAGTGCCGTAACCGATGGCGCCTGGTCGGAGGCCCAGCGGCGACGCCTGATCTGGCCAAGCGTTGGCGCGTCCTCCGCACGGGTCAGGAAGTAAGTGAGCTTGACGATATCCACCCTGGCCATCCCCGCCGCCTCCAGCAGGGCTTCCACATTGTCCATCGCTTGCTCGCATTGAACGGCGAAATCGGACGGCAATGTCCCATCCGGCGCCACACCGACTTGCCCGGAAATGAAGAGCAGCCGCTTACCCGTGGGCACTTCGAAGGCGTGCGAGTAGACACCGCGGAACGTGTCCGGCACCGGCCACACGGTCGATGGATTGTGGTTCTTGCCGGTTTGTGGTGGGGCCGCCGCGGTCGTGGAAGCTCTTATCATAAAAACCTGCCGAGCCATCCCACGATGGCGTAGTGACCCGGAAGCGACCGCTGGCCCTCGGTGGCCGGCGCCCTGTACACTGTCGTCCTCGTAGCGGCTTTCCGGCGAGCGGCCTCATGCGCATGACGATCCTCTTGGCCGGCCTCTTCATCGGCCTGCCGGCGATGGCGGCGCCCGCATGGGCCGATTGTCGCTTCGACCGGCAATCCGGCAATATCATCTGTCCCAAACCGGGCGATGGCGCCTCGAAGCCCCGGTACACCGACCGGCTGGGCTCGAAGGATCTGGACTCCTTCATGCCCGGCCGCGACGCCCCGGATCACGACCAATGGGGCTTCGACGAGGAGGGCAACATGTGGAGTTACCATCACGTCAGCCGCACCTACTACAACTACGGCACCGGGCAGATGTGCAGCGCCGAGAGCTCCAGCGGTTGCTTTTAGAAGGGCGGGAGCTTACCCCGCCGCCTTGTCCAGCAATTCCTGTGGCGTGCTGCTGACGATCTCGGCATAGGTCGGTACGAATTTGCCACCCTCGATCAGGCCGATGAAGGCGGGCTTCATGCCCGCCAGCACGGTGCGGATGCCGGCATGGATCTGAATGTCAGACCATTCGCCGACCAGGTAGAAATGATCTGGGTCGGTCACATCACGGCACAGCACACCATCCTTCACCTGGGCCGGTGATTTATGCATCGGGTTGGCATCGGAATAATCGAATTCGTCGAACAGCCGGATGAAGTCCTCGCCCATCCCCGGCTTCACCCGAAAATCGTAGATGTGAAAGAAATTGCCTTTTGTCGCCAAGGGCTGAAGCGCCATGATGATCTCCTGCGCGGGGACTGAACGAGTCCGGTTAGGAAGCCTATCGCGTTGTTGCATTCACAACAATACGCGGCATACTGATTAAATTCGCCGACCTGTTCAGGCGTAGGATGCTCATCGAGGGAACGCACATGTCGATCGCGCGTATCGCGGGGGGCCCGCCTGCCATCCGTCCCGGCTCCCCTGACGGCTCGGACATCCCGGCCTGGCCGGCGGAGGGCTTGGCCCGGATCCCCGACTGGGTCTACACCAGCCAAGCGGTCTATGAGCGCGAGGTCGAGCGGATTTTCCACGGACCTACCTGGAATTATGTGGCTCTGGAGGCGGAGATCTCCGGTCCGGGCGATTTCAGGCGCTCCCATGTCGGACCGACGCCGGTGGTCGTGGCGCGCGACATGGACGGTGTCATCCGCGTCTTCGAGAACCGTTGCGCCCATCGCGCGGCTGAGTTTTGCCGCCACCAGCGCGGCACGGCGACGGAATTCGTCTGCCCGTACCATCAATGGACCTATGACCTCGCCGGCAATCTAAGTGCCGTGCCGTTCCGTCGCGGCGTAAAAAAAGAAGGCGGTATGCCCCCCAGTTTCAAGCTGGAGGAGCACGGCCTCAAGCAACTCTCCGTGACGACGCGCCGGGGTGTGGTGTTCGCCTCCTTTGCGACCGACATGCCGTCGCTGGAGGAGTATCTGGGCCCCGAGATCCTGACCGACTTCGATGCCGCGTTCGACGGGCGCAAGCTGACCATCCTGGGCTATTACCGCAACATCCTGCCGGCCAATTGGAAGCTCTATCACGAGAACCTCAAGGACCCGTATCACGCGACCTTGCTGCATTCCTATCTGGTCAGCTTCGGCCTGCTGGTGGCCGGCAACAAATCGGCGATGATCGTCGATCCGACCGGACGCCACGGCACCATGGCCTCGGCCAAGGGCGATGGTAAGCCGTCGGTCGACGAGACCAGCAAGCAGGAGATGCGGGCGTTTCAGGACGGCATGACGCTGCACGACCCGCGCCTGCTCGATTACGTTAAGGAATTCGACTCGCCCTGGTCGGTGACCATGCAGACGATTTGGCCCAATTTGATCGTGCAGCGCGAGTTGAACACGCTGGGCACGCGGCAGATCGTGCCGCATGGCCCGCACGAATTCACCATGGTCTGGACGATGTTCGGGTATGAGGGCGACACGCCGGAAATGACCCGGCACCGGCTGCGCCAGGGCAATCTGATGGGACCGTCCGGGTTCCTGGGCTTCGAGGATAACGAGGCGATAAAGTTCGTGCAGGACGGGCTGCGCAAATCGATCCCCGGCGCCGGCCTGGTCGAGTTGGACGGCACCAAGGAGGGCACCTCCACCACGCTGATCAGCGAAGCGGCGATCCGGTCGATGTACCGGCACTACCGCGATGTTATGGGGCTTTAGGCCGATGACGCTGGATATCGCCACAAGCCGCGCGCTGCGCCTGGAGATCGAGGAGTTCAACGCCGAATACTGCGCCGTGCTGGATGAGGATCGGCTGCCGGAATGGCCGGACTTCTTCACCGAAGACGCCGTCTACCGCATTACCGCGCGCGAGAACGCCGATGCCGGCCTGCCGGTCGGGCTGGTCTATTGCGAGGGCGCCGGCATGCTGAAGGACCGGGTCTTCGCGCTGTTGAACACCGCCATGTATGCGCCGCGCACTCTGCTGCACCATGTCAGCAACACGCGCATCCTGGACGTAACGGATGGGTTGGTGACGGCGCGGGCAACCTATCTGGTGCTGCAAACCCTTGTCGACGAGAAGACCACCATCCATCAGGCCGGCCGGTATTTCGATGTCTTCGCCCGGGTCGATGGCCGGCTGCGGCTGAAGCAGCGCGACTGCGTCTATGACACAACACTGATCGACAACTCGCTGGTGCTGCCGGTCTAATGCGCCGGCGATTGGCGATAAGTGGCCCGATCGAACAGGCCTATTGTGGTCCTGTTTGCCGTATCACTCGGCTGCTACCAAGATCGCGGATGGTGCGCTTTTCCCCAACAGTCACCGTGTCTTAAGGTTTGTCATGCCGCTCTTCGAAGGCCTTTCCGCATTCCCCATCACCCCGACCGATGCCAATGGCCGGGTCGATCTCGAAGCGTTGCGGGGGCTGCTCGCCCGGCTGCTGGCAGCCGGGGTCGATTCCATCGGTTTGCTGGGAAGCACCGGGTCTTATCCCTACCTCACCCGCGCCGAACGGCGGCGGACCATCGAGGCGGCGGTGGAGCAGGCGCGGGGACGGATCCCGATCCTGGTCGGGATCGGCGCGCTGCGGACCGATGAGGCCGTACGGCTGAGCCAGGACGCTGAAGCGGCCGGTGCAGCGGCCGGGCTATTGGCCCCGGTCTCCTACACTCCGCTGAACGATGACGAGGTGTTCGAGCATTTCGCGACGGTGGCGCGGGCGAGCAGCTTGCCGCTCTGCATCTACGACAATCCCGGTACCACCCATTTCGCCTTCAGCCCCGCATTGATCGGCCGGCTGAGCCAACTGCCCAATCTGCATGCGGTGAAGAGCCCGGCACCGGGTGCGGAGACGATCGCCGACCATCTGCGCGGGCTGCGCGAGGTGATCCCGAAGGGCTTTTCGCTCGGCTGCAGCGTGGATTGGCACGCGACCGAGGCCCTGCTGGCTGGTGCCGGCACCTGGTACAGCGTGGCAGGCGGACTGTTTCCGGAGCCCTGCCTCAAAATCGTCCGGGCCGCCTTGAGCGGAGAGGCGGCCGAGGCCCGACGGTTGAATGCCGAGATGCGGCCGTTGTGGGATATTTTCAAGCAGTTCAGCAGCTTGCGCGTCGTCTACGCAGCCGCCAACCTGCTCGACATCTGCCACGCCGTGCCGCCGCGTCCGATTCTGCCCTTGCCCGATGCGGCACAGCGGAAGGTCGCCGAGGTGATCGAGCAGCTCGGCCTGCGGTGATGTCATCCCGTGGCATCGCGCACGGCGTCGCGCACGATCTCGGCGAGCCGGGACGTGGCAGGTCCGGGGTCCGCTTCGGCTTGGTGAAGCACCAGCGGCAGTGACGGTAGCGGATCCGGCAGGCCATCCTCCAAAGCGGCGACGCCGGGTGGCAACCCCAAACGCGTACGGACGGTAAGACCGAGGCCGGCGGCGGTCGCCGCCCATAAACCGCCGAGGCTGGCGCTGGTGAAGGCGACCCGCCAAGGGATGTCGGCCCTGTCGAGCGCCGCGGCAGCGGCGGTGCGGAACAGACAGGGCGCTTCGAACAGGACCAACGGCAACGGCTCCCCCGCCGACGCGGACCAGCCTTCAGGCGGGCCGGCTTCTCGGTCCTTGCCCTCACGAGCGGTGGGACCGATCCAACGCATCTGCAACGCGGCAAGCGGTTCGCCACGGAAGGTGCCGCCCCCATCATCCCAGGCGAGCGCCAGATCGAGCCGCCCCGAGGTCACCCGTTCCAGCAGGTCGGCATTGCGAGCGACCCTGCCCTCGATCTTGACCTTGGGATGTGCCCGGGCAAAGCGACCGAGCACCTGGGGCAGCACCGCCTCGCCGAAATCCTCCTGCACGCCCAGCCTTACCCAACCCTCCAGGTCGACACCGCCGATCGCCGTCGCTGCCTCGTCGTTGAGATCGATGAGCCGACGGGCATAGGCCAGCATCGTCTCGCCGGCTTCGGTCAATGCCAGGCCCCGGCCGGCTTTGCGGAAGATCGGTGTCCCGGCCTGTTGTTCCAATTTCTTGAGCTGGGCGCTGACCGCAGAGGTGGAACGACCCAATCGATCGGCCGCTTTGGCGAAGCTGCCGAGTTCGATGCCGGCCACGAAGCTGCGCAGCACGTCCAGATCGAAGGTTAGCCGACGCATGAATATCGTCCCATTTTTCAGGATCAACAGTACAATATTTCCTGATTTTCAGGATCAATCCGCAGGTGACATGGTGGAAACATCAAGGCCATCGGGCCTCTGTCGCCAATCACGCGTGATTCGGAGAGATACCGCTATGTACGCCATGCAATACGAGATAGCGCTGCCGGCCGATTACGACATGAGCATCATCCGGAAACGCGTCGCCTCGAAGGGGCCGCTGCTCGACAATTTTCCGGGGCTCGGGCTCAAGGCCTATCTGATCCGCGAGCGCGGCATCGATGATTCGCCGGTCAATCACTACGCGCCGTTCTACCTTTGGGCCTCGATCGGCGGCATGAATCGCTTCCTATGGGGAGGCGGCGGCTTCGGCAACATCGTCACCTCGTTCGGCCGCCCTGCCGTGCGGCACTGGACAGGCGTGGCCTGCGCCCAGGGCCCGGCATGGGGATCGACCCCCGTGCAGGCGACCCGGCTTATCGAACCGATCGCCGCCGACGCCGACCCGACCGCGGCGGTCGAGGCGGCACTCGGCGAGATGCGGCGACGGGCAAACCTGCCCGGCGTCCATTCCAGCGCGCTGGCGGTAGATCCGCTGAGCTGGAGTTTGGTGCATTTCACGCTCTGGCGGGATGCGGCCCACGAGACATCCGGCATCCGCTACCAGGTGCTCCACCTCTCCATGCCGGAGTGGGACGCTATCGTCGCGCCAAGCCCCGTTGGTCAGACGTGAACGACCACCGAGGAACGCGGCCGATGGTGTCGGCCCTACGGGGCCGTCATTCGATCGGGGGTGCGGTCAAGCGGCCTTCACCCCGGCCAGGAAGCCGTCGACTTCCTGGCTAAGATCGATGGCGTGCCGCGACACGTCATCGGCGGCGGAGAGTACGTTTCGAGCCGCGGCACCGGTATCGGCCGAAGCCTGCTTCACCGTGCCGATATTCTCGGTCACCTCGCCCGTGCCGAACGCCGCCTGCTGCACGTTGCGAGCAATCTCCTGGGTCGCCGCCCCTTGCTCCTCGACCGCCGCGGCGATGGTTCCGGCAATCGCGCTGATCTCGGTGATCGTGGCCCCGATGCCCTGGATGGCGCTCACCGCCTGTTGGGTTGCCCCCTGGATCTCGCTGATCTGGGCGGCGATATCCTCGGTCGCCCGGGCGGTCTGGTTGGCCAG